>NZ_JBYVYL010000008.1:0-252910 GCF_058148425.1 Providencia sp. 6390
TATTTTCTTTTCGTTTGCGCTTTTTTTCACCAACATGGTGATAAATCAGCTAAACCGAGCGTAGAATTGATTATTTCAGCAGCAATTATCCGTCTACTCACGTAATATAATCGCTTAGAGTTACGTATTGGGATTAATTATGGAATTTAGTGAGCAGCAAACTGCTTCGCAAAAAAACCTTTCTTATCTTATAGCAGAACAGCTTGGCCAATTAATACTCAAAGGCACTTATTTACCCAGTTCGATACTTCCTAATGAAGGTGAACTCGCTGATAAGTTCCAAGCCAGCCGAACAGCAATAAGAGAAGCCGTTAAAATTTTAGCGGCTAAAGGCATGTTATTAGCTCGTCCACGCATAGGAACACGAGTGATGCCTTCCTCACATTGGAATTTTTTGGATCAAGATCTGCTGAAATGGTGGATTAATAGTGATGAGCAATCCGTTGTTATTAAGCATTTCCATATTGTACGTCTAGCGATAGAGCCTCAAGCTTGCTATCTTGCAGCCCAAAATGCCAATAGCGAACAGAAACAATCGCTAAAATTGTTAGCAAATGAAATGCTATTGCTCGCAAAGCAATTTGATAGGCAACATTGGGTTGATGTTGACCACCGCTTTCATTTAGCCATTTATGAAGCTTGTGCAAACCCGTTTTTACTTTCTTTTGCGAATTTATTTCGCTCGGTTTATCAGTTTTACTTTGATGCCATAACAGAGAATGATGTTATTGAAGTTGGCATTCATAAACAGCTGGCAAATACCATAATAAAAGGTAATAGCGCCAAAGCGTTTGATCTTTGCTATAAGTTATTAACCATTACAGGGAAACAAACCTAACACGATAACTTCCATGTTTGCTTTAACTTTCTATTTAATAGGTTACCGATGTTAAAAACAGCCAAAAGCATGTCAGGTCTTCCGTGGATTGCAGCAATGGCATTCTTCATGCAAGCCCTTGATGCTACCATTTTAAATACCGCGCTACCTGATATAGCCAAAAGTCTTCATCACTCACCACTTGCTATGCAGTCAGCAATTGTGAGTTACACATTAACTGTGGCACTGCTTATACCTGTAAGTGGTTGGTTTGCTGATCGGTTTGGCACACGCCGTATTTTTATTATTGCCGTTTCACTGTTTTCCTTCGGCTCTCTTTTGTGTGCATTATCACCATCTCTGACTTTCTTAGTCACATCACGGGTTATCCAAGGTATTGGCGGGGCAATGATGATGCCAGTCGCACGATTAGCCTTGATCCGCGCCTACCCACGAAGTGAATTATTGCCAATATTAAATTTTGTCACTATTCCTGGCCTAGTAGGTCCCATTTTAGGACCACTTTTAGGGGGAGTGCTGGTAACCTATGCCACTTGGCATTGGATTTTTATTATCAATATACCGATTGGAATATTAGGGATTTTATACGCCTTAAAATCGATGCCTGATTTTAAAATGCCAAAACGTAAATTCGATGTACTTGGGTTTATCTTATTTGGCTTCGGCTTAGTGATGCTATCAGTGAGTTTAGACTTGTTTGGTGATGATTCACTTTCTAACTATATTCCTATATCTATCGTTCTTGGTGGCTTCTTTTGCTTGCTTCTATATATATTGCACGCAAGACGCATTAAACATGCCATCATCCCACTGAATTTATTTAAAACACGAACTTTTAGTATCGGTATCAGCGGTAATATAGCCACTCGCTTAGGAACAGGCAGTATTCCCTTTTTAATGCCGTTAATGCTACAAGTTGGCTTTGGCTACGAAGCGGTGATCGCAGGTATGATGATGGCACCTATGGCAATTGGTTCAATTATTGCGAAATCTTCCGTCACAGGCATACTCACTAAGTTTGGCTATCGTAATACACTGTTTACCGTCACTGTGATTATCGGTTTTATGATCGCGCAGTTTTCCTTACAATCACCAACTATGTCTATCTATTTACTGGTAGTGCCTTTATTTATTCTTGGTATGGTGATGTCGACTCAATTTACAGCCATGAATACTATCTGTTTAGCTGATCTAACCGATAACAACGCCAGTGCAGGCAACAGTATGTTGGCCGTTACTCAGCAATTATCGATCAGTTTTGGTATTGCGGTTAGTGCTGCAATATTGAGTTTCTATGAAGGGAAACCAGGTGGAAATACGGTTGATAATTTCCATTATACTTTTATCACCATTGGCGTTATTACCCTACTTTCTGCGTTTGTCTTCTTATTACTGAAAAGAAATGATGGGCAAAACCTCATAAAAAGTAAAGCCAAGCAAACACCCAATAAAAGCTAACGATGTTTAACTGATTGACGCTCAACTAATTTGGGCGTCAATACTAAAACATTTGCAGAAGCTTCTGGATTATCCATTCTAAAAATCAACTGGTTAACCGCTAGCTTACCGAGCTCATCCTTCGGTTGATGAATAGTTGTCAGTGGTGGGATCATATAAGGTGATAAATCGATATCATCATAGCCAATAATCGAAATATCATCGGGTACTTTTAACCCTTGGCGGAATATGGCCTGATAAGCACCAACAGCCATCGCATCATTGCCCGCAAAAATTGCTTTTGGACGATTCTCAAGCGCCAGCAACTTATTCATTGACTCAAAGCCACCAGCAAATTCAAAATCACTAAAAATAATATATTCGTCAGGGATCGGTAACGAAGCTTGCTTCATTGCAGCTATAAACCCTTGAAAGCGAGCCTGTGCGGGTGATTTATCTTGTGGGCCAGCAATACAGGCTATTTGAGTGAAACCTGCTTCAATCAAATAGCGCGTAGCCATCTCGCCACCCAGAAAAGAGTTATCTTGAATAATATCCCCCCCAGACTCAAAGGGTGACCAATCCATCATCACAGTAGGTACTGCTGGATAGCGCGAAAGAACTTCTTTTGATGGCCCTTGTGCCTCGGTACACATGATCAATAAGCCATCAACCCGCTTTTGCAATAAGGTTTCTAAGCTATGGTTCATTCGTTGAAGATCGCCTTCCGTGTTACATAAGATCAAGCTGTAACCTAACTCATAGCAACTACGCTCTACACCACGAACAACTTCAGCATAAAACGGGTTATTACTTGTTGTCAGTAACATCCCAATCGTATTAGTGCGATTCATTTTTAAGCTACGGGCAAGTGCAGATGGCGCATAATTTAGCTGCTCAATTGCGTTTTTTACCCGTAATGTCACGCTTTCGCTGACATAACGATTTTGATTGATGACATGAGACACGGTGGATGTTGACACACCTGCAAGGCGTGCAACATCTTTCATTGTTGCCACAAGCTATTCCTGTTGAGTTAAAAAGGTATCAATTTCATTGCGCCATGGTACAGAAGGCTGAGCACCTGGCCGAGTCACTGCAATTGCTGCTGCCGCATGCGCAAAACGAATCGCTTGTGTATCATTTTTGCCTTCAAGCAACGCGGTCACGTAAGCACCATTAAAGGTATCACCAGCTGCAATAGTATCGACGGCTTTGACTTTAAATCCAGCAATAATTTTGCCTAATTGACCTTTTTCACTAAACCAAACACCTCTCGCTCCTAATGTGATCATCACTTTACTAATACCTTTATCATGTAGTACTTGAGCGGCAGCTTGTGCACCATGATCATCCTTCACTGTAATACCTGTTAAATGCTCTGCTTCCGTTTCATTTGGCGTAATGATATCAACCAGTGAAAGTAATGAATCGGGGAGAGCTTGAGCCGGAGCAGGATTTAAGATCACTTTGGTATTATTTTTTTTGGCAATCTCTGCGGCTAACTGTACTGCCTCAATAGGTGATTCTAATTGCATCAGAAGAGCATCAGCATCAATAATTTGTTGTTGATAATGATTGACTCGTTCAGTCGTTAAATGTGCGTTTGCACCCGCGTGGATCCCTATAACATTTTCACCTTGCTGATTAACAAATATTAGCGCAACACCTGTCGTTTCATTTTTAATAGCATCAATACATTCAATGTGAATGCTATCTGTCTCAAGCTGTTTTTTGACGTTATGCCCTATGCTATCGTCACCCACACAAGCAATAAATGTTATATCAGCACCACTTCTACCAGCAGCAACAGCCTGATTAGCACCTTTACCACCAAATGCGACTTGGTAATGATTTCCCCTAACAGTTTCACCTGGTTGAGGAAATTGCCCAACATTCAAAATATGATCAGCATTGATACTACCTAAAACAACAAGTTTAGCTGCACCCATAACATTGTGTTCCTTTTATTCTTTTTTATTCAGTCAGCAGAGCAAAACGCCGTTCATCAGAACGGCGGTTTTTACGTTTTATTTTTTAACAACCAATTCCAATTCAACGGGAACTGTTGGCTCTACTTTTTCACCTTTTAGGACTTTATCGGCGATTTGTACACCAACGATACCAATTTGATCTGGGCGCTGTGCAATAGTGGCGCCTAACTTTCCGCCTTCAACCGCTTTGATCCCATCGTTGGTACCATCAAAACCAACCACTAATACATCATCACGACCAGCAGTTTGTAGCGCTCTCAGTGCGCCTAGCGCCATCTCATCATTTTGTGCAAAAACAGCCTGTACAGCGGGATGCGCTGTGAGTAGGTTCTGCATGACGTTCAAGCCTTTTGTTCTATCAAAATCAGCAGGTTGGCTTGCTAGTACATTAAATTTATGTTCTTTAGCGCCTGTACTAAAACCTTCTCCTCGCTCACGCGCAGCTGAAGTACCTGTAATGCCTTCTAACTGAATAACTTTGGCATCATTACCTGTTTTCTGTGCGATATAGTCAGCCGCCATTTTACCGCCCATGCGGTTATCAGAAGCAACATGGCTGACCACTTCACCTTTATTTGCTGCTCGGTCTAGTGTGATCACAGGGATTTTTGCTTTATTTGCCATGATGATGGCGTTACCAACAGCATCTGAATCGGTTGGGTTTATCAACATCAGTTTGGTGCCACGAACTGTTAAATCTTGAACGTTGGCTAATTCCTTAGCTGGGTTATCCTGTGAATCCAGCACAATCAGTTCATAGCCTAATTTATCTGCTTCTTTTTGAGCACTATCCTTCATCGTTACAAAGAACGGGTTGTTCAATGTTGAAATGACTAACGCAATACTGTCTTTTGCCATTGCATTAACACTAACTGTTGCAGTTAACGCCATGACAGATAATAAGGTTGCTAACTTTTTCATTTTCATAATCAGATTCCTGTAGGGTATTATTTTTTGTTATCAACGAGTACAGCGAGCAAAATTACAACGGCTTTTACAATCATTTGATAGTTTGACGATATGCCTAGTAAATTTAGGCCATTGTTTAAGAAACCTAAGATCAGTGCACCAATTAAAGTCCCCACAATACGACCTTTACCACCAGCAAGGCTTGTACCGCCCAAAACAACAGCAGCAATCGCATCGAGTTCATATCCATTTCCTGCCATTGGCTGCGCAGAAGAAAGACGAGCCACTTCAATCACACTAGCAAGTGCGGCTAACAATCCACATAAGGAATAAACAATGATTTTAATGCGATCAACATTGATGCCTGATAAGCGAGTTGCTGATTCATTACCACCAAGTGCATAAATATAACGGCCTAAGCGTGTGTGATGTAATAAATACCACGCAGCGGCAAACACAATGATCATCAACCAAATTGGTGTTGGAATACCTAATGGACGGCCAATACCAAACCAACCAAATAGATCGGCATTGTCACTAAAACCTGTATTGATTGGACTACCATCTGTGTAAACACGTGTAACACCACGCAGTAATAACATCATCACTAGCGTAGCAATAAAAGCTTGCACCTTACCTTTAGCAACAATCACACCTGTGCATGCCCCAATTGCAGCACCAAGTGCAAGTGCACCAGCAACAGCGACAAAGGCATTTACCTCAGCGCCGACCATCGAAGCTGCAACAGCCCCTGTTAGTGCTAGCAATGACCCTACCGATAAATCAATCCCAGAAGTCAAAATAACCAAGGTCATACCGACTGCCATGATCGCGTTCACTGAAGTCTGTTGTAGGATATTAAATAGGTTATTAAGCGTGAAAAAATTGGGGCTCAACGACGAAACAATGGCAATTAATACTAATAAAGCAATAAGCGATTTTTGCTCCATTAACCATTCTTTAGTGAACCAGCGCTTTGATGTTGTATTATTCGATGTCATGCTGATAACTCCTGAGCTGAGCCGTAACTTTTCCCAACAGCCGCAGCCATGAGAACTTCTTGTGTCGCTTGTTTAGCTGAAAACTCACCACTGATATGCCCTTCGTGCATAACAAGAATGCGGTCACTCATTCCGATCACTTCTGGCATTTCAGAAGAGACTAAAATGATACTCAGCCCTTCTTTCTTAAACTGGTTAATTAATTGATAGATTTCTTTCTTTGCACCAACATCTACACCGCGTGTTGGTTCATCTAAAATCAGCACCTTAGGTCTAGTCATCAAACCTCTAGCAATCGCCACTTTTTGCTGATTACCACCAGATAGATTGCCAATTATTTGATCCATCGACGGCGTTTTAATATTAAATAAACGTATAAAATCGCCGACAGTTTGCTGTTCTTCTTTATGGTTAAGATTTCCCCCCGCACGGCTAAAGTAGCGCAATGCGGTTAAAGACATATTTTCTTTAACTGACATTCCAAGCACTAAACCATCACGCTTACGATCTTCAGATATATAAACAATACCGTTGTTTAAACCATCTTGAGGGGTCTTTAAGGAAAGGCTTTTACCTTCTAACCGTACATCACCTGATTTTTTTGGCGCTGCGCCATAGATGATTTTCATTAACTCAGTACGTCCAGCGCCCATAAGCCCTGAAACACCTAAAATTTCGCCACTGCGTAGAGAAAAAGTAGCCCGTTCAACACCGGGACCTGATAAGTTTTCGACTTGTAGACGAATTTCACCAGCAGGGATATCAATGCGTGGGTATTGATCTTCCAACTTACGACCAACCATCATTTCAATTAACGTTTCTTCTTCTAATTCGCTAACTGACTTCTCACCAATAAATTGTCCGTCACGGAAAACGGTCACATCATCGCAAATTTCGAAAATTTCTTTTAAACGATGAGAGATATAAACAATGCCACGACCTTGCGCTTTAAGCTCTTCAATAACACGAAATAATGAGGCTGTTTCTGTGTCAGTCAATGCATCCGTTGGTTCATCCATAATAATAACTTGAGATTCAAAGCTTAATACTTTGGCTATCTCAACCATTTGTTGTTCACCAATAGAAAGCTCTGCGATCAGCTGGTGGCTGTCATAATCAAGGTTGAGACGTTTTAGGAGTTTATCGGACTCACTAAACATAGTTTTCCAATCAATTTTCCCAAATCTATTCACAAACTCACGGCCAAGAAAAATATTTTCAGCAATTGTCAGTTCAGGGATTAGGTTTAGTTCTTGATGGATAATACCAATACCTGCTTCCTGCGAATTTTTGGGGCCATGGAAAATGACTTCTTTGCCTAAATAACGAATAGCTCCAGCATCTTTGCTGTAGATCCCCGTCAGCACTTTCATCATGGTGGATTTACCCGCACCATTTTCCCCGACAAGCGCCATCACTTTTCCGGGGTAAACTTTAAGAGCGGCACCATTGAGCGCTTTAACACCTGGAAAAGATTTATCAATACCGATAAGTTCTAATAAAGGTTGCATACACACCTCAGAAAGTCACACCAGAACAGAGAATAACGTTGGCAAAAGGTGAACATTCCCCTGTTCTAATAACGGCTTTACTATCGCGTGTTAACTGCTTAAAGCTTTCATGGCTACAATACTCCACCTCAATAGGTTTTCCTTGAGTTAGTTCTAACGCTTTTAAATGTGCCAATATTGCCTGTTCCATTTGAGGGTTGATAGTGGTAATTTCTCCCGCCAAAATCGCTTTTTCTACCTGCATTTCTTGCGTTACCACACTTAACACAGACATAAAATCAGGTAAGCCCTGAGTGACAGCCAAATCAATCCGCTCAACCTGCTGAGGTATAGGCAACCCAGCATCAGCAATCGTTATATGGTCAGTATGGCCTAACTTAGCAATCACTGACGTAATATTGGCATTAAGCAACACACCTTTCTTCATTTTTCCCGCCGTTTCCTTATAAGCGAAACGTTTCGCTCAACTTAATCATAGATAAGAAATTGAACAACTCAATCTTATTACGCAAGATTTGTGATCGTCATCGAAACGTTTCGTTCACAGAAAAAATCCGTCAAAAGACGAATAGATTGAATTAATTAGGGCTGAATCGTTTTTGTGATTCACTATTAGAAATAAAACAAAAATGACAAAATACGTTGCACTATTTACCTTAGGATCGATAACCTAGAGAACATATTGCTTGTTTAATAATTAAAGGAATCAAGGAAAAAACATGCAGCTAGCGGAACGAATTGCCCAACTAAGCAACTATCTTGAAAGTGGCCTATATGAACGCCAGCATGCGATCCGTTTATGTCTACTCGCAACCTTAAGCGGAGAAAGTGTTTTTCTTTTAGGGCCACCGGGGATCGCAAAAAGCTTAATAGCACGCCGTATGAAGTATGCATTTCGCCACGCTAATGCATTTGAATATTTAATGACGCGCTTTTCCACGCCTGAAGAAATTTTTGGCCCATTATCAATCCAAGCCTTAAAAGATGAAGGCCGCTATCAACGCCTAACTAAAGGCTATTTACCTGATGCTGAAGTGGTATTTCTTGATGAAATATGGAAAGCAGGTCCCGCTATCTTAAATACCTTGCTAACCGCAATTAATGAGCGCAAGTTTCGTAATGGCGATGGTGAAAGTAATATCCCAATGCGGCTACTGGTCACTGCTTCCAATGAATTGCCCGATGCAGACAATAGCCTAGAAGCCCTATTTGATAGGATGTTAGTGCGTATTTGGCTTGATAAAGTCCAAGAAAAACAAAATTTTCGTGCATTACTAATAGGCAAATCATCACCAGATGATTCACTTGTACCAGAACATTTAAAAATCAGCGATGAAGAATATGGTGAATGGCAACAGCAAATCCCTCAAATTACGCTAACCGATCACTGTTTTGAATTGATTTACCAACTACGCCAACAATTAGACGCAACAGACAAACACTTATATGTATCTGACCGACGTTGGAAAAAAGCGGTTTATTTACTGCAGGCAAGCGCATTTTTTAATGGTCGAAATGCCGTTTCACCTTTAGATATTATTCTGCTGAAAGATTGCTTATGGCATGACATGCAATCAATGAATGCATTACCTCAATTACTGAAATCAATTCTAGAAGAAGACGGATGGCAACAAAGAAAATTGTCACGAGAGATGGAAATGCTCTATCAAGAATGGACATCTTCGACCCAAGATCAAAACAATCAAAATGCTTTTAAAGTGAATAAAAGCACGCCAATGTTTGCTCGTCGCCCAACCTATACCTTACCTGAAGACATCAAAGAAGGCCGCGTAACGCTGTTTTTACATAAGCCATTACAGCTTCATGATATGAAAGTGACCTTTATTACCACTGACAAAAAGCTATTAACCAATTTCTTAGCAAAAGGAACAACACTCTCCGCTCACCTCAATGGTATTGGTTTTGCGCAAGAAATCGCTGCTGAAATTAATAATTTAAATCAAATACAATTACTTGATGTCAGTCATCAAACTTCGACACTTTATATACAACAGCCAACAACTTCTGTTGATAAAACAGACAATACAGTGTGGTTAGAAAAACTCGATAAAATCCAACAGGATATTCAATCAGTACGATATCAATTTGAAAAACAACAGCCTAACCTGTTTATTGAGTCTCATTGGCTAGCAGGTATAGAAGGGAGTTTTATTAAGCTTTCAGAAAAGCTGTCACAGCTACGCAATCAAATCACTGGTAAAGTGACGGACAATAATGCTTAGCTTAGCCACGCTAGACTTATTGCTTTCAGTTAATGAAAGCCAACTAATAGAAGAGATTATTATTTCTCTACTCGCTACGCCTCAACTAGCCGTTTTCTTTGAAAAGCACCCAAGGCTAAAAAAAGCATTGTTGAAAGATCTATCTGAATGGAAAAAAGAACTCAAACAAAAGCTACAGGATGCTTTAGTTCCAGCACAATTAACCGAAGAATTTCAGCTTTATCAACAATCGTTAGGGCAACCAACGACACTGTTTTTTGATCAATTACCTTCCCTAATCGAAAAATTAGAAAAAATTGATTCACCTTTTTATGCAGAAGCAAGCAAGTTAAGCTCAGGGAAAATCGATAATCGCAGTGCTCGGCAGAGCTTATTTATCCAACGCTGGCGTATTAGCTTAATATTACAAGTTACCACATTACATAAAGAGTTATTAGAGCAAGAAAAAGAGCAGTTACTGGCCGAACTACAACGTCGACTAGCTTTAAGTGGGAACTTAGAAGAAATTTTAGGGGAAAACGAAAGGGCAGCTGGGCGATTATGGGATTTAAGTAAAGGGCTCAATACAGCTTCAGCTTATAACGATAAATTATTAAATCGCTACAGTGATTTTCTGCGTCAGCAACCTGAGTTAGAAAAAATTGCGCAATTACTTGGACGAAGCCAATCTGCACGTTCATTACCAGAAGATAGTGTGCTTCTGGAGCCGATGACAATTATGGAAAAAGTGCCAGAAACCGTTCCTGAACAAGTTGATGGAATAGGGCAAAGTGATGATATATTAAGATTATTACCTGCTGAGCTGGCAATGCTAGGGATAGAAGAGATCGAGTTTGAGTTCTATCGTAAGCTACTGGAAAAACGGCTCCTTACCTATCGTTTACAAGGAGAGAGTTGGCAGGAAAGGCATGTATTGCGCCCTATTACTCATCATCATGATGAAGAGCAGCCAAGAGGCCCTTTTATTGTCTGTATTGATACATCCGGCTCAATGGGTGGATTAAATGAACGCTGTGCAAAAGCATTTTGCCTTGCCTTAATGAAAATTGCGCTGGCGGATAATCGCTCCTGCCACGTTATGTTGTTTTCTACCGAAATCGTTCACTATGACCTGCTATCTACAGATGGCTTAGAACAGTGCATCCGTTTTTTACATCAGACATTTCGTGGAGGCACTGACTTAGCAGCTTGCTTACAAGAGACCGTAAAAAGGTTGGAGTCACCCTTGTGGGCTGATGCAGATGCGGTAGTGATTTCTGATTTCGTCTCTCAGCGCTTACCTGATGAATTAGTACAGAAAATAAGATCGCTACAGAAGGTAGGGAAATACCGCTTCCATGCGGTATCAGTCTCAAATTATGGGAAGCCCGGCATCATGAAGATATTTGATCATATCTGGCGCTTCGACACCGGGTTAAAAAGCAGATTACTGCGCCGCTTTAGTCGCTAATACTCTTACAGCATGCCCGCAACTGATTCACGCATTTCAGGTGACCAAACACCACACTGAACTTGACCAATATGCTGACGTTGTAGAAGCAGCATCACTAGGCGTGACTGACCAATTCCACCGCCGATGGTTTGAGGCATTTTGCCTTGAACCAATGCTTGGTGCCAATCTAGCTCCATACGTTTCTCATCACCGGTTAAATCGAGCTGACGAGTTAAACACTCAGGGCTAACACGGATCCCCATTGAAGAAATTTCAAATGCATCTTGTAAAACAGGGTTCCACACAATGATGTCACCGTTCAAGCCTTTAAAGCCTTCTTCGTTTTCAGTGGTCCAGTCATCGTAATCAGGAGCACGTACATCGTGCGCTTCCCCGCTAGAAAGTTTACCGCCGATACCGATAAGGAAAACAGCGCCTAATTCTTTAGCAATCGCACGCTCACGGCCTTTTGCATCTAAATCAGGGTAACGTTGTAGCAGCTCTTCACTGTGGATAAAATGAATTTGTTCTGGCAGGAACGGTGCCAGCCCAAATTCGGTACTAATAGCGGCTTCTGTTTGTTTTATTGCCTGATAGATTTTACCCACTGTCTGCTTCAGATAAGGAAGTGTACGCTCCTCATCTGCCATCACTTTTTCCCAATCCCATTGATCGACATAGACGGAATGAATTGGTGTTAAGCGATCTTCGTCCGGACGTAACGCTTTCATATGTGTATACAGCCCTTGACCTTGTTTGAAATCGAAACGACCTAATGTTTTGCGTTTCCATTTAGCCAAAGAGTGAACCACTTCAAAAGTTGCATCAGGAATTGATTTCACTTTCACTTGAACGGCTTTTTCATGACCAGACAGGTTGTCTTGGGTACCATCACCTAAACGGCTTAGGATAGGCCCTTGAACTTCAATTAAGCCAAGCTCTTTTTCAAGCAAACGTGAGAAATAAGATTTAACAAAGCTGATTTGCTGTTGTTGTTCGATAAATGATTTGTCCATTGTATTCACCCATAATTTGTTAGCTGTGTTAGCCGATATGTAGATTAAGCAACAAAATGGGGTACAAATTCAATATACTTCATTAAAAAAACACTTTGTTATTTATTTTATCTAAAAAAATAGGTATAAAAATAATAAATCGTCAAAATAGAGGGTTAATAATGCCTGAAAATTATCAGATCGATAATCTCGATCGTGACATACTTCACGAGTTAATGAAAAATGCACGAACCGCTTACGCAGAATTGGCTAAAAAATTCTCTGTAAGCCCAGGCACAATTCATGTTCGTGTTGAAAAAATGAAACAAGCGGGGATCATTACGGGAACTCGTATTGATATCAGCCCTAAACAACTCGGCTTTGATGTCTGCTGTTTTATCGGCATTATTTTAAAAAGTGCTAAAGACTATCATACCGCCCTCAAAAAACTGGATGCCCTAGAAGAAGTGGTTGAGGTGTACTACACCACAGGCCAATACAGTATTTTTATCAAGGTAATGTGTCGATCAATAGATTCCCTTCAAGATGTACTTATCAACAAAATTCAAACTATTGATGAAATTCAATCCACAGAAACCCTGATCTCGCTACAGAACCCGATCATGCGCACAATCAGCCCTTAAAAAAAAATTTATATAACCACATTATCCACAGGTAGATCCCAGCTCATTCACAGCGTACAATAGCGACCTAAAATTGCTATTGGGAATCACCATGACAAAAGTAACCCTAATAAGTGGCAGCACAATGGGTAGTGCTGAATATGTTGCAGAGCATATGGCGGAGATCTTAGAAGAACTTGGCTATGAAACCGATATGCAACATGGTCCAGATTTAGATTCACTACCCCATGAAGGCTTATGGCTGGTGGTGAGCTCCACTCATGGTGCAGGCGATCTTCCTGAAAGTATTCAATCTCTGGCTGAAGAAATAGAAAGTCGATCACCTGATCTTAGTAAAGTTCAGTTTGGATCTGTGGGTATTGGCAGTTCTGAATATGACACTTTCTGCGGTGCGATCCATAAATTGAACTCTTTACTATTGGATCATGGCGCTAAAAAGATCGGCGAAACACTAGAGATAGATGTACAGCAGCATGAAATTCCCGAGGATCCAGCTGGCGAATGGGTTAAAATTTGGGCAAACGAACTTTAATTTGTTCAAAATAACAGCGATCAGCTGTGGATAACTCTGGTAAGATCACGGTATTAACCGGTAGTTATCCATAGTATAAGTTTTGATGCATCCGATGCCTGTGTATAAGTGCCCTTTTTGATCCCAGCTTATACGCAAAAGGATCACGGATCATTCACAGTATATGATCCTTTACACTTTGATGATCTTTAAAGTGAATATTCAGTTATCCACAGATATCGATGATCCTAATAAAAGATCTAATAAAGAGATCTTTAAATAAAAAGATCTTTATATAATAAGGCACGGATCAACTAGGCTTGGTCTATCCTTAAAACTTGAGTAGAATCCCTCTCCTCAAATGCGACAGTCAGCATTTTTCTAACGTTAAGGTTCACACATGTTTTATCCAGAGCAATTTGACGTCATCGTAATTGGTGGTGGTCATGCCGGTACAGAAGCAGCAATGGCAGCTGCACGTATGGGGCG
Source organism: Providencia sp. 6390 (assembly GCF_058148425.1). Lineage (NCBI taxonomy): Bacteria > Pseudomonadati > Pseudomonadota > Gammaproteobacteria > Enterobacterales > Morganellaceae > Providencia > Providencia sp. 6390. The sequence continues at coordinate 14,005 of NZ_JBYVYL010000008.1, forward strand.
TCAAACCCTATTACTGACTCACAATATTGATACATTGGGCCAGATGTCTTGCAACCCAGCCATCGGTGGGATCGGTAAGGGGCATCTGGTAAAAGAGATTGATGCACTTGGCGGCCTAATGGCTATGGCTACTGACAAAGCCGGTATTCAATTTAGAACTTTGAATGCCAGTAAAGGCCCAGCGGTTCGTGCAACACGTGCGCAAGCTGACCGTGTTCTTTACCGCCAAGCAGTAAGAACTGCTTTAGAAAATCAACCTAATTTAATGATTTTCCAACAGCCAGTTGAAGACTTAATTGTCGAAAACAATGTCGTCACTGGTGCAATCACCCGTATGGGACTGAAATTTAAAGCCAAAGCTGTGGTATTAACCGTAGGAACTTTCCTTGATGGTAAAATCCATATTGGTTTAGAAAACTACAGCGGTGGTAGAGCAGGAGATCCACCATCAATTTCACTATCTCAACGTTTAAGAGAATTACCATTACGTGTTAACCGCTTAAAAACGGGAACCCCACCGCGTATTGATGCACGTACTATCGACTTCAGCCAATTGGCCCAACAGCTGGGTGATGATCCAATGCCTGTTTTCTCGTTCTTGGGATCACAGGATCAACATCCACAACAAATGCCATGCTATATCACGCATACCAATGAAAAAACTCATGATGTGATCCGTAATAACTTAGATCGCAGCCCTATGTATGCAGGGATCATTGAAGGGGTCGGGCCGCGTTACTGTCCTTCGATCGAAGATAAAGTGATGCGTTTTGCTGATCGTAATACACATCAGATCTTCTTAGAACCCGAAGGCTTAACCAGCAACGAAATCTACCCTAATGGTATATCCACCAGCTTGCCATTTGACGTACAAATGCAAATTGTTCACTCGATGAAAGGAATGGAGAATGCACGGATCGTTCGTCCTGGTTATGCGATCGAGTATGATTTCTTTGACCCTAGAGATCTAAAACAGACACTCGAAAGCAAATTTATCAATGGACTATTTTTTGCTGGTCAAATCAATGGCACAACAGGTTACGAAGAAGCTGGTGCGCAAGGTTTATTAGCAGGTTTAAACGCTGCTCAATACGCATTTGATTTAGAAGGTTGGTTCCCTCGTCGTGATCAAGCTTACATGGGCGTATTGGTTGATGACCTTTGTACTTTGGGTACAAAAGAACCCTACCGTATGTTCACTTCACGTGCTGAATACCGATTAATGTTACGTGAAGACAACGCAGATCTTCGTTTAACGGAAAAAGGCCGTGAATTAGGACTAGTTGATGATGTTCGTTGGGCTCATTTCAACAATAAAGTTGAGCTGATTGAAAAAGAACGTCAACGCTTAAAAGATATTTGGGTTCATCCTAAAGCGGAAGGGCACGATGAAATCGACCAAATATTATCTGTACCTCTGTCTAAAGAGGCAAACGGAGAAGATTTATTACGTCGTCCTGAAATGGACTACCAAATGTTAACATCATTGAGCCGTTTTGCTCCGGGTATTACTGATCCTCAAGCTGCTGATCAAGTTGAAATCCAAGTTAAATATGAAGGTTATATCGCTCGTCAGCAAGAAGAGATCGAACGCCAGTTACGTAATGAAAATACACTGTTACCAGTTGATCTTGATTACAAGCAAGTGAAGGGACTATCCAATGAGGTGATGGCCAAATTAAATGACCATAAACCGACATCCATTGGCCAAGCATCGCGAATTTCAGGGATCACACCAGCGGCTATTTCTATTTTGCTTGTATGGTTAAAAAAACAAGGCATGTTGCGTAGGAGCGCTTAACCATGAGTTTATTAGCGCAACTAACTCGTTTAGCAAAACAGACGAATATTGCATTAACCGAGAAGCAGTCACAACAACTTGTTGGATATGTTGAATTATTGAACAAGTGGAACAAAGCGTATAATTTGACCTCTGTTCGTGACCCTCAACAAATGTTGATCCGTCATATCATGGATAGCATAGTGGTGAACGGTCAACTCAAGGGAACATCATTTATTGATGTTGGTACTGGGCCTGGGTTACCAGGCGTCCCCCTTGCTATTGTACGTCCTGATTCTCATTTTGTTTTGTTAGATAGCTTAGGTAAACGAGTTCGTTTTCTGAAACAGGTTCAGCATGAGTTAGGATTGGCTAACATAGAACCAATTCAGTCACGTGTCGAAGAATACCAACCTGATAATGGTTTTGATGGAGTAATCAGTCGTGCATTTGCTTCTTTGAATGACATGTTGAACTGGTGTCACCATCTTCCTAGCGTATCTGGGAAATTTTACGCATTAAAAGGTGTTGTTCGTGAAGAAGAATTGGCTGAGCTACCTGAGAACTTTTTGGTTGAATCGATCACTGAGCTAAAAGTCCCTGAACTTGATGAGCAACGGCATTTAGTCATTTTATCCTTAAAATAAAGTTGCTTTTTATCAATAAAATTTTATCTTTTAGAGCTTTAGCAGTGGCATTTACAATGTTACTGCTATTTTTATTTTGTGCTCTGTTTTATCAATTCGGATTTTACGTGATGTTTACACGGTAATAACGAATAACTATCAAAAATAAACATTTGGTACTAAAAAATATCCCTAAATGGATATTTGGGATAAATTACAACTATGCTTCTAATGATTAATAATGAAATATTTGATTTATTAAATCTTTTTTTTGATTAAAAACTATCACTTTTAATTATTTGATTTACTGTTCAAATATCTTGTTTCTATATTCTAAAGTGAAGAGTGATAAATGCAGAATGGAATATTTATTGTGATATTAATCACAAAAAAATGTTTGTACGTGTCGAGTCGTTAACTATTTATTAATTATTATTGCCACATTTCTGCGCTATCTCGAAAAAATTAAATATTTATTCACCTTTTCGCTACTTACTGATTGAATTCATTTCGCCTGCCCGTATAATTTGCTCGTTTTTGTCTCTTGACACATTTAAGCAAAGGCAGTTTTATACAACACTTAGCGTTTCTGAGGCTGAGAACAGCTGGGAGTACAAAAAGTTATGTCTGTATCCCTTTATGACAACAAGCATGCGGTAAAGCTGTTGTCTCTTCAGCTAATAACTTTTGTGATCCTCAGTGGGGCTTTCTGTGCAAATAGTATAGAATGGGGGGCCTCTGCTCTTGCGGGTGGTTTAGCATGCTGGTTACCAAATATCGTATTTATGCTGTTAGCCCACTTCCAGAAAGCAAAAGAAGAGGATGAACCTGTCCGCATTGCCTGGTTCTTTGCATTAGGAGCAGGGTTAAAGGTTGTGACAACCATTACTGTGTTAGTTGTTGCTTTCGGTGTGTTCAAAGCGTCATTGACACCACTGGGTTTGACCTATTTAGCGGTGCTAATTGTTCAGATTGTTGCACCAGCCGTTTTTAAACGGTAAGTATTTTTAAACTACAAAAGGGTAAGAGGCATCATGTCTGCATCAGGAGAAGTGATGACTACAAATGAGTACATAGGTCACCACCTGAGAAACCTTCAGTTGGATCTAAGTACCTTTAAGTTGGTCGATCCCCACGCTAGTCCAACGTTCTGGACGTTGAACATTGACTCGCTTTTTTTCTCGGTAGTTCTCGGGGCATTATTCCTGTGGCTATTTAGAAGAGTTGCTGTCAATGCGACTAGTGGCGTACCCGGTAAGTTACAGACTGCAATAGAACTGATCATTGGTTTCGTTGATAACTCAGTCCGTGATATGTATCACGGGAAGAGCAAAGTTATTGCCCCTCTGGCTTTAACGGTGTTCGTCTGGGTATTTTTAATGAACCTTATGGATTTACTCCCTATCGATTTCCTGCCGTATATTGCTGAACATTATCTCGGGTTACCTGCATTACGTGCAGTACCAACCGCAGATGTTAGTGTCACCTTATCGATGGCGATTGGTGTGTTTATCCTGATCCTCTTCTACAGCATTAAGATGAAAGGAATTGGCGGATTTACAAAAGAGTTGACTCTTCAACCTTTTAATCATCCTGTCTTTATCCCTATCAACTTAATTCTTGAAGGGGTAAGCCTGCTGTCAAAACCTGTATCACTCGGTCTGCGACTGTTTGGTAACATGTATGCAGGTGAATTGATCTTTATTCTTATCGCAGGTCTGCTACCGTGGTGGTCACAGTGGTTGCTAAGCCTACCTTGGGCTATCTTCCACATACTGATTATTACGCTACAAGCCTTTATATTTATGGTTCTGACTGTTGTCTATCTCTCGATGGCATCTGAAGAACACTAATTTCACTATTAATATTGTCTTAACTGAAACAAACTGGAGACTGTCATGGAAAACCTGAATATGGATCTGCTGTACATGGCTGCTGCTATTATGATGGGCTTAGCGGCGATCGGTGCTGCGATCGGTATCGGCATCCTAGGTGGTAAATTTTTAGAAGGTGCTGCTCGTCAGCCGGATTTAATCCCTCTGCTGCGTACTCAGTTCTTTATCGTAATGGGTCTTGTTGATGCTATTCCGATGATTGCTGTTGGTCTGGGCTTGTATGTAATGTTCGCTGTTGCCTAACTTTTGTTACAGAACACTAAGAACATTAACTCATTAATTAACAAGAGGTATTGTCTGTGAATCTAAATGCAACAATCCTCGGCCAGGCTATCGCGTTTGTCCTGTTTGTTTGGTTCTGTATGAAGTATGTATGGCCACCGATTATGGCGGCCATAGAAAAACGTCAAAAAGAAATTGCTGATGGTTTATCTTCCGCAGAACGTGCTAAAAAGAACCTGGAACTGGCGCAAACCGACGCAACCGACCGACTGAAAAAAGCGAAAGCAGAAGCTCAAGTCATCATCGAGCAAGCGAATAAACAACGCAACCAGATGATTGAAGAAGCCAAAGCAGAAGCCGAAACAGAACGTGCAAAAATCGTCGCACAAGCTCAAGCAGAAATTGATGCTGAGCGTAAACGTGCACGTGAAGAGCTACGTAAACAGGTTGCGATGCTTGCTGTCGCAGGTGCCGAGAAGATCATCGAACGTTCCGTGGATGAAGCTGCTAACAGCGACATCGTTGATAAACTAGTCGCTGAACTGTAAGGAGGGAGGGGCATGTCTGAAATCGCTACTGTAGCTCGCCCCTACGCCAAAGCAGCTTTTGACTTTGCTGTGGAAAACCAGTCTGTTGAAAAATGGCAGAATATGCTGGCCTTCACCTCTGAGGTGACGCGCAATGAACAGGTTGGTGAGTTACTTTCTGGTTCTATTGCATCAGAAAGATTAGCTAAAACGTTTATCTCTGTTTGTGGGGATGAAATTGACGAGCATGTTCAAAATCTGATTCGTATTATGGCTGAAAATGGGCGTCTTAGTACGCTACCAGAAGTGTTAGTTCAGTTTATTCAACTGCGTGACGCTCTGGAATCAACAATTGAAGTTGATGTCATTTCTGCCAGCGAATTGAATGAGCAGCAGTTGGCCAAAATTTCTGCAGCGATGGAAAAACGTCTGTCACGCAAAGTTAAGCTGAATTGCAAAATTGATAAGTCTGTTATTTCTGGAGTGATCATTCGTGCGGGAGACCTCGTCATTGATGGGAGCATCCGCGGTCGCTTAGATCGTCTAACAGACGTCTTGCAGTCTTAAGGGGACTGGAGCATATGCAACTGAATTCCACCGAAATCAGCGAACTGATCAAACAGCGTATTGCTCAGTTCGATGTTGTGAGTGAAGCTCACAATGAAGGTACGATTGTATCCGTCAACGACGGTATCATTCGTATTCACGGCTTAGCCGAAGTTATGCAGGGTGAAATGATCGCGCTGCCTGGCAACCGTTACGCAATCGCACTGAACTTGGAGCGCGACTCCGTTGGTGCTGTAGTTATGGGCCCTTATGCTGACCTAGCGGAAGGCATGAAGGTTAAATGTACTGGTCGTATTCTTGAAGTTCCAGTTGGCCGTGGCCTGCTTGGACGTGTTGTGAATACACTCGGTCAACCAATTGATGGTAAAGGCCCTGTCGAGAACGATGGCTTCTCTCCAATTGAAGTTATCGCTCCAGGCGTTATCGAACGTCAATCTGTTGATCAACCTGTACAAACTGGTTATAAATCAGTCGATGCGATGATCCCAATCGGCCGTGGGCAGCGTGAGCTTGTTATCGGTGACCGTCAAACAGGTAAAACTGCTTTGGCAATCGATGCAATCATCAACCAACGCGATTCTGGCATCAAATGTGTTTACGTCGCTATCGGTCAAAAAGCATCAACTGTTGCTAACGTAGTTCGTAAACTTGAAGAACACGGCGCACTGGCAAATACCATTGTTGTTGTTGCTACTGCATCTGAATCAGCTGCACTGCAATACCTATCAGCCTACGCAGGCTGTGCAATGGGTGAATATTTCCGTGACCGCGGTGAAGATGCTCTGATTGTTTATGATGACCTATCTAAACAAGCGGTTGCATACCGTCAAATTTCACTGTTGCTACGTCGTCCACCAGGACGTGAAGCTTACCCAGGTGATGTTTTCTATCTGCATTCACGTCTACTTGAGCGTGCTGCTCGTGTTAACGCTGAATACGTTGAAGCATTCACTAAAGGTGAAGTGAAAGGTCAAACGGGTTCACTGACAGCATTGCCTATCATTGAAACTCAAGGCGGTGACGTTTCTGCATTCGTTCCGACTAACGTAATTTCGATTACTGATGGTCAGATCTTCCTGGAATCTAACCTATTTAACTCTGGTATTCGTCCAGCGGTTAACCCAGGTATTTCAGTATCTCGTGTTGGTGGTGCTGCTCAGACTAAAATTATCAAGAAATTGTCTGGTGGTATCCGTACCGCACTTGCTCAATATCGTGAACTGGCAGCGTTTGCTCAGTTTGCTTCAGACCTTGATGACGCAACGCGTAAGCAGTTGAGCCACGGTCAGAAAGTAACTGAGTTGCTGAAACAGAAACAATATGCACCTATGTCAGTAGCAGAGCAGGCATTGTCTCTGTTTGCGGCAGAGCGTGGATTCTTGGATGATGTTGAACTAGCGAAGATTGGTGCGTTTGAAGCTGCATTAGTTTCTTATGCATTGCGCGAGCATGCTGACCTTATGAAACAAATCGGCCCGGCGGGTAACTATAACGATGATATCGAAGCTAAGTTGAAACAACTGCTCGAATCATTTAAAGCAACCCAGTCCTGGTAATACTATTCGGCCCATGAATTTTTATGGGCCGTCTGGTTAAATAAGGAGAAGCAGAAATGGCCGGCGCAAAAGAGATACGTTCCAAGATCGCCAGCGTGCAAAACACGCAGAAGATCACTAAAGCGATGGAAATGGTCGCTGCGTCCAAAATGCGTAAATCGCAGGAACGCATGGCGGCCAGCCGTCCTTATGCAGAGACCATGCGCAGTGTAATTGGTCACTTAGCATTAGGTAATCTGGAATATAAACATCCATATCTCGAAGAGCGTGAAGTTAAACGTGTCGGGTATTTGGTTGTTTCTACAGACCGTGGTTTGTGTGGTGGCTTGAACATTAACTTGTTCAAAAAACTATTAGCAGACATGAAAACGTGGTCTGAAAAAAACGTTCAAGTTGATTTGGCTTTGATCGGTTCTAAAGCAGTATCATTCTTTGGATCTGTCGGTGGCAATGTTGTCACTCAGGTTACAGGGATGGGTGATAACCCAACACTGTCTGATTTGATCGGCCCAGTTAACTCTATGCTACAAGCCTATGATGAAGGGCGTTTGGATAAACTGTATGTGGTGACTAACAAGTTCATCAATACAATGTCTCAAGAGCCGACTATTCTTCAATTACTACCATTACCTGCAAGTAATGATGAGACATTGAAGAAAAAATCTTGGGATTATATATACGAACCCGATCCTAAGGCGTTGCTGGATACCCTGCTGCGTCGTTATATCGAGTCGCAGGTTTATCAGGGCGTCGTTGAAAACCTGGCTAGTGAGCAGGCCGCACGAATGGTAGCAATGAAAGCTGCTACTGATAATGGTGGAAACCTGATCAAAGAGTTGCAGTTGGTTTACAACAAAGCTCGTCAGGCCAGCATTACTCAGGAGCTTACCGAAATCGTTTCGGGTGCATCCGCGGTTTAACAGCTAGGTTTACGAATTACGTAGAGGATTCAAGATGGCTACTGGAAAGATTATCCAGGTAATCGGCGCCGTTGTGGACGTCGAGTTCCCTCAAGATGCAGTACCAAAAGTGTACGATGCTCTTGAGGTTATGAACGGTAAAGAAAAATTGGTGCTGGAAGTTCAGCAACAATTAGGCGGTGGTGTTGTCCGTTGTATCGCAATGGGTACATCAGATGGCCTGAGCCGTGGTTTAAAAGTAACAAACTTAGATCACCCAATTGAAGTACCAGTAGGTAAAGCAACTCTAGGACGTATCATGAACGTTCTGGGTGACCCTATTGATATGAAAGGTGATATCGGCGAAGAAGAGCGTTGGTCTATTCACCGTGCTGCGCCAAGCTACGAAGAGCTTTCAAGCTCTACAGAACTACTTGAAACCGGTATCAAAGTTATGGACTTGATTTGTCCATTCGCTAAAGGTGGTAAAGTTGGTCTGTTTGGTGGTGCGGGTGTTGGTAAAACCGTAAACATGATGGAACTTATCCGTAACATCGCGATTGAGCACTCAGGTTACTCAGTATTCGCAGGTGTTGGTGAGCGTACCCGTGAAGGTAACGACTTCTATCATGAAATGACAGACTCTAACGTTCTGGACAAAGTATCACTGGTTTATGGTCAGATGAATGAGCCACCAGGAAACCGTCTGCGCGTTGCGTTGACTGGCCTGACTATGGCTGAGAAATTCCGTGACGAAGGCCGTGATGTTCTGTTGTTCGTGGATAACATTTATCGTTATACACTGGCAGGTACAGAAGTATCCGCACTATTAGGTCGTATGCCATCAGCAGTAGGTTATCAGCCAACGCTAGCAGAAGAGATGGGTGTTCTTCAAGAACGTATCACTTCAACTAAGACTGGTTCTATCACCTCTGTACAGGCTGTTTACGTACCTGCGGATGACTTGACTGACCCATCACCAGCAACAACCTTTGCTCACTTGGACGCAACAGTAGTTCTGAGCCGTCAAATCGCTTCTCTGGGTATCTACCCTGCGGTTGACCCTCTGGATTCTACTAGCCGTCAACTTGATCCACTCATCGTTGGTCAAGAGCACTATGATGTTGCACGTGGCGTTCAGTCTATCCTTCAGCGTTACCAAGAGCTGAAAGACATCATTGCAATCCTAGGTATGGATGAACTGTCTGAAGAAGACAAACTGGTTGTTGCTCGTGCTCGTAAGATCCAGCGCTTCCTGTCTCAACCATTCTTCGTTGCTGAAGTCTTTACTGGTTCACCAGGTAAGTTCGTTTCCCTGAAAGACACTATCCGTGGCTTCAGCGGTATTCTGAACGGCGATTACGACCACCTGCCAGAACAGGCGTTCTACATGGTTGGTACCATTGAAGAAGCTGTGGAAAAAGCGAAAAAGCTTTAATCTGGCTGACGGGAGGTTGATATGGTAGCTGCAATGACATACCACCTGAAAGTTGTCAGTGCTGAAAAACAGATGTTTGACGGTCTAGTACAAAAAGTTCAGGTGACAGGTAGTGAAGGTGAGCTAGGGATCTATCCACAGCATACCCCACTGCTGACTGCCATAAAACCGGGCATGGTACGTATTACTAAGCAGTTTGGTGAAGAAGAACTAATTTATCTCTCCGGCGGTATTTTAGAAGTGCAACCAAATGGTGTGATCGTACTGGCTGATACAGCTATCCGTGGTAAAGATTTAGATGAAGCGCGTGCGCTGGAATCTAAACGCAGAGCGGAAGATCATGTCCGTAAAGCTCACGGTGATGTTGATTATGCTCAAGCATCGGCAGAGCTTGCGAAAGCAATAGCGAAACTTCGAGTGATCGAGTTAACTAAAAAGCTGATGTAATGACGGCAGTATAAAGAAAAGCCAGTCTGTTAATTCCGGACTGGCTTTTTTATTTGTGCGAAATATGTAGTATTTTAGGTAGGAAATAGGTTTACTTTCACCCCAAAGTTGGAGTTTCAGGAAATTATGACTGTGCAAAGAAAAAGTGTCGTCATTCTTGCTGCTGGTAAAGGCACTCGAATGTATTCAGAATTGCCTAAAGTCCTGCATTTATTAGCAGGAAAATCAATGGTTCAGCATGTTATTGATACTGCTAAATCTATTGGGGCATCAGACATCCACCTTGTTTATGGTCATGGTGGTGATTTACTGAAAGAAAAATTGGGCGAACAAAACTTAAATTGGGTGTTGCAGGCTGAGCAATTAGGTACAGGCCATGCAATGCAACAAGCAGCACCAAGCTTCCAAGATGATGAAGATATCATCATGCTCTATGGTGATGTTCCTCTGATAGCTCAAGACACCTTACAACGTTTAGTTGAAGCTAAACCGGAAGGTGGTATTGGTTTATTGACCGTTATTTTAGATAACCCAACAGGTTATGGTCGCATCATTCGTGAAAATGGCGAAGTTGTTGGCATTATTGAGCAAAAAGACGCAACGGAACAACAACGCAAGATCCAAGAAATCAATACAGGGATCATGGTTGCGAGCGGTAAAGACTTTAAACGTTGGTTAGCGCAACTTAATAACAATAATGCTCAAGGTGAATATTACATCACTGATATTATTGCGTTAGCGCATAAAGAAGGCAACAAGATCGAAACCGTTCACCCTAGTCGTCTCAGTGAAATGGAAGGGGTTAATAACCGCTTGCAGCTTGCTGCTCTTGAACGTGTTTACCAAAAAGAACAAGCAGAAAAGCTGTTACTGGCTGGTGTGATGTTAATTGATCCTGAACGTTTTGATATTCGTGGCACCTTAACTCATGGGCGCGATATTATCATTGATACAAACGTTATCATTGAAGGCAATGTCACTTTAGGAAATAACGTTCATATCCAATCAGGCTGTATCCTTAAAGACTGCGTGATTGGTGATAATTCAGTGATCAGCCCTTATTCAGTGATAGAAAACTCTGAATTATCGGCAGAATGTACTGTTGGTCCTTTTGCTCGTTTGCGCCCTGGTGCTAAATTGGCAGCGAAAGCTCATGTAGGCAACTTTGTTGAAATAAAGAATGCTTCATTAGGCTTAGGTTCTAAAGCAGGTCATTTAAGCTATCTCGGTGATGCACAAATTGGCGATAACGTGAATATTGGTGCAGGTACAATTACTTGTAACTATGACGGCGCTAATAAACATAAAACTGTGATTGGTGATGATGTATTTGTCGGCTCAGACACTCAGTTAGTTGCCCCTGTTGCTATTGCTAATGGCGTAACAATCGGTGCTGGTACAACGGTTACCCGTGATGTAAATGAAGGTGAACTGGTTGTTAGCCGTGTTAAGCAAGTACATATTAAAAACTGGCAGCGTCCAGTGAAGAAAAAATAAGATAATTTTAGGGGGAGGCAATGTTTCTCCTCCATTAGCGTTAAAAATATACAATAAATAACCCCACTCTCTACAAGGCTCGGGGCGCAGCAAAGCTGCAATAACAATCAGGTAGCGACATCATAAGGGCAGGAGCCCTTTGTTTAGGAATTAATTAATATGTGTGGAATTGTAGGTGCTGTCGCACAACGTGATATCGCAGAAATTCTAATAGAAGGTCTTCGCCGTCTTGAATATCGTGGTTATGACTCAGCGGGTATGGCTGTGGTTGACCATGAAGGCCATCTCCAACGCTTGCGTGAAGTTGGTAAAGTTCAAATGCTGGCGGAAGAAGCGGAGAAAAACCCAGTATCAGGTGGAACGGGGATCGCACATACTCGTTGGGCTACGCATGGTGTTCCAAGCGAACGCAATGCTCACCCTCATACCTCTGGTTACATTGCTGTTGTTCATAACGGTATTATTGAAAACTACTTAGAACTGAAAGATGAGTTAAAACAGCTTGGTTATGTGTTTAGCTCTGAAACGGATACTGAAGTAATTGCTCACCTTGTTCATCATGAACAACAAAAAGGTGGCACTTTAGTTGAAGTGGTTCAGCGTGTTATTCCACAATTACGTGGTGCTTATGGCACAGTGATTATGGATAGTCGTACTCCTGAATTATTAGTGGCAGCCCGTTCGGGAAGCCCGTTAGTGATAGGCCTTGGTGTTGGTGAAAACTTCCTTGCATCAGACCAACTTGCTTTATTACCTGTTACCCGTCGTTTTATTTACCTTGAAGAAGGGGATATAGCTGAAGTGACACGTCGTACAGTACGTGTATTTGATCAGCAAGGCGAAGCTGTTGAACGTGAACAAATTGAATCAAACGTTCAATACGATGCGGGTGATAAAGGTATTTATCGTCACTATATGCAAAAAGAGATCTACGAACAGCCATTAGCAATTAAAAACACCCTAGAAGGGCGTTTTAGTAAAGACAATGGTATCGATCTCAGTGAATTAGGCCCTAAAGCCGCTGAAATTTTATCGCAAGTTGAACACATTCAAATTGTTGCTTGTGGTACTTCTTACAATGCTGGAATGGTCGCTCGTTATTGGTTTGAATCACTAGCGGGCATCCCTTGTGATGTGGAAATCGCTTCTGAGTACCGTTATCGCAAACCTGCTCATCGTAAAGGCAGTTTGATGATCACACTTTCACAATCAGGTGAAACAGCGGATACATTGGCTGCATTACGCTTATCGAAAGAGTTAGGTTATTTGACCTCTCTTGCAGTGTGCAACGTTGCAGGTTCTTCATTGGTACGCGAATCAGACTTTGCGCTAATGACCAAAGCTGGTGCAGAGATTGGTGTTGCTTCAACGAAAGCATTTACCACTCAGTTAACCGTATTGCTGATGTTAGTGGCGTATATGGGGCGTATTAAAGGGGGCAACCCAGCGCTTGAGCAAGATATTGCTAATGCATTGCATGCATTACCTGCGCGTATTGAAAGCATGTTATCCCACGATAAAGTGATTGAAGCGCTGGCGGAAGATTTTTCTGATAAAAACCATGCCTTGTTCCTTGGCCGTGGTGAGCAATTCCCTATTGCTGTTGAGGGGGCTCTGAAGCTTAAAGAAATCTCTTATATTCACGCTGAAGCGTATGCGGCGGGTGAATTAAAGCACGGCCCTCTAGCGTTGATTGATGCGGATATGCCAGTGATTATTATTGCGCCAAATAACGAGTTGTTAGAAAAATTAAAATCTAACATCGAAGAAGTCCGTGCGCGTGGTGGTTTACTATATGTATTTGCTGATCAAGATGCTGGTTTTGAGGTGAGTGAAAATATGAAAATTATCCCTCTTCCTCATGTTGAAGAACTGATCGCACCGATTTTCTATACTGTTCCTCTACAGTTGCTGTCTTACCATGTTGCGTTGATCAAAGGTACCGATGTTGACCAACCACGTAACTTGGCTAAATCGGTAACGGTTGAGTAAATAGCATTAGCTTTCACCTATATTTTGAATATTAGTGAAAATATGCCCGATTATATGATATGAAAATATAATCGGGTTTTTATTTTATGATTAAATTTATTTAGATTTTATGTTTATATTGACTATAATAATCATCGCTTGCTATTGAGTTTTTTCTTTTATTTATCGGTAATGTGACATGATCAGCATCAATTAAATATAGTGTACCATCTTTTATTTTTAATACATTACCTTCAACATGTGCATCATGTATTACCCTGTCTTTACTAAGTATAAAATTTACTGATTCTTTCTTGCCTACATTTACACCATCAATATATTTTGATATTAGAATGGGCGTTCCATCTTTTAACTTGCTTGCTCGAGAGTAGTCTCTCCCATTTACCTCATTCAATATTCTTGATGTTCTATCACAATTAGAATAAGAGGTGCTAAATGATCTTGCTGATTGTGGTAGTTTAACTGCAAAGTCACCTATTTTATAAACAACCCCATATGATCCAGAGCCGATGTGGCAACCATTTTTTGTAATATAATCAACATTTTGTTGTGATTTTTCTTTTTTAAATATATCTATGTCATGAGGTAATATCATCCGATAAATAGAATATGCTATATTAGATACTGATTTTATTTTTGAATAAAATGGAAGCTCTGATATGACATTTCTTATAGAAACAGAGTTTAAATATGGTTTGTCTATTGATAACATAAATTACCTTTCGTATGTATTGAAAAAAAATGTAATATCATAAAACAGTAACTAATTATTTAAAAAATCGTGTTTTAGTTATTTTTTATTAATATAGTAATTTTAAATTAATATTGATTTTTGGCAAAAATGGAGAAAAGTAATGTTTGGTGGTTTTATAAGGCAGTAATTTATTTTGATATAAAATAACTTCAAAAATTTTTTGTATATCATAAGGTTGATCTGAATTTTGATGATTAACTTTCACTCGATTATCTTGATAGCTCAGTAAGATACAAGGTAACAGAGAGAGCTTAAGTTGTTTTGCTACTTGATAGCGATGATTACCATCCATAATAATACCTGTGTGCATTTCACATGGGATCGGGGTTGTCCAAGTTCCATCACTGGCAATTTTATTGCTTAGATAATCAATATGCTGATCATCTGTTTCTTCTGATGAGCAAAGAAATTGTATTGGTTTCAATTCAATATGGTAGGTATTGCTAGTCATAACATCACCTTTATCAATAAAACTCGTTATATTTTAAGTTGCAGCATAATGCGTGACTGCAACTCAAATTATATAGAGAGTAATTAATGGTTTTCTAAGCTCACAAAGTATCCAGGTTCATAAGGAATAGATAAAAATGTTTCATAGAATGTTTTAAATGTTTTATCTGCATTTAAATCAGCAAATAGCTCTGGGTGGATCCAGTGAGCTAGCTGCTGTATGGCAATAAAATCATAAGGACTGTTATAAAATTGATGCCAAATAGCATAAAACTGTCGGTTTTTAACAGCATTACTACCAGTATAAGCGGATTTTTTTAAGTATTTTTCTAATTTTATTTTAGCCGCATTAAGGTCTTCATTAGGTCCTAAGCCAATCCAATCGCCTTCAGGCATGAATTTTGAAAAATTGGCACTGGTAATAATGACCTTATCTGGATTAGCAACAAGCACTTGTTCAGGGTTCATCATATAGAAGGTGTTAGGGGCATTGTTTGCGCCTATATTGTTACCACCAGCGAGGGCAACAAAGCGGCCAAAGTTACCATCACCAAAAGTAAGACAGCACTCATCGGTATAACCACCAATACGTTCAATAAAAATACGTGGTTTTTGAGGGTTATTTTGTGCAAGCACATCACTTACTCGCTTTAACTGCTCTTCTCTAAACTCAATGAATTTCTCAGCGGTTTTTTCTTCACCCCAGAGAGCGCCAAATAAGCGCATGGTCGGTGGTGTATTTTTTGATGGGTTATAGCGAAAATCAACATAGATAATCGGGATCCCCGCTTTCTGTAATGCTTTATCGTGCCCTTGTTCTTCAATGGCGGTTTTAGCTTCAATATTCATAATGATGACATCAGGTTGCAAAGTTAATGCATGCTCTATGTTTAAAGAACGTCTTTCTGTACCACCAAATGTTGGGATTTGTTTAAGTTCAGGGAAATGCTCACTATATTGACGCCATGTTGCAGGATCTGAGGTTTGCATATCGTTCCCCATTGCAACAATACGTTTGGCTGGATTTTCTTTATCTAGCATGGCAACAAGGTAAAGCATACGTCCTTCGCCTAAAATGACTTTTTTTACTGGAACATTAACAGTGACTTTTCTATCTAAAATATCAGTAACGACGATAGGCTTTGCTGAAATTGCAGCAGAGAATAGTAAGGTTAATGTAAACAATAATAGCGATATTATTTTGTTAGATAACTTATGCTTTCCTTTCATATAGATCCTTATTAGAGGAATGTTTTATCAGTAACGTGATGGTAATTAAGCATGTGATATAACCAACGAAAACGTAATAAAAAAGCCAATCAATTCCAGGATATAGTATCAATATGCTTCCTAATGCAATTCCTCCGATAGAGGCAAATTGATTGATACTTTGTGATAAACCTAGCACGTAGCCTTGATGTTCAGAGGGTGTCGCTGATGATATTAATGCAGTAAGTATAGGGGTTGTCGCACCAAGCAAAGTTCCCCAAAGTAAATACAGTAAAGCAAACCAAACAATTGCAGGGGTCAGTGCAAGGCCGATAACAACAATAGCGCAGATGAACGTTATCCATTTTAAACGAATCAATGAAACAGCTACTGATTGGTATTCAAACCATTTAGCCCATAATTGAGCCGATAGGATCACGCCCATTGCCTGTAAGCCATAAATCAGGCCAATAACCCAGTAGTCTATTGAATAGGTGTGGCTGAGATACAATGAAAAACTGGGTAATGTGATCATCCTACTCATTAATAAAAGCCCCATTAGTAACATAAGATGTTTCACAACTTGTTGAGGGCGATATTTTTTTGTGCTGTTAGATGATTTTTTTGCCTGAGAAACTGGATGAGGTTTTTTATCTGAAGGTAGAAAAGCAAATACAATGATTGCACAAGCAGCACAGAGCAGCCCTGCAATCATATTGATCCAGAAAAAATTGAGATAATCTAAGATTAGCCCGCCACAAAGAGCTCCCAGTAAAGAACCGATATTTGTAGATACTTGTAGTAAGGCAAAAAGTCGCGTTCGCTTTCTAGGATGAGTGACAGAAACACCATAAGCTTGGGCTGGAGCAATATACCCTGCACAAGCACCTTGTACTGTCCTTAATAATAAAATTAGCCAAGGGTCGTTACAAAGTGATAATAAAATTTGAGTAATCGCTAAGCCAAGTAATGCACGGATCATCATTGCTTTATTGCCCGTACGATCACCCATTCTTCCCCAAAAAGTGCTGGTTAGCATAATCCCAGCCATTGGAGCCACATAAACCATCGTCAAAGCAAATGATAATAGCCAGCCTGAGCTATTATTTTGTAAATGAATAGGCCAAAAAGGCCCACTCATTTCCATCGCTCCCATTGAAACAATTTGGATACCAAATAAGAATCCAATAATCAGATGGCTTTTCAGTAGCTTCACGTCTAATTCACCTGATATTGGGTTAAATTGATTTCACGGAAGGCCGGATGTTGGATATTAGGATCCATTCCTAAATAGCCCATGCACCAAGTGTATATTTCGTTTGTATAAGGGAGTGGAATATGGAGATATTCACCTAAACGAACCAGTAAACTTAATCCATAAACAATGTCTTCCTGAAATACCCGATGTTGTTTATTAAAAACCCAACCACCTTGCTTATTTTTTATTAATGGTAATTGAACTCCATAATAAGCTTTATTGGTACGAAGTATTGACCAAAGAGTTTTCATGTCATCAATTTGATCTAAATAAAACTCGCGCAACTCATCAACTAAGGGTTTTATTGTGACTAACGAAATATTTAATTTTTCAATTAAATGTCGACAAATTTTGAGCCGTTCATCATCACAGCGTTGTAAGTAATAGGCACTGAGCTCTGTACAATCATTCCACCAGCAGATAGGCGATTCAAAATACTTTCCATACCATTGAGCATATGGGCCTATTAGCCCATAGATCACTGCGCTATGCATGATGGGGTTTGCTGGTGTTAGGGTGATTTCCAAATAATTATCAAGGACGCTAATAGGCGCTGAATATAACCTTGATAACCATTTATGAAGCTGCTGTTTATTGGCTTCATTTTCTCGATGATGAAAGGCGATGAAAAGTGCTGATTTTCCCCCACCGAAACAAACTTTCACCCCAGGCTCTAGCCCCCATGCGATATGAGGGACATCTTTCATCCCCCAAATTACAACATTAGAATTGTCTTTAAAAAATTGTTCTGCAAGCCAATCAAAACCATTAATACCAGGAATAGCACCAATAAAAACAATCTTTGAAGAAGATAGATAAGGGGAGATGAAACCTAACCAACTTGCTTGATGATGAGAAGGAACCGTAAGAATAATAATGTCAGCTTCAGGTATTACCTGTTGTGGTGAATCGGTTATTAGATCAACAGGATAGCTAACTATCTCACCATTATTGTAATGAACAGACAAAGTGTTGTTTTGTTGTTGGTGTTGTTCAACTGTTTTTGTGTTTCGGGTTAGTAGCGATGCTTTAATATTGGGATATTGACTAAATAGAGCAATAGCTAAGTGGCCTGTTTGACCTCCGCCACAAATAACGATATTAAGATGCTTATCTTTCGCCATGATTTCCCCCTTAGCTCGCCTTCTCTAATGAAACAGTATTAGTGAGCCAATGATTAAGTTGATGAGATATATCAGGTGAGATTAGATTACGAGAGCTGAGCCACTGCTCGTTGAATACAGTATTAAGGTATTTTTCACCACCATCGGCGACAATAGCAACGACGTTCCCGTGAAGAGTATCGTTATTAATATACTCTAAAGCTTTATAGATAATTCCTCCGGTAGAGCCTCCAACCAATAAACCATATCGGCTAGCAACAAACCTTGCGGTTTCAAATGCTTGGATATCTGAAACTTGTGCATTATGATCAATACAACTGTAGTCTAGTACTAAACCAACTACATCCCCTTCAGGGGTTCCGGTTCCTGATTGATAGTAAGGTTTGCCGGGGTGCCCAAAAACAATCGATCCTTCAGGTTCTACAGCGACAGTGATAGTTTGTGGGTTATGAGATTTTAGCCCTTGAGAAACCCCTGTCATTGAGCCGCCTGTACCAACACAGCCTACATAAGCATCAATTCTGCCAACTTGTTCGATGAGTTCACAAACTAATGCAGCATAACCACCTGAGTTTGCTGCATTATCAGATTGATTCATAAATGTTGCATTAGGGAGTTGAGAGGCTAGTTCACTGGCAAGGCGTTGGCGTTCGACAACGGCTACCTCATTTTCTTGATAATTACCGGTGACATAGCGAATTTCAGCGCCTAATGCCTTCATTATCGCTATTTTGTCGGGAGCTGCGTGATGATCAACAACAGCAATAAAATGTAAATCAAACTCGATGGCTGCAAGTGCAAGGCCAATCCCTGTGTTGCCTGATGATGATTCAATGATGGTACTTTTCGGCTTAATTTTTCCCGATTTAAGGCCTGCAACAACCATGTTGCGAGCCATTCTGTCTTTCATACTTCCACCGGGGTTGTTCTTCTCTATTTTTAAAAATAGGGCACTTTTTTTATGGGGGACTGCAATACGTAAAATGGGTGTATTGCCGATCAACTCAGTGATTTTGCTGTAGATCATAAGCTTACCTATTTAGTGTCTTTGAAAAAGATAAACTGCCCAACATTGTTTTCCTGTGCATACAACCGGCAAGGTATTGGATGCCGATGAAATTGATTTTCAAGCAAATCCATTTGGTATCCCGCAGTGTTAACAAACCCTAACAAATCACCTGCTTGGGGAAGGGTATTAAATAAAATAAGCCTATGAGTGATAACGTCATCTTCTAGGCAGCTATGCCCTGCTATCCATGCACGGATAGGTTGTTGTTTTGATTGTTTGGTAACTATATGAAAGGGATCGAGTAAAAATTCAGAATTGAACCATGTTTCGCAGGCACTAAAACTACTGCCTTCGACAAATATAATTGGCTGTTCGGATTGTTGGCAGGTACGTACCACTCGAAATAGAGTGATGGCACTTTGATCAACAAGACTACGCCCAGGTTCTATTGTTAATGTGATGTTTCGCTTATTAATGTATTGGGCAATGGTTTCATTGTCAGTACATTGACTCCCTAGCAAGGTATTAAGCCACTGTTCAGCGGACTGTTCATTACCATAGGGGTAAAAATCGGTTGGTATACGATGATTTTGATAACTTTCAGTGGTTTGATTATTAATCCAAGCTTGGTAGTGTTCTGTTGGAACATATTGAATAGGTAGTCCGCCTCCGATATCTATTGTTTGAATGTGGAGTCCTAATTGTTGCGATAATTCAATCAGTGGTAATATTTCTCGAAAGGCTTGTACTCGTGAAGCTAGCGCATAACCACCTAAATGAAAGTGGATGCCTTGCCACTGTAAGCAGGCGTGCTGTTTAGCTAATTTAAGTGCGTCAGAAAAAGCGGTATATTTCATGCCAAATCGTGAATGGCTTGAATGTGGTTGATAGCGAAATAGCACTCTCGCTTTTCGTGATTGAGGCTTTAATAAACGTAGAATATCGTGTAGCTCTTCAAGAGAATCTATGACGATCAATGAATTATGTGATATTAGTTGCCAGAGAAAATCATCTGTTTTGGCTGGGCCTGTCGCGCAGATTTTTTCAGGTGAAATACCATATTGGTAAGCATCGTTCCATTCATGAAGGCTTGAAACATCAATCCCAATGTTTTCTTCAATAGCTGTTTTGACTAGGATGTTTGATTGATTAACTTTCACACCATATAAAATAGATCCTTTTACTCTATTTTCTTGAAAAACATTTTTTAATTTTAGAATGTTTTGCTTCATGGTATGAGGAAAAACTAAATTCAATGGCGAACCATACCGCTTAACTAATCCAACAAGTTGTTCATTATTAGCAAAACATAATCGATGAATAAGAGCATCCATAATAGGCGGAAGCTCTGTTGGTGCGATTGCTTTGGGTAATAGATGAACAACTGATGAGATATCGACTAAGTTAGTTTGATCCACCATGATTTTTACCTCTTAAAAGTCAACAGTAATTGAGCCCATTACCGTTCTTGGTGAGCCTTGAGCGAAGGTGCTATAAGAGGCAACACCAGACCAATAGTGTTCATTTAAAATATTGTTGATGTTTAGCCTTAATGTTACAGGAGTATTGGAAACCGTCGTTTTATAAGCAGAACCTACATCAACGGTTGTCCATGAGGGAATTGAGTGTGTATTCTCTTTATTCACATATTGGCGAGTGTGGTAATTAACATTACCGTTGATACTTAAACCAGAGACTGAGGGGATATCGTATTCAGCGCCAATATTGGCTACCCAAGGTGATACACCGACAGGTTCATTACCTTTGTTTTGCCCTGAAGCTGTCTTGGTCAACTCTGCTTGGATATAGGTAACACCGCCAGTTAAACGAAGCGAATCAAACGGTTTGCCTGATATGCTGAGTTCGATCCCTCGGTTTCTTTGTTCATCATTTGCTGAGTAAATCTTACTGTTAGGATCTAATGATCCACTAGGCTTGCTAATTTGGAATAGGCTTAAAGAGGTTATTGCAAATGGTTGTTCATACTTCACCCCTAACTCGTACTGTTTTGAACGAAATGGTTTCATCATTTCGCCACTATTTTTTGCATCAATAGGTGCCGTACTGCCTTTGCTTAGACCCTCTACATAATTAGCATAGAGAGAAATATCATCAGTAGGTTTAAACAAGACGCCAATCAGGGGCGTTATTGCAGACTCATCATAACGTGTTGAAAGCTGCCCTAAAGTAAAGCTATCAGATTTTATATTTTGATAGCGGATGCCCGGCGTCACCATAAAATCATCGTTAAAGAAACCAATAGTATCAACGAGAGAAACCCCCGATAGCGTATTTTCAGAGCGTTTAGTTATTTCAGGATAAGCGGGGATCTGTTTATCAATATACGTTGGGTTAAATAAATTGGTGTTATAAGGTGTTCCTGCTGTTGTGCCAACACTGTAGCGATCAAAATATCGATTCCACTGTAATGCGAGTTGGTGTGATAAATTCCCTGTCATAAATTCGCTTTTTACCCCAGTACCGATTGAATAACGCTGGGTTTTGGATTGAAAATTCATGATATAGGTTGAAATATCTCCTTGGTCGTTGAGGATAGTGTAGGTTTGCTCATTGACACGGTCGATACGAGTGCGTGCTCCACCAACATCCATAAACAGAGAGGTATTACTTAATACGTCATATTCCATATGTAATAATGCTGAATCATCATTGGATTTCCACCACGTCCAAGGGCTGGCTAAGTTAGTTTCGCCATTAGGTGCAGGGGGAACAACGCCATTAGCACCTAAATAAAATGGCCGGTTAGAGGCATTCATGTTTTGATTTTGAGTAATTAAATCTAAGGAAGCGCGGAATCGTTCATTAGAGTAATCTAAAGCGATTGCACCAACGCCAAGCCGACGCTCTTGATGATCAACGGCGGTATCGCCATTGGTATAGCTACCGTTAACACGAATACCAAAGTATTGATTATTGCCTAAATCATAGAGCCGACCCACATCTAGTTTGCCCCCTAACTGCGAATTACTGAGGTACTGAGCAGTGAGTTGTGTAATAGGTTGGGCACTTGCGCGCTTGGTAACAACATTGATAACCCCTCCGACTCCACCTTCAGGGGACATGCCGTACAGCAATGAGGCTGGGCCTTTTAGAATATCAACACGTTCAGCATAGTCTGTTAAAAGTTGAAAGTTAGGTGATACACCGTAAACTCCATTCAGGGCAAATTCGCCAATATTACCTTCAGTAATAGGAAAGCCGCGAATATACAAGGAATCAAGAAGGCCACCTTTTGAACTGCTAATTTGTATAGATGTATCATGGGACAAAATATCTGAAATTTGTTGCGCTTGTTGTGACTGCATATAAGCAGAATTGTAATTAGAGATATTAAAGGGGATATCCATAATATCTTTATCACCTAATAAACCTGCTTGCATTGTTCGAGATGAAAAGTCATTAGGCTGCTGATTATTATTACTTTTTGTGGTAACTAATATACTGTCTTTATTTTTTTGATCATTAGATTGAGCGTATGCTGCCATCGCACTTGATAGCCCAATAATAACAGATAACCATGTGGAAAATATATTTATCTGCTTAGCTGTATGCTTAAATTGTGTAATCGTTAATTTATTTTTCATATTTAAATTATCATTCAATTGATTTTTAATAAAATGAAGGGAACAGCGTTATAATCACCTTCTTATTTTATGGTTTTTTATTTATTTGATGGAAATAACAGAAACGGATTTGTTAACCCATGCTGTATTCGATAATTAGTATATTGTTGAATATGCATACTAAGTAACGAACGAGTTTGCCAAGGCGCATTCATAAATATTTGGTATTCATGCTGCCATAAATTGTCATCAATTCGTGGTTGGAGTTGTTTAAAAACATCATCGACAATTGTTTTTAGTTCCAACCAAAGCTGATGATCGGTCAATCGATAAAAGCGTGTCAGATGGACGGCAAGTTCATGTAAGTGACTGACTAAGCAAGCATCGATCAGAAATGTTCGAACGGGCTCAATATCTTCCTCAAAAACAGTTGGTAAGATGCCTGGCCAACGATACGCTTGAAGCTGATAGCCTCGCTGGCTTAATAGAGGTAAAAAAGTCCGTCCATCACCATAATCACGAATTAAAAATTTTTGAGGGATGCCTTGAGCAGTGAAAAGAACTTGAGTATTTTGCTGGTGGGCTTCCAGCGCCACACCATAAAGTAAAAACATTGAAATACAAGGTTCTAAAACAACAGCCGCATAATGACTAAACCACTGTCTAGGTGTTAGACCCGATTTTTCAATTAGTTCAGTAAATATTGGTTTCTGTTGATAGGGTAAATCAGTAAATAGAGTCGCCACTGTTATCGGCAGTAAATGCGCATTTTTTTCATAAGCATCGGCAGAACGGAACACCACAGAAAGAAAGCGGCCTGCTGCATCATCTTGCTCTATAGCATGACGGTAATAGATACCAACATCTTCACGTAGAGACTCCATTTTTCCATTGAAATAGTGTTCGTGTTTTAAAATATCATCGATTAATTGGCTGATCCTTGGTCCCATATGAATAGACTTTGCTTGCAAGCTACGCATTTCACTGGTCATCCAAACGGCGATAGGTAATTTTATAAATGCAGTATTGGCTGCATCTGTTGGTAGCATTGTCCTAAATGACATGGTGGGTTTTGTTTCTAATTGAGGGCCGTTAATGAGTAAAATTTTTTCTTCAATCAATGATGTCGCTTGTGATTTTACCCAATGGTTTAAATGCCAATTATGAACCGGAAGAGGTAGCCATTGTTGAGGATCTTCTCCTTGCTGGTTTAGCCATTTGACCCATTGTTGACCGACAATCGGGAATTGTTGAAGGAACCAATCATGGATATTTGATACATGTGGCAGTGACTCAACATAAGCCATGTCTCGTCGTAATGCCATAATCGTTAGATTGACCGTGGCATTAAACTCAGGGGAAAAGGTAGCAACATCTTCAAAACTCATGCTTGGCCTACTTTTCCATGTAGGGTAATAGGGATGCCCTTCTAGTGACCCCCATTGATCAAGAAATAAAGCTGCATCACGCATACTATATTGATCAGTAACCCAATCGGTTAGGTAGTTAGTATTGCATTCTACCATTTGAGTGTTAATTCGCTGTGACCACTTTTCACGGTAATTGCGTGCGTTAATATCATTATGGATACTATTTTTTATATCTGATTTTAATTTATTTATATTATTATGACTAAATGATATATCTAATTCATTTTCTAAGCTATCTAGAAGATAATCTGTCGTTTGAATAATTTCCTTTTGATTGCTTTTATTAATTAAATAAATTTTCCCATAGTTGAAAAAAGTGTCTGCGGGGTATATATCCATATTATTAAAAAGGATTTTATAAGGTGTTTTTTTGAATTTATAAATATATCCACAATGATCTATATCCCAATAAACTTGCTTTTTATCAATGAGTTTTTCACAAAACAAGCAATGAATAAAACGTCTAAGACTATTATTATGAGAGTGTTTTTCATTAATGCCAAAAGCAACTTTCTTTATAGGGTTATTTATCATAATCAGCCTCTTAAGCTATGAAAATGAATTAATTAACGGCACACGTAATCTATGTTCATTAATGTGAGAATATAGATAGGAGTACTTGAAAGATGATGTTAATAACGTTAGCATTACAAAAAAAAATAGTAAATGATAATTATTCTTTTTTTTATTCTCAGTTGTGAGCAAAAGGAAATAAATAAGTTATTCAAATAATTAACAAGAAAGGTGCAATCATGACTGATTATGCAACGGTTTATTTATTTGTTCCTGGTGATCAACCTCAATTGTTTGATAAAGCCTACGCAAGTGATTCAGATGTATTGATCCTAGACCTAGAAGATTCAGTTCATCCTTTACGTAAACCAATCGCTAGGCAAGAAATACAGGGTTGGCTAACAAACTATCAACAGAATAAGCAAACACCCAAGATAGCCATTCGAATTAACCAACCTGATAGTGTGGAATATCAAAAAGATATTGATTGGATAACCAATAATTATTTATTACCTTATCTATCACACCTTGTGATACCTAAAATTGAGTCATCTATCATGGTTAATAAAGTCAGAGAACATCTGCTTTATGGCCAACCAGATGATATCTGTGTGCCTATTATCGCTATTATTGAAACTGCATGGGGGCTACATCGCGTACATGAAATCGCGAACTCAGGGATTTATCGTTTGGCATTTGGTTCTTTAGACTTCTCATTGGATATGCAGTGTGACATGTCACGAGAATCTTTATTATTTGCGAGATCACAAGTGGTACTTGCTTCACGCCTTGCTGGGCTTTTGCCTCCTATTGATTGCGTGACACCTGATATTGATGAGTTATCAGTACTTGAAGCGGAATGTTTACATGGTAAATCATTGGGTTTTGCTGCTAAATTAGCTATCCACCCAGCTCAAATTTCAATCATTAAACAATCGTTTGATATTAGTGAGCAGCAGGTTGCTTGGTCTAAAGCGGTATTACATAAAGCTCAAGATCAATATGCGTTTAAAGTGGACGGGAAAATGGTTGATTTGCCTTTAATTTTACAGGCAAAGAAATGGTTGAATTATTGTAAATAAATCAAGAAAATCAATGGAATAATCATTTTTCGCTATTTATGATAAATTTGAATAAATCAATATTATTGATAGTGTTCCGGTTATACTTAATGAGTTAACCGGAACTATTATTATCTACAATAAATATTTTATCTCTTTGTGATGGAATGAATTAAAATAACGCTCTTTTGATTTGGGGTCATGATATATGTCTTTGTACATATGGTGTATTTCAGTGGTTCCTATTGAAAGGGTTCTGGATCGTCCTGTAGGCATTGCGACTAAATCAGCATCGATTAAATAGAGTTTTCCTGATTTATCTTTTATTACATTACCATTTGAATCACAGTCAAAAATGATACGACCTCGAGATTCAACAAATTCACGCGCTTCTTTCCCTTCAATAGATGTACCATCAATAAATTTAGTTACGAGTATTTTATTCCCATTATTCAGTGTGATAGAACGTGAGAACTCAGAATCTTTGTTTGTTTCATTTAATATTCTTGAGCACCGTTCAGGATCAGCATAATTCTCATTTTCAAAATCTACATCATGATAAATTTTAATAACAAAGTTATCTATTCTATACGCATGACCGTAAGAGCCATGACCTAAATCATCGCTTTTTTTGATGGTTATTATTTTCTGATTTTTATAATCGCTATAGTTTCTTAGTAATGTTTTTTCTCTAGGATTATTTTTTGAATCATCACTTTTCATTTTTAGAGTGAAATTTTCTAGTGTATTACAAAGAATATCAATTTCACCAATGTTATTTTTAGTGGTTATTTCTTTACTAACAGGGCTTGTTGATGATGTTGACTTATTGTTTTTAAAGGTTATTTTTGTAGTTTCTCCTATGGTGTTTTTAACGATAGTATTATGTATGTTATGCTTACTCGTATTTTTCACACTAATTAATTTGTCATAACTATTATTTTTGTTACTTTCAATGTTTTCAAAGAATTTAACAATACTACTAATTTTGTTACCTAATACTATCATAAGAAATTATCTCCATTAAAAAATTTATTTTTTACGAAATGGAGTCTTTTTTATATAAAAAAGTGATGTTAGGTTACTTTTTTAATAACGTACTCATATCATTAAACATTGATTCCCATTCATCATTATCAATATCCATTAAGCCAAAGTAGCGCAATATAAAGGCACCTTCGGTGGCAAGGAACATTAAACGAGCACGCTTCCCTTGATCCGTTGACGTGTCTAGGTTGCGCAATCGTTCACGATACCAAACACGGGTACTCTCTAAGTATTCAGGTGTTTGTAGCAGAGAAGCCATTAGTGCAGCACCTTTTGCAATAGCAGTTTGGTCGTGTTCATAAGTTGCGAGCCGATGGGCGTTGATACGGTTTTCTGGAGAATCATCTTTTGCTAATTCGCGATTAAATATTTGATCATAAGAGTAGCTCCAACGGTCAAACATGGCATCAATCAACGCTTCTTTGTTACCAAAACAATATTGAACCCCACCTTTAGAAATTCCCATTGATTTTGCAACAGCATCAATAGTCAGTGCGGCAGCGCCTTGCTTGATGACAATGTCTTCAGCTGCATCAAGTACTTTATCACGATCAATCGTTCGTTGACGTCCCATTTAGAAAAACCTCTTTTCAATACGTACGTATGGATTTATATTATAGCACGATCATTAATGAATAATGATTAAATTAACGTGTAGAGATTATTTTATGCTAGCAGATTACAAACGCTGGATTATTTTACTTTTAGTTTCAAGTGTCCTCTTTCTCATCGTTATCGATGTCACTGTGTTATATACCGCTTTGCCTCGATTAACTCATGATTTAGGAGCAACATCTTCCGAAAAGCTATGGATTATGAATGCTTATCCACTGATTGTGGCTGGGTTATTGCCTGCTGCGGGTATGCTGAGTGACCGTGTTGGCCATAAATTCATGTTTCTTATGGGATTACCTCTATTTGCGATTGCTTCACTTTGTGCAGCATTTTCACCCACAGCAACTAGCTTGATTTTATCACGTGGCTTTTTAGCTGTTGGGGCGGCGATGAGCA
This sequence comes from Providencia sp. 6390, assembly GCF_058148425.1. Classification (NCBI taxonomy): domain Bacteria; kingdom Pseudomonadati; phylum Pseudomonadota; class Gammaproteobacteria; order Enterobacterales; family Morganellaceae; genus Providencia; species Providencia sp. 6390. The sequence goes on from NZ_JBYVYL010000008.1 coordinate 41,901, forward strand.
TGCCAGCAACGCTATCAATTGTTAGGCATGTGTTTTTAGAGCCAAAAGAACGGGCTCTTGCAATTGGTATTTGGTCAGCAGTTGCTTCTGGCGGGGCTGCAATTGGACCTTTAGTTGGCGGGATCTTACTCAATCATTTTTGGTGGGGTTCCGTTTTTTTAATTAACGTTCCGGTCGTATTGCTTGTTTTACCTTTTGCTTGTTTGTTAATTCCTAAATGTGGCGGTGAAGGCTCACAGAAAATTGATTATATCGGTTCAGGTTTGGTTCTGATTGGATTGATTGGCGCTATTTATGCCTTAAAAGAATTAGGTAAACCTTATACAAATTGGTGGGAATTTGTTATCGCGGCGATAGTCGGTGGTGCATTTTTGACTATGTTCGGTCGTAGGCAAATCGCCTCTAAGTCGCCAATGATTGATTTTAAATTATTTGCTAACCCACGCTTTAGTGCTGGCGTTGTTATGGCAATATTATCAATGGTAATTATTGTTGGTATTGAATTGTTATTAAGCCAAAGATTGCAGTTGGTGATGGGTTACACGCCTCTCCAAGCAGCAATGTATGTTATCCCAATTCCATTAGCATCGGTATTAGCGGCTCCTTTAGCGGGTATATTTTTACATAAAATCGGTGAAAGATATCTCACTATCTTTGGTTTTGCTTGTACATTGATTGGGGTGATCGGCCTTACTTATGTTTATCAAAGCTCGACAGGATTAATATTATTAACTTTCTTGTTCTTAATTGGCTTTGGTTTAGGGGTTGCGTTTACCACGGCATCAACCACGGTTATGTTAAATGCCCCAGATAGTAAAGCCGGTATGGCGGCATCTATTGAAGAAGTGGCTTATGAAATCGGTAGTGTACTCGGAGTGACTTTTATGGGAGGGCTAATGAGCGCCATTTATACCATGAAATTATCATTACCTGAGGGAATACTGGTTGATGAGAAAGCTTATGACAGTATTGATGAAGCCTTTATCGTTGCAGAAAGTTTGCCGAGCGATAGCGCTAATATTTTGATCACACAAGCAAATGTTGCCTTTGATCAAGCATTTGGCGGTGTAATGGTATCAACGACGGTTATTTTGATACTCAGCACATTATTGCTTCCTTTATTTTTCAGAAAAAATTAAATTTAATATAAACTGTGTGCTAATTTTTAGCACACAGTTATTCTTTTTTATTACGACACAATAAATTTAGTGGGTTTATTTAAATTAGATTATCACATTAATATATAGCCTGTTTAAACCATTTTTTAAGGATGCTATGTGTCTTGTTTAAATATAACGGATTATATAAGTGAAAGTAGTTGGGAACAGGCAAACCGCTATCTTGTTAGAAAAATGCTTAATTGCTTTTTCTATGAGAGAGTTATTAATCCTGAAATGTATTCCTCAAATAAATACATTCTAAATATTGATGATAAAGATGTGTGTTATTCTTTTTCGGCAACCCATTACTGGATAGACCACCTTGATATTGATATTGACTCAATTGAAAAAACCAAGAGTGGGATAGATGTGAATTTAGATGCTTTATCATTTATCTTAGAATTAAAAGATAAGCTTATTATTGATGAAAAAGTATTGCCAATCTATTTAGATGAGGTCATTGCAACATTGAATAGCATGGCATATAAGTTTCAAGCTAATAAACTTAGCTCTAAACAGTTAGCGCATGCGAGTTACCAAACCGTCGAAGCTTCGATGAATGAGGGTTTTCCTCTAATGTTTGCCAATAATGGTCGCTATGGTTTCGATTCTACTGATTATTTTAAATATGCTCCTGAGTGCGCAGAACAACAACAGGTTTTATGGATAGCCGTGCACAAAAGAAAAGCTAAATTCTCCAGTATATCTTCAATTGATTATCAACAATTAATTGCATCTGAATTATCGGTTCAATTAATTGAAAAATTTAGAAAAATAATGGATAAGCATGATGTGATCAATGATGATTACTACTGGATGCCAGTACATCAATGGCAATGGCGTGAAAAAATTTCAACTCGGTTTACACCTGATATTGCAGTCAAAGAAATTATCTTTTTAGGGGTAGGAGAAGATAACTATTTAGCTCAGCAATCTATACGAACACTGTATAATGTTAGTCACCCAGAAAAATGTTATGTAAAAACCGCATTATCAGTGATAAATTCGGGTTTTATCAGAGCGTTATCACCAAGCTGTATGGCAGTATCACCGGTAATTTGTGAGTGGTTAGATTCGCTGATTTCCCAAGACGCCTATTTCTCAGAAAAAGGCTTTAGAGTAATTAAAGAAATCGCCACAATTGGTTATCGGGATAGCCGAATTGAATCTGTATTCGATGATGAAAGGCATGCCGCCCATCCTTATAAGGGGATGCTTTCTTGCTTATGGCGAGAATCTATTGTAGACAAAATAGCTGAGAACCAAAAAATAATTAGCATGGCATCATTACTGCATGTTGATAAAAATAACGATGCGCTCATTGCTGAATTAATCAAAGATTCAGGGCTATCAGTAGAGGAATGGATGAGTCGCTATTTAGATATCTATTTTTCACCATTGCTACATGCTTTCTTCTGTTATGATCTGATTTTTATGCCCCATGGTGAAAATGTTATTTTAGTACTGGAAGATAACCAACCTATTAGCATCTTTATGAAGGATATAGGAGAGGAAATAAAATTTCTAAATGCAGAAATAGATATTCCTGAAAATTTATCTTTACTGTCAATAAAAATAGATGATGATCTAAAACCTGAATATATTTTCAACGATATTTTTAATGGCATATTCCGCTTTTTACCACCTCTGTTAAGTAAATCATTTTCATTCACTGAACAGCAATTTTGGGAGCTAGTGGCGAGTGTGATTGTTAATTACCAAGAACGGTATCCTGAATTTGCTGATAAGTATCAGCGCTATGATCTGTTTGGGCCTGATATACCCTTAACAGATTTAAATTTGATGCAACTGAAAAATAATAGTGAAATTGTTGATTATGATAATCGAGGGCAAGAAATGAAGACTGAGCGAAAGTTACGTAATCCTCTTTTTTTGCTAACACATTAATGAATTAAGACGTTATAGCGGTGGCTAAATAGGTATTATTTAGCCACCACGCCAGTCAGTAATAAGCTATTTCACTTTTCTAATTAGCATCATGCCAAAGAATGGGCAGATAGCGAATAGTGCAAATAACCAAATTGACGCTTGCTGCGCACCTTCTAATCCTCCTGGCTTGATCAGTCCACTATTATTAACAACCACACCAACCAATGCTGCTGATAATGCAGTTGCATACAGTTGAACGGTAATAACAGAAGACGATGCAAGATTTTCTTCGCCTTCAGGAGCGGCATTGAAAACTTTTAAAACAAGGTGCGGCCAACAAATACCAATGCCTAATCCAACACCCATCATCGCTATCAAGTAAATAATGAAAAGTACGATTGAATGTACTAGTTGTAAGTTAGGCGTCAATATTGCGAGAACAACTAATGAAATAAATATGATGACCGGACCTGTTCTTAATATTTTTAATACTATCGGGCCAGTTTTGTTTGCACTGAATAAAGCACCAATTGTCCAACCGGCAGCCATAATTGCTGTGAGGTAACCAGCTGATAGCGGTGAGAAATGATGAATAGTTTGTAGAAAATAAGGAACATAGATCTCAGTTGTCATCCCTCCAACTAATAAACTCATTGTGAGATAAATGACGCCAAGTGTATTTTTTAGTGAATAGGAACCTGTTGGCAGTAGTCGTTTTCCATTCTTCCCATCAATAAGTGCAATAGTGATTAGGATACCAATACCTATCACTAGGCCAATGGTGTTTGATAACAGATCGCTAGAGAGGCTACCAATTGATATAGCTAACACTGAAGTAACTAATAATGTTATGGCTAATAATGGTAGCTTATTAGTTTGTTGTGAATGATTGTTCTTTCTCGGTAATTGACTGATCACAATCAATGCAAGCAGGATTGCGACAGGGATCAATGACCAAAATGCCCAACGCCAATGGCCGCCTTGAGCAAATATTCCACCAATAGCAGGGCCACAGAGAGTGACTATTCCCCACATTCCTGAAATCACCCCCATTGCTCTTGACCAGAGGTTTTCAGAAAAAACAATACGGATCAGGGCATAACTTAACGCAAATAAGATCCCTCCACCTAGTCCTTGGAATGCTCGACCCGCTAGCAGTGATAACATTGATGGCGATGTTGCACACCATATAGAGCCTAATGAAAATAAAAACAGTGCTGCCAAATAAGCGAATTTAGGTCCTAGATTATTGAGTATCTTGCTGGATAACGCAGAGCCAACAATTGATGTCGCGACAAATATGGTGGTATTCCATGCATAATATTCAAGCCCTCCGATATCATTAACAACACTGGGTAAAATGGTTGTCACGATATAAATATTAATGGCATGGAGTGCAACACCACCCGTAAGGGCGATAGTTAATAGTGCGTTAGTTCCACTGAGTAAATCAGCCCATTTGGCTTGTGTTGTGGTTGATGGATCATTGCTCATAGCGAGACCTGCTAGACGAGAGGGTTAGAAAAACGTAATATCCAAGTATTGACTTGGATATTAGAGTGACGCAATGATTAATGCAAGTAATTACTTTGATAATTTAAACCTTAGCCAAGCGGTAGATAAAGTGCTGTTTTGTATTAAAACTAAAGGGCCTATATCAACCGCGGTTATCGCAAAAGATCTGGATATGACTGGCGAAGCGGCTCGTCAGCATATTCAAAAACTATCTTCATTAGGCTTAGTCGAAGGTGTTCAATGTACCTCACAGTCTGGTGCTGGCAGGCCAAGGCAAAATTGGATATTAACTGAGTTAGGTCATCAACGTTTTCCTGACACTCATGCCCAGTTGGCTTTGCAATTAATAGACTCTGTAAAAAATATTTTTGGCGATGAAGGGCTTGAAAAATTGATTAGCCAACGGGAAGGGGAGATGAAAGCGAAATATCTCTCTCGTTGTGGAAAGTTGCCCTTTGCTGAAAAGTTGCGAATGCTTGCTGATGTTCGTAGCGAAGAAGGCTATATGGCGAGGGTTGAACAAGAAGGTGATGATTGGTTGTTCATTGAAAATCACTGCCCTATTTGTGCTGCGGCCACGGCTTGCCAAAATTTTTGTCGTTCAGAACTCGAGTTATTTCAAGAAATAATGGGCCAAGACACCATAGTTGAAAGAGTGCAATATTTACTTGATGGCGCTGGGCGCTGTGTTTATCGAGTAAAGCAGGAAAAATAAGGTTAGGCTACAGTGCCGCCTTTTCTACGGTGGTTAATCCACCATGCATAGAAGCAACCTGATAGTGCACCTGCGATGTGCGATTCAGTTGAAATATATTGATGTACGGGTAACAACCCTGATGCCATTGCACCAAAGTAAAACAGTACAATGATTGCAATGGCGATATCAGAAAGTTGGCGGCGAAAAAAACCTTGTGCAATTAGCAGGCCCCAGAGCCCAAAGATCCAACCACTGGCACCGACATGTACAGCATAGCGGCCGACTAACCAAACGGCTAAACCACTAGTGATAATAATAAATATAGAGGCGTAGATATAGTTACGGATATGACCGTGAAGGAGTAATGCACTGAGAACCAGTAGCGGTGGTAAGTTGCTGAGTAAATGCCCCCAACTGCCATGAATAAAAGGGGCAAAAATAACCCCCATTAATCCATCTAAACTTCTGGGTATGATCCCAAAACGCGTTAATGCATCACCTGTTAGGCTATTAATAATCTGAATGAATATTAATAGCCCTGATAGAACAATAAGTAATTTGATGCGCTGGCTTAACCAAGGTTTCATATTCAGTGCTGGCCAAGTGCTTGCACGCTTTCAACCAGATCGGCTAATTGAGCAACAACACGGTCACCCACATCGGCATTGTCACCACCGAGTGCTTTGTTTCTCATAAAATCACGCTTAATTTGTTGCCAACGTGCAGCTTCTTGCTCGGTTAACACTCCGCGAATTTCAGCAAGTTTCAGTAAGTTTTCTTCTGCGCCCGTCGTGAGTAGTTGTGCTTCCCCAAGATAGTGATCGTCTAATAAACGCTCCAATTCTTCCTCATTCATCACTGAAGAAACTTTTTCACTTAATTTATTCATATTACGATAACTGCCTTGTAGGCGGAATGCAGGCTCGGTGCGATATTTATCCGACTGTGCTGCACTCGCAATATATTGTTGGTTAACTTTTAATACCACATCACGTAGTGTGAGCAAATGGCTGATAACTGCAACAATTTCACTGATTTCAGCATCTGAGTATGGATAGCTCAAGGTATTAGTTGAAACTGATTTACCCATTGCTTTATCAACCAGCAGGTAAAGGTCATTGAGATCGCGAAGTGCAAGTGGAGCAAGTACCGGGTTAGACGTTAGGCTATTTTCGATATAACTTAATGCAAAGGCTTCATCCATGCCACCCAATACTTCCCCTAAATTATAGATATCCGCTCGGTTGGCTAACATATCAGGAATACGGAATACTTCGCCTGATTCAGTATATGGGTTACCAGCCATGACCACGCAGAATTTTTTACCACGCATATCGTAAGTTTTGGTTTGTCCTTTCCAAACACCTTCTATACGCCTTGTTCCATCACAGAGTGAAATAAATTTCTGTAAAAATTCAGGATGGGTATGTTGAATATCATCGACATACAACATGACATTGTTACCCATCTCTAAAGCTAAGTTGAGTTTTTCGAGTTCTTGCCTTGCGGTTGCGTTAGGCGCTTGTTCTGGATCAAGAGACAGCACATCGTGACCTAATGCGGGGCCATTGACCTTCATAAAGATCAAGCCTAAGCGGTCGGCAACATACTCCATTAATGTTGTTTTACCATAGCCCGGCGGGGAGATCATTAACAGTAGCCCCATCAAATCGGTACGTTTACCTTCACCTAATGCACCGATTTGTTTTGCCATGTTGTCGCCGATAATTGGCAAGTAAACATCGTTGATCAATTTGTTCCGCACAAAGGAACTGAGTGGTCGTGCTTTGAATTCATGGAGTTTCAAACGACGTCGTTCTTCTATCACAATGCGCTGACGCAATGACTGATATTCGCGGAATGCTGGGATAAATTTTTTGCGTTGGCGGCGCATACGGCTGAAATAGTTATCTAAACTCAGTGAGAGCGTTTGATTTTCTATTGTTGGATGTTCACCAAGTAAGCCATTTACTTTGAAATAAAGGTCAGCTTCGCTGTAACGGGCGGAAGCTACTTTATCTAAAATAATGATTGCGATGGCGCCAGGAATGTACGGCTGCAAATGGGCAAACTCGGTGATAGAGCACAGCCCCTGTAACCAATTCTGGATCAATGCCCAGCGTTGTGAATAACGGCCCGCAAGGTTTTGCTGTGAACGATTAAAATCAATCCACATATGTGCTTCTTCTAATCTACTTTGAAGTGCTGAAACAAGATCACGTGCATATTTGCTGTATACAAGTTCGATTGGGGTACGAGCCAAGGCAAAGCTAAGATATTCAGCGGCTTGGGTTTGTTGATAACCTTCACAAGTTATCGGGTGTTCTTGCAAGAAGAGGCTAATATCCGCTTCGATTTCAGCCTGTAAATCAAGTAAGGCATCATCATTGTGGAATAGTTGCTGAATATTCATGGCAGTCCGAGCACGCTCAGGCCATAAAGCTGGGTACTCATCCGTTTGTGCTTGTTCCCAGAAAATCGCAGCAATTGCCCGCGAAGTTGGGTTATAACGCAGTAAATCTGCACTTTCACCAATAGGGATGAGTTTTTTCAAAATGGCGATGGCATCATGATCATGGATCCCTTTCTCATAGCCTTCTTTATAGCGAGGAGCTGCGAAATCGCGCACTATTTTATCTAGCTTATCAGGGACTGATAGCGCAGATTTAAGCATATTGTAGTCAAGGCCATCTTGACGTTTGCTTGCTGCATAGATGATTGAGTATGCAAGATATTCTGCGCGGTAAACGCTATCAGACTCGGATTCTAACGTGGCTGACCAATAGGGTTGTAAATCCGCTAGTTGTGGGTTGTCGATAGGTTCTTGGAAATCAGTACCTGTTAGGTACAACCATAGCTGGTTTTCTTTTGGTAGAATGGTTAGATCGAGCTCTTGGGTATTCACACTAAAGCGATGGCGAGGCCCCAATTTAATAACATTGCCACCATCTTCAAAAATATCTGTCTTATCGCGCAACGTACGGATTGCTTGGTCGCGTGCTGCTTTTAGCTTAGCATCGATGTCATCCGCTTTAACGTTATCATTGATTTCTCTTAATTTTTCAATGATTTCACGGGTTTTTGCCGCTAATGGATCTGAGGCAAAAAAAGCATTCAATTCATCTTGCGATTGTAGTCGTAGAGTACGGCGCTGTAAGCTTTCTAATAAACGATCCGCCGCAGTTTGTAAGTTTTGAGAACGGCGCTGACGGTCATCTAATAATGCTTGTTTATGTGATTCAAAAGTCTCTAATAGCTCTTCACGCTTGGCTAAAATGTCATCGAGAAATTGGTCATGGTTACTGAATTGACTTTCGAGCTCTTCTAACTGTACCAATAGCCTTGATAATTGGTCATCACAACGTTCAGGATCGGTCGAGAGCGATAAGGCATTGGTAATACCTTGACTGAATAAGCGAAATTGAGCACCAAATTGGGCAACAGTTTCGACGCTGCTTTGTGATTTACGTTTTTGTTGTAAGCGTGCGCGTGACTGATTTAATTGTGCATAAATTTGAGAGATCGCATCAATAATATGAGTTTGCTGTGTTACATCCTCAAATTTTAACGATGCCATTAAATTCGATAGCATGTCTAAATCATTAGACATGGTTTCCATCCCATTCATAGGGATGTCGAGCTGGGCGCTGTTTTGCGCACTTTCCATCTGCTCTTCGAAGGTGGCTAACTGTGCTTTAAAAGGTTGTAGTGCTTTATCACTGGCAAGAAAAGCGGCTGTTGCTTGGGAAACTTGTTGCTGGGCTTGGGTGATTTCCTCTTCCATTTGACCTAGTTTGGTCAAATCCATATAGCGGAATTCACGTAAAGAAATCAGGTGGCCACGTTGTGCGCTAAGAGCATTTAGCCCATCAACGAATTGCTGAATATCATGCCAACTTTCGGGTAATGTCAGTGAAATTAATGATTTTTGGCGGCTAACTGCCTCATTCATTGATTTTGCTGATTGTTGGCGAATACTTTCTACTTTTTCATATTCGTCTAGCACCAGCTCACTGGTTTGAGTGATCTCTTTGAGTAATTTACCAATACCTAAACATTGTTCATCATTGAGCCAGTAATAAATATCGAGTAGATTTCTTGGTTGTTGGCTGAGTTGTTCATAGCGAGCAACGGAAACTTGATTACCTTCAATCTCTTTGGCGATATATAATATCTCAGAGATACCGCGTACCAAGTCAGCATTGCCGATTTTGCCAAAAAAGCCACCTCGAGCAGGCTGCTGATCAGCAAATTCTTCAGTATAGAATGGTGTTTGCCACACTTGCATTGGGTGAACACGGGTTGCTTCATCGCCTTCACCTTCAAACAGTACCATTTTGCCATCTTCGAGCATGGCATAACCATGGCCGATCAACGGAATAGCCAGTTTCCGCTCAATCAGATTGTAGTTAAATAGGGCGATACGACCTTGGTTTGGTGAATAGAATACATACAGGACATCTTCACCATTCGGTGAACGACGTAGACGGCGGAAGCGCATACCATCCATTGGTTGGTCAAAGGTTTTATATTCACCGTTTTGTAGATAATAACCACCAGGGAAAATGATGCCGTGATCTTCAGGCAATTGTACGCAAGCTTGTCCAATAGCATCAATGCGTTGAACAGCTTGAGTGAGTGTGTTGTAAACCAAATAACGCCAACTTTCCTCACGATAAGGTAAGATTTTAAGCAGGATCAGACTACCTGTTTGTGCATATTCGATTTGAGCATCATCGAGTGATTGGTTTTTATCCAGTACCGCTTCGCGGTATATCCCTAACCCATCTTCAGTATTGTTTTCACATTTAATGGTGAGATCACCACCGATAGTTTCCACAAAAACGGTATCTAAGATGTTGATGTGAGGAAAACGACCATTTACGGTGTTTTCTCGAGTGGTTTTAACCCACTCAAAATCATAGGCAGGTGGTAGGGCAATATCACGTTCACCGCGGTTATCAATATAATCTATTTTGCTTTTATCGCTGGAAATGGACCAACGAAACACGCGTACATCGGTAATACGATCACCGATTTGGAAGCTGGCAAGTAGCTTACCGTCGCGCTCAACGAGTTGTAATAATTGAGTATTTTTATAATAGGTGTATAACTCAGTAAAATCTTGAACGAAACGTGTGTCACTGAGGAATGTTTCTTCATAAGGCACGGCTTCGACATCGAATTCACCTTGATTATCAATCAGGCGATACAGAGAAAACACATCTTCAAGATGTGTTTCTCGCTTTAAACCAAGGAAGACATTGTAGCCAAATAGCAACCAATCACCGACACGAACAATATCCCTTGCTTGGCAGTTGTTTTCTGTGCGGATACGAATACGGCCAATAATATCCATCTGGCTTTGACCGAACTCTTGCAAACGACTGTCATTGAGTTGAGCGGCTTTTTGGTGAAGCTGTTGCCCTTGTTCAGTTAGGCGCTTGCGTAATATTTCATAAGCGCCACCTTGTGCAACTGCACTGTCCAGTATTTCCTGTTCGTGATCCGTATCCTGAATTGACATGTATCGCTGATTTCCTTGGTTATGACAAAAGGTATACCGAAACTCGGTATACCTTAAACAAACTCTTTAATTAAAATAGATCATCGGTTGGTGCTTTCGGTTTTTCTGCAACCACTTTTGTTGGTTGCCCAGCCCCTTTAGCCGCCATAAACCCATTAATTAAATCTTGAACCTCTGGGTTTTTCAGCAATGATGCAATATCTATTTTCTGATCAGTTTTACGGTTCATCAGTTTTTCAACGCTTTCCTTCGCGAAGCTGCTTTTATCCATAAAACCATCGACTGCTTTACCTAAGCTTAATGCTTTAGAGAAGGTGTTAAAGAAGCTACCATCACCACCCACAATTTCGATATTGGTTTTGGTTAATGCAGCGGCTAGAACATCAGCTTGCTCACGTGCGATTTCTTTATTGGCATCAATAGAAGCCATAGATTGCTCGAATTCTTTTTCAAGACGCATACGGAATTCTTCGTGAGCGCGGGCAGTATCACTGAGGTGATCCATTGATTTAAATTTGTCAGTTAAACCATCAGCTTCTGCTTTCAGGCGTTGGCGAATGACTTCAGCTTGTGCTGCACCCAATTGGCCTTCACCGCGTGCTTGCGCTGCCAATTTTTCTTCAAGGACTTTTGCATCAGCTAGACCCAGTTTTTCTTTGGCGTTGGCTTGTTGTTCGTCACCACGCGCTTGGGCTGACAATTTCTCTTCAAGAATTTTGGCTTCAGCAAGACCTTGTTGTTGCTCTGCTAGCGCTTTAGCTTCCATCACTTGTGCTTCAGTTAAGCCTTTTTCTTTCAAGCCACGTGCTTCAGCCAGTAATTTTTCAGCGGTAATATTGGCTTGTACTAAGCCTTCTTTCTCTTCGGCTTCTGCGGTTGCTTGGCGTACGCGTGCTTCTGCAAGGCCTAATGCCGCATGTTCGGCTTCAACCCCTTCGGCTAAACGCTTTTTCGCTTCAGCTTGTTTTGCGGAAGCTTCTAGCTCTGCTTGCGCCATAGTGCTGATTTCTTCAGCTCTGTGTTTGGCACTCGCTTCGTCGGCTTCGGCTTTTTTCACTTGGCGAACTAAAGATTCTTCTGCTTCTGCCTGTGCATTGATCACCGTCACTTGGCGTAAACGGTCAGCCTCTGAAATTTCACGAACTTCTTTAATGCGCTCTTCTTCTTGGGCGACGCTTTTCTCAACGATCACACGTTCACGGATCACATTGGAAATGTTTTTACGTTCTTCTTCTAGCGCTTTTTCTTTTTCAATGCGTTGTAATTCAACTTCACGTTCACGAGCAACGATTTCGAGATCACGAGCGCGGTTGACGCGTTCTTCTTCAATTGCAACAGCACGAGTACGGTTCTGTTGAGCAACTTCCACTTCACGCATGCGGTTTTCTTCACGAATTTCAATTTCTTGCTGAGTTTGAATTCGGGCTTGCTCGGATTTGAGACGCTCTTCTTCCTGTACGCGCAAAGTTTCAGCTTGTTCGCGAGAACGGATATTATCGATTTCACGTTTTTGGCGAGCTTCGGCATCTGCTTGTTGGCGCTCAAGTGCTAAGCTGGCCTCACGTGTTTCGACGTTTTTCTTTTGAATAGCTAACTCTTGATCACGTTCTTTTTGGTTGGTTTCAATATTATGGATTGCGGTAATTTCAGTAATTTTACGAATACCTTCGGAGTCGAAAATATTGTTTGGATCAAGAGCCGCTTTAGGTGTTTGTTCTAAATAATCAATTGCCACGTCTTCCAGTGCATAGCCGTTAAGATCTTTCCCGATAACATCCACAATGCGGTCACGGAAATTCTGTCTATCTTCAAACAGTTTGGCTAATTCAAATTGCTTACCGACGGTTTTTAGTGCTTCAGAAAACTTAGCACTAAACAGCGAACTGACTGCTTGATGGTCAGAGGCACGCTCAACGCCAATCGCTTTAGCCACTTTTAACACGTCTTCAGTGGTTTCGTTAACGCGAAGGTAGAAGGCAACGGTAATGTCTGCACGTAGGTTGTCTTGGCAGATCAGGCCATCTTTACCACGGCGGTCAACTTCTAAAGTCAAAAGAGAGATACGCATGAACTCTTTTTTGTAGATGACGGGGTAAACTAAGGCACCGGTAAAATGTACTTTTGGCTGCGACGACATGTCGTTGACAATAAGCGCAGTTCCTTGCGGGACTTTGATATAGAAGGCTTTGAATAGCCCAAAGAAGCCCAGTATGACTATAATTATGCCCCCAATAATGGTTAAAAAGGGCATTAGGTCAGCCAATTCCATATTTTCTCTCCGTGGGTTTAGGTATGTCGTCGTTGATTATTTAAGTTTTATAAACTGCGAAATTCTTCTTCGGTCACAACAAGGTAGCTGTGTGATGCAGCGTCGTAGCTAATGATGACAACACGGTCACCTCGTTTTAGATTTTCGGTTGCAGCTGCGCGAACTTGTAAAATCAGGCCGGCTCCACCATCTTCTAAAATGGCTTCTCCTTTTTGCTCTGTGACTTCACCCGAACGCACTGTCGCTAGCTTACCCATCAATTGATGGACACTTTTTTGCGGGCTAGATTTTGCCAATTTTTCGCGTAACGGTTTTAAGCACCAAGCTGTCAGGTGAATTGAAATAAATGAAGCCACTAACAGGACAACGAAACCAACGAGGTAGCGCAGTAGGGTGATATCAATAAAACGGATAAACCAGTGCACGCTGAAATAGCTGAGTAACCAGCCAAATAAGGTGAATAAAGTCAAAATGATAGTCACAGGGATGCCAGCAAGCCCTAGCTTGGTTAGCCAGCCTGCAAAGCCAGTTGCATCAAAACCTCCACCATCAACAGCGGTATCGACACTAAATAAATCAATGTCTAACAGGCCAAAAGCCGCACAAACCCAATAAAACATCATGATGATAAATAAGCCACTAAAAATAATGGCAGGGAAGGTCAGGCAGTTTTGTAGAAACAAACTCATAAATTTTCTCTCTATATTTATTTAGAGTTGTAGCTTTATTATTACTATTACCTTTATTTCAATCATAACTATTTTGATGATTTTCAATATCGGACTAGTCTCTATTATCTAGCTGATTTTTATCAGTTATTTATCAATGATATTCAGAGTTATCAATAACTGATAAAAATCCAATAAGCAGTGTTTTATCATGCCATCAATCGATAGAAAAAGATAATCAGTCAGTGGGTTAATATGTAATAAAATATTATAACTTACTGAAATTATATGATTAAAAAATCTCCGAAAAATGCTTGTAGTTGTTACTAATTTGAATGAATAAATAGATGGTGAATAATTTATTGATAATAAATTCAATTTATTACTGTTATTGGCACACAGAGGAATAAACCTCCGTGTGATTTTGAATTAACCTAAAATAATAAGCTTTTTTTGAGTATTTTAATTTAATTAATCACGCAAATTTAAACAAGCAGCTCCTCTTGCACCACCAGATTCTCCATATCTTGCCCTTTCTATAGCAGGAACAGTGGCTGTGCCATATAAGTATTTAGGTATCACATTTGGTAATAATGAGTAGATACCGTCAAATTGCGATAATCCACCACCAAGAACAATTAAATCAGGATCTAATACGGTAATGATTTGTCCTAAAAACATGCCTAATAAATCAATGTAACGTTCAACATGTTGTTTTGCGGTCAGATCACCTTGTTGGTAGCGCTGAATAATTTCAATTGCGGATCGTTTTTCTCCGCTAAAAGCATGATAAATACGTTCGAAGCCAGGGCCTGCTAAGTAGGTTTCAAAACAGGCTGTTTTTCCGCAACCACAGGCTATTTGAGGTACACGATCACCTAAATGTTGAGCTCCTTGCAAAGTGATATTCATGTGACCAATTTCACCAGCAATACCATTTTTTCCAGATAGAACTTTACCATTAGAGATAAAACCACCTCCAACACCGGTGCCTAAAATTAGCCCAAGCACGGTTGGATAGTGTTGAAAATCTGTTGCCCATGCTTCTGATAGTGCAAAGCAGTTTGCATCGTTTTCTACTTTTACGGGGCGTTGTAGTGTGTTGGTGAGATCTGGGATCAGCGGCTTATATTTTGCTGCGGGAACGTTGGTGGTAAAAACAGTGCCTGTTTGGTGATTAACAATACCTGGTACGCCTACTCCGATTTTGCCAATGCAATCAAATTTGGCATCAGCTTCTTCTGTAAGACTCTGAAAGACATTTAGAAGTTCTTGATAATCTTCTTTTGGGGTGGGAACTCGCTTTTGCCAAATAGGGTTAAGTGATTCATCAAACACCGCCAGTTCAATTTTTGTACCGCCCATATCAAAGCCATAGTACATTTTGGTTTCCCTCGAAGGTTTACTTATCGTTAATTATTTTATATCTATTTGATAAATAATGTATATTAAATATGTGATTGTTTAATTATACAAAAGTTCTTGGCGGGTTGAATGAGTGTTTTAAGATTTATTTGCGGAGTGTGAATAAGAGGCGAGTTTTGATCACGTCTTTAAAGAACGGTCATATTCCTAATTTTATTTTTTCAGCAAAAATACAGAGTTAATTAATATTCACACTGTATTTCCCATAAAACAGTTGCATCGTTATTTTAAATTCTATATTGTTATATTATAACATAACAAATGGTGCATTATGATGAAACACGGAATCCATCCCCAATATCGCACTGTCGTGTTCCATGACACCAGTGCCGATGCGTACTTTAAAGTTGGTTCAACGATTAAAACGGAAAAAACGATTGAATTTGAAGGTGAAAACTTCCCGTATGTCACCCTAGATGTTTCTTCACAATCGCATCCGTTCTATACCGGTAAACAAAAAATGATCTCACAAGAAGGAAAAACAGCGCAGTTCCAAAAACGTTTTGCTCGCTTCTTGTCGAAAGAGGAGAAATAAACGTGAAAGTATTGAGTTCATTAAAAACGGCTAAACAGCGTCATCCCGATTGCCAAGTGGTTCGTCGGCGTGGTCGTGTTTATGTGATTTGCAAAACTAATCCCCGCTTTAAGGCGGTGCAAGGCTGTAAAAAGAAACGTTAATTTTGTCTTGAAACTGTTGGTCTTCGATTTAACTACAGCAGTTTTCCTGATCCATCGCGATAGTCCTGTATCGCGATGGTTTTTTTTTAAGTACTAATGAAGTTGGCAATACCGCTTTTTATTTGTTCTTTTAACCAGCGAGTTTTGGAGTTATAGGCATTTCGTTTATGCCATAGCATTAAAAAAGGAATATCTAATTGTTGATAAATTTCAGGTTCTAGCGGCAAAGGGATACACACTAAATCCAAATGAAATTTATTAACATAGTGTTGGCAATAACCTGGTGCGCACGTTAACAATGAGTGCCCTGCTTGCGATGTCATCAGTAATGACTGTTCAAAAGAGGAATAGGATAGCTGAATATTACGCGTTAAACCCATGCTGTGCAGTACATCATCGAAGGCCCAAGGGATGCGGTTGCCATATTCGGTACTGATATGTGGGTATTTCAATAAGTTAGTTAGGTTCCATTCTTCACCTAATAATGGGTGATCAGCTCGTATAAAGGCGAGCGGCCTATCAATAAACAACACTTCAAAATTCAAAATATCAGGGAGGGCATTAATCGATTCTTTTGATTTATGGTAGCTCTCTCGTCCTAATACCCCAATATCTGCATCTCCCGCGACAATACTTGCCAAAGAGTTATAGTCCCAATCACGCACATTAACATTCGATTCAGGGTATTGGTTTAAAATCTTTAGCGATAAATCATGCAACATAATCAAATTCAGTGGCGCTTCCATCATTAAACGGAATTTTAGCCCCCGAGGTTTTTCTGTATCGCGGATCTCAGCAATGTAATTGGCTAAATTTAAAAACTCAGGCAGCGACTTTTCAATGCGGTGCATTAATGGTGTTGGGGTTAGCCCTTGCGGGCTACGAATAAACAGCGGGTCATCAAACCACTGGCGCAGTTTGGCCAATGATTTGCTGACGGAAGAAGGCGTAATAGACAGCCGTTTAGCTGCTAAAGTGACGCTACGCTCTTCGATAAGATATTGCAAAATCACGAGTAAATTTAAATCTAATCGATGCAATTGTTTATTCAAGGGATGCGACCTTACTAGACAGAGAAGATATTTTCAGTAACACCATACCGATAATAGCAGCTGCTAGTAAGATAATAAAAAGCATCTGTACTGAAGCGACGCCAGCCCAGCCCATAACCCAAATATAGATAGAGGCGAAACTTAACTGTGAAATAGCTAAGATTGAGCTAGCGATCCCCGCCTTTCTTGCATAAGGCGACAATGCTTGGCTCATAATAATGCCAAATAGCATTGAGAAGCCGACACCACATAAGCCAAAAACAACAAATAACAGGGTGATATATTCGAACTTTAATAGATAGATCAATAAAAGCACTGCATTAAATAAGAATAGGCTTAGCGCGCTATATAACAGGGTTTGGCTTTTAAAGGTTGAAATCAGTTTTGGCATAGAAAACGAGGTCGCCATACTTAACATCGCAAGTAGAGTCATCGATGTTGAAAATTGTCCCGTCGTGAAACCAAGGTTACCCATTAAAATAATCGGTGACACATTTACATAGGTCAAAATCACCGCGATACCAAAGCAAGAGATAACTAAACGTGTCAGAAAAAATAGATTGAGAAAATGCTCATCAGCAAGGGGGGCCGTTGCCGTATTTTGTGTTTGCTTGCTGATAGAGGGTTTGGTTTCTTTTATCCCAATTAAACAAAACAGAATACTAATGATCGCGTAAGCTGCCATAAAGTAGAACATGACTGACCAATGATAGAACAGTAGAATACCAAAACCGATCACAGGTGCGAGTACAGGCGCAATGCAGGTAACACCATTCATCATTGATAGTACTTTGGTTCTGACTCTGGCTGATAATACATCACGCAAAATAGCAAAGGTTACGACATAGCAAAAACCTGCGCCGATCCCCTGTAAAAAACGGGCACTTAAGAATACATTTACCGTTGTTGCTGAGCCTGCCATGATGGATGCGATAGCAAACATGAAAGCACCCACTAAAACAACAGGTTTTCGGCCTATATGATCTGAACACCATCCTGCAATTAACATGGTTGATGCCATGCCTGCCAAATAAATAGAAAACGCAATGTGCAACTGGCTTTCACTTGCCTGTAAATCAGCAGCAATTAATGGAATGCCAGTAAGGTGCAGGTCGACGCCAAGTGGATAGATGAGCACTATCCAGAAGCTAAAAAGGACATATTTGATCATGGGGTAACAGTATCCAGATGAAAAACAGGGAGGCGATTTTAATCAGTATGTGCTATTCAAGATATTGATTAATCGTGAAAGGCAATTTTCTAATTTGGAAATTTAATAAGTGAATATTAGCGAAGTTACTAATATTCACATTAATAGTTATGAAATTCACTTGCACACTGGTTGATATTTTGTCAGTTTTAGGTAGTCGATAGATTTTCAGTTTCTACTGTTTGCATAGTAGGAAATTAAAATTTATTGCCGTAAAGATTTTAAACAGACAGGGTGAACACAATGAAAAATGTAGGTTTTATCGGCTGGCGCGGTATGGTCGGTTCAGTTTTGATGCAGAGAATGGTAGAAGAAGGCGACTTTAATGCAATTCATCCTGTATTTTTTACCACTTCGCAGCACGGTGCAGAAGCGCCTGTTTACGGTGGGCATCGCGGTACATTGCAAGATGCTAATGATATCGATGCGCTAAAAGCGTTAGATATTATTATTAGCTGCCAGGGTGGTGATTATACAAATGAAGTCTATCCTAAGCTGCGCGCAGCAGGTTGGGAGGGATATTGGATTGATGCAGCATCTGCACTGCGTATGAAAGACGATGCAATTATCATTCTTGATCCTGTTAACCAACAACATATCCAAGACGGATTAAATAAAGGCATTAAGACCTTCGTTGGCGGTAACTGTACGGTAAGCTTGATGTTGATGTCATTGGGTGGTTTATTTGCTAATAATTTAGTTGAATGGGCATCTGTCGCGACATATCAGGCCGCTTCTGGTGCAGGCGCTCGCAATATGCGTGAGCTGTTAGTACAAATGGGCGAATTACATAGCCAAGTGGCGAAAGAGTTGCAAAATCCAGCTTCAGCGATTTTGGATATTGAGAAAAAAGTCACTGATTTCACCCGTAGCGGTACTATGCCTACAGATGCTTTTGGTGTGCCATTAGCGGGTAGCTTGATCCCATGGATTGATAAAGCGCTAGAAAATGGTCAGAGCCGCGAAGAGTGGAAAGGCCAAGCAGAAACTAACAAAATTTTAGCGACGGGCAGCAATATTATCCCTGTTGATGGTTTATGTGTGCGTGTAGGTGCATTGCGTTGTCATAGCCAAGCTTTCACCTTAAAACTGAAAAAAGATATTGCACTCAAGGAGATCGAGCAGTTGTTAGCGTCTCATAATGAGTGGGTGAAAGTGGTACCTAATGACCGTGAAATTACGATGCGTGAACTGACACCTGCTGCGGTAACTGGAACATTAAGTACGCCTGTTGGCCGTTTACGTAAACTCAATATGGGCCCTGAGTACCTATCAGCGTTTACAGTGGGTGACCAGCTGTTATGGGGTGCTGCTGAGCCGCTGCGCCGCATGTTGAATATTTTGCTGTAATTTCATTTCGCTAGCCCTCTTATAACAATAAGGGGGCTTGTTGCAAATAACAAATTAGCGCATTTTTCCCCTTCGCTAATTGGTAAACCATCTCCGCATTGAATAATCGATTCATAAAGGCAGATCGCTTTCGCACACGAAACTCAGCCTCATCGCAACGCAATCATTCATCAAATTGACCCTTATTCAGTTTTCGCAAAGTTTCAACGCATTGAATTATCCACGCTGGCTCGTTTGGTTGATTCGAAATCGCCGGTGACGCCATACCAACGTAAATACTAAAGGATAATAATGGATACAAAATGTCTCCATTTAAACTCACTCGTTAGTATGGCTTTTCCTAAACATAGAGACCCATGTAAACCCGCCATACAGATGGTTGCAGCCTACGAAGTGGGAAGCCTTATCCTATAGGGGGGGGGTAGTCACAAAGTGTAACATGACATAATTGTAATGGAGCTGTAATGGTTGAATTTGAGTTAAGTAGTATCATTTGTTGCGTAATTAGTTAAAAAATAACTTAAATCACTCAAAGGATATTGACATGAAAAAACAGCTTTTAGCATCGATGATACTTGCTTCTTTAGCCATTCCCTCTATGAGTTTCGCATCTGATGTTTTAGGTGTTCATGTATTAAATCAACAAACAGGACATCCAGCGGAGGGAGTTAAGGTCGTATTAGAGCAAAAGCAAGGTGATAGCTGGATACATTTGAAAACAGCAATAACAGACCATGATGGACATATGGACAGCCTATGGCCTGACAATATAAAAGTTGAAAAAGGCGTTTATAAAGTCACATTCAAAACAGGCGATTATTTTCAAAAGGATAATATAGCAACTTATTTCCCAGAGATACCGGTGGAATTTTATATTACAGATACTAATGAAAAACATTTTATTCCGCTTGCATTTAGTCAATATGGCTATTCAACTTATAGAGGTAGTTGATTGATTTAAAATAAAATTATTAAATAATGACTCTTATAATAGGAAATGTAATGAAAATATTAAAACTGGTTTTGTTTGGGGTATTTTTTTCATCAATATCTATATCTGCATTTTCTACTCCTCAAGTTTTATCCGCCTCAGGAATTGGGATTGATGAAGCCATTCAGGCTGTAGAAAAAAAAGCAAATAAAGATGGTAAAAAGATCATAAAAATAATCGGTGCTAGCGGTGAGAATGTAACTCGGGTTAGTGCGCTTGTAGAATAAAAAAAGATAAAATGAAGTGTATCATTAGGAGATGCTAATTTTATTTTGACTAACTAAATTTAATTTGGCAGATATCGATTATGTATAGCGATACCTGTCAAGTTAAAGGGAATGGGATATTAAAAATAGAGTATCTACTGATAAGACCGAGTAACCTGGAATAGGCAAGAAAGTTAGCAAAATCCACTGTAAACCTTCGCTCAATACTGGCTGAGATATAAGGCGAAAAGACCAGCGAAGTTCATCGAGAGTTTTATTCCTGAAAAGTTGTCAACCTATATCAGGACTAGTCACTTTGCTCAGAAGGTAGCGTTTTTAAATTCAGCAAAGTACGATTTCCATCAATCATAGTGATCTCTTTTTGTGACTGATAACAGCTATTTAGCGGCGATAGGCACGCTTTAGGGCTACGTTGTTGTATACCTAGCCAATCACTGATTAACCAATAATTGTTGGCTGTTGAATAGGGCGCATGCAATGTGCTGCTCTTTAGCGATGGCTTTGCACTATTTTGGCTATACCAAACAAATAAGGGGATTTCATAAGCCTCTTTGGTTGGGTTATTGACCCCATGATGGTAATAGACATCATATTTATCATCTAGACGTTGTAATGCATGATCAGAAAAATACATCACAGTGGCGGATTTACCTGAGAGTTGCTGTAAAATATTTTCGATTAGCGCATCGGTGTAGGCGATAGAACTGTCATAACAGTTATCATCTTCTTGGGTGCTAAATTCTTGATACTTTTCTTCAGGGAAGCGGTTACAAGATGGCTCATGGCTGCCATAAGTGTGTAGTACGATCAATTTTTTCTTTTTCACGCTATCATTAATCGCTTTGTTGAAATAGTCTAAAATTTCTTCATCGTAACCAACAAACTCGTTCCACTCTCGGTGCTTTGCCATACTGGCAATGGTGGATATCACACTGGTTTTACGATTGGTTTTACCTTGATTACTGATCCAATAAGTTTCAAACCCTGCATGGTTGGCTAGAGCGACAATATTGTCTGCATAATATTGCTTATCTTGCATTTGTGAAAAGCGAATATTCGACAGTGATATAGGTACTGATAAAATAGTGACAGGCGCGGGTGAATAGACTTGGTCAAAGACTAACATTTGTGGTTTGCGTTTATCTAGGTTTGGTGTTGTTTCGTATTGATAACCGTAGAGACTTAAGTGATCACGACGTACAGATTCGCCAATGATCAGGACATAAATATCGCTATCCATTTCTTTTTTATCATACTGATATTGAACGACAGTTTGCGGTATTTTAACTATCTCTCTATTTTCATAGAGGTTTCTAACCAGTGCTGATGCGTTATAAAAAGGGGTATGTGAGAGATATTGCTCAGCTAATAATAGATAGCTACCCGATTTGGGAAGTAATGCAGCAGAGTGTGCAGGAACCACGACGAGGTAGCCCAAAAATAACCCTAAACTTGCCCATGTGGTTTTACGATTAAGGTATTTAGCGCTTTTGTGAATGCTAATAAAATAAACTGCAAAAACAATAATATAAAAAAGAATGTAGTACTTATTATAGGAAAGCATACCAACGGTTTCACTGCTATTGGTATTGATAAAGGTTTCAGCGATAGAGGATGAAAAGCGGATATCGTGTTTTTGGTAGAAGAAAAAAGAAACCGAGAGATTGAGTGCCCATAGTGCACTTATCAACAGTGTGAATACTTTGCCTACTAGGCTTTTATACACCCCAGCACAGATAAACATAAGCAATGTGCCAGTCATTATAATGACTAGCTTAGACAGTAAGCTAATATCACCACCCAATAGTGCAGGCATAGCAGAAATCAGCAGAAAACAAAGAGATATTATCAATAAACGCATAACCATTATTAGACTTTCTGTGAGTAATTTTTCTAGTTAATAAGAGTTTGTTTATCGGTTATAACACAATAAAAGAGTGTGTAATCAATATTGGCGGGGTAAAAAACTGTAAACTAGCGTGATGTTAAGTCATAGAAAAACAAAACCCCATGTTTTTACACGGGGTTTTCATTCTTATAACATTATTTTATGTATAAGACTTAGATATCAATATTTGCCGCTTTCAGAGCATTCTCTTCAATAAAGGCACGACGTGGTTCTACCGCGTCACCCATTAATGTTGTGAATAGTTGGTCTGTTGCAATCGCATCTTTTACGGTAACGCGCATCATACGGCGTGTATTTGGATCCATCGTGGTTTCCCATAATTGCTCAGGGTTCATTTCACCAAGACCTTTATAACGCTGTACAGAGAGGCCACGACGTGATTCACGTGTCAGCCATGCTAACGCATCTTCAAAGTTTTCGATATTTTGGCGGCGTTCACCACGTTCGATGTAAGCACCTTCTTCAATCAGATCAGCAATCATGTCACCGAGGTGAGTGATACGGCGATATTCACTACCGTGGACAAAATCAAAGTCCAAGTTGTAGTCAGTATCGACACCATGAGTACGAATGCGGATGGTTGGTTCGAATAGCTGACGCTCACGGTTTTCAGTGATGGTATAGCTATAAGTACTACCCAGTAGCTCGTTCTCTTCTAAACGCTGAACTAAGGTTTTAGCCCACTCTTCAACTTGCTGGTTATTTTTCAATGCATCTTCTGTCAGCGTTGAGTGATAAACTAAGCTGTTGAGCAGAGCTTGCGGGTAGAGGCGTTCAAGGCGACGAATGATTTTGTGTGCCGCATTGTACTCAACGACCAGTTTTTCCAGCTCTTCACCTTTCATCGCGGGTGCATCGGCACTTAAATGCAGCGCTGCACCATCAAGTGCGATAGAGATCAGATATTCATCCATCGCATCATCATCTTTGATGTATTGCTCTTGTTTACCTTTTTTCACTTTATACAGTGGTGGCTGAGCGATATAAACATGACCACGCTCAACGATTTCAGGCATTTGGCGATAAAAGAAAGTTAACAACAAGGTACGGATGTGTGAACCATCGACGTCAGCATCCGTCATGATGATGATGCTGTGATAACGCAGTTTGTCTGGGTTATATTCATCACGACCAATACCACAACCTAATGCCGTGATCAGGGTCGCAACTTCTTGTGAAGAAAGCATTTTATCGAAACGCGCTTTCTCGACGTTAAGAATTTTACCTTTCAGAGGCAAAATCGCTTGGTTCTTACGGTTACGGCCTTGTTTTGCAGAGCCGCCCGCAGAGTCCCCTTCCACAAGGTACAATTCGGACAGTGCAGGGTCGCGTTCTTGGCAGTCAGCCAATTTACCCGGTAAACCCGCTAAGTCTAATGCACCTTTACGGCGAGTCATTTCACGTGCTTTACGCGCTGCTTCACGAGCGCGTGCAGCATCAATGATTTTGCCAACAACGATTTTAG
This sequence comes from Providencia sp. 6390, assembly GCF_058148425.1. Classification (NCBI taxonomy): domain Bacteria; kingdom Pseudomonadati; phylum Pseudomonadota; class Gammaproteobacteria; order Enterobacterales; family Morganellaceae; genus Providencia; species Providencia sp. 6390. The sequence continues at coordinate 65,934 of NZ_JBYVYL010000008.1, forward strand.
CGTCGTTTGGATTTTCTAGTAGGTATTCAACGAGACGTTCGTTCATCATCGTTTCAACAGCAGTTTTGACTTCTGAAGAAACCAGTTTTTCTTTCGTTTGTGATGAGAACTTAGGATCAGGGACTTTAACAGAAATAACTGCAATCAAGCCTTCACGCGCATCGTCACCGGTTGCACTGACTTTCGATTTCTTCTGATAGCCTTCTTTATCCATGTAGTTGTTCAAAGTACGCGTCATCGCAGCTCGGAAGCCTGCAAGGTGAGTACCACCATCGCGTTGTGGAATGTTGTTGGTGTAGCAATAAACATTTTCTTGGAAGCCATCGTTCCATTGCATGGCGATTTCAACACCAATGCCGTCTTTCTCGGTTGAGAAATAGAAAACTGTTGGGTGGATTGGCGTTTTGTTACGGCTTAAATACTCAACAAAGGCTTTGATACCGCCCTCGTAGTGGAAATGATCCTCTTTGCCATCACGTTTATCAATCAACTTGATTGAAACCCCTGAGTTTAAGAATGATAGCTCGCGAAGGCGCTTAGCTAAAATATCATACTCAAATTCAGTGATACCTTTAAAGGTATCCATACTTGGCCAAAAGCGGACGCGTGTCCCTGTTTGGTCAGTTTCACCAACAACGGTAAGTGGGCCTTGTGGCTCACCATGGCTATAAGTTTGCTCATGAACTTTGCCATCGCGACGGATAGTCAGCTCTAGTTTTTCAGACAAGGCGTTAACAACAGATACCCCAACTCCGTGTAGACCGCCGGAGACTTTATAGGAGTTATCGTCAAATTTCCCGCCTGCGTGCAGAACAGTCATGATAACTTCTGCTGCTGATACCCCTTCTTCTTCATGGATACCTGTTGGAATACCACGACCGTCATCTTGAACAGAGACTGAGTTATCAGCATGGATTGTGATCACGATGTCGTCACAAAAACCGGCGAGGGCTTCGTCGATAGCGTTGTCGACAACCTCGAAGACCATGTGATGAAGACCAGTACCATCGTCGGTATCACCGATATACATGCCTGGGCGCTTACGCACCGCATCCAGCCCTTTTAATACCTTGATACTTGAGGAGTCATATGTATTCGACATCAACGTTTCCCGCTATATTATTCCTGTGGTTTAACTTCTATTTTGCCATGTTCTACGCTAAACATCTTGCTATTTACATCAATCATGTCTTGAACCTGCTCAGGTGTTATTGCACTAACAAACACTTGAGCTTGCGTAGCCTTAAGACGTGCTGCCAATAACTGCCGGCGACCCGAATCAAGTTCCGAGGCAAAATCATCCAGTAGATACAGGCATCGTTGCCCGCTCTGTTGGGTGAAAAATTCACCCTGCGCTAACCTTAAAGCGCACATTAAAAGTTTTAGCTGACCGCGTGAAAGCATATCTTCCACTGGGGTTCCATTGGCCCTGATCCGCAAATCCGCTTTGTGTGCCCCTGAGGCGGTGTAGGTTAACGCTTTATCACGCTCAAATTGGCGCTCTAATAACTCTGAATAATCGATTTCTTTATCCCAACCGCGTTGAAAAGAAACTGATAATACAAACTCAGGTAAAAACTGTTGGCAAGTTTGCTCAATATTTTCAGCGATACCTGCAATATAGTCACTACGCCATTGGCTGATTTGCTCGGTTAATGGGGCTAATTGTTGATCCCAATGACGTATTTGTTCATAACGACTCACTTGGCGCAATGCTGCATTACGTTGTTTTAATAGCCGCTTTAAATCGGACCAAACGGAAAAAAACAAAGGCTCATTATGAAAGCACCCCCAGTCAATAAATGCACGTCGATACTTCGGCCCACCATTAAGTAAGGTAAAACCCTCAGGGGTAATTAATTGCATTGGTAGCAATTTTGCCAACTCAGCAATTTTATGGCCGTCAGTACCGTCGATCCTTACTTTACTATCGCCTTCACGGTTTTTACTTAAACCCAGCGACAAATCTTTACGTGATTGATCAAGATGGCTCAATTTCCCATGTAGGATAAATTGTTCCTGTTCATGGCGGATCACACGGTTTGCTTGAATACTGCGAAAAGCACGGCCATGCCCAAGTGTGTAGATCGCTTCGAGTACACTGGTTTTACCGCTCCCATTCGGGCCAATTAAAAAATTAAACCCATTAGCTAGTGCGAGATCGGTATCTTCAATGTTACGAAAATCGCGGATCAATAAACGCGAAAGGATCATAAAAAATGATTACAAACGCATTGGCATGACAACATAAACAGCAGCGCTGCTCGCGGAGTCTTCAATTTGCACGCTCGACACAGCATCGGTTAAGAATAGTGTCACATTGTCACTTTTCAGCGCATTTAGCACGTCTAAGATGTAGCTAACGTTAAAGCCAATTTCCATTTCTGTGCCTTGATAGCTGACATCAACGATCTCTTCGGCTTCTTCTTGTTCTGGGTTGTTTGCTGTAATGCGTAATTGATTTTCACTGAAATACAAACGTACACCGCGGAATTTCTCATTCGATAAAATTGCCGCTCGAGAAAAAGCCTGCTTGAGTAAATCACAACGTGCTTCTAATGTTTTGTCTGGGTTTTTCGGTAGCACGCGACGATAGTCAGGGAAACGGCCATCAACCAGTTTTGAGGTGAAGATAAAACCGCCAACATGTGCGCGTATGTTATTGCTGCCGATTTGTAATTGTACCGGTGAGTCGCCGCCATCTAAGAGACGCATTAACTCAATTACCCCTTTACGAGGAACAATCACTGAATGTGATGGCAGCTCTTCTTGGGCAATTTCCATGGAACACACCGCCAAGCGGTGTCCATCAGTTGAAACCGTTCTTAATAACTGGCCTTCGGTTTCAAATAGCATGCCGTTGAGGTAGTAACGAACGTCTTGATGCGCCATTGAAAACTGAGTGGCTTCAATAAGGCGTTTAAGGATTGACTGTGGCAGAGAAAATTCCACCTCGCTTTGCCAATCATCTAAATTAGGGAAATCGCTGGCAGGTAAGGTCGACAGTGAGAAACGGCTACGCCCAGAGCGAACCAACAGCCTGTCATCATCGAGTTCTACACGGATTTCTGAACCATCAGGAAGCCCACGCCAGATATCAAAAAACTTGCGTGCTGGAACGGTAGTTGCTCCAACTTCATGTTCCTGAGTTAAAGGAACATTGGCCATCATCTCCATTTCTAAGTCGGTTCCCGTTAATAGCAAAGCGCCTTCTTTTACTTGTAAGAGAAGGTTGCCCAAAATAGGTAGCGTCGGACGCCCACCTAATGGACCACTAACCTGTTGCAACGGTTTTAATAACTGCTCACGTTCGATAGTAAATTTCATAGCAATTAAGATGATAATGTTCTGATTAAGTTAGAAAAATCCTCTTTGATGTCATGGCTTTCTTCCCGTAATTGTTCAATTTTACGGCAAGCATGCAGTACCGTCGTATGATCACGGCCACCAAAGGCATCCCCGATTTCAGGTAAACTATGATTAGTCAGTTCCTTTGCCAATGCCATAGCCATCTGGCGCGGACGAGCGACAGAACGAGAACGGCGTTTGGAAAGTAAATCTGCAACTTTTATTTTGTAATACTCAGCCACAGTTTTCTGAATGTTATCGATAGTTACCAGTTTTTCTTGTAGTGCTAGTAAATCTCGCAGCGCTTCACGCACAAAATCAATGGTGATAGCGCGGCCGGTAAAATTTGCATTGGCGATAACGCGGTTTAATGCCCCTTCTAATTCACGGACATTAGAGCGTAAACGCTTGGCGATGAAAAAAGCGACTTCGCCGGGAAGCTGGATCTCGTTTTCATCGGCTTTTTTCATCAAGATCGCAACGCGGGTTTCAAGCTCTGGGGGTTCAATAGCGACTGTTAGCCCCCAGCCAAAACGCGATTTTAAACGATCTTCAACTCCATTGATCTCTTTAGGATAGCGATCTGAAGTTAAAATAATTTGTTGGTTGCCTTCTAACAACGCATTAAAGGTATGAAAAAATTCTTCTTGGGAGCGCTCTTTGTTGGCGAAAAATTGAATGTCATCGATAAGTAATGCATCAACAGAGCGATAATAGCGCTTAAATTCTTCAATTGCGTTGTTTTGTAACGCTTTAACCATGTCTTGGACAAAGCGTTCTGAGTGCATATAAACGACACGTGCATTGGCTTTGTGTTGCATAATGCTATTGCCAACCGCATGTAATAAGTGCGTTTTACCTAAACCCGTACCACCATACAGGAACAATGGGTTATAGGCCCCCCCAGGGTTCTCAGCCACTTGCCTTGCGGCAGCGCGAGCCAGTTGGTTAGATTTACCTTCAACAAAGTTATCAAAGGTATGTTTAGGGTTTACATTGGAGCGATAGGCCACATCAGGCTGTGCTTTGGTTGAATTATCCCAACTTGGTTTCATCGGTGCTGAAGGAATGACAACCGCCGGCGCTTCATGAGCTGGGCGAACCAGTGTGCTTGCTTGAGAAACGGAAATGGGCTTGCTTCCCACCTCGAAACGGAGTGCAGGTACATCAGTACCACAGAAATCATTCAATAATTCATTGATATTATTGATGTATTTATCTCTCACCCAATCAAGGACAAAACGATTCGGGGCATAAAGTGCCAGTGTATTATCGTTTAATTCAGCTTGAAGAGGGCGTATCCACATACTGAATTCTGTGGCAGGTAGTTCATCCTGCAATCGGGCAAGACATTGCTGCCAAAGCGAAAGTGACACGGTGGACTCCCCTAAACAAGATCATCAATGAAACAAAAAGAAGTAACGGATTAAGCAAAGAATTTTTCTGATCCTCAGATCAGAAATGTGACCGGAGATCATACCGTAAAATTGGCAAGAGATCTTCATTCTTTTACACAGTTTTTATGCTTTTTATCCACAGGCAAATGTGGTAAGACAACGTGGTTAACAGAGAAGCACACAGTTTGATCGCGATCATCGATGTTTTTTCCACAACGCTGGGGATAACTTTAGACGATTTATAGAAAATATTCTCTAAGATCAAAAAATATTTTTAGATCGACCGATGATCCTTGCGCTTTAGGGTGGAGTCCGTATAATCTTCCACCCTGTATACTGCGTTGACGTGATTTTTATGATGACTCAATTTCCGTTTAGGTCAGTGAGCAAGTGAAAGCTACACTTTATGCGCCGTTGCACTATATGTCAGCAAACCTGTCAGCCAGGCTATAAATAAAAGTGGTTTGATTGCGTCATTTTATTGACGTGACCCCCTATGTTTTATTACAATCCTGCCTCTTTCTATATTGTTGCGATAGAGGCACAGGTGTAAATCAGTTTTCACTGGTTGCCAACGCGTTTACTGAATCAGTAATAAATTTAAAAGTTAGGTAGAAATCGTTATGAAACGCACTTTTCAACCGTCCGTACTGAAGCGCAACCGTTCACACGGTTTCCGTGCTCGTATGGCCACTAAAAATGGTCGTCAGGTTCTGGCTCGCCGTCGTGCTAAAGGCCGCGCTCGTCTGACCGTTTCATCTAAGTAATAAAGCTAGCCCTCTATTCAAGTGGTTACGCTCGCTTTTACCCGGGAGTTACGTTTGTTAACTCCCAGGCACTTCGATAATGTCTTTAAGCAGCCGCAGAGGGCGAGTTCCCCAGAGATAACAATCCTTGGTCGCCTAAACGAGCTGGGGCATCCCCGCATCGGTCTTACCATCGCCAAAAAAAATGTTAAACGTGCTCATGAGCGAAATCGCATCAAACGATTAGCCCGTGAATATTTTCGTTTGCATCAACATGAGTTGCCTCCAATGGATTTTGTGGTATTGGTAAGAAGAGGGGTAGCTAATCTCGATAACCAGCAAATCACGGAAGCATTGGGTAAGTTATGGCGTCGACACAGTCGCTTGGCTCAAAAATCCTGATCGGGCTGATTAGGGGTTACCAATTGGCGATTAGCCCGCTGTTGGGGCCTCGTTGCCGTTTCAATCCAACTTGTTCAAATTATGGAATTGAGGCATTGCGCAGGTTCGGAATGTTAAAAGGTAGTTGGTTAACAGCGAAACGCGTATTAAAATGCCACCCTTTACACGCTGGTGGTGACGATCCTGTTCCACCTAAAAAAAACGATGATAATAGAGAATTATAACGATGGATTCGCAACGCAATCTTCTACTCATCGCTTTGCTATTTGTTTCGTTCTTAGTCTGGCAGGCTTGGGAAAGCGATAAAGTTACCCAAGATGTAAAAACTGTCCAAACGACACAACAAACAGATATGCCAAGCAGTGATTCCCAAACTGTAACGAGCAGTGGGCAAGGTAAGCTGATCACAGTGAAAACCGATGTGTTAGATTTACGCATCAACACACGTGGTGGTGATATCGATGAGGCTGACTTGTTAGCCTATCCTGCGACCCTTCATTCGGAAGACCCTTTCCGTTTACTCGAAACTACACCAGGTTTCCTCTATCAGGCACAAAGTGGTCTGATCGGCCAACACGGCCCAGATAACCCAGCGAATAACAATGGTCAACGTCCGGTATATAACACTGCTGAATCCAGCTTTGTACTACAGGATGGCCAAGATGAGTTGCGTGTTCCAATGACATTCACCGACAAAGACGGTGTGGTTTATCAAAAAACCTATGTCTTAAAACGCGGCCATTATACTGTTGATGTTGAATACAATATTCAAAACCCAACAGCTCAAGCTTTGAACCTCGCTTTCTTTGGTCAGTTGAAACAAACTATCCAGTTACCAAAAGAGCGTGATACTGGCAGCAGTAACTTTGCATTACACACTTACCGTGGTGCAGCGTATTCTTCTGATGAAACTAACTATAAAAAATATAGTTTTAGCGATATTGAAGATAAAAACCTTAGCATTACCACTAAAGGTGGCTGGGTGGCGATGTTGCAACAGTACTTCGCGACTGCGTGGGTTCCAGCAAGTAACGAAAAGAGCACCTTCTATACTATCGACCTCGATAAAGCGTCTGCAATCATTGGTTATAAGAGTGAGCCAGTGACCATTGCAGCGAACGGTGCAGGAACGTATTCATCTACATTATGGATTGGTCCTGAAATTCAGTCAGAAATGGCTGCGGTTGCTCCACACTTAGATTTAACCGTAGATTACGGTTGGTTATGGTTTATCTCTCAGCCACTGTTCAAACTGCTGAAATTCATTCACGGTTTTGTCGGTAACTGGGGTATTGCTATCATCGTTATTACCTTTATCGTCCGTGGTATCATGTACCCGCTGACTAAAGCACAGTACACATCAATGGCGAAAATGCGTTTACTGCAACCAAAACTGGCTGCAATGCGTGAGCGTATTGGTGATGACAAACAGCGTATGAGCCAAGAAATGATGGCGATGTACAAAGCAGAAAAAGTTAACCCGTTGGGTGGCTGTTTGCCTCTGCTGATCCAAATGCCAATCTTCCTTGCACTTTACTATATGTTGATGGGTTCTGTTGAGCTGCGTCATGCCCCATTCTTTGGTTGGATACAGGACTTGTCAGCGCAAGATCCATACTACATCCTGCCAGTATTGATGGGTGTAACGATGTTTGTTATCCAGAAGATGTCGCCAACAGCGGTGACTGACCCTATGCAGCAGAAGATCATGACCTACATGCCAGTAGTGTTCACTATCTTCTTCCTGTGGTTCCCATCAGGTCTGGTACTGTACTATATCGTGAGTAACTTAGTGACCATCATCCAGCAACAGATTATCTATCGTGGTCTGGAAAAACGTGGTCTGCATAGTCGCGATAAGAAAGAAAAGAAATAGTTATACTCTAAATAATTAGAGGTGAGCTTGTGCTCAGCTCTAGGTATAATTAAGGCGGTTACTTTTTAAGTACCGCCTTAATTTTTATAGGAATGACAGAGAAACATCATGCAAACCAACGATACGATTGTTGCACAGGCAACGCCTCCCGGTCGTGGTGGGGTCGGTATTTTACGAGTGTCAGGCCCGAAAGCGGCACTAGTGGCTCAAACAGTATTGGGCAAACTACCAAAACCACGTTATGCAGACTACCTGCCTTTTCGCGACGTTAATGACAGCGTGCTTGACCAAGGCATCGCATTGTTCTTCCCCGGCCCTAACTCTTTTACAGGGGAAGATGTTTTAGAGCTGCAAGGGCATGGTGGTCCTGTCATTCTTGATTTATTGCTCAGACGAATTTTAACCATTGATGGTATTCGTATCGCTAACCCCGGCGAATTCTCTGAGCGCGCATTTTTAAATGATAAGTTGGATTTAGCGCAAGCCGAAGCGATTGCTGACTTGATTGATGCCAGTTCAGAACAAGCTGCGCGATCTGCGATGAATTCATTGCAAGGTGCATTTTCTGCACAAATTCACCATATGGTTGAAGCATTAACCACTTTACGTATTTACGTTGAAGCGGCGATCGACTTCCCTGATGAAGAAATTGATTTTCTTTCTGATGGTAAAATTGAAGCCAAACTGGATGAAGTGATTGCCGACTTAGGGCGTGTTCGTGCTGAAGCACGTCAAGGTAGTTTACTGCGTGAAGGGATGAAAGTGGTAATTGCCGGTCGTCCAAATGCGGGTAAATCAAGTTTACTAAATGCATTAGCAGGTCGTGAGGCGGCGATTGTGACTGATATTGCAGGAACAACTCGTGATGTATTACGTGAACATATTCATATTGATGGTATGCCATTGCATATTATTGATACGGCAGGCTTACGCGAAGCCAGTGATGAAGTTGAACGTATAGGTATCGAACGAGCTTGGAAAGAGATTGAGCAAGCAGATCGAGTACTGTTTATGTTAGACAGCACTACTACTGATGCCACAGAACCGCAAGAGATTTGGCCTGAATTTATGGCGCGCTTGCCTGATACTCTGCCTGTCACGGTGATCCGCAATAAAGCCGATAAAACCGGCGAACAAATTGAGTTTATTGAAGATGTCCATTATCCATTGATCCGCCTTTCTGCACGAGAAGAAAAAGGTATCGATTTGTTGCGCGATCACCTTAAAGAGACCATGGGTTTCAATAGCAACATGGAAGGGGGCTTTTTGGCACGTCGCCGCCACTTGCAAGCACTGGATGCCGCCGCGATGCATTTAGCACAGGGCCATGAGCAGTTAGTGGTTGCCCGTTCAGGCGAGTTATTAGCAGAAGAGTTACGTTTAGCCCAACAAGAGCTGAGCGAAATTACGGGTGAATTTACGTCAGATGATCTGTTAGGCCGTATTTTTTCGAGTTTTTGTATTGGGAAGTGAATCTATACTCTAAATAATTCAAGATGCAGGTAGGCGACAAGCGAATGAGCTTAGTCCCTTATATCTTAACGAAAGCCCTGCAACTTGAAGTATGATGAGCATATATTGTTTAGTTTTCAATTCTTCTACTATGTGTAAACACAGTGGCTTTTCCTTGGCGGCAAAAGCCCACCAATGTCAGGTTTGATTTCTGAGCCACTTCAATTGCCAGTGAAGTCGCAGCTGAAACAGCGAATAAAATTTCTGCCCCACAGCTTGCTGCTTTTTGCACCATTTCATAACTTGCACGGCTAGAGACTAATACGGCACCTTGTTGCCAGTCGTGGCGGTGCTTCATTCCTAATAGCTTATCAAGTGCCACGTGACGACCGACATCTTCACAGCCTCCCACTAACTGGCCTACAGGTGAAATCCATGCAGCAGCGTGAGTACAGCCGGTAAGCGCGCCAATTTCTTGGACATTTTTTAACTCTGTTAAAGCGTGGTCAAGGTGACTGAGTGAAAATGTTTGGGTAAAAGGTAGTGGGGTAATGGGTTTGAAGATTTCATCGAGCTGCTCTGTTCCACAGATACCGCAACCCGTTCTTCCTGCAAGGTTCCGTCTACGCTCTTTCAACCCCATAAAGCGGCGGCTGGACAATTCAACATGAATTTCAATACCACGATGGCAGCCTTGGACAATATCAATTCCACGAATTTCTTGCCCTGACTGTATGATCCCTTCTGACAATGAGAAGCCAACAGCAAAATCTTCTAAATCTTTTGGTGTTGCCATCATTACGACATGGGATATGCCGTTATAGACCAATGCGACAGGCAATTCTTCTGCAACCCAGTCATTGACAGGTTGTTCTAGGTTGCCTTTTTGTTGCACGCTTGTGTGATTTGCACCAATCATTTTGATAGATTTTGATTGTTTCGTGTTATTTGTTTCATGCATTAGATGAATTCCTAGCACTAATGATACATAATATTAATTATGGGTAAAAAGAATTTACACCATTCTCAGGCAATGAACCTGAATACGATACGGAAGACGTTGAATAAGAACAGTTTACCTGAATATTGATATTTAAGACATTCAGTAGGTAAACAAGAGCAATGTAAATGAGGAGATCCCCATGCAAGTCAGCAGAAGGCAGTTCTTTAAGATCTGCGCTGGCGGTATGGCGGGTACGACGGCAGCGGCGCTGGGTTTTGCACCCGCAACTGCGTTAGCGTCGACACGTCAGTATAAATTACTGCGTGCGAAAGAGACCCGAAATACCTGCACGTACTGCTCTGTCGGCTGTGGGCTGTTAATGTACAGCCTAGGTGATGGAGCGAAAAATGCCAAAGAGAGCATTTTTCACATCGAAGGAGACCCGGATCATCCGGTAAACCGCGGCGCACTCTGCCCGAAAGGTGCAGGGCTTATCGATTTCATCCACAGTGAAAGTCGACTCAAATACCCTGAAGTACGCGAGCCAGGTACTAACGAATGGAAACGCATCACTTGGAACGAAGCGTTTGATCGCATCGCTAAGTTGATGAAAGAAGACCGTGATGCCAACTTTATCAAACAAAACAAAGATGGTGTAACGGTTAACCGTTGGCTGACCACGGGTATGTTGTGTGCATCAGCAGCGAGTAACGAAACCGGTTTTGTAACCCAAAAATTTAGTCGCGCCCTCGGCATGCTTGCCGTGGATAACCAAGCGCGTGTCTGACACGGACCAACGGTAGCAAGTCTTGCTCCAACATTTGGTCGCGGTGCGATGACCAACCACTGGGTTGATATTAAAAATGCCAACCTCGTTGTCGTTATGGGTGGTAATGCGGCGGAAGCGCATCCAGTCGGTTTCCGCTGGGCGATGGAAGCTAAAATCCATAATAAAGCAAAACTGATTGTTATTGATCCACGCTTTACCCGTACAGCGGCAGTGGCGGATTTCTACACGCCTATCCGTTCAGGGACTGATATTGCCTTTTTATCAGGTGTGATCAAATACCTACTGGACAACAAAAAGATCCAGCAGGAATATGTCGAAGCCTATACCAATGCTAGCCTCATCATCCGTGAAGATTACGGTTTTGATGACGGTCTATTCACGGGTTACGATGCAGAAAAGCGTCAGTATGATAAAACCACGTGGAATTACGAGATGGATGAGAATGGTTTCGCACTGCGCGATCCAACCTTAACCCACCCTCGTTGCGTATTAAATCTACTGAAAGAGCACGTTAGCCGTTATACGCCAGAAGTGGTGACAAACATCTGTGGTACACCAATCGAAGACTTCTTGAAAGTCTGCGAGTACATTGCAGAAACTAGCGTGAAAGATAAAACCGCATCGTTCCTTTACGCTCTCGGCTGGACACAACACACCATCGGTGCGCAGAACATCCGTACCATGGCGATGATCCAGTTGCTGCTGGGTAATATGGGAATGTTAGGCGGAGGCGTTAACGCGCTACGTGGCCACTCTAATATCCAAGGTCTGACGGACTTAGGTTTGTTATCTCAAAGCTTACCGGGTTACATGACCCTGCCATCAGATAAACAAACCACACTCGAAAGTTATTTAGCGGCCAATACGCCAAAAATGACCCAACCGGGTCAGGTGAACTATTGGGGTAATTACCCGAAATTCTTCGTCAGCATGATGAAAACTTTCTATGGTGATAAAGCGCAGAAAGAAAATAACTGGGGCTTTGATTGGTTGCCTAAATGGGATCAGGGCTACGATGTGTTACGTTACTTCGAAATGATGGATAAAGGTGAAGTGAATGGCTATATTTGCCAAGGCTTTAACCCATTAGCCTCGTTCCCGAACAAAAACAAAGTGGTTAAATCGCTATCTAAACTGAAATTCTTGATTACGATTGACCCGCTGAACACTGAAACCTCTAACTTCTGGCAGAACCATGGCGAGATGAACGATGTGGATCCATCTGTGATCCAAACCACCGTTTTCCGTCTGCCATCATGTTGCTTTGCGGAAGAGAATGGTTCCATTGTTAACTCAGCACGTTGGTTACAGTGGCACTGGAAAGGTGCAGATGCCCCGGGTGAAGCCATCAGTGATGGTGAAATTCTGTCCGGTATCTATCATCGCATGCGTCAATTATATGAAACTGAGGGCGGTGAAACGCCAGAGCCAGTTCTGAACATGACGTGGAACTACTTCGACCGTGATAACCCAACGCCGGAAGAAGTTGCTCAAGAAAGCAATGGTTATGCTTTAGTCGATCTGAAAGACGCTGATGGCAATGTCATTGTGAAGAAAGGCGAACTGTTGAGCTCATTTGCTCAATTGCGTGATGATGGTACGACATCAAGCGGTTGTTGGATATTTACGGGTAGCTGGACACCGAAAGGCAACCAGATGGCTCGCCGTGATAACTCTGACCCAACCGGTCTGGGTAACACACTTGGCTGGGCGTGGGCATGGCCGTTAAACCGTCGTGTTATTTATAACCGTGCTTCTGCTGACCCAATGGGTAAACCATGGGATCCACGTCGCCAAATCCTTGAATGGGATGGAAGCAAGTGGATTGGTATGGATGTGCCTGACTATAGCAATGCACCTCCGGGTAGTGGTGTACACCCGTTCATCATGCAACCTGAAGGTATGGGTCGCTTGTTTGCGCTGGATAAAATGGCTGAAGGTCCATTCCCTGAACACTATGAGCCAATCGAAACACCGCTCGATACCAACCCATTACATCCAAATGTGGTTTCTAACCCAGCAGCGCGTGTGTTTAAAGACGACTGGGCGCAAATGGGTAAAGCGACAGAATTCCCTTATGTGGGAACAACCTATCGTTTAACCGAGCATTTCCACTATTGGACCAAACACGCATTGTTGAATGCGATTATTCAGCCACAGCAATTTATCGAAATCGGTGATCGCTTAGCGGCAGAAAAAGGCATTAAGCAAGGTGACATGGTGAAAGTCAGCTCTAAACGTGGCTACATCAAAGCGAAAGCAGTGGTCACAAAACGTATTCATACGTTAAAAGTCGACGGTAAAGATATTGATACCATAGGTATTCCTATCCACTGGGGCTTTGAAGGTTTAGCAGTGAAAGGCTTTATTGCCAACACACTGACACCATATGTAGGTGATGCTAACACGCAAACGCCTGAGTTTAAGTCATTCCTTGTGAATGTGGAAAAGGTGTAAGGAGATAAATTATGTCAATGCAATCACAGGACATTATTCGTCGTTCCGCCACCAATTCCCTGACGCCCCCAGCGCAAGTGCGGGACTATAAGGAAGAAGTGGCGAAGCTGATTGACGTTACGACGTGTATCGGCTGTAAAGCGTGTCAGGTTGCTTGTTCTGAGTGGAACGATATTCGTGACAAAATCGGCACAAACGTTGGGGTTTATGATAACCCAACCGATTTGACCGCTAAGTCATGGACTGTTATGCGTTTCTCTGAAGTGGAAGAGAATGGCAAGTTCGAGTGGCTGATCCGTAAAGACGGTTGCATGCACTGCTATGATCCAGGCTGTTTAAAAGCTTGTCCATCAGAAGGCGCAATTGTTCAGTACAAAAACGGTATCGTTGATTTCCAATCTGAGCATTGTATTGGTTGTGGCTACTGTATTGCTGGCTGTCCGTTCAACGTTCCACGTATCAACCAAGAAGATAACCGTGCGTACAAATGTACGCTGTGTGTCGATAGGGTTGAAGTCGGTCAAGAGCCTGCATGCGTGAAAACCTGTCCGACAGGTGCTATCCACTTTGGTAGCAAAGAGGCGATGATTGAGCTGGCGGGCGATCGTGTGACTGAACTGAAAACACGTGGTTACAACAACGCGGGTCTGTATGATCCAGAAGGCGTTGGTGGTACACACGTCATGTATGTTCTGCACCACGCAGATAAGCCTCAGCTGTATCATGGCTTGCCAGAAAACCCAACCATTAGCCCGACAGTCACTTTCTGGAAAGGTATCTGGAAGCCGTTAGCAGCGGTTGGTTTTGCTGCAACTTTTGCGGCGGCCATCTTCCACTATGTGGGTATTGGTCCGAACCGCGTCTCCAAGAAAGAAGAAGAAGAGGCCCTGAAAGATATGCAGGACTCAACCACTTCTGAGACTTCAAAGTCAGTTGAAGGGGAGGATCAAAAATGATACCGCAGGATAATGAAAAAATTATTCGCCATAAGCCGATTGAACGGATCAATCACTGGGCGGTTGTGATTTGCTTCTTGTTCACCGCAATCAGTGGGTTGGGGTTTTTCTTCCCGTCACTTAACTGGTTTATGAACATTTTGGGCACGCCACAACTGGCTAGGATCCTGCATCCGTTTGTCGGTACCGCGATGTTCCTGTTGTTTATCTTTATGTTCTTTCGTTATTTTCACCACAACTTTATCAACAAAGAAGATATTAAGTGGGCGAAAAATATCGGTAAGGTGCTGAAGAATGAAGAAGCAGGCGACGTTGGTCAATATAACCTCGGACAGAAAGGGGTGTATTGGGTGGTGACTATCTGCTTACTGCTGCTGGCGGTCAGTGGTGTGATCATGTGGCGTCCATACTTTGCTGACTTTTTCTCTATCCCAATCTACCGTGCAGCGATTATGGTGCATTCATTGTCAGCGATTGCGTTGATCATCATGATTGTCGTGCATGCTTATGCTGCAATCTGGGTGAAAGGCTCAGTGCGTGCGATGGTGGAAGGTTGGGTAACACGTGGTTGGGCGAAAAAGCATCACCCACGCTGGTATCGTGAAATCGTCGAAAAAGAAAAACAGCAGCAGCAAGAGAAGAACTAAGTTTTTTTATTGTTAATTTTGATAAAAAACCCACAACATGGTTTGTGGGTTTTTTTATCGTTTTTATTATCATTGCGCAAATGGAATATATCTTTTTATTCTAATATAGAAATCATTTCTGGCTCAATGTCAGAATCAGTGAAGTACACTGGGTCTGAATGAAAAGGAAATGAATTTTCTTGTTTTGCAATAATAAAATATTCACCAACTTCTGTAATATTAAATGAATAATGATTTGCTTTATTTTTGACGGAATCGACTAATTTATCATTTAAATATAACTCTAAATCCAAAGGGCTATTTTGGTTGTCTATTTTAATATAAATAGCTGGTTTTTCATCTACTATTTTGTATGCTTTAATTTTCTCTATCATGGATAGTTTCTTTAAACAATGTGGTGATGAGTTATTCAACCAATGTTGCTTTAAAAGCCACATTGGTTTTTATTTAAGTTTATTTAATGATGAAGCTCATGCGTTTAGATTTTAATTTTTAAATTTCTTTTGCTCCATTCCCCAAGGAATGTCAGGTGAAAGAATTAATTCATAGTCTGTTTTTAGGACATGTTTTTCTTTATTTATCATAACGTTGATGCTATATGTGGAATTGCATTTTACTTTAATGGTTTTGCCATTTTGAGCTCTCGGAATATGTATGTTCCTAGACCAAACACCATCACTCATGCTGATCTGTACATTATCATGAACCCTTAATGCATCATTGATCATTTCTTCAGTAATATCTATGTTGCTACTAAATGGTAAATTATAATAGTTAATGTCTTTTTTTAGATTAATAATTTTATCTCTTAGTATATTAATCTCAGTCCAAGTGTTATTATCATAAATTCTTGGACCATATCCGTCCCGTTTTTTATTCATTAGCTGGTCTGCTTTTGATGCTAATGAGGTTATATCTTCTTCTTTACTCGAGGGTAATTTTTGCGCTAGAACAGACAATGTCGGTAATAATATAATAATGTCATGTTCTTGTAGATGAACGTTTTCATAGAAATTCCATGCTTCAAAAATTAACTTATCATCATAAAATTTTAATAAATACCCAGTACCCTTATCTTTATTGCCATTTTCTCCTAATGTTAAACTAGGTATATCAATTAAGGTACCAAAAGGGCGTTGGATAGCTTCAATAACACCGAAGCCGTTATGAAGATGCCCGTTGAGCATCACTATTTGCGGATATTGCAAAAATAGCTCTTTTAACTGTTCGTCTTGAGGGCCAAAGCCGCCATAATAGTGTGAACCCCAGTGTGATCCATTAAATGCTTGGTGAGTTATCACAAAAATGGGCTTGTTAACATCTGCATTTTCAGCCAATTTTTCTTTTAGCCAATCAAGAGATGTTTGATTTAACTCCATTTGATCTTTAAGAGGTACATCGGTATTTAAGCATAAAAAATGATACCCGCCGATCCATGTATCAACACACATACTGTCAGATTTGCGAGAGAGTTTAGATTTAGCAAGATATGCATCATATAGATTTGTTAAGTCTGGATCTAGAGGTTCGTGTGGTTGTGCCCCAGAACGAACATCATGATTTCCCACCATTAATAGCATATTTTGATGATATTCAGTTGGGAAATATTCATCAAATACAGAGAACGCTGTTTCCCTTTGACCATGATTATCACCAATATCGCCTGCCATGATTAACCCTGTAGCACCTTGACTGACAATATTCTTAATTGAAGTTTTTAATACGTTTGCATCTTTATCTGAGCCAGTATGAATATCACTGATAATACCAAAAATCATTTGTATAACCTTTTTTAAATAAATTTAATGGGGGCTATCATATAATTAACTTTAATTTAAACTGGTTGTTTATTTAAAGTATAATATATTGATAACTGATTTTTATTAATTAATTGTATTGACGTTTTTTGTGTTTGTTGAATTACCTCGCTCATCTTGAATAAAATTATTTTGACATGCGGATATTAATAAAGAAAAAAACAATAAAAAAATTATTTTCATGATTACTCCTTGATTATAATATGTTTATATTTTTCAAATAAATATCCATGTGATGACTATCTTTAAGAAAGTAAGCTTTTCTATTCAAAAATAGATTAAACGGTTTTTTCATAAAAATAAGATCTGAGTTTAAATTTTGATGTTTTTCAAAATATTCTTCACTAAAAAATGAATATCCTATTTTATCGTTTAAAATGTAAAATAATTCAGATTCATTAATTGATGTTGTTTTGCAATTTATGCCATTTTGCTTTAATTTTTTAATTAAAGACTTCATCATACAATGTTCAAGAGAGGCTTTAGTATGGATAAATAGATTCTGATTCATAGCTTTTTCTATTGTGATATTATTTTTGACTAAATCTTTATGAATCACCAAACCTACACTTTCTGTTTTTAAACTTATTTTTTGGATATTTTCCCCATTAGTATTAATGTCAATAGGTGATATAATGATATCGTAGTGCATATTCTTAATTTCATATAAAATATCTTTTGATGTACCATAATCTACTTCTGCTATGATCTTTTCATTACTTAAGAAGTTTTTTAAAATTTCATTTCCTCTTGGAAATGGAAAACCATCAATAAGTATTCTTATTTTTCTTTCATGCTTTGATGGTGATAGATCATCCAGTATATTATTTATTGCTTCATAATGAGGCTTGATTTTATGAAATAATTCCATTCCACAATCAGAAACGATAAGTTTGTTTTTTTTTTATCAGGATGTTTTTCCCTAATTTTTTTTCTAGCGAAAATAATCCCTGAGAGATCGCCGATGGTGTCACATTAATAGATTCAGCAGCTTGATGTAAAGAGCCATTTTTTGCGAAAGCAATAAATTGATTTAACTGTTTTGAAAAAAGCATAACTATCCTTAGTAATTTGCCAAATAATATTTAGTTGACTTATTAATCTTCCTAGAAATAATTCCATTATCATGTTAAATGTATCTGCTTAACAGATGACTATCTATAGAGTTAATTTAAACTATGTTGCTGATTTGCCTCAAAACTAGCTCTTCACTTAAAACCATTGCATAAATAGGTAGTATGATTAAAAGTGTAATTAAAATTTTTCCCATTTCTTTCACCTCGTATGATTGATGTGATGAAATATACTAGATAAAATTAATGTGGTGTATTAAATTTACTGTGAAATAAACAAAGATAAACTTTAATTTATTGTATTTATTAGGTTATTATTTTTTTCGATATAAATAAAATGTGATTTATATTCCTTATGGTTCTGTCTATCAGAGGAATTCAATAACAAAATCGCCTTTTTATGAGATAAGTTTAAGCGCTATGTCTTTATATTTGTCATATTTCAAGTGGCAGCGCTTTTCGTTGAGGTAGATGTGACTACGTTCATTCACACCAGTCGCAGCATTTTCAATGCTTGAGGTTGTTGACGAAGTGGGATAAAAGCGTGGTTTTTCCCACTCCGTGTTATCAGCCGAAAATCAATAAATTGATTTTCCTAGTTTATTTCAAAAACCTTAACGACCGCAGACAAACAGAATACGTTTGTCAGCAGTCTGCAGCATTTTCAATGCTTCTAACGACTCGTTCACTTGTCGTCTAGCTGCACCTCGAATTATTTAGAGTATAAATGAGCGCATTCATCAATGTGTTATTGATTTTGATTTTTTGGGGTTATTGATTGTAATGAAATAAGCGGGTACTTCGCTGTAATTTTTTGTGGGAGCTGTTTTATTCTCGCTGTGAACTGAATTTTTCTTCAGAGGGATTTTGACAATTAAGCGGGTGTCATATTAGGTGTGACTTCAAAAAAATGATAATTGAATTTATATCAATAATAATGCCTATATTGTTGAGTAATATTTAATAATTGTACTATTACGAATATAAGGAATTTTTATATCTATATGATTCCTATTAATATTATCTATTTATAGGGTTTTGCATATAGCTATACCAAATCGTACCATTTTATTTGGATTGTTTAAATAAGAATATCTTAATTGGTATGTAATTAGACCTTTAATGATGCTCTATATTGTACTGTATAGAACATCCTAATAATAACACCTTCAATTATTGAATTGATTATAAACTAATAACCTATAATTTTTCTTTTTAAAGAATAATTGAGTTAGTGATTGTTGATATTTCCGCCTCCTAGACATTAAGTGAAATATTTATTATAACGGTGTAAATCATTATTTCTTAATAAGAATTCTTCTAATAAAAATTATCATTTTTAAGTGACTTTCACCACAGCTAAACAATACATATTCAATTCCATTTACGATAGCTAAATAATGAGGTAATTCATGGATCTTCCTTTACAAGGTATCAAAGTACTCGATTTCACCGGTGTACAGTCAGGGCCATCTTGTACCCAAATGTTAGCGTGGTTCGGTGCTGATGTGATTAAAATTGAGCGCCCTGGTGTGGGAGATGTCACCCGTAATCAGCTGAGAGATATTCCAGATGCGGATGCACTTTATTTCACCATGCTAAACAGTAATAAGCGTTCTGTTGAACTGAATACCAAAACGCCTGAAGGCAAAGAGGTGATGGAACGTTTGATCAAGCAAGCCGATGTGTTGGTTGAAAACTTCCACCCTGGTGCTATCGACCATATGGGCTTTACTTGGGAACATATTCAAGAACTTAACCCACGCCTGATTTTTGGCTCAATTAAAGGGTTTGATGAAAACTCACCTTACGCAGATGTTAAAGCGTATGAAAACGTAGCTCAAGCCGCGGGTGGTGCCGCCTCAACAACGGGTTTTTGGGATGGTCCACCATTAGTGAGTGCTGCAGCATTGGGTGACAGTAATACAGGTATGCATTTGTTGATTGGCTTATTGGCTGCTTTATTACATCGCGAAAAAACCGGTAAAGGGCAGCGTGTGACCATGTCGATGCAAGATGCGGTATTGAACCTTTGCCGCGTCAAATTACGTGACCAACAACGTTTAGAAAAAGTTGGTTATCTCGAAGAGTACCCGCAATATCCAAACGGTAAGTTTGGCGATGCCGTTCCACGTGGTGGTAACGCAGGTGGCGGTGGTCAGCCGGGGTGGATCCTAAAATGTAAAGGTTGGGAAACTGACCCGAACGCTTACATTTATTTCACTATTCAAGAGCAAGATTGGCAGCAAACTTGTGTGGCGATTGGTAAACCTGAATGGGCAACTGATCCTGCATACAGCACACCACAGGCGCGCCAGCCACATATCTTTGATATTTTTGCTGAAATTGAAAAATTCTTAGCGGATAAAGATAAGCACGAAGCGGTTGAATATTTGAGTAAGTACGGTGTGCCTTGTGCTCCAGTACTGAGTATGCGTGAAATTGCACGTGATCAGTCATTGCGTGATAGCGGTAGTATTGTGGAAGTTGAGCAGCCAAAACGGGGTACTTACCTCACTGTAGGTTGCCCAATGAAGTTCTCTTCATTCACACCTGATATCAAGAGTGCACCATTATTAGGTGAACATACCGATGAAGTGTTAACTGAGTTGGGTTATAGCGCAGAGCAAATTGCCTCTATGCGTGCCAATAAAGCGATTTAATTCTCCATTAGGGAGCTCGAATAAAGCTCCCTCCACGCTATTTATATTTTTATGAGGTGGACATGTCGACCGATCAAACTCAAAACTTGACCGATGGAATGCATATTATTGTTGATGCACTGAAAAAGAATGGCATCGATACAATTTATGGTGTTGTGGGGATCCCCGTTACCGATATGGCACGCCATGCGCAGGCAGAAGGCATTCGTTATATTGGCTTTCGTCATGAACAATCAGCCGGTAATGCGGCAGCTATTAGCGGCTATTTAACCCAAAAGCCGGGTATCTGCTTAACCGTATCTGCTCCTGGATTTTTAAACGGCATGGTGGCGTTAGCGAATGCGACCACCAACGGTTTTCCAATGATCCAAATCAGTGGCTCCAGCGATAGAGCTATTATCGACCTGCAACAGGGCGATTATGAAGAGTTGGATCAAATGAATACCGCGAAACCGTTTGTTAAAGCATCTTATCGAGTGAATAAACCGGAAGATCTCGGTATTGCCTTGGCGCGTGCTATTCGTGCTTCTGTTTCAGGGCGTCCGGGTGGCGTTTACCTTGATTTAACCACAGAGGTGCTTGCGGCGGTGATGGATAAGGACGAAGCAGATAAAACCATTTTTACCGTCGAAGATCCTGCACCTCGTCAGTTACCAGCACCTGAGTCTGTCGATAAGGCACTTAAATTATTGGCAGCAGCAAAACGCCCTCTGATTATTTTAGGTAAAGGTGCAGCTTACGCGCAGGCAGATGAAAATATTCGCCAATTTATTGAAACAACAGGGATCCCTTATTTACCTATGTCGATGGCGAAAGGATTGTTGCCAGATGACCATCCACAATCAGCGGCAGCGGCGCGTTCTCATGCGCTATCCAATGCCGATGTGGTGGTGCTTATGGGGGCTCGTTTGAATTGGTTGCTCGATCATGGTAAAGGCAAACATTGGTCAACAGAAACTCAATTTATTCAATTAGATATCGAACCATCAGAAATTGATAGCAATCGCCCAATTACCGCTCCTGTGGTTGGTGATATCTATTCAAGTATTGCTGCGCTACTCGCAGGACTGAAATCAACTCCTGTTAAGTCACCAAGCGATTGGATGGCTGGCATTGATGATATCAAGAAAGTGAATAGTGAGAAGATGGCCGCTAAGCTAAACACTGATACTTCTCCGCTGAATTATTTCAATGCGCTGCGTGTGATTCGTGATGTGCTGGTCGATCACAAAGATGTTTATGTGGTCAACGAAGGAGCAAATACCCTCGATAATGGACGAAATATTATCGATATGTATAAACCGCGCCAGCGTTTAGATTGCGGTACTTGGGGTGTGATGGGGATTGGTATGGGTTATGCGGTCGGTGCGGCTGTAACTAGTGGCAAACCTGTTGTCGCCATTGAAGGTGATAGTGCGTTTGGTTTCAGTGGCATGGAAATTGAGACGATTTGCCGTTATAAGCTGCCAGTGACCATTTTGATTTTCAATAATGGCGGTATTTACCGTGGTGATGGTGTTAACCTTCATGGCGACAGTGATCCATGCCCAACTGTTTTCATGCAGGGTGCTCGTTATGACAAGATGATCGAGGCTTTTGGCGGTATTGGTTATAACGCAACCACACCAGATGAAATCCAACAGGCTTTAAAGGCAGGTCTTACATCGGGTCAACCAACACTAATTAACGTAGTGATTGACCCTACGGTAGGGACTGAAAGTGGTCATATTGGTAATTTAAACCCTAAATCGGTTGTCAAAAACTAAACAACCTTTTCAATAAACTGAAAACGTAATGCCACTTATTCACTAAGTGGCATTAGGACGCTTTTTGCCCAAAAAAGGTGAGAGTCTAATGACTGATTTTATGTTCAAGATATTTATGAGTGATTTATTACCCATAATTATCATTATGGTATTGGGTTATGTGAGCGGTCGACGCAACGTATTTACGAATGACCAAGCAAAAGCATTTAATAAACTGGTATTAAACTACGCATTACCTGCGGCATTATTTGTTTCGTTAGTTCGTGCCAATCGAGACATGATTTTTGCCGATATGAAACTGACGATTATTTCATTAGTCGTTCTGCTACTGTGTTTCTTTTTTACATTCTTTAGCTGCAAAAAATTCTTTAAACATTCGCGCCCAGAAGCGGCGGTTTGTGCCTTAATTGCAGGCTCACCAACGATTGGTTTTCTTGGCTTCGCAGTTTTAGATCCTATTTATGGTGATACGGTTTCTACAGGACTCGTGGTGGCGATTATTTCAATTATCGTTAACGCAATTACCATTCCAATTGGCCTGTTTTTACTTAATCCAGGTAGCGCTAATGGGGAAAAAGGCGGCGGTGGTATGAGCGCGCTAATTTCAGCCTTTAAAGAACCGGTTGTTTGGTCACCAATATTAGCGACAGTCTTAGTACTTGTGGGTATTAAAATTCCTGATGTTTGGGATCCGACATTTGACCTAATTGCAAAAGCAAACTCAGGGGTAGCGGTATTCGCAGCAGGGCTCACATTGGCTGCCAATAAATTCGAATTCGATGGTGAGATTATTTATAACACCATGCTGAAATTGGTTTTAATGCCAGGCCTAATGTTAATTGCTGGCCTACTATTCCATATGGAATCGACACAATTACAAATGATGGTATTAGCGGGCGCACTTCCTCCTGCATTCTCCGGAACCATTATTGCGAGCCGATTTAATGTTTATACCCGAACAGGCACTGCATCGCTCGCTGTCAGTGTGATGGGTTTCATTATTGCGGCACCACTGTGGATTTATATTGCACGCTTGGTGGCATAAATTGTCGGGTGTGGCGTTGTTATCTACCGCCACCCCTTATTAAAAAGGAATGAATATGGCTTTTCCTCTTCCATTAGACGGTATTCGAGTTCTCGATTTTACGGGTGTGCAATCGGGGCCATCCTGCACCCAAATGCTAGCGTGGTTTGGTGCTGACGTAATAAAAATTGAGCGTCCGGGTATTGGTGATGTGACTCGCAGTCAACTTAGAGATATCCCAGATGTGGATGCGCTCTATTTCACCATGCTGAACAGCAATAAACGTTCTTTAGAATTGAATACTAAGACGCCAGAAGGCAAAGAAGTGATGGAAAAGCTGATCCGCCAAGCGGATATATTGGTTGAAAACTTCCATCCGGGAGCGATTGATCATATGGGGTTTACGTGGGAAATCATTCAGCAGCTCAACCCTAGACTGATCTTTGGCTCGATTAAAGGGTTTAATGAAAATTCACCTTACGCAGATGTCAAAGCCTATGAAAACGTGGCACAGGCAGCGGGTGGCTCAGCATCGACAACCGGTTTTCCCGATGGTCCTCCCGTGGTGAGTTCAGCTGCACTAGGTGATAGCAATACTGGCATGCATCTACTGATTGGTTTACTTACCGCGTTATTGCAACGTGAAAAAACCGGAAAAGGGCAACGCGTCACCATGTCGATGCAAGATGCTGTATTGAACCTTTGCCGCGTCAAGTTACGTGACCAACAACGACTGGAAAAATTGGGCTTTTTAGAGGAGTACCCACAATATCCAAATGGTTCTTTTGGTGATGCTGTTCCTCGTGGTGGTAATGCAAGTGGCGGTGGGCAACCGGGCACCATGTTGAAATGCAAAGGCAGTGATACTGATCCCAACGCTTATATTTATTTTATCAACCAAGATCACAACTGGGAAAATACCTGTGACGCAATTGGTAAACCCGAATGGAAAACGGATCCTGCTTTCGCTACGACAGAAGCAAGGGTGAGCCATATTCAAGATGTTTGGGATGCCATCGAAGATATTGCCAAAGATAAAGATAAGCATGAACTCACTGACTATTTTGACCAGTTCGGCGTGCCGTGCTCTGCGGTGTTAAGTATGAAAGAGTTGGTGAATGATCCCTCTTTACGAGGCAGTGGCTCAATTGTTGAAGTGGCACAACCATTACGCGGCCATTATTTAACGGTTGGATGCCCGATGAAGTTTTCATCTTTTACACCTGAAATTAAAAGTGCTCCCCTATTAGGTGAACATAATAATGAAATACTGAAAGAATTAGGTTACAGCGATCAACAGATCGCCGATATGAAAGATAAAAAAGTTATTTAATTAAACATTATTAAATAACCCAATTAGCAACATCAACATCTTATCAATAATAATGATGAGCGGGTTTCGCTCATCCATTGTTTACCTATTTATTATTAAGGGGTAATAACATGGACAATGTAACAGTTAAAAAAAGTAGTCAAGTTGCCGCAGTCGATTTTGTACCTGCTTGGGGTGATTTAGATGGTAATATTCGTCGTTTAGCTGAAGCAGCTGAAAAAGTCGCTGCACAAGGGGTCGATTATGCGGTATTTCCTGAAACGGCGGTTAGCGGTTATTTATTTTCTGATTCAGCAGAACTAGCGCCTTATCTCGACACGATACCGGGGAAAACCACCGCAGCAATATTACCGATACTTGCACGTACGGGTATGTATATGAGTGTTGGTATCGCTGAACGCGATACGGATACTGGGTTAGCCTACAATTCAGCGGTATTGATGGGGCCAGAAGGGATCATCGGTAAATACCGCAAGATAGGCTTGAACTCGCAAGACCAAAAAGTGTTTGCGCCGGGTAATACAGGGGTGAAAACCTTTAATACGCCGATTGGCCGCATTGCATTATTAATTTGCTATGACGATACCTACTGGCAATATGTGCGCTTGGCGGCGCTGGAAGGTGCTCAAATTATTGGTTGGCACTCAGTTTCCGACCGTATGATGCCCGATGCGACACCTGCTGAGATGCTTGGTGACCACTCAACCGTGGCTCATGTGCAACATATGAGTGCATTTAATGGTGCATGGGTCATTTGCGCGACACGCAGTGGTATTGAAACCAACCCGATCACCCATGGGCAATTGTACTATAACGGGGGTTCCAGTATTTGGGCGCCTTCAGGTCACAAAGTTGCGCAATCGCCAGTTTTAAGTCCTCTCGAATTAGAACCGGGTCTGAACGGTATTTTCAGTGCCACTATCGATCTTGATGAGGCCGATAAACAGCGTGAAGCCTTGCTGGCAAAACGTCGTCCTGAATTATATTTCCCAACATTGGCTTTCCACCGTAGCCCAACGGATATCAATGCAACCACCACACAAGTGCAAACGACATTGATTGCTGCGCAATGGGATAAATCAACGTCAAACCTTGATGCCGTTAGCGTGGGTGAGAACGAGCTGTTGGTGCTGCCTGAATTATCTGCACTGCCATATACCAACGACCCAAATGTTTTGCTAACACATGCGGAGAAACAAGGTGGAACGTTTGAACAGACTCTGATTAAGATCGCCGCAGCCGGTAAAGGCTATGTGGTGGGGAGTTACCCTGAAATTGATGTTGATAAGTTATATCACACTGTCGTATTGGCAGGCCCTGCGGGCGAGATCTTAGCAAGATACCGAGTAACACATCTCAATGAGCGCGATAAAGGTTGGGCAAGTGCAGGCAATGCGGTTAGCGTGACATCGACGCCAATTGGTCGCATTGCATTAGCAGCGGCTCATGAGCTAGAAGTTCCTGAACTAGGTGGTTTATACAGTACACTGCGTGCTGATATCATTGCGGCTCCAGCTGGGCTACCAAGTGATTTGCGTGTTGAAATCGAAAGTCACTTATTCTCTGTCAATAACCCACCAACTGGGCGAGCTGATTTTATTCCTTATGCCATTGCGACGTTAAATCAATTATGGGTGGTTTGTGGTGGTCGCCATGATCGCGATTTCACATCAGCTGCTATTTATGGGCCTGAACCCGTCGTATTAACACCAACATTGACGGCAGAACGTGATGCCGCAGATATTAGATTGCAAGCACAGGTGCCGGCACCGTTTACATGGATTAATCAGGAACGCTTGATTAGCGGTCAGCAGGCGATTTGGTTTACACCGTTAACCGCTTAGTTTTAACAATAACATTTGAAAAATACTCTCGGCAAATTTGCAGGGAGTATTTCTTTTTTATACTCGTCATACTTTAGGTTAAATAACCATGACAACACCGACACCCAAAATACCGTTTATGCAATTGCCGACCATTGCTTTTTTATTAGCGATAACGTCAGGTATGTTAGATGGCTATGCTTTTTTTACGACCAAATCATTTGCGACTTTCCAATCAGGAAACATCATCATGTTAGGCTATGAATTTGCCAAACATGGTTTAGCTGCAATTATCCCTTATATCATCACCATCTTTGCGTTTGGTGCAGGGGCAATGTTATTGGCTTGGTTGCGTTATAAATACAATACCAATGAAAAAACGTGGACATTCACACTGTTATCGCTAGAAATTATCCTAATTTTGTTGCTAGTCGCTTATATTTATTTTTATAAAGTCGAAGCGAGTGGTTTCCATGCGGTGTGGGCCTTATCCTTTATTGCTGGTATGCAGGGTAATGCATTCCATAAAATTAATGGCATGCTATATGGCAATATTGCCGTCACCTTAAACGTACAGCTGGGTTTTAGTTCATTAGCGGAATCTGTTGCCTTTAAAGGACAAGAAAGAAGAGAAGCGCTGTATAAAAGCTATTGTTACTTTCTAACCTTATTTGGCTTTGCTGGTGGCGCTTTTATGATGGCAATGTTGGCGGATTACGCCAGAGAATACGCACTGCTGGTTACGTTAATTCCATTATGCTTAATTTTTACGATGGGACGTCATTTTTCTAAAGAAAATAGTGGGTTATCTATTGATTCTAACTAAGTAGAAGATAAATAAGGTTGTTAATCGAATTTAGATGAGGTTAATTACTCTTATTTTAGGCAAATAACAGACTAGTGAATTAGTCTGTTATTAAAAAATATATTAATTTTACCGTGCTACTATTTTGTCATTATTTTATCGTTGTTTTACGTCCTCGCAGAGCTTGCCTTATTTTATTAAACGCGCATCGCATAGACATAAGCCGCATGCTTATCGGTATTTAAGGTGTTTGGTTTCTGCTCGGCGGATAAGGTTTTAATACCCATTTTAGAAACTCATAGGCAGTAGGGCGATTGAGCTTTGGTGAAAAATAGACATTCAGAGGTTCTACGCCGGAACCCCTTTATGATGTGGATCAGCTCTGATAAACTTAAGTTAATTTAACTTAGTGAAAGGTTTTCTATGAACGCTTTTGAACAAGCACTAAACCAAAAAGTGGAATCAGATAGGCAGTTAGGTATTTATTTGGATAACGCCCTAGCGGGTGTAGGTGAGGTCGCGACACACACGGTTGAAATGATTGAACTTGGTTTTGATCGTTCAGTAAAACACTTATCATACTTTTTTGATGATGAAAAATATATCAATGCAGAGGTTTTAGAGGAAAATAATCGTTTTTTTTTCAGCTTGGTGGCTGTATAAACAAGGGCGAGACCCAATTAAGGAAATGATAGATGTTTTTATTGATCAATGCACTGCCGGCATTGATGAGCGTGAAATGAGCTATTTGCATGAAAAAATCACATCAACGTTAAAGTTCGGTTCTGGATTTGCTTCAAAAAGAGTGACTAAAATGGCAATAAATGCAGCCATATCTGAGGCAATTTATTCTTTAATACTAACAAAAGAAATCATGAAGCCTATTAGTCGTGGAGTTGGTAATGTTGCGATGTTTGGATTGGGTAGTTATGGAATAATAGAAAAGGCTGCGCAGGCAAAAGAAAGATTAAGAATGCAAAGCCCTATTTATTATTGGTCATTATACTTTATGAAAATAGAAATGTTATATTTTATCGTGGAAGATAACCTTTCTTGTGGATTGCATTTAATTAGTCAATATAAGAATAAAGTGAATGATGTCTATGATGCTTTTATGAAAATTTTGTATGGGTAATTAATATGAATAAGTTAATAAAAATTTTATTTTTTGATTTTAAACTTGAGGTTAAGTCGTTTTTTATTGCAGGGTTTATTATCCTTCTTCTGTGCTTACCAGCATCAAAATATATAACCATTATATGGGGTTCTATTATAGTAATATATCTTATCACTAAGATTGCATTTTATAAAAAAAAGCAAAGGTGATAATGTCTCTGCTTTTTCACAACTAGAACACATTGAATTCTCTTATCGAATATCCACCCGTGCCTGCAATAACATGTTCCCATGTTATTGACTCATAATTAAAAGAAACTTTTTGATGAGGCATTATGAAATTTGAGTTGAGTGTATTTGTATAAGTTGAAGCGATATCAATGATTGTGGCTTTTGTAAGCTTTAACCTATAGTAAAGCTCTAAATGACCAGATTGACTCGTCCGATAAAAATCGAATTCAGCGTCTAATATTTCATTATGGTTCATTGCAACTCCTAATAACGGAGATGATTTATCGATGAGTTTAATGATTTGTATTGGATGGTGAACGATATTTTGATGCCTTGTCATTCCATCACCGACACTGATGACCTGTATTTCGTCCTTATGCCCTATCTGATACCGATTACCTATCGATTCAAGCGTTGAGCATTTTGCTGAAATTAGACCTTGCTTTTGACCCGTTAAACGTAAATATGTTACATGAGACATTAATATTCCTAGATTAATTTTAGTGTTATCGCTTCGGGAACATTATAAATTTTGCTTATGTCACATGCAATCAAAAAGCCCGCCATTGATCTCGATATATTAACCTTAGCGAGCGATTTTTATTTCAATTGTGAAGGGCTGGAGAAGAAATAACATTATAGGGGTTCTACGCCGGAATCCCAGATTTTTCCGTTATCCTAATGTCCACTCCCCTTTAATTGAGACACACTAGCTTATAGTTTTCTAACTAATGATAATGAGTTTAAAGTAAATCGGTTTGACTAAATTTTGCAGATAATCGTATGAGTCTTAATTTAAATGGATACCCACGCGAATATCAAAGCAACAAAGTAGCTACCTCGCCACTTTTGTTTTATCCTAAGTCATAGATAACAGTAATTTTTGCTGATATACCCGAAATTCTTCAAGTTGCAGTGTTGTTGACTACGTTCAGCTAGCCGAGTCACATAGTTTATCTATGCTCCCCGTCTATCTTCACTTGTCGCCTAACTGCAACTCGAATTATTTGGGGTATAAGCATAAAATACGAACAATAAATCTGAGGAAGCGGTTACCATGGCCTCGGACAAGTCGTTTAAAAAATTAAAAAGAGAGCAATGCGATGGGTATTCGTATCGTCCCTAAAGAAGATTTAGGACAAGAAAGATTAAAAGAAAAAGGGATTGGTTTTATTCCTCCAGTCCTGTTCCCGAATTTAAAAAGTTTGTATCAACGACGCGCTGAACGATTAAAAGAACTGGCGGCGGGGGAACATCCTTTTGCAGATTATCTTAAGTTTGCTGCTGAAGTGGCAACAGCACAAAATAATGCGCAGCATGATCATCCCCTTGAGATTGATATGAGTGCGGTGTTAGCGCGTTCAATGGCGAGCAACAACCCACCATTAGATGCTAAAACCTTTCCTCGTACCAACCATTGGCACAAGATCTTACATGCCATCATTGCTGAACTATTGCCAGTCGTTCCTGACTCAGTACGCCCTGCGCTAGAAAACCTCGACAAAGCGTCTGAAAGCGAGCTGGAAGAAATGGCCACGGCACTGTTGAGCGAGCAATTTGAAAAAGTGCCAGCAGACAAATCGATGTTTGTTTGGGCGGCACTTTCTGTTTATTGGGCGCAAATGGCCGCACAAATACCGGGTAAAGCACGTGCTGAGCATGGTGACCACCGTCACTACTGTCCTGTCTGTAACAGCATGCCAGTCTCCAGTGTGGTACAAATTGGTACTTCACAAGGGCTGCGTTATTTGCATTGTAATTTGTGTGAAACAGAGTGGCACATGGTACGTGTCAAATGCAGTAACTGTGAACAAACCCGAGATCTTAATTACTGGTCGCTTGATGATGAAAATGCCGCAGTAAAAGCAGAAAGCTGCGGTGATTGCGGCAGTTATTTAAAAATTCTTTATCAAGAAAAAGAAGCCAAGGTCGAGGCGGTGGCTGAT
This sequence comes from Providencia sp. 6390, assembly GCF_058148425.1. Classification (NCBI taxonomy): domain Bacteria; kingdom Pseudomonadati; phylum Pseudomonadota; class Gammaproteobacteria; order Enterobacterales; family Morganellaceae; genus Providencia; species Providencia sp. 6390. The sequence continues at coordinate 96,545 of NZ_JBYVYL010000008.1, forward strand.
GACTTAGCATCAATCATTCTTGATGCACGAATGGAAGAAGAAGGTTTTGCTCGTAGCAGCATTAATCCATTTTTATTTCCTGGCGAAAAATAGTCACTAATAAGAGAGTAATCACGATGACCGACGACGCTATTGCCGCCTTATATCGTCAGCTTCCTGCTATCGACAAACTGCTTCAGCTTGATGAAGTGCAAGCTGTTGTCGTTGATTCAGGGCATTATTGGGTGACGGAGCAACTGCGTGATATGCAGCAGGAGGCGCGTGAGTTTATCCAACAACACGAGCAATTACCCCAATGGCACAATGATTGGGTGGCAGAATTAGTTCGCCGTCATGGTTTACTGCTAGAAAGCGCGTTAAAACCGGTGTTTAACCTTACTGGTACTGTTTTGCACACTAACCTCGGGCGAGCAGTCATGGCTGAGTCTGCCATCACGGCCGTTAATCAAGTGATGAGTTCTCCTATCACGTTAGAGTATTCTTTGGATGGCGCAACCAGAGGACATCGAGACCGTGCATTGGCCGATCTACTCTGTAAGCTAACGGGAGCAGAGGATGCCTGTATTGTAAATAACAATGCAGCCGCCGTTTTACTGTTGTTAGCAACGGTAGCACAAGGCCAGCAAGTGATTGTTTCTCGAGGTGAATTAGTCGAAATCGGTGGCGCTTTTAGAGTGCCAGATGTCATGGCGCAAGCAGGGTGTCAATTGGTCGAAGTGGGCACAACCAATCGTACGCACTTACGTGACTATGCAAATGCTATCAATGATCAAACAGCATTATTGATGAAGGTACACACCAGTAATTACAGTATTGAAGGCTTTACCGCTGAAGTGGAAGGTGCAGAACTGGCAGAGCTGGGTAAGCAACATCAATTACCCACTGCTATTGATTTAGGTAGCGGTTCAATGGTGGATATGACCGCTTATGGTTTGCCAGCGGAACCTATGCCACAAACCTATCTCGCGCAAGGTATCGATCTCGTTTCGATATCAGGTGATAAGTTGTTAGGTGGCCCGCAAGCGGGGATCATACTGGGTAAGAAAAAGTGGATTGAAGCAATCCAAAAACATCCTCTAAAGCGTGCTTTACGTGCTGATAAAATGACGTTAGCTGCTTTAGAAGCCACGTTAAAGTTATATCTGACACCTGAAAAATTGGTTACTGAGTTGCCAACATTACGTTGGTTGACACGTAGTGTTGACGAAATAAAAGCACGTGCGGAGCGGCTGATTGTTTCATTACAAGCTTTTTACGGCGACAAGTTTGTGGTGGAAATGGAGCCATGCCTTTCACAAATAGGGAGTGGCTCATTACCTGTAGATCGGTTGCCTAGCTATGCTGTGACTTTCATGCCGTTTGATGGGCGTGGAAATTCATTAGCCTTATTAGCAACACGTTGGCGGCAGTCCTCAAAACCGGTGATTGGGCGAGTGAAAGATGGCAAGTTATGGCTTGACCTACGTTGTTTAGACGATGAGCATGCCTTGTTGCAGGTATTGTTGTCATGATTTTTGCCACCGCAGGCCATGTTGACCATGGTAAAACCACATTAATCCAAGCGATCACTGGGGTGGACACCGCCCATTTGCCTGAAGAAAAAAAACGCGGTATGACCATCGATTTAGGCTATGCCTATTGGCCTCAGCAAGATGGTAGTTCAATTGGCTTTATTGATGTTCCCGGCCACGAAAAATTTCTAGCTAATATGTTAGCTGGTGTAGGGGGGATCAATCATGCGTTGCTCGTGGTGGCTTGTGATGATGGAGTAATGGCGCAAACACGAGAGCATTTAGCCATTTTGCGTTTAGCGGGTTGCCAATGTGTGACGGCAATTCTAACCAAAGCTGACCGTGTTGATGAACAACGTGTAGCAGAGGTGGTACTTAACGTACAAGCTGAGCTACAGCGTCAAGGTTGGCATGATGCCTCTTTATTTATAACCGCAGCAAATGAAGGTCGTGGTATTGCTGAATTGCAAACCTACTTACAACAATTACATCAGAAATCCGCCGATCATCAAAACCAACAACAACGTTTTCGCTTAGCCATTGATCGTGTTTTCCATGTGAAAGGGGTTGGTGTCGTTGTAACAGGAACGGCATTAACAGGCCAAGTCACATTGAACGAATCGTTGTGGTTAACTGGGGCTAACTCTGCGGTACGTGTTAGAGGTATTCATCGACAAAACCAGCAGGCAGAATTCGCTCAAGCAGGCGATCGCGTTGCCTTAAATCTTGCAGGGGATATTGATAAAGCAAATATCACACGTGGCGACTGGCTATTATCTGAAAAGCCTTTTACGGTGGCAACAAGAGTGATTGTTGAATTAACCTGTGATGCGATTATCAAACATTGGCAGCCTGTACATCTCTATCATGGTGCAAGTCATATTACGGGGCGTATTTCGTTACTGACAGAACAGGGGCATGCACCATTATTAGCGGAACTGATACTTGATACGCCTTTGTGGCTGGTAGACAACGATAGGCTTATCCTTCGTGATATTAGTGCTCGTGAAACCCTTGCTTCGGCACGAGTGATCCGTTTAGTTTCCCCTCGTCGAGGTAAAAGACAGCCTGAATTTATTGAATGGCTACGTAGCTTATGCACAGCTCAAGATGAGTTAAGCCATCTGAAATTACAGCTACCTAATGGTGAATTAGATCTCAATGGTTATGGCTGGTCACGTCAATTAACCGCCTCTGCCCTCGAAAATTTATTATCACAGGTTGAATTAGTTCGTGCAGGCGATTTGGCATTATCAGCATTTAAAGCACAGGTCGCTAAAGAGCGATTGGTGCAAACTCTGGAAGACTTTCATGAAGTTCACAGTGATCAAATTGGTGTCAGCAAAGCTCGGTTAAAAAGAATGGCATTACCAACAATGGGTGAATCATTAGTGTTTAAACTGATTAATGAATTACTTATTGATGAACGTATTAAGCAAACTCGTGGTTGGCTGCATATGCCACAACATGGGTTGGTATTTGATGGTGAGCAGCAGCGAATTTGGCGGCAAGTTTCGGGTTTATTTCCGCGAACAGATGCATGGTGGGTTCGTGATCTGGCAACCGAAACGGGCAATGATGAGGGTGTTTTGCGTAGTGTGATGAAAAAAGCCGCGCAAATGGGGCTAGTGACCGCAATTGTACGTGATCGCTATTACAGTAGTGAACAGATTGAGCAATTTGCAGCGCTGATTTTACGTTACTGCTCAGAAAAAGGGGCAATCAGTGCTGCCGATTTTCGTAACGAACTCGCTGTTGGCCGTAAACTCGCTATCCAGATCCTTGAGTTTTTTGATAAGAGTGGCTTTACACGGCGCAAAGGCGATGAGCACTTTTTGCGTGATAAAGGCATTTTTGCTGGATAGATTTACCGCATAAATTAGTTACAATGGTCGTTTGTGCGACCTTTTTGGTTAAGGCCGTTGTGACTTATCTATCTTGTGGTAAACCCGATGAAGAAAAGAATTTTTTCTGCCGTTTATCTGGTGCTGATCTTTATTGCTTCACTTTTTTTGGTATTCGAGAAAAGTGGGGTAATTTACCCAGCGCTAGTTTCAATCAGTGTCTATGCAGTCATGTTTGGCGTGCTTTATCTTATTACGGCCAGATGGTTATTCTCTGCTATTGTCACCAGTACATTATTCATCATTATTAAATTCCTTAACCAACTCAAAGTTCATTATTATAAAGAGCAGTTATTTTACTCTGATATCAATATTATGACGGATACTTCCAATATGGGAACGTTAGGTCATTATTGGTTAGCTGGGGTGGCACTAATAGGTTTGCTTATTCTATTGGTGATTAATGGGGTATTGAGCTGGCGCTTAGCTCGTCCTGCTAAATCCTTTTCTTGGCGCTTAATTGGTATATTGTTAGGTGTTGGAGGCTATTTTGGCGCAAGTTTTGCTGCATCACATTATTATACTGAGTGGACTGGCACATTACCGAAAGGCCGAGGTACCGTTACCAATTTAGTCATGTCAGCGAAAAATTCGGCGTATCAATCACCACAAATTAAAGGCTCATCAGATTATTTCCTGCAGCAAGCAGCATCGGTCACTTTACCAACGACTGAAACCACAGAAAAGCCTGATATCTTGTTATTACTGCAAGAATCGACCGTAAATCCGAATATCTATAAATTGCCTGAAGGAACAAAACTGCCTGAGTTGTTTATGTTCCAACAAGATAATCAATTGACGGCACATAGTGCGATGCGCGTACAAACTTTCGGTGGTGGCACTTGGTTATCTGAGTTTGCGGCATTAACTGGATTGAATAGTGATGACTTTGGCTCACAGAAAAGTGGGGTGTTCTATTTTATTGCCGATCATCTTAACAACAGCCTATTTAAAGAGATGAAAGCTAATGGCTATTACACCGTGGTATTAACGCCTTTTAACCGTGGTGCATATCATTCAGGGCACGCTTATCAAATGCTAGGTGTCGATCGTATTATTCAGCCACAAGAGTTGGGTTATCCAGGTAAATTGCAAGACAACCTGTGGACCATCAGTACCGATGATATGTTGAAATATGCCAAAGAAATCTTAGCTAAAGAAACCGATAAACCCGTATTTATTTTCTCATTAACCATGTATGAACATGGCCCATATAAAGAAAGCCATAGTGACGATTATGGTTTAAAAGGCAACGTGAAAAATGATGATTCGGCTGGTGAGTTTAGCCACTACATGGAAAAGATTGTTGCTTCAGATAAGGCGATGCGTGATTTCGTTGATTTTATGGCAAAGCGTGAACGCCCATTAATGTTCTTGTATTTTGGCGATCACCAGCCGGGGATCAGCTTGAATCAATACCAATCTGAATTTGCTAATCCCGCATTTATTACCCAGTTTACATTGCGTGATAACTTAAAGTCAGGTAATAGCATTAAGATGGGGTCGTTAACCGATATTGCTTTCCTTGGCGGTATATTATTGGAGCGTGCTAATTTAAAAGTTTCACCATTCTATGAAGCGAATATCAAAATGCGTCATTTATGCGATGGCAAATTGGATGATTGTGAAGATAAGCAGTTGTTAGAGAGTTATCATCATTATATTTATCAAACATTGAAAGTCGCAGATAAGAAAATTAACTAAATAAAACCATACAAATAGCGGGGATATCCCGCTATTTTTTTATCTTTTCCATTTTAGAGTGTCATTAATTGACTGTATTTTGTAACTTGTTCAGTTATAATTAAATATCAAAATTGATAATAGCTATCATTTCCAAAATTAACTTAACCAAGATGTAACGACAATAACTGCTTTCCATTATTATTTTATCTTTTTGATGGGTTATGAGAATTAATGTTTTTATGATTGGTTTTAATCTAAATTATTGAGTTTAAATATCAAATAGTATGTTTTTAAGGCATTAAAGACGCATTCTGCTTTATGATTGAGCAGAATTTAATACATCCTATTTAGATAATAATGCGAAATACTCATCTAAAGCTTACAATTCAATGACAATTTATGAATATTTATTAATTATAGGTTTTATATCCAAATTTAAGGTTATATTTTTTTTAAATTAGCTATTAAATCTGGTTTTATTTGATTGTCTTATTTTGATTTTAAGTCGCCGCACGCTAGCAGTAGCTGGTTTAGGTTTTATTTCTTAAATACTCTCCATATGAGTTTTATTCAGAGCATTTTACTCTGCAGGAGAGTTTTTGCGTTTGATTTTGTTATTCTATAGCAGTAAATTATGCCTCCTAAAGCAGAGGTGAAATATAAGGTTCTGTGCTGTTTTTGTAATCAATTGTATGTGGAGTGAGAATGGTCGTAGAAAATAATGAGCTTAATTCGTCAGAGCCGGCCCTGCATCATTCTAAATCCGTTCTATTAAAAGCTGTTGGCAAGCAAATATATAAGTTTCGAAAAGAACGGTCGATGACGGGAAAAGAATTAGCAAATTTACTTAATGTCTCTCAACAACAAATATCACGTTATGAATGTGGCGTTTGTAATATAACGATAGATACATTAATGGTTATATTGCATGCACTGAATGTCCCATTAAAAGAGTTTTTTGAGCAAGTGTTTTTAAATGTAGTTGAATCAGACAAGGTGATTGGTGCGGAGTATTGCCAATTATTCGAATTGTCAGATAAATTTAATGGACTAAAGAGTCAATTAAATACATTGAATAGATATAATAAAAGTAATTTATGGGGATAACATTCTCTAAATTTAAATCATTTTATTTTTTGATTTAATTAACTTCATCCAGCGGCTTAATTAAATGTTTCAATGGATTATATTTGCGTGAGCAAATAGATATGTGTACGTCTAAATATAATTAATTAAATTATATTTATTTGATTTTAATTATTAATAACTATTGCAGAGGCAATTATGAAAAAAATTATTTTAGCAACTTTGATTTCTGGCGCAATGAGCGCATCAGCAATGGCTGCTCCAGTTGATGCGGGCCAAGGTACTGTGACGTTCTATGGCTCTATCATCGAAGCAGCATGTGGTATCGCACCAGAATCAACTGACCAAACTGTGAACTTAGGTCAAGTTGCATCTGCACAATTAGCGGATGGCGGTACATCTCGCCCAGTACCATTCACTATCGAGCTGGTTGATTGTGACACAGAGACTCTTAAAGATAATACGGCAACTGTCACCTTTACGGGCGGTGTCAATCCTAACTTGGCTGATTCACTGGCTATTCAAGGTCAAGCATCTGGCGCAGGTGTACAAATTGCGGGTCTTGATGGTGTGCCAGTTAAATTAGATGGTTCTAAAGGCACTGACTTAAAAATTCAAAATGGTGATAACTCACTGCTGTTTTCTGCGTACTTAAAAGGTGACAAGCAAGCCATCGTTCCTGGTGAATTCACTGCACTGGCTAACTTCACAATGAGCTACGAGTAATTAGAACACGAGCGTGCCATTCAAAGGAGGGTAAAACCATGGGGCGTCAAGCAGTATTCGGATGGAGTGTATTACTCCTCGCAACAAGTTTTACCTCACCTTTAGTGCACGCCGCTGGGCAAGGTGCAGGTACGGTGGCCATGAACGGTGAAATCACCGATGCAGCCTGCACAATTGCCATGGAATCACGTGACCAGATCATTGATATGGGTGTGTTGCCGATTGGCACTATTCGCCAAGAAGGCCAAGGCCCCAAACAAGATTTTGAAATTCATTTGGTCAACTGCGATTTAGTCAAACACAGCGACCCAACACAAACGTGGAGGGCACTGCGTATGACCTTTGATGCACCGGCGGATAACGGATTATTCCAAGTATTTGGTGAAGCGCGGGGAGTGGGATTGTTGATGCAAGACGCGCAGCTGCGTCAAGTGATACCGGGTGAAGCGTCTCCCGAACAAGATATTGTGCCACCGAGTATGCGGTTGGCTTATCAATTGCGGTTGGTCTCCGATTCTCGGCCATTAAGAGCCGGGCCTTACCAAAGCTTGATCCGCTTTAAAGTCGATTACTACTAAACCGCTGACAGCGATTTTATTGGCACTTCTTTTTATTGTGATGTTTCACGAGGGATATTTTTTATGTCTTTACCAAAGGCCACTCATTTTCGCCTTGCACTGCTGTCGCTGTCCATTGCGTTTGCCTTGGGTGGTCACGGCGAAGCATTGGCATCAGTGTCGACAGATGCTATTCAATTCAATACCGATGTATTGGATGTGGAAGACAAGAAAAATATCAACCTTGACCACTTCTCCCGTGCGGGCTACGTGATGCCGGGGACGTACAGCTTGGCGTTAAAAGTCAATGATGACAGCTTGCCGGAAGTCAAAGTTCCTTTTTATGTGCCCGACAATGATCCTCAAGGCAGCATGCCGTGTTTGTCACCTGAGATAACGGGGCAATTAGGGTTGACGGAAGAGAGTTTGAAAAATCTGACATGGTGGCACGATGACCAATGTTTAAATCTGGAAAGTTTACCCGGTATGCAGGCGCGTGGTGATCTTTCGACATCATCATTGTACGTGAGTATTCCACAAGCTTATATGGAATACACAGCGCCTAACTGGGATCCGCCTTCGCGTTGGGATGAAGGGATTGCGGCGATTTTGTTGGATTACAACATTAACGGTAATACTTATCGTCCGCACAACAAAGGCCACAATACCTATACCTTAAATGGTAACGGGGTGGTTGGGGTGAATTTAGGAGCATGGCGTTTTCGTGCCGATTGGCAGGGGCGTTTAAATCACGCCACGGGCTCAACCCAATCGGTAAATCGTGACCTGCAATGGAACCGTTTTTACGCCTATCGCGCGCTGCCTGCTATCGGGGCCAAACTGATTTTGGGTGAAGATTATCTGAACTCAAATATGTTTGATTCATTCCGTTTTATTGGCGCCAGTTTGCGTTCGGATTTGAATATGTTACCGCCAAATTTACGTGGCTATGCGCCGGAAGTGACGGGGATAGCCCAATCCAATGCGACGGTGACCATTAGCCAACAAGGGCGGGTGATTTATACCGAACAAGTGGCACCGGGGCCGTTTCGTATTCAAAACTTGAGCGATGCGATCAGCGGGGCGTTGGACGTCAAAATTGAAGAGCAAGATGGCACGGTACAAGAGTATCAACTCGATACCGCCAACCTACCTTACTTAACCCGCCCAGGGCAGATCCAATATAAGTTGGCGATGGGTCAGCCAAATAGCGTTGACCGCCATAAAGAAGGTGACAACTTTATCACGGGTGAGTTTTCGTGGGGGGTGAATAACGGTTGGTCGCTGTTCAGCGGCTTGATTGGCAGCAAAAACTACCAAGCGATTTCAGCGGGTATCGGTCGTGACTTACTGGCATTTGGGGCATTGTCATTTGATGTCACCCAATCGTTCGCCCGTTTGGCGGGTGAAAACACCATTAATGGCGGCTCTTATCGTGTCAGTTATGCAAAACGCTTTGATGCCATTGACAGCCAAATTCAATTTGCGGGTTATCGCTTCTCTGAGCGTGACTTTATGAGTATGTCGGACTTCTTGCAGGCGGCCAAAACCGGTATTCGTTATGGTGGTAGCAAAGAGCTGTACACCATCTCATTGAGCAAAAACTTCCGTGATATCGGTATGTCGTTGTATTTGAACTACAACCACCAAACCTATTGGGATCGCCCAGAAAATAACTACTACAGCCTGACATTATCGAAATATTTTGATGTCGGGGCAATTAGAAATGTCAGCGTCAACTTGTCGGCCAACCGCAGTATGTATAACGGGGTGACCGATGACAGTATTTATTTATCGACTTCGTTCCCACTGAGTAACGGTGCCAACATGGGGTACTCATTAAACAGTAGCCGTTACGACACGGTCAATCGGGTGACTTACCATGGCCGCATTGATGAACGCACCAATTATCAATTGGGCGCTGGATCCAACCGTAAGGGCGCAAATGGAACCGCATATCTGACCCATCAAGGTGATACGGCACGTGTTTCGGGGAATGCTAGTTACGCCAATAATCAATATACCGCGTTTGGGTTATCGGCAACCGGTGGGATCACGTTGACGGCAGAAGGCGGTGGCATACACCGCATGAGTATCCCCGGTGGCTCGCGTTTACTGGTGGATACCGATGGTATTGCTAATGTGCCCGTGAAAGGTTTTGGTGCACCCGTGACCACTAACTTATTTGGTAAAGCGGTGATTGGTGATATGAACAGCTACTACCGTAGCAAGGCACAGATTGATTTAAACGCGCTGCCAGATGACGTCGATGCCCAGCAATCGGTGGTGCAAGTGACCTTAACGGAAGGCGCCGTCGGTTACCGTGAATTTGCGGTGGTGGCAGGGCAAAAAGCGATGACGGTACTGCGTTTGCCGGATGGCAGTTACCCGCCGTTTGGGGCGCAAATCTTCAATGCGAAAGGGCAAAGCACCGGTATCGTGGGGGACAGCGGCAGTGCGTATATCAGCGGGATTGAGCCGAATTCCCAGATGACCATTCAGTGGGGAGAGGATGACGGATGCCAAGTAGATTTCCCTGAGCGCATCGATATCAATAATCCTTCGCTGTTGTTGCAATGTACTCCGCTCGCAGCAAAGCAGTTAGCGCAGCGATAACACACACGACACAGTATCAACCGAATTTGCGGTGACGCCACGGGTGTCACTGAGATGACATAAAAAAGGTTATAACAGCATGAAACTGAATAAAAAAAACGCTTTGCTTGCCAGTATGGTGGGCGTGATGTGGTTAAGCAGCATGGCTCACGCGGCGATTGGTCTTGACCGTACACGGGTGATTTTTAACGGTGATCAAAAATCGATGTCACTCAATATTTCGAACAACAATAAACAATTGCCGTATTTGGCACAGGCGTGGATTGACGATGCCGAAGGCAACAAAATTACTTCTCCATTGGTGGTCTTGCCGCCGGTACAGCGTGTGGAGCCAGGCAAATCAAGCCAAGTGAAAATAGAATCACTGCCGGCGATCAGCAGCTTGCCACAAGATCGCGAGAGCTTGTTTTACTTTAACTTGCGTGAAATACCACCTAAAAGTGATAAGCCGAACACGTTACAGATTGCCTTACAAACTCGCGTAAAAATGTTCTATCGCCCAAAAGCGATTGTGCCGGCCAAAATGGGCACACCGTGGCAAGAGCAACTGACCCTACAAAAACAAGGGGACACGGTGATGGTGAAAAACCCTACGCCGTATTACGTGACCTTAATTAATGCGGCAGACAGCCTGAAGGCGTTAGACAGTAAAGATAAAAAAGAGTTTAAACCCATCATGCTACCACCGTTTGGAGAAAGTGCGTTAGGGGTGAGTGCCAATGCAGTAGGGCAGCGCCCGGTGGTGACTTACATCAATGACTACGGCGGGCGTCCAAACTTGACGTTCCAATGCCAAGGTAGCCAATGCCATGTGGTGCCAAACGATAAACCAGCGACGCCATAATCCATAACCTTTGCTTTGTCTGCATCATGACGATAAGGAATAACCGATGACACACAAATTACTCCATCATGCTGTCACCTCTGTGCTGTTTGGCAGCGTACTTGTCTGTTCATGGGGCAGTCAGGCCGAAGGCAACAACACGCGTTTATATCGCCCTGTGGACAACTGGCAGGTCGATGGGGCTAACGGTGCCTTGTATGTGTCGGGTTCACTGACCGAAAGTCCGTGCCGTTTAGCGATGACTTCAGCTTACCAAGCGATTGAGTTAGGCAATACCGAAACTGCAGAGCTTAAAGCGGTGGGTGATAAAGGGCGTGCAACAGCATTTCACCTTGAATTACAAGATTGTATCGAGGTAAACAGTGCCTTGGAAAACGTCCAAACTGGGCAAACGGCGTGGAGCAGCACGCAACCAGCGGTGAAAATTCGCTTTATTGCACCAACGGTGCCGTGGATGCCGGATTTTGCCAAAGTGATGGGCGCGCAAGGGATAGGGCTCGTGCTGAGTGATAAGGCAGGGCAGATCTTACCTTTAAATCAAAACAGTAACCCTGAACTGCTGCCGTCAGGCCAATCGACGTTGACCTATTATGTCTCACCGGTACGTACTGCCGCGCAGATGCAGCCGGGCGCGTACTCTGCGCTGATTTCGTTTGAAATGCTATATGAGTAAAGGATGACTTGTATGAAAGGAATAAAGGCAATATCGAGTTGGAGTTACGGCCTATTGCTCGCTTTAGGTGCAATAGGACTGCCAACGATGAGTGTAGCTGGTTCAGATCAACTCGGTTTTACCGTTAAGGTACGTATTGAGCTAAAAACCTGTGATATCAATGATAATGAAACGATTGAAGTAGATTTTGGTGACATGATCATCAAAAACATTGATGGTGTAGCCTATGAGCAACCAATTGATTATACACTTGATTGTGACGATGCAACCAATAGTACTCCACTTAAATTACGCTTTGAAAATAACTCTGGGGCAAATTTTAATGCCAACTTATTACGTACGAGCGAACCTAATTTAGGGCTGCGAGTGAAGCAAGATGGCAATGCTTTTGCGTTTAATAATTGGGTTTATTTCACTTACGGTAATCAACCCGAGTTGTCTGTTGTTCCTGTAGCACGAGGATCAGCTGGAATTGATGATGGTCCATTTACGGCCTCGGCGTTACTCACTGTGGAGTATGAATAATGAAATTTCAGACAAGAAATATACCATGTTATTGGGTGGTACTACTGCTCATTATTGTGGGTATTTCTTCGGCTAAGGCATCAACGCTGGTGACCTTTAAGGGTAATTTAATTGGTAATCCACCTTGTGATATTACGGGAGATAACGACCCTATCACGGTCGATTTTGATGAGGTGGGTATTACTAGGATTGATGGTGTCAATTATATGCAGGATTTTGCGTTAACTGTGACCTGCGGAAATGATCTTGGAAATGCTGTGCAGCTCTATATGGGGTATGACGGAATGAATGCGCCATTTGATGACAATGCCATTCAAACTAGCTTGAGAGGATTAGGGGTTCGTTTGTACTATCAAGGCGATGTCGTGGCACCAAATAATGATGATATTCCGATAGTCATGTCCAGTGGTGGAGTTGCAAATATTCCATTGTCAGCTGTTCCAGTTAAAGATCCTACCATAGATTTATTTGAAGGAACATTTACGGCGACAGGTACAGTAGAAATACGCTATCCGTAAGGGGAATGTGATGACAAAGAAAAAAATATTTGGCTACGGTATTACCTTATTGGTGTCTAGTTTGCTGTTATCACCGCAGTTATCCATGGCGGAGTCATCAACAGCCATTCACTATAAAGGCACATTGATTGCATTGCCTTGCACGATTGAACCGGGTGAAGAGAACCAATGGTATGACTTAGGTATTACACCAACAAAATCATTATATCGTTTCAAGCGTACAGCAGGTCGATTAATTACTTTTGAACTAAAAGATTGTGATACTTCTTTGGGGAATATTGTCAAAGCGTCTTTTTCTGGTCCAGTAAATAGTGAGGGCTTATTGCAATTTACACCAGCAAGTGAAGCTAAGGGTGCAGGAATAGGGTTGGAATATTTAGATGGACGCCCAATTGCAATTGATGGCTCTACGGATTATGTAGTGCCTTTGAAAGATGGTGATATGTTGATCCGCCTAAAAGCTTATGTACAGGGCGAACGTGATGCGCTAGCGAATAAAAGTTTAGTATCAGGGTACTTTGAAGCCGTAATGACTTATACGTTAAGTTATGAATAAATACTTAATAGAGGTTTAATTGTCATTTATGAAATTAAGAAGCATATTTACATTTATATTATTTTTTATGTCTCCATATTCTTATTCTGCTATTTATAATAGTGGATCTGAAGTATTTAATTTAGTCATGAATGATGCAAGAATGGTTCAGGGAATAACATTTGATCATGTAGGTAATTTTGTAGTTGAAGATACCAATGATGTGTGGATGGGAACCGGGCCAGATAATCAAAAGTACAAAGTATCAACATTGAAATATAGTTTCGATGGTACCATTTATCTTGATATGGATGATGATTATTACAATAAGATGGGAAATTGTGAAATTATCGATCCCTCAGCTCAGTTCTTTATTGGGTGGACTCTTATGCAGCCTGGTATATCTGGTATTGTAACCAATGCGCAGGGGGCTTTGTATTTTTCTGGTAAGGGAAGTGGAGTTGGAGTACAGACAAGATGGCGAGGTTTTCCTTTAGGCAGGCCAGACTTTGTAGCAACGTTTAGTGAACCTAGTTTATATGCTTATGTATTTGTCACGGATGGGCCTGAAGGAATGTACCAAAGACCCGGTGATGGGAAATTAGTTTATGTACATGGTGCGGGACAAGCTCCTAACGCAATACCTTATTCTGATATGTATGGTCTTTCATGTGGTGATACAGCAGTAGTTGCAGTAGGGGAGTCTATCCCAACGGACCCTATAGAGCCTCCTATCCCTGATACCGTTTGCAATTTTGACTTTGATGACAACATATTGGATCTCGGGACTGTTGATCAAACATCCGCTGCTTATGCTTCCGTCTCAACGAACCTTAACGGTTATTGTAATGCAGATGCTTCAGTTGATTTAGAGATACTACCTAGCACAATGGAAATGGGTGGACTAACGATTGAGATGATGTTTGATAACGACTCAGATGAAAAGTCAGGATGGGATTTAAGTGAAAACAGACGAGATAGAACACCATTAAAGGCGGTTGTGAGTGACGTCGGTACGGTTATCCCTGGCTCTTATTCGAAATCAGGCGTTGTACGTATTAATTATGAGTAATAGATGCAACTCATAATTAATAGCGATAAAAAATCCCCCAATTATGGGGGATTTTGCATTTAAAACCTCAATAAACCTAACCTACTTTACTAAACTTTCACTATTCTCATATTGCAGTGTTTGGCGTTTTTGTTTGGCTTCAAAGCGTGAGATCCACCACCAAGCCAACCCAGAGAACACTGCGGTCATAAACACATTAATAAAGAACGCCTTCAGAAGGTCGACCCCTGGAGGGAAGGCTGCGGCGGTCATACTGACCACAAAGATCACAATCAATACAGATACAACCACCATACCAACAATACGATTACCCATTTTAAATTCACGAGGAGTTTCATCATGTTTTAAACGAAACACAAAGTAGGCAACCATAATAAAGATTGGCGGTAACATTGCAGTACCTGCGGTGAGGTTAATCGCCGTGTTCATCATTTCTTGCACGGATTCTGAGCCGAAACCATTAATTACTAACATGACGAACACAAAAGCAAATTGCCACCATGCTGCACGTACTGGCACACCATGTTTGTTCAGTTCAGTGGTTTTTTGGCCATATACCCCTTTCGGGATTTCTGAAAAGTGAATTTTGACTGGGGCAGAAGTCCACATCATCATGGAACCAAAGATAGCAATAAACAGTACAATGCCTACTGCACGGCCCATAAAGGCTTCTGATATGCCAAAGTACTGTGCCATACCCGTAAAGATTTCAACCATGCCACCTGCGTAAGTTAGGTTTTCACGTGCAACGAAGACGTTAACCAACAGCGACCCGACGGCATACATCAGGCCAATAATAATACCAGCAGCAATGATGACGCGAATAAAGGATTTTTGCCCGCCTTTAACGTCATTTAAATAAGCTGCCGCTGTTTCAGCACCACCAGCTGCTTGGAAAATCCAACACATGATACCGAGCGTTGCCCAGTTAATGGTTGGTGTCATCGCTTCGAGGGTGATCGGTTGTGCAGGAGTATAATCACCACCTAATGCCATCAGCGCACCAAGTACATAAATACCAAATAATAAGAAAACGCCATAGGCAACGAATTCAGAGATTTTACCTAACCAACTTGCCCCTTTTGTTGAAATATGGGTAGTGATTGCGAACAGCACAATTGAAATTATCGACACTACAATCGGTGGGAAGGTGTATTCGTATCCCAACATGGCATAGGACGCATAGGCAATCACGTTGGGTAGCAGTGAGACAAACCAAAACAGGTTAACGAACCAGTAAAGGAATGAACCCATGTAAGCTGCACGAGTGCCCAAAGGCTTTTTCAGCCAATCGTACATACCTGATTCAGAGTTTTTATTGGCTGAAACAAACTCAGCAATAATAAATACGAATGGAATAAAATAAACCACCGTTGCGAATAGGAAGATAGGGGCAGAGCTCAACCCTAACTCAATGTTATTATTGACGATATTGCGGACGTTAAACACGGCCGCAAATGTCATTGATAGTAAGGCAAACTTGCCGATGGTGCCACGTAATGATCCAGACATAGGATCCTCCAATGCAGGGCTATTATTATGATTTGTTATGGATTATTTGTTTAGCATATAACCATCTTCAACCGTGACGCGTAGCACAACTTTCTTCACTTGGTCATTACCATGAATGCGATAGGCTTCGTGGTTTTCGAAGATAGCGACTTCTCCTTGCTTCAAGAGATGTTTTTCTCCGTTGCCAGCAAAAAATTCACGGTCGGTTTCATCGCTATAATGACCGTTTGGCTCAAGAGCCGATTTGCTCGCAACTTCAATGGTTTCCTCGCCATCAAGGTAATAATGCACCGTAAAATAGCGACGGTTGCCCTCAAACAAGGGCATCGGTTCGTCTTGGCCTTTGGCGACGCGATACACCAAAGAGTCACCAATAGAATGCATTACCCCTTCTCGGATATGATTGATATTGTTGATAGCTTCCATGCAGCGATTCCATTTGCGGCCGTCACGATAAACGAGGCCGAATTGCTCAAGACTGTTTAATACGATCATCACTTATGCCTCGCTGATGGTGGTTGGGGTAAAGAAATCACGCTCAAATTGATAACTCGCTAAGTTTTGAGCACGGCTGTTGCCTGTTTGTAATGGCATTAAGGTAAAGCCATAGCGGAAGGTGGTGAGATAGGTGCGGTATGAATCCAATACCTCACTGCCCCATGAGTTAGAACCTAGCCCTGTGACTTGGTGATCAATATTCAGTGTGATGTAGCCACTCTGTTGCAGCTCATTGGTATGTTGCGCTTGATGAAGATTCTGGCGTGTGTAATACCAAGCACTAAAATTGATCGGCTGTTGAGGTTTCACCAACAATCCAGTGCCATGACGGTCGGTCATAGCAAACCAGCGAACGTGCTGACGGTTGCCATTGTTTTGCGGGAAAGGATAGTTTTGGAACATTTGATCAACGGTAGTTTGGTAAACATCAATCAAATTGGCCTGCTGGCTGTCCTGATAGTTCTCTTCTGGCCCTCTTCCATAGTAACTTATCTGAGAAAATTGGCGATTTAGCCCAATATCGCAACCAATTGCTGGGATCATATAAGGGTAATCACCGTAACGTTCACCACTGAGCTCAATATTTAGCTGTCCAGATGCTGAGACTTGGTAGCGGTATTCGCAGCGCATACCGAAATCAAACACTGGCGGTGCGATAGTGCTTTTCACCGTGATGTTGATATTGCCATTTTCTTCAGCGACTTCCATCGAACGGAAATGCTCTTGCAGAATATGCAAATGGGCAGGGTGCCATAAACCTTCATATTCTTGTTTATGGTTATCAATCATGGGTTTAAAGAAATTGATTTCAGGGGCTGTGGCAATCATGTTTTCACCATGGCTGATCCATGATACTAGCTTGCCATTGGTTTTCGAGAAGGTTAAGGCAAAGTCTTGCCCTGAGATCACCACTTCAAGGCGACTATCTTGCAGTGTTAATGGTGTCGCATTGGGGTTTTGATACAAGGTGGTAGGAAGTGAACACGCTTGCAGAGGGAACTGATAAACCGCAATTTCATGGTTAGCTTGGCTGTAGCGTGTGGCACTATTTTTCACCACTTTAAAATTGATAAAGGTTTCACGTTGATCTAACGGCGGAAGATTTATCTCAATATCACGACGGCTATTCGCCGACAAACCAGCCACTTGGATGATTTGTGTGGAAAGCGTTTCACCTTCTGCCCGCACATCAACAATTAAGCGGTAGTCATCAATATCACTAAACCACAATTTGTTTTCAACAGTAAAGTGGTTTGGTTGCCCATCAATAGCACGGATCTTAACAGGGGCAATAACCTGTTTATATTCTTTCAGTCCTGGGCTTGGGGTCTGATCGGGGTAAATCAGGCCATCTATACAGAAGTTATAATTATTTGGGTAATCGCCAAAGTCCCCGCCGTATTTGTAGAATGATTGCCCGTGCTCGTCTTGAGCTAAAATACCGTGATCGCACCATTCCCAGATATAGTGGCCTTGAATGCTATCGTGTTGATAAAACACATTTTGATATTCAGTTAAACCACCAGGGCCATTACCCATAGCGTGTGCATATTCACAGATGATACGTGGTTTATGGTGTGGATGTTCACCTAGCGCATTCATCATTGGGGCACGTGTGTACATGGTGGAAATCACATCAACGACTTCAGCATCGCGATCTTCTTCGTAATGCACAAGGCGGGTATCGTCAATCGCTTTGGTTGCATCATACATGGCGCGAATGTTACAGCCATAGCCTGACTCATTACCTAATGACCACATAATGATTGAAGGATGGTTTTTTTGTGCATGGACATGGCGTACGGCACGGTCAACAAACACACTTTCCCATTCAGGATCATCAGTAATGCGGCTTAAATTGCCCACATTCGCGAAGCCATGTGTTTCAACATCTGTTTCTGCCATCACAAATAAACCGTATATATCGCATAGCTCATAAAAACGTGGGTCATTTGGATAATGAGCCGTTCTAACAGAGTTGATATTGTGCTGCTTCATCAAGATGATGTCTTTTTCGACACGATCCATACCTACTGCACGGCTTTTTAAATGGTCATTGTCATGGCGGTTAACGCCATGCAGCATCACATAGCGGTTATTAATATAGAATAATCCATCACGCACTTTGATATCACGAACACCGATACGTTGTGGGATCACTTCGAGTAGGTTGCCTTGTTCATCTTTTAAGTTAATAAACAAGTGATAAAGGTGAGGGTTTTCAGCACTCCAATGGATTGGATTTACCATTGATATAGTAAAGTTAGCGGTATCTGTTTGATGAATATTAGGTACATCAACCACGCCATCTGCTATTCGTTGTTCTTGGTTAAATAGCTGATATTCGATTTGATAACCTGAAACTGATTTTGTGGAGAGGTTTTCAAGATCAACAGTGCAAGAGAGTGTCGCGTTCTGATAGTCATCGCTGAAGTCAGTACGCACAAACAGATCTTGGATATGCACTGGCTCTTTGCCAATCAGGTAAACATCGCGGAAGATCCCCGCCATCCACCACATGTCTTGGTCTTCAATATAGGTCGAGTCGGCATATTGCATGACACGTACTGATAGCAAGTTTTTACCTTGCTGAGCGAAGCGGGAGATATCAAATTCAGCAGTTAAACGGCTTCCTTTACTAAAACCAACATAGTGACCATTCACATACACTTCAAAATAAGCTTCGACACCATCAAATTTGATAATGGTTTGTTTTTCAGCCCAATTTTCACCGAGTGTAAAAGTACATTGATAAGCCCCCGTTGGGTTATCACTTGGTACAAAAGGCACATCAATAGGGAATGGGTAGCCTTCATCGGTATATTGTAGCTTGCCGTGTCCTTCCATCTGCCACATATTGGGAACGGTGATAGTTCCCCAATCATTCATTTCTTGGTGATAGAAATTTTCAGGGACTAATAACGGATTGGTGAAATAGTGAAATTGCCATTGGCCGCTCAATGAGATGAAAAGTTTACTGAGCGCGCGTTGAAATGTTTTTGCGTGTTGAATTGAATCATATGAAAAGAAATAGGCACGAGGTGGCATTCTATTTTCATGTAAATGCAGGAAATTTTCCCAGTTATTCACGTTATATCTCCTGATGATTAAAAGTGTTTTCTGATTTTCATTGATTATGATTGGTGACCTGAATTGATTTTAGTAAAAGTTTTACTAAAAAATAGTGAAATGAGCAGGGTTCTTTAACTCGATCACGGAATTGTGCTGAGTAGAATAGTTTTATGTGATCTAAGTAGATTAATGAATGTAAGTGTTTCAGGTGTAGATTGAAACCATCCAAAGATGGTTTCAATAGGCTCTTTTTTGGTAAAATTTTACTGAAATCGTTTATTTAGTGGTGCCGCGGAGGATCAGGGTGCTTGGGATATACAGCTGAAGAGGAAGTGTGCGTCCGTCACGAGAGCGTTCTAAAAGTAGATTAACACCCTGAATACCCATCATTTCTGAATGGATACGTACTGTTGATAATGGCGGGAAGGTAAACCGAGCTGTTGGGATATCATTAATGCTAATTAAGGTGATATCTTCAGGAATTCGCAGGTTTTGTTCATGAATTGCCCGTAGTACACCAATTGCAATGGAGTCTGAGGCTACAAATAAGGCTTTAGGGTGGGCACCTTTACTAAACATTTTATTAGCCATTTCATAGCCTGAAGCACTCGAAAAGTCGCCTCGATAGACATCTTGTGATGACACTACTTTTTTGAGTTTGCCATATTCAACAAATATCGTTTCACGAATATCAGCCTTATCAAATTCATCTGCTCCACCAATAAAACCAATACGATCAATTTGTTGGTCGATAAAATAATTAATAATTTCTTTGCTGATACGTTCAAGGTCGACATCAACAGAGTCATATCGAGAGGTGGTATCTTTAAAATCTATAAGGCAGATGTTATCGCTAATCTTTTCAGCAGTTTCTAAGATATCTGCTGTTGGTGTGCTAACGATTAAAATACCTGTAATGTTTTTAGCATCAGGAACGGTATTATTTTTATAGCAATTGGTCAGTTCTATACCGAGGTGTTCACATTGTGTTTCAATACCATGGCGTATCGCTAAGTAGTAGGGATCGTTGATCTCCATTTCTTGTTGATAGCTATAGAGCACCAATATATGGTGTTGTGCAGGTTGAATAATAGGCTGTTTGCGCTGACCACTTGATTTGTATTCAAGTTTTTCGGCAATTTCAAGAATACGATGCTTAGTCTCTTCTTTCACATTGAGTGTGGGGTCATCGTTTAATACTCGTGAAACCGTACTGAGTGATACTCCCGCTTCAGTTGCGATATCTTTTAGCGTCGCCATATTTTCCCTATTTATTTATCACTACGACCAGATAATATCATACTACTTAACGCGTGAGATAATGGCGACAAAAACTGCACGATAATGAGAGCGTGCAGTTTTCATCAGTATATACTCGTCATACTTCAAGTTGCAGCGTTGTTGAGCTTCGCTCAGCTAGCCGAGTCACATAGTTTATCTATGCTCCCCGTCTATCTTCGCTTGTCGCCTAGCTGCACCTCGAATTATTTAGAGTATATATAGGCTATTTACGTGTTGCGAGGATCACACTTGAGGCTTTAACCAGTGCTGTAATATCAACACCTTTCGTTAATGCCATCTCTTTTAAACTTTCATTGGTGATAATGGCTGTCAGCTCAACGCCTTTATCAGTGACGAGATGAACGGTGCTGTTGACTGCGCCTTCGACAATATTGCTGACTTTGCCGTTGAATTGATTGCGTGCGGAGAATTGCAATCCACAATCAGGTTTCGCCAGTACTACCCAAGGGGCTTTTATAATCGCAACGGCTTCTTTGCCAACAGCTAAGCCTAATGTTTTGCAACTTTCACATGTAATAACCGTCGTCAGCTCTTCGCCATTACCTAAAGATAAAACCACTTCATTATTTACCGCGCCTTCTTTGACTGCGCTAACAGTACCAGTTAATTGGTTACGAGCAGAAACTTGCATAGTTGACCTCATTCTTAATGTCTTAAAGTAATAAAACTGCTTATTTATAGAATAAAACTTAAGAGCTTACTAATCCAAATTAGGGAGCAAGTTCGTGGTTGAGATCACGTTACTTTTACGGTGAGTTGAATTCTAATTCGTAGATATCACCACGACAGATGATTTCGCTATATTCAATAATCACGCCTGTTTTACTGGTACTGGTTTGCCGCACAAATAATAACGGTGCTCCCACCGTTGAATTCAACCAATTTGCTTGCTCTTCGTTGCAACTGATCGCTTTCACTTTATGTTGCACTTGGCTAAAGGTGATACCTTGGCTTTCCCATAACGCATACAGTGAATCGGTTAATTTGGCTGGTTCTGGCAGATATTGGAATGGAATGTAGTTATTTTCAAAAGAAACCGGTTGGCCATTGGCGATACGGATACGCCTTAACTGTGCAATTTGAGCGCCTACCGCTAAGCCAAGTTTTGCGGCAATATCTGCGGTGGCTTCAGTGAGTGTACGTAATAACCATTGAGTGGTGACTGTTCCGCCTGCCTTCACGACTTGTGATGTGAAGCCGCTTTCATGTGACAAAGAATAACCTAAATACTTAGCGATTTGGGTACCAACACCTTGCTGGCGGATCACAACACTTTTCTTTTCCAGTGCTTGCATGGCCTTACTGACAGTCACACGTGATAGGTTGAGTTGTTGTGCAAGTTGGCGCTCTGCCGGTAGGAAGTCCCCTGCATCCACTATTTTATGCTCAATAGCCGATTCAATCGCTTGTTGTAATTGGCGATAGAGTGGCATTGTGGAATTGAGATCTAACTGCGATTTTATCCATTTAAGAAAGCGTGCTTGCATTGTTTTTTTCCATAAAACTTTCAACAAATTAAGTTTATAACAGAGTTGATAATATACATAATAACATCGAATGGACTTACATTGGCATTGTTTTTTGATTAATTGGACTGGTATTGGACTTAATTGCTGCTAATATAATTAATGTTGTTAAGGAAAGTAGTGGGAGTAAAAATGGGGCTGAAACCCGAGATTAAAAACGCGATACTTGGATGCTTATACGGTCAGGCAACAGGTGATGCCATGGGCATGCCGTCTGAACTGTGGCGTCAAGACAAGGTTCAACAGTTTTTCGGCTGGATAGATGACTTTTTACCAGGGCCAGACGAAAATATCGCTGCCATCGGGTTTCGTGCCGGTGAAGTGACAGATGACACTCATCAAGCAATAGCATTAATGGATGCGATTATTTCCTGTAACGGTAGGGTAGAGCCGAAGGTGATTGCACAAAATATTTTGGCATGGGCAAATCGTATTAACGCCTTTGATAAAAATATTTTTGGGCCAACCTCAAAGCAGTCTCTATTAGCTATCCAAGCAGGTGTGCCCATTAGTGAGATTGTGTCGAATGGAGTGACTAATGGTGCTGCAATGCGGATCGCGCCTGTGGGTTGCGTTGCTTCAACTGCGGATCGCAATCAATTTATAAAAACCGCTGAAGCGGCTTGTATCCCGACACATAAGTCGGATATTGCGATTGCAGGTGCCACTGTCATTGCTTGGGCAATTAGTCGAGCTATCGAGCAAGCATCATGGTCCCAAATTAAAAAAGAACTTCCCATGCTCGCTGATGAGGTGCAGTTGCTGTACGCCTCAACATTCAGTCCTTCTTTAGGCCAAAGAATTAGCTTGGCTTTTCAGAAGGCGAGCGAGTTGCAGTCACACTCTCCTCAAGCAACACTTAAAGAGCTGTACGATTTTATCGGCGCCGGTATGGATACGATAGAGTCGATTCCCTGCGCTCTGGCCATAGTTGACCTTACAAATGGTGATCCTGTCATGTGTGCGAAGTATTGTGCCAACCTGGGGGGGGACACGGACACCATCGGTGCTATGGCTGGAGCGATTTCGGGAGCTTTGTCAGGTATTCAATCTTTTCCGCAAGAATGGATTGCATTGATTAATAATTCTAATAGTATAGATTTCCATCCTTACGCAGAGATACTCGCCACCTTACGTCAATAAGGAGAGTTGAATGAGTGCACTACCTGACAATGCACAAACGAATGAAGCTTGGAAAATCGAAAATACTGGCATAGATATTGTTCCTGAACACGAACGTACAGCAACACCACTTGAACTATTTTGGATTTGGTCTGCTGCCAATATAGGTATACTTGGTATCGTTTATGGCGCAATTATTGTTTCCTTTCGCCTCTCCTTTTTTCAATCATTACTTGCCACAATAATTGGTATTGCTAGCTTTGCATTAGTTGGCTATATCAGCTTGTCGGGGCAAAAAGGCCGTACCTCGACACTGACCCTTTCACGTACCATTTTTGGTAAAACGGGAAATATTGCTCCCACATTTTTCAGTTGGATTACATTGATGGGCTGGGAAGCTATCAATATGATCACAGGGACATTAACCCTTAAAGCCCTATTTCAAGTGCTTGGTTTTAGTGACTCTATTGCCTTAACCGTTGTATGTATGGTGTTATTCGGCGGGTTAGCCATCACCATTAGCCTCTTGGGACAAGCAACCGTTGTGGTGATGCAAAGTTGGATCACGCGTATTTTTGGCACCATGACCTTAATTGCCGCGCTGTATATTATTTGGCAAACGGATTGGAGTGCGGTTTTATCAATGCCTTCTGGCGATTGGTTAACTGGTTTCTTACCTGCAGTATCGATTATCGCCGCGGGAACAGGTATTGGCTGGGGGATCGCTGGTGCAGATTATAGCCGCTATCAAAGCGACCGTTCATCAAAATCAGCCATTTTCAATGCGGTGACATTTGGTGCAACGTTGCCATTATTTATCTTACTGTTCACCGGTATTTTATTGTCTGCACGTTTACCTGAGTTGGCATCCGCAGAGAACCCAATCGCGTTAATTGGCACTGAACTACCAAGTTGGATGTCAGTCCCTTATCTGTTAACAGCAACCGCTGGGATCATCACGATTGCGGTGCTGAGCCTCTATTCTGCCAGCCTTAATTTATTAACCATTGGTGTGAAAATTCGCCAAGTCTATGCGGTTGCATTGGATGCCGTATTGGTGATGGGCGTCGCGATTTATATTTTGTTTATTTCAGGGGAATTTATTAATTCCTTTATCGCTTTCTTACTGTTTTGCGGAGTATTTTTAGCCGCATGGGAAGCAGTGTTTATGTTAGATTATGCCGTGTTACGCCGCCATAAAGGCTATGAGTTTGAACAGCTCTTTGGTCAATCTAACGCAGGTATTCGTTGGATACCGTTACTGTGTTGGCTGTTGGGTGCACTAGCAGGGCTGTTAGTGAGTGATAATGAATTTATTAAAGGGCCTTGGGCAACTGGTATTTTTGAAGGCTCCAGCCTGTCTATTTTACTTTCATTTGTATTAAGTTTTGTGCTGTATGGCTTGTACCTTATGTTTAGTCGTTCAGCGGAGAAGCATTAATGCGTACGGTGGCGGTTATTGGTGCGGCAGCAGGCGATCGTGTTCTAAGTGTTGATAGGCTCCCCCGTAGTGGGGAGGACATTATTGCCAACGATCATGGTTGGCAAATTGGTGGCTGTGGCTTTAACGTGTTACGCGCTTTAGCGCGTCTACAGATCCCTGTGATTAATGGCATCCGTGTGGGTAATGGTCAATGGGGACAACGCGTCTGCCAAGCACTAACCGATCTTGGTATTCCTCCCTTATTAACCAGTGAGACTCAAGATAATGGTTGGTGTTTTGCATTAGCGGAGTCAACGGGTGATAGAACATTTATCTCGATACCGGGCTGTGAAGAGCAGTGGGATCGCGCTGAATTGCAATCATTTTCTCTGCCTTCTAATAGCATTATCTATGCCAGCGGCTATGAATTAGGGTGCCAGCAAGGGGAGGCCATTCAACAGTGGCTACTCAATGATTGCTTAACACAAACATTGGTTTTAGATCTTGGACCTCGGCTGGCAACGCTGCCAAATAGTTTTCTGCGTAAATTACCCGCTAATAGAACGATTTTAACCATTAATCGCGATGAAGCACGTTTTCTTTGTGGCGAAGGCGATTTGGTCAAATTGTCAGTCGATTATGCAAGTGAGACAGGTATTACTTTAATTTTACGTCTAGATAGCCAAGGCGCTTGGTTGTGCCAACCAAATAGCCAGCCTCAATTTGTTCCTGCCTATCAAGTGGTTGCTGTTGATTCGATTGGTGCTGGAGATGCACATACTGCTGGTTTAATCGCTGGGCTGTCACAAGGCTTGCTATTAAAGGATTGTGTTGATCTTGGCAATCATGTGGCAGCGATAGTGGTTAGTCAACAAGGGGCTGCGGGCGCGCCAACATTAAAAGAACTTAACCAATCAATGCTAACTCAAGTTGCCACACTAACATGTTAACATCTCACCAATCGCATTTTTTATTTCCTACCGAGTAAAACCATTGCTACATTTGTAGGTCTGATACTCTATATAAAATGGTGCAGCTTATGATAGGCTGCACCAATCGCTTAACGCTAGAAGACAATTAACATGAAATACTTAGTTACCGGCAGTGCAGGCTTTATTGGTTTTAGGCTATGTCAGCGTTTATTGGATAGCGGGCACGAAGTTGTTGGGATCGACAACATGAATGCTTATTACGATCAGGGGCTCAAACAGTCGCGTTTGCATATTCTTGAGCAATATCCGCATTTTCGTTTTATTCCACTCGATATTACTGAACGTGAAAAAGTGGTGGTACTGTGTACTCAAGAAGGTTTTGATCGGGTGATCCACCTTGCCGCTCAGGCTGGCGTACGTTACTCACTGCAAAACCCATTTGCTTATGCAGACAGTAACCTTAATGGTCATCTGGCGATTTTAGAAGGCTGTCGACAAGCTAAAATCAAGCACTTAGTCTATGCCTCTTCAAGTTCGGTCTATGGCATTACTGACCAAACCCCATTCAATACCGATATGCCAACCGATCACCCTGTTTCATTGTATGCGGCAACCAAGAAAGCCAATGAATTGATGGCGCACTCTTATTCACATTTGTATCAGCTGCCAACAACCGGTTTGCGTTTCTTTACTGTCTATGGCCCATGGGGGCGTCCAGACATGGCGTTATTCAAATTTACTAAAGCCATTTTAGCCGGTGAGCCAATCGATGTTTATAATAACGGCAATCTGAGCCGTGATTTCACTTTTATTGATGATATCGTGGAAGGGGTCATTCGTATTTCCGATATAATCCCACAAGCAGACCCAGAAAATCGTTCTCTTTCACCTGCACAAAGTAGTGCGCCATACCGTTTATATAACATCGGTAATGGGCAGCCCGTGAAATTGACCGATTTTATTGCTGCACTTGAAAAATCATTAGGGAAAAAAGCGATTAAAAACTTTTTACCGATGCAGGCTGGGGATGTGTATACCACTTGGGCCGATACTGAAGACCTGTTTAATGCCACGGGTTATCGCCCACAAGTTTCTATTGAGCAGGGTGTACAGGCGTTTGTCGATTGGTATCAATCCTACTACAACCTGTAAGTAATTTCCCTGTAATGTCCTAAGATGGATTTGAGAGGTCAGTTTTGAAAATAGCAATTGCAGGTACAGGCTATGTGGGTCTGTCTAACGCCATGTTACTGTCACAAAACCACGAAGTGGTGGCAGTAGACATCGTTCCTGAAAAAGTGGCGATGCTGAACAACAAGCAATCTCCGATTATTGATACGGAAATTGAACAATTTCTGCGTGAAAAAACACTTAATTTCCGTGCCACACAAGATATTGCTGAAGCCTATACTGGCGCACAGTATGTGATTGTCGCTACGCCGACGGACTATGACCCAAAAAGCAACTACTTCAACACCAAGTCAGTTGAGTCAGTCATCCATGATGTACAGAAAATCAACCCTGCGGCAACCATCATTGTTAAATCGACCATTCCTGTTGGTTTTACTGAGCGCCTGCGGGAAGAATTTGGCTACACCAATGTCATTTTCTCCCCTGAGTTTTTACGTGAAGGCCGTGCGCTGTGGGATAACTTATATCCATCGCGCATTGTGGTCGGTGAGCGCTCTGAGCGCGCTGAGATTTTTGCTAACTTGCTGCTGGAAGGCGCTATCAAAAAAGATGTCCCTGTGTTGTTTACCGATGGCACTGAGGCAGAAGCTATCAAGTTGTTCGCTAACACCTACTTAGCGATGCGCGTGGCCTATTTCAATGAGTTAGACACCTATGCAGAGAGCCGTGGCTTGAACGCACGTCAAATCATTGAAGGGGTGTCTTTAGACCCACGTATTGGCAGCCATTACAATAACCCTTCATTTGGTTATGGCGGTTATTGCTTACCAAAAGATACCAAGCAGTTGTTGGCTAACTACGATGATGTACCGAATAACTTGATTAATGCGATTGTGGAATCTAACCGCACCCGCAAAGACTTTATTTCGGATGCGATTATTGCCAAAGCACCGCGTAAGGTTGGGGTGTATCGCTTAGTGATGAAAGCAGGCTCTGATAACTTCCGCGCTTCGGCGGTACAAGGTGTCATGAAACGCATCAAAGCCAAGGGTATCGAGGTGATTGTGTATGAACCTGTTCTTAAAGAAGACGAGTTCTTCCGCTCAAAAGTGTATCGTGACCTCGAGGCATTCAAGGCCGATAGCGATATTATTTTAGCTAACCGTATGGTGCCTGAAATCGAAGATGTGGCAGAAAAAGTCTACACACGCGATCTGTTTGGTAATGACTAACCAGTAATAAAGGCATTGTTGGTATGTTGAGGCGATAAATTCGCCTCAATTTAATGTATACGACTTAATATTGATTAGGGTAATAAAGCGCATCAAGGAATTCAGGAATAAAACTACCCGTTCCTCGGCAATTTTGAGTCGCGATCTCGCCCGCTTGTTTCATAAGAGCACATGCATTGGCAATATTGTGTAGCCGATCCCCTGAAAGTGCACTGCTGGCAGTGACGACAGCAGATAGCCCACAGCCGGTTCCGACAACTCGCGTCATCATTGGATGGCCCCCAGTAACGGCGATGGTTCTATCACCATCAGTGATATAATCAACTTCACCACTAATGACAACGATAGTTCGCGCTTTATTGGCGAGCAATTGAGCTGCCGGTAAGGCATCGCTTGTGGTATCTAATGAATCGACACCGCGCCCACCATGGTTGGCTCCAGCTAATGCCATGATCTCTGATGCATTACCTCGAATCGCCGTTGGTGATAATGCTAATAATTCATGGCAGAAATGGGTGCGGAAAGTCAGAGCTCCCGCCGCGACAGGATCTAGGACCCAAGGCTTTTCAGCCGTGATGGCACTGTGGACTGCTAAACGCATCGCAGCTTGGCGTTCAGAGGTTAATGTACCGACGTTAATTAATAAGCCATCAGCAATAGCCGCAAATTGTTGTGTTTCTTCTGGCTCGATAACCATTGCAGGCGAGCAGCCTATCGCTAATAAAATATTTGCAGTAAAAGATTGTACTACGTCGTTAGTCATACAGTGGATCAGTGGAGAACGTTCAGTAAGTTGTTGTCTAAACGATAAAACTTGCTCGGCAGGGATTGTTTCAAATTGCATTTACCACTCCTATCTGCATGATCATACATGACTAATCGGCTAAATAATTTTCTAAAACCATACCACCCGCTCCTTGTGCTACCACTTCGTATGAGTCATTGGCGGCAAAAATACGCGTTTTAATATGTGGAAAAGCCGACATTTTTTCTTCTATGGCCTTTTTGGTCATCGCAAAAAAGTGATTTTTTGGAGTCAGTGTTCCTCCACAAACGACAACATCAGGCTGCAATGTTAAAATGGCATTTGCGATGGCTATACCATAATAGTAAGCCGCCTCTTCTAACGCATCTAAACATAATTGATCTTCCATTGCCAATGCTTGGAATATGGTGTGGTAATTGATTTCCGATTCGTTGCTAGCGAGTTGGTTAATTATCGAAGGCTTGCCTAAACGTAATTGTTGGATCACTCTAGATTTAATTGCCGATAAGGAACTGTATTGTTTTAAGCAACCATAGGATCCACAGTCACATCGTTGCCCTTTAATATCAATTGTTGTGTGACCAAATGCTTGAGCGGTACTAATCGGTGCAGGGGCGAAGGTGTTATTGATGATCGTGCAACTACGTATGTCAGTATCACAAGTCGTAAATAAGAAACGCTGACTTTCAGAGTTATATCTCAGGCGATATTCCGCAAGTGCTGCAAATGTAATGCCACTACCTAAAGTCACAAAACAAGGGACTTTATTATTAATGTAGTTGAATAAACTGATGATCCTTGCGTTGTATTGACTAAAGGCGACTTTATCGCGCTCTAAAATGTGGTCAATGGCGATGCCAATACCTAAAATTTTTGCTGTGGTTAACTGATGTTCTGCGAGCAGTTGATCAACTTTCATTAATAGATTGTCGAGCATGTTTTCCGCACTTTCTAGCTTCTCATTTTTTATTTTTATCATTCCTAAAATATCTAGTTTTAGGTTGAGTAACATGATCGTTGAGTAGAGGTCACTCATTTCGATGCCAATAACATAACCATCATCAGAGTTGATACTGTACAGTATTGGTTTGCGGCCACCGGTTGATTCGCCAAGTTCCGATGTCGAAATTAATTGGCTCTTATTTAATTCATCGAGCAGCCTAGCGCAGGTGGCTGGTTTCATACTGGCGAGTGAGGCTAATGCTTCGGCTCTGATTGGCCCATGGTTAAGGATCAATCGATAAAGCATTTTTAATTTACGTGTCTTTGAATTTTTCGAAGTGCGAAATTCATTTAATAGTGTTAGTAACAAGCCATCACCTTTCTTTTATCAACACATGCAACGCCAAAGATTAGCAGATTTATACTCGTCATGCTTCACGGGCAGTATTTTTCATTAGGGCTGCCTGCTGTTTGAGTTATTTAGAGTATATCATACCTAAATACTTTTTCTTAAAATGAGATTAAGATCGCTGTTCGATTTTTAAATTGCTTTATCATCTCCTTATTATCTTTTTTATACTCTAAATAATTTGAGCTGTTCCGAGGACGATTATGCACAATACTAGCGATATTTTAGAAAGTCTGCGTTTTATCGAAGCGCGCACTGATATCAAACCAACAGTGGGGATCATTTTAGGATCTGGTTTGGGGCCATTTGCGGATACTTTAGAAAATGCGGTTCATATTCCTTATAGCGAAATCCCTCATTTTGCCAAGTCGGAAGCAGTTGGCCATGCGAATGAGCTGGTTATTGGAACTATCGCTGGTAAAAATGTTGTCGCAATGAAAGGGCGTTTCCACTACTACGAAGGCTTTTCCCTCGATCAAGTGACATTTCCTGTGCGTTTAATGAAAGCACTCGGTGTTGAAAAACTGATCATTACCAACGCCTGTGGCGCAGTAAATACTGATTTCAATCCAGGCGATTTGATGGTTATCACCGATCATATCAATTTAACGGCGAATAACCCGCTCATGGGACCAAACAACCCTGAGTTGGGTGTCCGTTTCTTAGACGTGAGTGAGGTTTATAACAAAGAACTTCGCCAAACCATTCTCGATGTGGCTAAAGAGCAGGGCGTTGCATTACGCCAAGGCGTGTATGCATGGTGGACTGGCCCAACATACGAAACACCAGCAGAAATTCGTATGATCAGAACACTTGGTGCTGATGCTGTTGGTATGTCAACCGTGCCTGAAGCGTTAGTTGCCCACCACTCACAGATCAAAACAGTGGGTATTTCCTGTTTAACTAATATG
The DNA here is from genome assembly GCF_058148425.1 of Providencia sp. 6390. Taxonomy (NCBI): domain Bacteria; kingdom Pseudomonadati; phylum Pseudomonadota; class Gammaproteobacteria; order Enterobacterales; family Morganellaceae; genus Providencia; species Providencia sp. 6390. The sequence goes on from NZ_JBYVYL010000008.1 coordinate 127,576, forward strand.
GCATGTGGCATTTTAGAACAACCACTAAGCCATGATGAAGTTATTGAAACTGCAGAAAAAGTCAAAGCGACCTTCCTAAAATTAGTTACTGGTGTGATTGCTCGTTTCTAGCTTTTTCTCAAATTAATATAAAGGGTGTCATAGGCAATTGTAGGTGGGTATTAAAATGAAATTAAAAGGTTTGATTTTAGTTTCGCTTGGCGCTTGCAGCTATGGCATTTTATCAACATTGGTTGTATTGGCGTATCAAGCTGGATTTTCTTTAAATGATGTTATCGGCAGCCAAACGGTTTTAGGTGCTGTTTTGTTATGGCTGTTTGTTGTGGCTGGTTCCGTTGTTAAAAAGAAAAACCTGAATTGGCCGACACCGAAGCAATCAATGTTGATGTTACTAACAGGAACCACAACAGGGTTAACAGGTTTACTGTATTACGCATCGTTACAGTATTTATCACCTGCGTTAGGGGTAGTGCTATTTTTACAGTTTACTTGGATGGGAGTGGCAATTAATGCTGTTGTAACACGGCAGTTTCCTGCATTAATGACGATTGTTTCTGTGTTGTTGATTTTAATAGGAACTTTGTTCGCAACGGGATTATTTAATACATCAGGTATTCAATTCCATTGGTTGGGTATCGTTTTGGGGTTATGTGCTGCGTTATCTAATGCCGTACGTGTTTATGTGAGTGGGGCGCTCGCTGTTAAAACAGATCCTATGATGCGCTCAGCAATTATGGTCACTGGCGGTGCAATTTTAACCTCTATCGTTGTTCCCCCAACCTTCTTGTTAGATTTTACGACATTTAATGCACTATTTTTCTCTTATGGACTACCTCTCGCCTTTTTCGGTTCGTTCTTTGGTATGTGGATGTTTGCTAAGGGCACTCCATTAATCGGAACAAGTCTGGCAACAATATTAAGCTCGATGCAGTTGCCGGTAACGATCTTGTTATCTGTGACTGTACTACATCTACCTCTTGAATTCATTCAGTTTATTGGTATTGCCATTATTCTATTTGGTGTTGCTATTGCTGAAGTGAAAATAAAAACAAATAAAGTAAGAACTCTAAATAGTTCGAGTTGCAGCTAATGCAACTTGAACTATAAGGGCTATCACTCCCAACGGAGCTTCGTATGAATATTAAAACCCGCTTAAAAATCATGTTGTTTTTGCAGTATTTTGTCTGGGGAAGCTGGTTAGTCACGCTCGGCGCCTACATGATAAAAACATTGAATTTTTCTGGTGCTGAAGTCGGAATGGTATACAGCTCTAAAGGTGTTGCCGCTATTTTGATGCCGGGTATTATCGGAATTATTGCAGACAAATATATTCCGGCTAATCGGCTGTATATGATCTGCCATATTATCTGCGCTGGTTCGTTATTTTATGCGGCAACCGTTACTGATTCGACTCTGATGTTTTGGATAATGCTGATAAATGCGATGGCATTTATGCCAACCATTGCATTATCAAACTCGATAAGCTATTCCTCATTGAGCCAATACCAATTAGATTCAGTTGCAAATTTCCCGCCTATACGAGTATTCGGGACAGTTGGCTTTATTATTGCCATGTGGAGTATCAGTTTATTAAAATTTGAATTAAGTAGTATGCAGCTCTACATTGCAGGAAGTTGCTCATTATTGTTAGCTTTGTATTCTTTGACATTGCCACATATTGCCGTGAATAAAAAAGCTATTTCAACGAGTTGGGTTAGTAAATTAGGTCTTGATGCACTGGTCTTATTCAAAAAACCTATCATGGCGGTATTCTTCTTGTTTGCAATGCTACTAGGTGCTGTTTTACAAATTACCAATACGTTTGGTAGCCCATTCTTACACGATTTTGCTCGTAATCCGCTTTATCAGGATAGTTTGATTGTTCAATATCCTTCTATTTTGTTGTCAGTCTCACAAATGGCTGAAGTTTGCTTTATTTTGGCAATCCCCTTCTTTCTAAAACGCTATGGCATCAAAACTGTAATGCTACTGAGTATGTTGGCTTGGACATTAAGATTTGGATTCTTCGCTTTTGGTGATCCATCGGCAATTGGTTTAATGTTTTTGATTATGTCAATGATCGTTTATGGCTGTGCTTTTGACTTCTTTAACATTTCAGGTTCTATTTTTATTGAAAAAGAAGTGGATAATCGCATGAGAGCCAGTGCTCAAGGATTATTTATGACCATGGTCAACGGAGTAGGGGCTTATTTCGGCGCAATATTAAGTGGATTAGTGGTTGATTACTTCAGTGTCGACGGTGTGAAAGACTGGCAAACTATTTGGTTAGTTTTCTCTTCTTATACTGTGGTTCTAGCGGTTATTTTCTATTTCACCTTCCATTATCAGCATAATAAAGAAGGTGAATTGAAGGTAGCAAAAGCATAACGTTAGCACTGGCTCTCATAGATTAGAGAGCCAGTATACTCGTCATACTTCAAGTTGCAGTGTTGTTGACTACGCTCACTCGCACGAGTCACCTACTTATGTAGGCTCCTAGCGACTCATTCACTTGTCGCCTAACTGTACCTTGAATTATTTAGAGTATAAACAAAAACTAATGCTCCGCCTGAGCTCCCCAAATGGCATCCGCGACAGGGATTGTCGTGAATGTCGTAATAATTTGGTTATAAGTTTCTTCAGGTTTTAAATCAGTAAATTGCTTTGGATAAATAAATTTTGCGAGATATTCGATCCCAACAATATTGTACGGGTGATTATAAAAATTATGGTACACACCATATAACCGGCCATTTTTCACTGCGCTGATTTGATTAAATCCGACCCTGCTTTCTAATCTTTCAAAACCACTTTGATTTTCTTGTTCAGTCACACCATAACCAAATGGTGCGGCAATACTGTTTTTGTTAGTCCAACGAGAGCCCGTAACAATATAAACGTCAGGTTTGGATATCAGCACCTGTTCCAAAGATACGGTTCCTGAAGCACCTGGTAAAAACTGGCTGCCAATATTATTGGCTCCTGTTGCTTGAACCATTCCGCCCCAACCTGCATTGTTATGGGTAAAACAGCAACTATCACTACCATTTGCTCCGGCTTTGGCTTCAATAAAAACGCGAGGTTGTTGTTTAACTTTAGCCGTTATTTGTTGAATGGCAGTCAAATGTGTTTGATAGAAATCAGTATATTCTTTAGCTTCTGGTTCTTTATTGAGAGCCTGACCAAGGATATCGATACTGGGCGCAGTATTTTTTACAGGCTGTAAGAAAGTATCGATGTATAGGATTGGAATATTGGCTTCTTTTAGACGACCTACAACCCCTGAGCCTTCTAAAGCAGGTTTCGCACGTAGCTGGGCAATCAGGACATCAGGTTTTTGAGCAATAACAAGTTCAGTATTGACTTCACCTTTATCATTGAACCCCATATCAGGGATCTTCTGCATATCAGCTCGCCATTTTTGACCTAGTAACTCGACTGTCTGTGGATCAGATTTTTTTAGGTTATTGTTCCAAGCCACAACACGATTAAATGGGTTATCTCTATCAAGCAATGCAAGAGTTAAAATATCCCGACCATCTTGCAGTACGATCCGTTTAGGTTCTTTCTGGAAAGTGATTTTTTGACCATTAATATCAGTTAACGTCATTGGATATGTTGTTGCGAGTGCTGAGAAGGAAACAAAAGCGATGATGATTGTTGAGAGCAGGTGATTGACGATTTTCATATTTAGACCTCTTTTGAACTTAAATCAATGATAACAATTATCATTATCAAGAGTAAAGTGAAGAGGGTTAATTCACGAGAAAATTTTATCGGTAAACTATTTTTTCAGCATTTCAAATATTAAAATCAATCAATTGATTTTAATGTCATCATCATTATTATTAAGTACATCATCGATATGATGTACTTACAAAGCACTATATCGAGACAATATTATTTATTTTTTATAATAAGAACATAAGAGAGTTTTTTTGATAAATTTACTTTTAGTAAAATTTTTTCATTGCTTACTAATGGATAGTCTCCTTTATCACTGTTCTTTTTAAATCGACTTAAAATTAGCTTGTTAAATATTTTTATTTTATCTTTTCTTTTATGCGAAGGTAGCCAAGAACCACTAAAATGGTGGATGGAATAATTTATTTTTTCATCTTCAGGGCTACAAAAATAATATGATGGATAAATAATCGCATTTTCTGTTAGATGAGACTCTTGTGAACCATCATAAGGCGGGTTAAGGTCAAATTCACTTGAAAAAAAACGGGAAATTTTGAATGTATTGGGTTCTAAATTTAGTTTCCCATTAATTTCAAAATGTACGTTTTCATAGTCATCAAGTAAACCTTTAACTATTTTTGACTCTTTTGATGAGCCCATAGCTGCTGTAATTGGAAAATATCTACCATTATATTCTTCATACCCACTGAAAAAATCTAGAGATAGAAAACCGTCAAAATTCTGGGTGACTTCAACATCACTATCTAAATAGATTCCACCATAATTGTATAGAGCATAAAGTCGAATATAATCAGATGCAAAGGCCCATTTCTTATTTTCAATTGCTTCTTTTAAATAGGTATTATCCATCTCTTCAAGAGATTTATTATTCCATTCCATAATTTTATAGTCAGGAAGGTACTGTTTCCATGTATCTATACAGTCTAGAACAAATTGAGGTTTAGGATTATTTCCCACCCATACATAATGGATTATTTTAGGTATCAAAATTTTTTCCTATGCTATATTAAAATTTTAGTGAACGAAAAAATCGTCGAATTTCTAAGAAAAATAGGGATATGTTGCTTTCTATGAATCCTTTTTTTCTTCGAGGATTTTTTTTATCGACTCGATATTGTTCAATATTACTATTCTCAATAGCTAATATTGGGTGTTTTATTATTTCAGCTAAGAAGTATCCCTTTACTTTTTTAAGTTTGTAAAATAAACCCCATGAATCAGCAACGTAATACGCCTCATTGAAAAGTTCCACTAGTTTTTCACATTCATCTCGATGTATTAGGTAACAACAAGTTCGGTAAATCTTACTTGGTTTATAAGTTACTTTTCTAAATGTAAAATTACCAATTTTCACTTTATTAAAAAAACTGAGAGAAAGACGCTTTCTTGAGTTTAAACCCTCTTGGCCACCTAGTAAGTAGATATGATCTTTTTTTAATACAGAGGTCTTGCCTTGTTCTAATTTGTTAATAAAATCAGATATTGGGGTATCAATGATAACATCATCTTCAAGTATGATTGCCCAATCAATACCATCATTGATTATTTTTTTATAAACAGATTGGTGACTTAAGCTACAAGCTATTTCGTTTGCATGAGATGGCTTATCATATTTATAATTTAATGAGCTAATGTATTCTTCTTGGAGCTTTATCCCTTCAACGGCATCTACCATTACCCATGATAAATTTTGTGCTGATAGGGCATCTGTAATAGCGTTTCTTCGCTCAACATCTTTCTTAAGTGAAATGATAAAAATGGGTACTACACTATTCATAAGAAATCAATCCTATCAATTTATTTTGCTGTAGGTTAAAAATTATTTATTGCGTTATTATAGTAATACTAGCTTATGGAAAGTAAAACCCCCAAAAATGAATGTAGCATAATTGACTGAAACATATTTAAACTATTTCTAAGTAGTTGGCTAAAGTTGAGATTTAAAATTTTTTATAACTCATTGTATTCAAATTGATTATAAGTATTTACTATCACTGTATCTTTTAATTTATAAAGTATCATAATTATAGATGACCATAGGCTTTTCTACTTTAAGAAAAAGTAAAGACCAGCAAGTAATTGTGCTGGCCTAAATGAGTATTATTACAATTTGTTTGGTTTGTAGTAATAGGTAGCTTTATTCAATATTTTGAATCTGTTCTCTCATTTGTTCAATCAATACCTTTAGCTCAACCGCTGAGTTAGTGACTTCACTATTAATTGACTTTGATGCTAGCGTATTAGATTCGCGATTGAATTCTTGCATCATAAAATCAAGGCGTCGGCCATTGGCTTCTTTCTTTTTAAGAATATTGCGAGTTTCCTTCACGTGTGCTTCGAGTCGATCAAGTTCTTCAGCTACATCAACACGTTGAGCTAATAGAATGAGTTCTTGCTCTAAACGATTACTATCGACTTGAATATCTGCTTCTTCTAACTTAGTTTGTAAGCGCTCGCGTTGCCACTGTAAAATTTCAGGCATATGTTGACGAACTTTGGCAACTTCAACCAGTACACCATCGAGGCGTTGCTCAATCAATGCATGTAGTGCCGCACCTTCTGCTTCTCGGCTTTGTATAAACGCATCAAGGGTTTCATCAAGCCCCGATAAAAGTTGCTCACTAATCGCATCTAAATCTTGCTCGCCTGCGGACATCACACCAGGCCAACGTAAAATTTCTAATGGGTTAATTTCACCTTCATGACTATAGTTTTTTACCCAATTAGCTGCGCTAATGATTTGTCGTGCAAGCTCTTCGTTAAGGATCAACTCACCGCGATTTGCGCCATCTAGCTCTAAGCGCAGGTTACATTCGACTTTTCCACGAGTGAGGCGCGAACGAATTCTTTCACGGATCACGGGTTCTAAGCTTCTAAATTGCTCAGGTAGGCGAATGTAGGTTTCTAAGTAACGTTGATTAACGGAACGCAGCTCCCAGGCCGCACTCCCCCATTCACCCTTGATATCACGGCGGGCAAAAGCGGTCATACTACGGATCATAATTCGTTCCTATAAAAATGGATATGATGAGATTATAGCGCTATGAGTGATGTCATGATAGGCATTATCGGTTTAAGGACGTATAATGCGCGACAATTAAGTTGAAAACGGAGATAACACCATGCGTCCAGAAGGCAGAATGGCAGACCAAATGCGCCCAATTAAAATATCACGCAACTATACTAAGCATGCGGAAGGCTCTGTTCTTATTGAGTTTGGCGACACTAAGGTGTTATGTAACGCAACAGTAGAAGAAGGTGTACCTCGTTTTCTAAAAGGGCAGGGCCAAGGTTGGGTTACCGCAGAATATGGTATGTTACCTCGCGCGACGAATTCACGTAATCAACGTGAAGCCGCAAAAGGAAAACAAACAGGGCGTACTATGGAGATCCAGCGTCTAATCGCTCGCTCTTTGCGTGCGGCTGTTGACCTTAAAAAGTTAGGCGAATATACCATTACATTGGATTGTGATGTGATCCAAGCTGATGGCGGAACACGTACAGCAGCAATTTCAGGTGCTTGTGTTGCTTTAGTTGATGCACTTAATAAAATGGTTGAACAAGGTAAATTGGCTAAAAGCCCATTGAAATCAATGGTTGCAGCTGTATCTGTTGGCATCGTGAATAATGAGGCACTGTGTGATCTTGAGTATGTAGAAGACTCTGCAGCTGAAACCGATATGAACGTTGTGATGATGGACGATGGCCGTATGATTGAGGTTCAAGGTACAGCTGAAGGGGAGCCGTTTAGTCATGAGGAGCTGCTATCATTGTTAGCTCTTGCTAAAACGGGGCTCGACTCCATTTTCGAAGCTCAACGAGAAGCGTTGAAATAAAATTATTTTTAATAGGCGGCTGAAATAGTCGCCTTTTTTATATCTGGTTGTTTGTTAAGAGCAATCAGTGATGTGCAACTTAGTTTTAAACATACTGACGTTAATTATTGAGGAATTGACCCATGAAAGCTTATCAGCGCGAATTTATAGAACTTGCCATGAAAAAGGAAGTATTAAAATTTGGTGAGTTTACGCTGAAATCAGGCCGTAAAAGCCCTTATTTTTTTAATGCGGGGTTATTCAATACGGGGCGTGATCTAGCACTCGTTGGGCGTTTCTATGCGCAAGCTCTTAAAGAAAGCACGATTGAATGCGATGTGCTTTTTGGGCCTGCTTATAAAGGAATTCCTATTGCGACAACAACAGCTGTTGCACTCGCTGAACATCATGATATTGATATGCCATACTGCTTTAACCGGAAAGAAGCGAAAGACCATGGTGAAGGTGGCACATTAGTTGGCAGCCCATTACAAGGAAAAGTGGTAGTGGTTGATGATGTGATCACGGCAGGAACCGCAATTCGTGAATCAATGGAGATTATTAAGCAGCAAAATGCAACACTTAACGGGGTATTGCTGTGCCTTGATCGACAAGAAAAAGGAAAAGGTGAAATTTCTGCAGTGCAAGAGGTTGAGCGTGACTATCACTGCAAAGTCTATTCAATTATTACCATGAGCGATTTAATTGCCTACCTCTCTGAGCGTGAAGATATGCAACAACACTTGATTGCAATGAGAGCTTATCGTGAGCAATACGGGGTTTAGTAGCCTCATTCTTTATGAGCACAACTAAGTCGCTGTAGTAACTTACATATCGAATAAATAAACTCGCTACTGAAAAAAAGCCCTCGCCCAATAATTATGGGCGGGGTGAGTAGTTTTTCAAGTCACTATTGTAACTGAGCTAAAATTAAAGGCCAGCGAGCTTCGAATTCAGTAGTTGGGCGATAACGAAATTCCGAACGTACGAAACGAGATAACATTCCCTCACAAAATGCCAGTAATTGGCTGGCGAGAAGTGATTCGTCATGTGTAAAGCCTTGACCGTCGCGTATTTTCTTTTCTTTTAATACTTGCCGTAATTGTGACTCAATTCTTTCAAATAATTGGTTAATACGACCTTGAAGCCGATCTTGCTCAAACATCAGAGCATGACCAGTCATGATCCTTGTTAGACCTGGGTTTTTCTCTGAAAAACCTAAAATAAGCACTAAAATCAGCTTAATTCGAAGAAGCGTATCTTTCTCATCATTTAAAATGAGGTTAATACGCGAAACTAATGAGTCCTCAATAAACTCAATTAGGCTATCGAACATTTTCGTTTTGCTTGGAAAATGACGATATAACGCTGCTTCGGATACGCCAACATTTGCTGCAAGTTTTGCTGTGGTAATTCGTTGACTACCATCACTACTTTCCAGCATTAGCGCAAGTGATTGTAAGATCTCTTCGCGCCTGTTGCGTTTTTTTGTTATCGCTTTTTCTGCCATGTCTGATAAGACCCCTGCTAAAACAGCAAAACAAACTATCTAAAATTTTACCCTAAGTAAATATAATTGAGGGAAAATGGAAGATAAATAGGGTGATAGTTGCGAAAGGTATCTATACTCGTCATACTTCAAGTTGCAACGCTTTTCTTTAAGGTATAGTGACTACGTTCATTCGCGCCAGTCACATAGTTTTCTATGCTCCTAGCAACTTATTCACTTATCGCCTATCTGCATCTCGAATTATTTAGAGTATATATCCTTCAAGAGGAACAAAATCCTAATACAACAACCACACCATCCACATCTTTAGTTAAACTTACTGGTAGGTTTATTTTTATTCCATCATCAATCGATGATTAGATATCACCAGTAAAATCAATAGATTAAGCTAACTTAATCTATTGGCGACCAGAATGCCCGAAACCACCTGCACCGCGTTCTGTTGCATCAAAGTCATCAACAATATTAAATTGTGCTTGTACAACAGGGACGAATACCATTTGTGCCAGACGCTCTCCGGGTTCAATCGTGAATGCCTGATTGCCTCTATTCCAAACAGAGACCATCAATTGCCCTTGGTAGTCAGAGTCGATGAGACCCACTAAGTTTCCAAGTACCACACCATGTTTATGACCCAAACCTGAGCGAGGGAGAATAACTGCTGCGAGTTGTTCATCAGCGATATGAATAGCTAACCCTGTAGGAATAAGCTCAGTTTGACCTGGTGCTAAATCAATTGGAGCATCAAGGCAAGCACGTAGGTCTAATCCAGCAGAGCCAGGTGTCGCATACGTTGGCAAAGGAAATTCATTACCAATACGGGGATCAAGGATTTTCAGATCAATTTTTTTCATAACGTTGAAGTATCTCGTCAAGTAAATAATGGCTTAATGCCAGCTTGCTATTGTGCGGAAGACGTACATCACCAGAAGCATCGAACAGGTGTAAAGCGTTGTTATCGCTATTGAAACCATTATCTGCAAGAGAAACATCATTTGCACATATCAGGTCTAGTTGCTTTTGTTGGCGCTTTTGACGTGCATATTCTTCCACATTTTGGGTTTCAGCTGCAAACCCAACAACATAAGGGCGGTTTTCAGTTAAATGGCCAACACTGGCAACAATATCAGGGTTTTTAATCAGTGTAATGAGGACCTCATCACCTTGTTTTTTGATTTTATTTTCTGCAATTGTTTTGGAACGGTAATCAGCAACAGCAGCACAGCCAATAAAAATATTTTGTTCAGTGACTGTTTTATGTACTTGGTCATACATATCAAGTGCACTGATTACATCAATACGTGTTACGCCTTTAGGCGTTGCTAAATTAACTGGACCAGCGATTAAAGTAACTTGTGCACCCCGTAGGCTTGCCGCCTCTGCAATGGCAAAACCCATTTTTCCTGAACTATGATTACTAATAAAACGGACAGGATCGAGATCTTCACGAGTAGGACCTGCTGTAATCATAATCTTTAAATTTGCTAGATCAGAGCGCGAATCAAAATATTCACGAGCGAAACGTACAATGTCCAATGGGTTGATCATTCTACCAGGGCCAACATCACCGCAGGCTTGGCTACCATCATCAGGCCCCCAGATCATATACTGGCGTTGTTTCAATCTGATTAAATTTTCTTGAGTCACCGTTGCACGAAACATTTGTTGGTTCATCGCTGGTACAACGGCTATAGGCGCGGAGGACGCTAGGCAAATTGTGGTAAGCAAATCATTAGCCATTCCTGCACTTATACGAGCAATTAAGTCTGCGGTTGCTGGCGCTAAAATTATCAGATCAGCCCATTTTGCTAGCTCAATGTGACCCATGGCCGCTTCTGCTGCTGGATCAAGTAAATCATCAGCGACAGGGTGGCCGGATACAGCTTGTAGTGTTAAAGGCGTAATAAATGCTTTAGCACCATCAGTCATCACGACACGAACAATAGCCCCTTCATCACGTAGGCGGCGGGTGAGTTCAGGAATTTTATAAGCAGCGATACCGCCACTAATACCAAGAACTACTTTTTTACCTAATAGCTGTGTCATTGTTCTATCCATCCGATCATCGTGAAGAGCATATTATCATATCAGAAATATTGTTGAGATCACTGTATATATCATCACCCTTTTATTTTTGCGAAGCGCTACGCAAATCAGTAAAGGATACATTGTTGTGCTTATTTTCTACATATAAAAGTGTGTGAAAATAACTCAGAAAGGGTTTGATGATGGAATGTGACAATCACTTAAAACCAAGGGAAAAGCTGTTAGCCTATGGTGCGGCAGCGTTGACTGACGTGGAGCTATTGGCAATTTTCCTTCGTACTGGCAGTTTAGGGGAACCTGTTTTACAGCTAGCGGAACGTTTATTGAATGAATTTGGTTCATTATATTTACTCTTACAAGCGGATTATTCGGAACTAACACAATGCAAAGGGGTTGGGATTTGTAAATATTCGCAATTTCAGGCAATTAGTGAACTAGCTCGTCGTTGCTTTTCCGAGCAATTTTTATATGAAGATGTGATATCCGATCCAAAATTATTAAAAGCAAGATTACTTGAGCTATTTGCAGGGCAAGAACGAGAGGTTTTTGTTGTTTTGTTATTAAACAATCAGCATCAAATTATTTGCTATGAAGAATTATTTAAAGGAACGATTAATCGCGTTGAAGTACATCCTCGGGAAATTGTTCGTTATGCAATGAAAATGAATGCAAGTGCGGTTATATTGGCGCATAATCACCCGTCAGGGAATGCGGAGCCTAGTGAAGCTGATAGGCAGGTAACTTTTCGTATTAAAGATGCTTGTGCTTTAATGGGGCTGACATTGTTAGACCATTTTGTTGTTGGGCATAAACATTGTGTTTCGTTTCTCGAACGAGGGTGGTTGTAAAATCATTTTTTTGACTAAAAAATGACAACTTTTGCCGCAATGGGCTTGAGTGAAAATGAATGAAAGCGTATACTACGCCACCTTTGAGGATCTTGGGTTTGGCGAGAAGAGCCTATCTCAGTAAATTTTTTACTAAGATGATAACAATCTTTTCAGTCACAAAGTTTGCTGAGATGGGCTCCTAAGCCTGACGAGGCGGCCATACCCAGAACAAAAAAGCTCGAGCTGATTAGATTTTTGGAGAATAGACATGTCACGAGTCTGCCAAGTTACTGGCAAGCGTCCAATGAGCGGTAACAACCGTTCACACGCATTAAACGCGACCAAGCGTCGTTTTTTGCCAAACCTGCACTCTCACCGTTTCTGGGTTGAGTCTGAGAAACGTTTCGTAACACTGCGTGTATCTGCTAAAGGTATGCGTGTTATCGATAAAAAGGGTATTGATGCTGTTCTTGCTGAACTGCGTACCCGTGGTGAGAAGTACTAAGGAGCTAAAAAATGGCTAAAGGTATTCGCGAGAAAATCAAGCTGGTTTCTTCTGAAGGTACAGGTCACTTCTATACCACTACGAAGAACAAGCGCACAATGCCAGAAAAACTGGAACTGAAAAAATTCGATCCAGTTGTTCGTAAGCATGTGATCTACAAAGAAGCAAAAATTAAATAATTGATGCTTTCTTGTGAAAAACCCAGCTTCGGCTGGGTTTTTTTATGCAAAAAATTAGTAAAATGAACTGATAGGCACTCAAAGCTATATCGATTCTTCCTAAAGTAGTAACATGTTCACTATTGATTGAATTAATGGTGTTAGTTTTTGTCAAAGAACTATGTCATTTTGCGTATAGATATTATTAAGAGTGTCTGGTGAAAAAACAGTTTAAAAAAATTCTTGTTATCAAGATGCGGTTTCATGGCGATATGTTACTGACGACGCCTGTCATCAGTACATTAAAACAAAACTATCCTGATGCTGAGATTGACGTGTTGCTTTATCAAGATACTATCCCTATTTTATCTGAGAATAGGGAAATTCATGCTTTGTATGGAATGACGGGCAAAAAGACCAATGGATTGAGTAAAGCCTGCAATTTTGTAAATTTGCTGAGAAAATTACGACGAAATAAATACGATCTTATCGTCAACTTAGCTGACCAATGGATGGTATCAGTGCTTGTTCGCGCCATCCCTGCGCCGGTTAAAATTTCACATGATTTCGCTCATCGTGATTCAAAATTTTGGCGAAATAGTTTCACCCACTTGGTTGTCCCTCATGGCGAGCATGTTGTCCTTAATAACCTTTCTGTTCTTGAGCCGTTAGAAATACTTCATCCAAAAACACATTTAACGATGTCATATTCAGAACAGGATTGGAAGAATATCGACCAGAGGTTATTAGATCTAGGTGTACATAGCAGCTATGTTGTTATTCAACCTACAGCTCGGCAAATTTTTAAATGTTGGGATGACGAAAAATTTTCTGAGGTCATTGATGCATTGCAAGCACGTGGTTACCAAGTCGTATTAACATCCGGGCCAGCAAAAGAAGATCTTGATTGCATTGAGAATATAGCTTCTCATTGTCAATCTAGGCCGATTATTGAATTAGCGGGTAAAACAACTTTTCCTGAGCTTGGTGCATTAATTGCCCATGCGGCATTGTTTATTGGTGTTGATTCCGCGCCAATGCATATCGCTGCTGCTGTAAATACCCCAATAGTGTGTTTATTTGGTGCGACAAATAATGTGTTTTGGCGGCCATGGAGTGACAATGTTGTGCAATTTTGGGCTGGTGATTATGAGCCTATGCCGCCAAGAGAGCAGCTTGATAGAAATAAAAAATACCTTTCTATCATACCCGCTTCTGATGTGATCAAAGCCACAGAGGATATGTTGCCAATGAATATTCGTTCAATGATGGCAAGGTTTTAATATGGTATTGGCATTTTGTCTGTATAAATATTTCCCATTCGGTGGTTTGCAACGCGATTTTTTGCGTATTGCACTAGAGTGCCAAGCTCGAGGACATCAGATTCGTGTTTATACTCAATCTTGGAGTGGTGATGCACCAACAGGGCTTGAAATAATCATTGTTCCAGTGACATCAAAAACTAACCATGGGCGCAATGCGCAGTATTGTCAGTGGGTGCAACAGCATATCAAATTGCATCCCGTCGATCGTATTGTTGGTTTTAATAAGATGCCTGGCCTTGATGTCTACTATGCGGCTGATGTTTGTTATGCAGAAAAAGTGGCTAATGAAAAAGGCTTTTTTTACAAATTAACGCCACGTTATAAGCATTACGCATTATTTGAAAAAGCCGTATTTCAAGTTGGTAAACCAACTAAGCTTTTAATGTTGACTCCGCATCAAATTGAACATTTTAAAAAACACTATGCGACAGAGTCATCGCGTTTTTATATGTTGCCTCCAGGTATTGCACAAGATAGAAAATATGATCAGCAAATTTCAAATGCGAAGCATATCTATCGAGAAAAAAACCAAATATCACAATCTGCTCATTTTTTGTTGCAAGTAGGTTCTGATTTTAAGCGCAAAGGCGTTGATCGCACGATAAAAGCCATGGCAGCCTTACCTGATAGCGTCAAGAAGAATACTGTACTCATGGTTGTTGGTCAGGATAAACCTACTAAATATCAACAACTAGCAGAGCAATTAGGTATAGGCGAACAAGTATCATTTTTCAGTGGACGTGATGATGTTGCTGAATTAATGGCTGCTGCTGATATATTGATGCATCCTGCATACCAAGAAGCTGCCGGAATTGTACTGCTTGAAGCGATTACGGCCGGTTTACCCGTTATAGTGACACAAGTGTGTGGCTACGCCCCCTTTATTGCCAAAGCGCAGTGTGGTGCTGTGATAAATGAGCCTTTTGATCAGCAAAACTTGAACTCGGTACTATCAGAAAGTTTGCAAAATACGTTACAGTTAAAAAATTGGGCAGAAAATGCACGTTATTTTGCTGATACGGAAGATTTATATAGCCTGCCTGAAAAAGCAGCTGATATTATTTTAGGATCCCTAGATGATTGAACTGAAAACACCTTTTAGTGAGCTATGGAAAAACAAAGACCCATTTGTTGAAACTGAGCACTTAAAGGGTGAAGTTTTTCGTCAGCTAGAAAGTCGCAAAACATTGCGTTTTGAGCTAGAAGGGCAAAGTTATTTTATTAAGATTCATTATGGGACTGCGCTAAAAGAAGTAATAAAAAATCTGTTTTCACTGCGCTTGCCGGTTCTTGGTGCTGATAGAGAATGGAATGCAATTCATCGTTTAGCAAATGCAGGCGTAGATACCATGGATGGTCGTGCGTATGGGCAAAAAGGTTGGAACCCATTACGACGTCATTCATTTATTATTACTCGTGACTTAACACCCACAATTAGCTTGGAAGATTATTGTGCTAACTGGGTAAGTACGCCTCCTGATTTTAGAACCAAACAAGTGATTATCCACCGTGTTGCTGAGATGGTAAAAAAGATGCATGCGGCTGGCGTTAATCATAGAGACTGCTATATTTGTCATTTCTTACTGCATTTGCCTTTTACAGGAAGCGAGTTAGATTTGAAAATTTCAGTGATCGACTTGCACCGTGCGCAGTTAAGAAGTCAGGTGCCAATTCGTTGGCGCGATAAAGATCTGATCGGTTTATATTTTTCTTCGTTGAATGTAGGGCTAACTTCACGGGATATCTTCCGTTTTATGAAAACCTATTTTGGTTTATCATTAAGAGAGATTATTAGCACTGAACAAGCTTTGATAGCAAAAGCATCAACTAAAGCAGAAAAAATCCAAGAACGAACAAAACGCCGTGGCCTATAGAGAAAATAGTATTTGAGGGATTATATGATTGTCGAATTTGATAAAATGATTAAGCGGGTTATTTCACTTGGCGTGTCAGATTCGGATATATCATCCTATTTTCATGTAGCATATGGCATTGATCAAAATTTCTTGTATGGCTGTGGCGTGTCCATTACTTCATTGTTAATACATAATCAAAATACTAACTTTTCTTTTCATGTTTTTATTGATGATACAATTCATGATGATGATGTAGCTAGATTTAGTGAAATTTGTGCTAGGTATAATACGAGAGTTTTCATCTATATTATTGATGCTAACAACCTGAAATCGTTGCCAACCACAAAAAACTGGACGCATGCGATATATTTCAGATTTATTGTTGCTGAATATTTTATTGGGAAAGTCAGTCAATTACTTTATCTTGATGCGGATGTGGTGTGTCACAATTCAATTCAAAAGCTAGTACAACTAGATCTAGAGGATAAAGTCGCTGCTGTTGCTACAGAGCGGGATGAACAATGGTGGCAAAAACGTGCTAATACTTTAGGTTATCCTGATATTTCAAAAGGTTATTTTAATAGTGGCGTAATGTATGTAAATTTGGTCGCTTGGAAAGAAAATGAGGTTACAAGTCAATCAATATCTTTACTTTTAGATGCTAGTTTAAGTCATAAAATTAGTTACCCTGATCAAGATGTACTAAATATATTATTATCTAATAAAGTTGTTCATCTTGACGGTATTTATAATACGCAATTTAGTTTGAATTATGAGTTAAAAGAAAATTTCTATTATCCGGTTAAGGACGATACAGTCTTCATTCACTATGTTGGGCCTACGAAACCTTGGCATGAATGGGCAACTTATGAAACAGCCAAGCCCTTTGCTGATGCTAGATCAGCTTCGCCTTGGAGTACTGTACCATTATTAAAAGCGAAAAATAGTAACCATTTACGCTATTGTGCGAAGCATAATCTATATCAAGGGAAAAAAGTTAAAGGGTTTATATATTATGTTATTTATTTTTATAAAAAAGTATTCAATATATAAGTATATTAGTGTTATATGTTGAGTCTAAAAAATTATTAATGATAAAAACATAATTTAAGTTTTAGATAAGATACATAATTTAAAACAGTTAAACAATGTATCTTATTGAAAGTGTTTAAATATATTCTATATGTTTTTCAGAAGATAGGCTAAAGCGGATGTGATCACAACACCTACAAAAAAACCAATGGAAATATATTTTATTTTTTTACTTTTCTTAAAAATCTCTTTATCAGTAGGAATATGGTTATCCCAGCCAATATGTTTAACCGCACTTTTTTTCAATATAACAACATACATACCATACATACTATAGGCTATTGATAAAACACCTTCAGTAAGGTCAGAGCTCTTACCGATATTATATTGACCTATCTTTTTATAATCAGCTAATCTTTTTATGCCAGGATTAAAGCTAAAACCTCTCATCATAGAGTGGGTGCTTTTTACTTTTGAGAATTGGATATTATTAAATTGTTGATTATCCTCTACCGATATAAAAGAATAATATTTTTTTATATCTTCATCATAATCACGTAGCCATACTTGTAATAACTTATCATCATTTTCTAATAAACATAATGAATCTTCAATGAAATTGTCCCGATAAAATTCCCAATCATCTTCACAATGAAAAATATAGTCTGTATCAACTTTACCATAAGCTAAATCGATTGATTTTATTTGTCCTAATTTTTTTTCATTTAGGATGATTTCTGTATGGGGAAGCCATTTTTTCGGTAGCGCATCATATACGGCATTATTACCCGAGTCTTCTGTAATGATAATTTTTTTAATTGGGTAAGAATTATACTTTTCGAAGGATAATAATGTTTTTTCTAATAAATCAAAGCGACCACAACTTGTAATCACAACCGTAACGTTACTTTTTTCGTCAAATATCATGTAACCACCTGCTTTTACAAGTTTATTAAATTAATTAAGTGAACTACTTCAATTCTCTTTGTTATTGTAGGATATTTTTTTTCAAGATGAAAGCTTATAGTTAGGTTTTATAGGGATTACGCTGACATAATGCGATTGTCTAATTTTGTAGTTTTTAGTCAAAGGGTCACATGTCTATTTTACGGTGAAATGCACTATGCAGCTACTTCGCATATATGATTGTAGCAAAGGATTTATCATTTTGGAAAAGTATAAGGGTTTTAAATAGATATCACTTAGATCAATATTTTGGTAAGATACTGATGCTAATTTAGTATTTTAAAATCAGAAGGTTAATCATTTTTTATTGATTGCTCTGAAAATAGCTGATTACTTGTTATTTAACTGAATCAATAGTGATATTTTTTGTCAAAAAGTTATATAATTTAGGATAGTAGCTAGGGTGGTAATTGTTAGATTACGCCATTCCATGTTATCTGAAAGAGATTGGCCTTAAAATAAATGCCTATACCTCTAGGAGGTGTTTAGGTCATTGAAGGATGAAAAATGTTGACCCATGAAATTATCAAATCACTAGTAGAAATAAATGATGGTAAAACTAGTGACGAAGAGTACTTTCATATCGCCTACGGAGTAGACGATAAATTTCTTTATGGGGTTGGTACGTCGATCGCTTCAATTATCCTTAATAATAAAGAGACGCATTTTCATTTCCATATTCTTGTCGATAGTATCACAGAGAAAAGCCTTTTTGATGAGTTAGTTGCTAACACACAACATAAGATCACCATTTATTTAATTGATAATCAAGAGTTTAAACGGTTGCCTTTGCCTTCAAAGGCATGGAGTCACGCCATTTACTTTAGGTTAGTGATTATCGATTTTCTTTCACAGACAATTGATAAACTACTTTATTTAGATGCGGATATTATCTGTAAAGGTAATCTTTCATATCTTAAAACGTTAGAGTTTAATGATGATATCTATCTTTATGCAGTAAAAGATAAATTCCGTAGTGAAAAAAAATCTCTACCTATAGATATGCATAAATATTTTAATTCTGGATTTTTATATATGTCAATCCAGAGAATGACAAGAGATAATATACCTAATCGTGTTATTGAACTCGTTAGTAATAATACTTTTACGCATCCCGACCAAGATGCATTAAATATATTACTTAGCGATAAACTGATTAATATCAGTGAAAATTTTAATTTTATGTTTTCATTGGATTGGTATATTACTAGTAAAAGGATTATTAGCACTATTCCAAATGAAGTTGTTTTTATTCATTTTGTCGGCTTAACCAAGCCATTTCATGAATGGGCTAAATTTTATAAGGAATATCATTTCTTTGAGGTTGCAAGGCAAGGATCACCTTGGAGAAATATTCCTTTACTTAAAGCTGATAGCTATAAACAGCTATCTCGAAAAAAATCGCATTTAAGAAAAAATTGGAAAGTGTTACCATTTCTCACCGCAACAGCAGAATACTTGATAAAGAAAGTATCCCACTGATTTTTACATAGGTTATTAATTATCTGATAGTGATGGTTTTTTATTTATTAAGATAACAACTAATATATTATATAAAAAGAAAATATCTAGAAAGATAAACTCAAAAAGACAGTAAACCAAAAAATAGCCAATGGACGATACAAAAATACCCACATTGAGTATGTCTTTTTGTATTTTAATGCTGCGATAGAGATCTTTTTGATTTATAAAGAAAGCAATGCAGAATAAAATCAATCCACCTAAACCAACATTGTAGATAATATTTAAAAAGAATGGGTCATCATTATTGTGTACATACTCATTTTTTCGTTTAGAAAACCCTCCACCGCCTGAGAATCGCTCAGCTTTATTATCATTCAAATACTGATTATAAGATACCGAGCCATAACCTGCACCAAAAGTAAAAATTTCTTTATTATTCATAAATATAGGCAGGCGAGTTGAGATAATTTTATCTCGACTGGAAGTGATATTTTTTGAATACAAAGTCTGATCAATTTTTGTTTTAACTTGAGGGATTTCTTTATAGGCTATTGTCGTGATCACCAAGCTACTTATAGTAAAGGTGGCAATATTTAAGGAAAATAACTTTATATTCTTAGAAAAAACAAATATAACTAAGACTGACTCTATTAATAAGGCTAAGACTCCACCACGGCTACCAGTATATAATAAAAACAAAAATGCTAATGTTGATAATAGCAGCATTGCTAATTTCATTAATACATTTTTAAATACGAATGCGGCACTAAAAGTAAATGGAAAAAGTAAGGTTGTATAGTGCGCAAAACCATATCTGAGCTGTAAAAATAAAGGTAAGCTACTATCTTTAAATTGTTTTAGCGCAGGGGTAATGAAAATAGTAAAGGCCAATGTGGCGATAAGCGCATAACTTATCGTCTTAATATGCTTTGGCTGATCATTTTTAAACACCAACAAAAATAATGAAATAATTATCACATATCGCCAGTCATTAAAGAACTCTTTAAATGCATCTAAGGTGAAATTAGAGTAAGTAAAGAAGGCTATACAGAAAAAACACCAGATATTAAATAAGAAAAAAACCTTTCTGGCTTTTACTAGGCTTACAATGTCGCTCTTAATATTTATTTTGTTTTTTATGGCAATACCGATGGTTGTAATAAGCAATAACACAGCTGAAATGTTTAAAACACCTTGGGTATCATTTGTGAACATACCCAAAATAATCAGCGATATTAATAGAAAAGGGAATTGGCTAATAATATTTTTTCTGATATCCACAAATTTTCCTATTTTATCGTTGATGATATCTTCTTAGACATCATAAAGTACTATTACAGTGTTGTTATCATGTTAAACATAACATCTTATATTGCTTATATCTGGATTGTATTTATCATGTGCAAAGATGTCCAGCTAGCTAGCGATAAATGCTGTGTCTTAGTTTAAGATTTGTTGATTTTATATAAATCAACTTGTTACTGAGGGAGCCACTCATGCCAGAATTACCCGAGGTTGAAACCAGTCGTAGAGGAATAGAGCCTCACCTTGTTGGAAACTCAATTCAATATGCAATAGTGCGTAACGATCGTTTACGTTGGCCTGTTTCAGAGCAAATCAAACGATTGTCTGATGAAAAGATCCTCAGTGTGCAGCGTCGCGCTAAATACCTGCTGATTGAGTTAGAAAAAGGTTGGATCATCATTCATTTAGGCATGTCTGGAAGTTTACGTATTTTGCTCGAAGAATTACCTGAAGAAAAACACGACCATGTTGACCTTGTCTTGAAAGATGGCAAAGTTTTGCGGTATACCGACCCAAGGCGTTTCGGTGCTTGGTTATGGTGTGATGATCTTGAAACAAGCACTGTTCTCGCGCATTTAGGTCCTGAACCGCTTTCTGATGCATTTAATGCACAGTACTTATTTGAACAAGCGGCGAAACGCAAAAT
Organism: Providencia sp. 6390; assembly: GCF_058148425.1. Taxonomy (NCBI): domain Bacteria; kingdom Pseudomonadati; phylum Pseudomonadota; class Gammaproteobacteria; order Enterobacterales; family Morganellaceae; genus Providencia; species Providencia sp. 6390. Next base: position 148,739 of record NZ_JBYVYL010000008.1, read on the forward strand.
CGCGATCAAGCCTTGGCTGATGGATAATAAAGTCGTAGTTGGCGTTGGTAATATTTATGCAAATGAGGCTTTATTTGCTACGAGGATTTCTCCAGAAAAGATGACTAATACGCTGACACTCGAACAATCGATAGAGTTAGTCGCACAGATCAAAAAAGTCCTGCAACGTTCTATCGAGCAAGGTGGGACGACATTGAAAGATTTTCTGCAATCAGACGGTAAACCAGGGTACTTTGCTCAAGAACTGTTTGTCTATGGCAAAAAAGGCGAGCCTTGTTTAATGTGTGGCACATTAATTTTAAGTATTAAACAAGGCCAGCGTAGTACATTTTATTGCCCGAATTGCCAAAAGTAGGTCCTTTAGGACTTATTGAGCTTTTTTAGCATAGCCTGCTCAACAACAGCAGGTAAAAATGAGGAAACATCACCATCATGGAGTGCAACATCTTTTATCAGTGACGATGAAATAAAAGATAAGTTTTGTGAAGGAAGCAAAAATACGGTTTCCAATTCAGGTACTAAATGGCGGTTCATGTTAGCGAGCTGCCACTCATACTCAAAGTCTGCAACTGAACGAACTCCGCGAATAAGAATATTGGCATCGTGCTTTTGTGCGAAGCTAGCCATGAGTTCTGAAAAACCAACAACTTCAACATTACTTAAATGTGAAGTTACCTGTTTTGCTAGGTCGACGCGTTCTTCAAGGGTAAACATAGGGCTTTTACGCTGACTATTGGCAATTGCTAGTAATACGTGGTCAAACATGGCTGCCGCACGTGAAACAATATCAATATGTCCTGATGTGATGGGGTCAAAGGTGCCAGGGTAGATAGCTTTATGTTTCATGATGTTGGTATCTCATTATTTGTAAGTACTTAATCTAGCTAGTTAGCATTAAGTAACATAATCATGAGTTCAACATTATCGACTATTTGCGGTTGTTGCAACTGACGAATGGCTTGGCTCGTTATAATTCAAGTTGCAGTGTTGTTGAGTCACCTTTATTCACTTACTTATGCATGGCTTTTTGCATCCTATTCGCTTGATGCCTAGCTCACCTCGAATTATTTAGGGCATAATTTAATTTTAAGGTTATTTTTAAGTGCATATTCTACACACCTTCATGAAAGGTTTGTGTTAAGATAGCGCCAATTTTGGTAAGTGAATCAGATCGAATGTTATTGCGTTTATATCAAGTACTCCTTTATCTTATTCAGCCTCTTATTTGGGTTCGTCTATTAGTGAGAGGCCGTAAAGCACCTGCGTATCGTAAACGTTGGGGGGAGCGCTATGGTTTTTGTGCGGGTAAAGTTGCACCCGGTGGGATATTACTGCATTCTGTTTCGGTTGGTGAAACACTTGCTGCCGTGCCTTTAGTTCGGGCACTACGCCATCATTATCCATCATTGCCTATTACAGTCACAACGATGACTCCGACAGGATCGGAACGCGTTGTGTCAGCTTTTGGTGATGATGTTTATCATGTCTATCTTCCTTATGACCTTCCCGGCTCTATGCGCCGTTTCCTTAATCAAGTTGATCCTAAACTGGTGATTATTATGGAAACAGAACTATGGCCAAACATGATTAATCAGTTGCATCATCGCAAAATACCGTTGGTGATTGCTAATGCTCGTTTGTCTGAACGTTCCGCTGCGGGCTACCAAAAACTAGGTAGTTTTGTGAAGCGAATGCTACGTAATGTCACTATGGTTGCGGCACAGCATCAAGAAGATGGTGAGCGTTTTATTCAGCTAGGTTTACGACGAGTCCAATTAAATGTGACTGGTAGCTTAAAATTTGATATTTCAGTGACACCTGAGCTTGCTGTTAGAGCGGTCACTTTGCGTCGTCAATGGGCCGCACATCGGCCTGTTTGGATCGCAACAAGTACTCATGAAGGTGAAGAAGCGATCGTTTTAGATGCGCATCAGCAATTGTTAAAACGTTTTCCTGATTTATTATTGATTTTGGTACCCCGCCATCCTGAACGCTTTACTAAAGCTGAAGAATTAACGACTAAGGTCGGATTAAAATCAATTCGCCGTAGCCAAGGTATTGTGCCTGCCTCAGATGTTCAGGTAGTTATTGGCGATACCATGGGTGAGCTGATGTTACTGTATGGGATTGCTGATTTAGCGTTTGTTGGTGGTAGCCTTGTAGAAACAGGGGGTCATAACCCGTTAGAAGCAGCGGCACACGCTTTGCCTGTTTTGATGGGGCCTCATACTTTTAATTTCAAAGATATCTGTGGGAAATTAAAGCAAGCGGATGGGATGATCACCGTTACCGATAGTGAAACGATGGCACAAGCTGTGACTAGCCTTCTTTCTGACGAAGACTATCGTTTATATTATGGTCGCCATGCTGCGGAAGTGTTACATGAAAATCAAGGAGCACTTCAACGTCTACTCAAGCTTTTGCAGCCGTATTTACCGCCAAAAGAACAATAGCACTATCAATTTTCTGGGTTTGCGACACTAAACTTGAATAAAATGACAATAGAAGATGACTATTTGTCTCCCTTTCTTATTATTCACACTAAACTATAGTAGAATTCGCCCTTTCATTTCCATTCGCACTATTAGGCTTGTATTCATAGATGTTATACATGCGCCTAATAGATAATGAATACCTTTACTTGACTATTTAAGACAGTATGCCAGCAATCAATCAATCAATATCGAACAAATATGTTTATTTGTGGGTCATTGGCTATGCCATTGCATGGATTTTAGCCAGCTTTTACTTAGATCCAACAGTGCCTTATGATGCGGTTGAAGCCGTTAACTGGGGTATGAATGGAGAGTGGGGATCACCAAAAAATCCTTGGTTTGTTGGCATGGTGATGTGGCCGGCTATACATCTTGGCATTTCCTATAGCTTTTATTGGTACTTTATTCATTTTGTTGGTATTGCCTTTGGTTTATTGGGCGTCTGGAAACTTGCGTATCGCTTAACTGGGCGCCGTGATCTCGCATGGTTCGCGATGTTGATGTTGAATTTATCTGGAGTGATTAATTTTGATATCATTCCTTATAATGACAACTATATTTTAGTGACCTTCTGGGCGTGGATCCTCTATTTCTTCTTGCGTGCAGTTTACGATAACCCTGCATGGTGGCTACTGTTTGCCCTGTGCGCGGGCCTTGCCACAATGGGGAAATATTCAACACTTGCATTAGTTGGTTCAGTATTTTTATTAACATTATTTATTAAGCAAGCTCGTCAAAGCTATCGACACCCTGTGTTCTATTTAGCGATAGCGCTTTGGTTTGCGATTGTTTTACCTAACTTATTTTGGTTGATGGAGAGTGATTTTTCTGCCTTCAAATGGGTCGATTCACAGATTGACCCTGGATTTAACTTACATACAACTCAAGCTGCTCTCAGTGTTTTTTACCCATTAATCATCGCAGCAATTATTCTATATAGCTGTGGTGGCAAACTCGGTTGGCCAAAGGCTTTGGCTAATCGTATGGTCAACTTTATTATATTGTTCCCTCTAGTGGTGATTTATGGTTGGTTTTCTTTCCATGATGGCGGTCGCATCACTGAATGGTTACAACCATTTATGGCGGTATGTGCACCTCTATTTGTTGGTTCGATTACCGTTATGCCGAAAAAGCCACTTAGAAAGCCGTTAATTGGTTTAGCTATTTTTGGGGCTTTGGTATTGCTTGGCTACGCTATCGTACAAGGTGCCAACATTCGAGGCGCTGGGCAGAAATTTATTGGTGTGAAAACCTTAATTGCAGAGGGAGAGCAGCGTTGGCATGAACGCTACGGTACGCCTTTGAAATATGTTGGCGGAGAAGATAATTTACACCAGTGGTTTATTATTTACGCAAAAGACAGACCGCATGTGATCCAACCATGGACACTAGAACATCATATGCCACCGAATGTGTATAACCGTGATATTACCGAAACTGAAATTCGTCAGAATGGGGCGATATTGTTGGGCCGTAAATACGATGACTGCGCTCATGAGAACTTTGATAAGGTTCGTAAGTATTGGCCACAATTTAAGATTGAAAAAGAAGATGTGGTGTATCGTTCTGAACCTGATGCTAAGCCAGAAACAATGTGCTTTGGGTTTATAGCCCCGGAGAACTAGTAAAATAAGTTAACGGCTACGTAAGTAGCCGTTTTGCTATAAGGCGCTTTTTAACTGATTAAAAACGATTGCTGGCTCAATTGACTTCATTGTCTTATCCACCGACTTAATCTCATGTTGGCCTAAACCATAGCCGCCAATTAGCCCCGGGTCGGTTGGGCCGAATAAGGTGAAGTTTGTCTTATCCAATGCAGCGGTTAAATGGCTAAGACCTGTATCCACAGAGACAACGGCTTTTGCATTGGCAATCTGCAATGCTACTTCGGCTAAAGTTAGTTTAGGTAAAACCTCGACATAATCAAATCCGTCAGCTAGGCGTAGTGCCCTTTGATGTTCATGCTCAGCACCCCAAGGTAGTTTTATTTTTACACCGCTTTTAGCCATCAGAGCGATTAAACTGCGCCAATGTTCTTCTGGCCAATGCTTATCATCACGAGTGGTGGAGTGTAAGAAAACAACATAATCACTGTGTGGCGCTGTTGGAGCATGCAAAAAATGCTGTGCAATTGCATAATCGCCTTGTACTTTAGGGCAATCATAACCAAGGCTAGCGGCAAATAGTTGACGAATACGTTCTACAGCATGCTGTTGTTTACTAATTTTGTATTTGTAGTCATAAAAAAAACTGGCAATGGGTTCACGTATGCTGTGGCGATCATAACCATGCTTTGACCCATGTGCGAGTCGAGTCACTAAAAATGCGCTTTTAAGTAACCCTTGTGCATCAATAATTGCATCATAGTGAGTTGCAGTAAGTTGTTGACGAAATGCTGCTCGTTCGGCGCGGATCGGTGCTGAAAACCAATTTTTACGCCAACGTCTTATGGCAACAGGGATCACTCGGTTAACAGCACTATGCCACGTTGGAATTTGTGCGAACCCTTCTTCAACAACCCAATCAAACTGGATCTCAGGGAAAACCTGTTGAGCATCAGTTAATGCAGGTAGAGAGTGTAAAACATCCCCCATTGATGATGTTTTGACTAAAAGTACACGCATTAGTCGATACCTATTTGCAAGCGAGCGAGAGCGTCAATCACTAATTCAGGCTGGATATCAATTAAACTTTGATGATAGCCACTTTCACCGTCGCCTTTGCGTACTTTATGGTAGCCCGTGATCAGGCGGATCACTTGCGCTTTATTTGATAAAGGCGGTGTAAAATCAGGGCTGCTAGGGCCATACAAAGCAACCAGCGGTTTATCTAATGCCGCAGCAACATGCATTAAACCTGAGTCGTTAGTGATCACTGCTTGGCAGCCTGCGATTAAGTTAACCGCTTGCTCTAATGATGTTTTACCGGCAAGGTTAATACAATGTTCACGAGCGGTACCGGTTAGACTTTGCTTTATGTCTTCGCCTGCTTCATGGTCTTTCTGCGAACCAAACAGAAGTACTTGATAACCTTTTTCACTGATTAGCTGCTCTGCCAGAGCTGCGTAGTGATAATGAGGCCAGCGTTTTGCTGGTCCAAACTCAGCACCGGGGCAAAAACCAATAATTGGGCGTGAAGTATCGATATTAAACGCGTTTGCGGCTTCAGCGGTTTCTTGTGGATTAACGGCTAATTTAGGCCAAAGGATAGGCTTAGGAATATCCTTTGCACTATGAATAGTTTGCTTATCATAAGCGAGTGCTACATAACGTTGCACCATAAGTGGAAAGGCAGCCTTATCCAAGGTTCGGATATCATTCAGTAAACCATAACGCATTTCACCACGCCAGCCCGTGCGTTTTGCGATTTTTGCAAAAAAGGGCACTAAGGCAGATTTAAATGAGTTAGGTAAGACAATTGCCTGATCATAACCGTTGTTACGCAGGCTAATACCGAGTTGTCGGCGTTCACCAATAGCGAGAGCACCGTGACCTAGTGGCATTGGGATCGCCGCATTGACTTCTGGCATTTTTGCTAAGAGAGGGCGACACCATTGTGGCGCCATCACATCGATTTGTGCGTGAGGATATTGAGCCTTTAATGTACGATAAAGGCTCTGTGACATCATCATATCCCCAACCCAAGAAGGGCCGATCACCAATATTTTCATTAGGTATTTATTCGTCTGCTTGATTCAGCCACTGCATATATTCAGTAACACCTTCGGCAACGGTTTTAAACGGTGCTTGGTAACCCGCGGCGCGTAGTTTGGTCATATCTGCTTGTGTAAAGCTTTGATAACGGCCTTTGAGTTTTTCAGGGAATTCAATGTACTCAACAGAAACGTTTTTGTCGCTGTGGAATTGGGTAACTGCATCCGCGACAGCTTGGAACGATTCTGCACGGCCGGTTCCACAGTTAAAAATTCCTGAAACATTGTTTTGCCAAAACCATAAATTGACAGCAGCGACATCACCAACGTAAATGAAATCACGGCGGAAGGTTTCACTCCCTTCAAATAGTTTTGGATTTTGCCCTTCGTTAATTTGCTTATTCAAATGATAAGCAACGCTTGCCATGCTGCCTTTATGGTTTTCACGTGGCCCATAAACGTTAAAGTAGCGGAAGCCGCAAACTTGTGATTGCGCTTCAGGCAAAATATTGCGTACATATTGGTCAAATTGGAATTTTGAGTAGCCGTATACGTTTAGTGGTTTTTCAAACTGGCGTTCTTCAATAAAGTTATCACTACGACCGCCATAGGTTGCCGCTGAAGAAGCGTAGAGAAACGGTATTTCACGCTCTAAACAAAAATGCAGTAGTTCTTTGGAAAACTGATAGTTGTTATCCATCATGTATTTTCCATCCCACTCAGTGGTTGATGAGCAAGCACCTTCGTGGAATATGGCATCAATATCGCCAAAGTCATCACCCGCCATAACGCTGACAATGAATTCTTCTTTATCCATATAATCAGCGATATCAAGATCAACAAGGTTGGCGAATTTCGTACCATCTTTCAGGTTATCGACAACTAAAATATCGGTGCGGCCAGCGTCATTTAACGCTTTTACAATGTTACTACCAATAAAACCAGCTCCGCCAGTGACTATGATCATGGGTGTACCTCTGTGGGTTAATGATATACTCGTCATACTACAAGTTGCAGCGCTTTTCGTTAAGGTATAGTGGCTACGGCCACTCGCACCAGTCGTATAGTTTTCTATGCTCCTGGCGACTTATTCACTTGTCGTCTAGCTGCACCTCGAATTATTCAGAGTATATACAGAATACGAATCCCCCCATAATAGCATTTATGTAGAGTGACGACAGCCTTAACTGCTAGGTAAACATTCTACAAGCGATATCCTTATAAGTTGATGATCGTGATCTTGTCTGCAAACTTAACTTATTTATGCTGCGCGAGTCGATAGATTTGGTGTCTATTATTAAACTCTAAAAATGGACAAATTTATGAGGAAAAATAATGTCACAACAATTTTATCAGCAAATTAAACAACAACTCGCCGAAACTGAGGAAGCAGGCTTATTCAAACGCGAACGCATCATTACCTCATCACAAGATGCTGATATTGAAATTGTTGGTGGTCAGAATGTGGTTAACTTTTGTGCTAATAACTATCTTGGTTTAGCCAACCATCCTGATCTTATTGAAGCCGCCAAAAAAGGCATGGATAGTCATGGTTTTGGTATGGCTTCTGTACGTTTTATTTGTGGTACACAAGATGCTCACAAACAATTAGAGAAAAAACTGGCTGATTTTTTAGGTATGGAAGATGCCATTCTCTATTCCTCCTGTTTTGATGCGAATGGTGGGCTATTTGAAACTTTATTAGGGCCCGAAGATGCCGTGATCTCTGATGCACTCAATCACGCATCAATTATTGATGGTGTACGTTTGTGTAAGGCTAAGCGTTATCGCTATGCAAACAATGATATGACTGAGTTAAGAGTACGTCTTGAAGACGCTAAAGCAGCAGGCGCTCGCCATATTCTAATTGCAACGGATGGCGTATTTTCAATGGATGGTGTGATTGCTAACCTCAAAGGTATTTGTGATCTTGCCGATGAGTTCCAAGCACTTGTCATGGTCGATGACTCCCATGCAGTTGGTTTTGTAGGGAAAAATGGCCGAGGGACTCATGAATATTGTGATGTAATGGGTCGAGTCGACATCATTACAGGCACATTGGGCAAAGCACTTGGTGGCGCTTCAGGTGGCTATACGGCAGCGAAGAAAGAGGTGGTTGAGTGGCTGCGTCAACGCTCTCGCCCTTATCTATTTTCCAATTCATTAGCACCTGCTATCGTTGCCGCTTCAATTAAAGTCATCGATATGATGAGTGAAGGCGATGAGTTAAGAGCCCGTTTATGGCGTAATGCCGCACTTTTCCGTGAAAAAATGTCTGCGGCGGGCTTTACTTTAGCAGGCGCTGATCATGCCATCATTCCAGTTATGTTAGGCGATGCCGCACTTGCACAGATTTTCGCAAATGAGTTACTTGATGAAGGAATTTATGTGACTGGTTTCTTCTACCCCGTTGTTCCTCAAGGGCAGGCGCGCATTCGCACGCAAATGTCTGCTGCTCATACCGAAGAGGATATTTTACATGTTGTTGACGCATTCACCCGCATTGGCAAAAAATTAAACGTCATTGCTTAATATCAATGAATAGGGCCACCTTATGAAAGCACTGTCCAAATTAAAAGCAGAACCAGGTATATGGATGACAGATGTTCCGAAACCGGAACTTGGACACAATGATGTGATGATTAAGATCCGTAAAACCGCGATTTGTGGTACGGATGTGCATATCTATAACTGGGATGAATGGTCACAAAAAACCATTCCAGTTCCAATGGTGGTAGGTCATGAATATATTGGTGAAATTGTTGAGATAGGGCAGGAAGTTAAAGGTTTTAAAATAGGTGATAGGGTTTCAGGTGAAGGGCACATCACTTGCGGACATTGCCGTAATTGCCGTGGTGGGCGAACTCATTTGTGCCGGAACACTGTTGGTGTCGGGGTGAATCGCCCAGGCTGCTTTGCAGAGTACCTTGTACTACCTGCATTTAATGCATTTAAGATCCCAGACAATATACCAGATGAAATTGCGGCTATTTTTGACCCATTTGGTAATGCTGTTCATACCGCACTGTCGTTCGATTTAGTTGGTGAAGATGTTCTAGTTTCAGGGGCTGGGCCTATCGGTATTATGGCTGCGGCAGTTTGTCGCCATGTAGGTGCACGTCATGTTGTCATCACTGATGTGAACGATTATCGACTTGATCTAGCTAAAAAAATGGGAGTTACACGTGCAGTTAATGTCAGTCGTGAAAGCCTGAAAGATGTCATGAAAGAGTTAGGTATGCAAGAAGGTTTTGATGTGGCATTGGAAGTGTCTGGTGCTCCTGCTGCTTTTCATTCCATGCTTGAAACTATGAACCACGGTGGACGTATTGCTTTGTTGGGGATCCCTTCTTCTGAAATGGCTATTGATTGGGGGCAAGTGATCTTCAAAGGACTCTTTATTAAAGGTATTTATGGCCGAGAGATGTTTGAAACTTGGTACAAAATGGCGACACTTATTCAGTCAGGCTTAGATCTTTCGCCAATTATTACCCATCAATTTTCTATTAATGACTTCCAAAAAGGTTTCGACATTATGCGTTCGGGCCAATCAGGTAAAGTGATTTTAAATTGGGACTCGTTATGACGGATTGCTATTTAACTGTAGCAACCCGTTGAACAGATTATTTATGGCCTCTGTTGAGAAAACAGGGGCTTTTTATTGTTTAGCAGCAATGGTTGCAACGTTTTGTCTTGATAGATAGATTCCACTACGGACATCAGAAACTGAATACCATTTAACTGAACTGTTTGATTAGGTGGCAATTCAAACTCACAGATACCTACTTTGATAAGTTGAGGGTGCTTATTTTTGGGTATGAGTGATGGATCATTAGGCAATGGCTTAGGAGGTTCAGGCTGCATTTTCAGCGGTTTGTCCCGTTTTGGTTTTTCATGGCCATTTAGCAACGAACTCACAGCGACTAATTCAACATCAGCTGGCAATTGTGGTAAATATTTTTGTAATGCACGTACTGTAGATGGGTGCGGGTGACCAATAGCAATAGCACTGCCATTTTTACGTGCATAGGCAACGGCTTTATTGAGTTGTGTTCGTGTTTCTTCTTCTGACTGGTGGTTATCAAGGAAAATATTGCGACGTACTACAGGGACGCCAAATTCTTTCGCGGCATTCGCCGCTTGGGTATTGCCGATGGTGACACTATCTAAAAAGAAGAAATTAGAGTGAGAAAGTGAGCTCATCACATTACGCATGCCAGAAAGGCTCGATGTCATTTCACTGCCCATATGGTTATTCATACCTGTTGCATAAGGCACTTGGTTAATAGCGCGTTTAATTATGCGATCAATCTCTTCAGCACTCATTGAGGGAGCAAGGGTATTTTTCTCTAATGGTTGTTTGCTCAATGGTTTCATTGGCATATGAATGAGAATTTCGCGGCCTTGCTGGTGAGCTTTTGTGGCAACCAGTTGGCCATGTGGTGAATCAGGGAGAACAGCGATGGTAACCGGTGTTGGTAATGCCAATATTTGGTTATCTTCTTTGGTGCGATAGCCAAAGTCATCAATGACTATCGCTAATTTTGCTGCACTAGCCTGAAGAGTTACCATTAACAACGATAAACCAATGAGTAACTTAGAAGGCTGGCGTTTTAACATGTTTATTTTCCTAACAATTTTTCGGCTGTCGTGTTGTCTATCGACCTAGCCAAGGGCGAGGGTTAACGGTTTTACCCTGCCGGCGAATTTCGAAGTACAGTGCAGGACGCTCCTGACCACCACTACTTCCCACTAATGCGATAGGCTGACCCGCACGTACTTCTTGGCCTACGTTTACAAGGGCGCTTTGGTTGTAACCATATAAACTCATATCGCCTTTACCATGCTCAACAACAACCACTAGGCCGTAACCTTGCAGCCAGTCAGCCAGTAAAACACGCCCATCTGCAATCGCTTTGACTTGAGTACCTTCATTGGCGCCAATCACCATCCCTTTCCAGCGCAGCTCACCTGAAATGGCTTCTCCATAGCTATGTAGAGTTTGCCCACGAACAGGCCATAGAGCTTGCCCAGCAGGGCGACCAAGCCCCCCTGTTCGTGACATAAGTGAACGTTCACTTTCAGATGGCTTATAAGACGACCCTGTTTGTTTCGCTTTACGTTCTTTTTCGGCAACTTCAGCTCGAATACGTGCTGCCTCGCGCGCCTCGCGTTCTGCTCTTGCTTTTGCCTCGCGCTCTGCTCGAGCAATTTTATCGCGCAGTCGAGACTCATTTTGTTTCATAACCGCAAGGTTTTTTTGATCTTCTTTTAAGGTACTTTCAAGCGCAGTAAGCGTTTGCTTACGTGCTGCTTGGGCATTATCTAGTTTGCGCTTTTCTTGCTGCTGTTTTGCTAACGCTGTTTTTTGTTCAGCTTGTTTTTTCTGTTCTAGCTGTTTTTGCTGATTAAGTTCAAGCGTGGTTTGTTCAAGTTGTTTTATATTCTTTTCGCGGGCTTGGTTGAGGTAGCTATAATAAGCGAGGATCCTTTCTTCACGTTGACCTTCTTCACCTTTTAAAAATAGCGATAGACCTTGGTGTTTACCCAAACGGAATGCGGAATCAAGCTGCTCCGCCAGTAGTTTCTCATGTGCGGCTTTTTGTTTTTGTAGGCGGGTGATATTGCTATTTAAAGAAGAGATTTCTTTATCTAACTGCTGTAATTCAGTTTGTGTTTCATGAAGCCCACGACCCGCAGCGGAAATATTTTTTTCTTGTTGCTGAAGTTGATTAAGCAGTGCGGTTCGTTTCGCCTGCTGATCTTTGACGCTTTTTTCTTTTTCAGCGATATTTTGCAGCAAATTTTGTAGCTGATCTTTGTTTTCGGTGATCTGATTGGCCGCCATTACCTGAGTAGGTAACAGAGCGATTAACCCACAAGCAAACAGTGCTGAGGTAATAGCCTGACGAATAAAGGTTATTTTCATCCGGTTATGTATATTGGCCATTCTGATAGAAAACCTCAAATAAATGCGATAGCTAATTATTTCATCTGATAGACATGGTTACCAGTGCCCAATTCTGAATCTGACAAATAAATAGTGATAAACCAAACGGCTAGGCTGTTGACTGGCTAATCATGGTTTCACTCTCATTATTTTTCATCTTATTGATTGTATAGTTTATTACGCCAATTAGTATCATTAAATCAAATATTATTAGCTTAATTTTGGCTAAATCCATTAGAGATCTTCCTTATACAGTGGCTTTTTGAGGGGTAACAAGTCTGTGATAGGATGCTTTATAGCCTACCTCTGTATGCCTATATTGATAGATAAATGACGTTTTTGTTGGAAAAAAGACCATTTCTGCGTAGCGTTTCGCAAAAAAATCAATCTAGTTTGCGCTAACTGGCTGTAATTAGCTCAACACAAAGGTATACTCTGAGCCCTTTGATATTCGTTTTTAACTAACGGGAGTGATTGCCCCCCATGATCCAAGAAATCATGCAATTTGTCAGCCGGAACATGTTATTGAGTCTGGTTTGGATAGCGCTGCTTGTCGCGGTGGTCGTAATGACCTTTAAAGGTTTGTTCTCTAAGTCAAAAGTAATCACTCGCGCGCAGGCGATTGCTCTGATTAATAAAGAAGAGGCAGTCATTGTGGATCTACGTTCTCGTGACGATTTCCGCAAAGGTCACATTATTGATTCTATCAACTTAACACCATCTGAAATTAAAGATAATAATTTAGGTGAGCTAGAAAAACATAAACAGAAGCCTGTGATTGTTGTTTCTGCAAGTGGTATGGAATCAGGCAAACCAGCTGAGCATTTAGTGCAACACGGTTTTGAAAAAGTCTTTGTCCTGAAAGAAGGGATTGCTGGTTGGTCAGGTGAAAACCTGCCGTTGGCGCGTGGTAAGAAGTAATTTATCTGCTTGATATACACTATACTTTACTTTAAATAATTTGAGGTGCGGCAAGGCGACAAGTGAACGTAGTCACCCTACTTTCTTTAACGCAAAGTGCTGCAACTTGAAGTATGACGAGTATAGTGAGTATATACAGTCAAACTCATATGGAAGTTAAAAGGTATTAACATTATGTCAGAACAAAACAACTCAGAAATGGTATTTCAGATCCAACGTATCTATACAAAAGATGTTTCATTTGAAGCGCCTAACGCACCACACATCTTTCAACATGAGTGGCAGCCAGAAATTAAACTTGATTTAGATACTTCTTCAACTCAACTGACTGAAGGTGTTTACGAAGTTGTTTTGCGTGTAACGACCACTGCAACATTGGGCGAAGAAACTGCATTCCTGTGTGAAGTTCAACAAGCAGGTGTTTTCTCTATCGAAGGTATTGAAGGCACGCAAATGGCACATTGCTTAGGTGCATACTGCCCGAACATTCTATTCCCATACGCACGTGAAGCAATCACTAGCATGGTTGGTCGTGGTACGTTCCCTCAACTGAACCTTGCGCCAGTCAACTTTGATGCTCTGTTCATGAACTACCTACAACAGCAGCAAGGTGAAGAAGCGCAGAATACAGTTCAATAGGACGCTTAATGAATACTGCTTCAATGACAGTGATCGGTGCCGGCTCGTACGGCACCGCTTTAGCGATTACGTTAGCACGTAATGGCCATCAGGTAGTGCTATGGGGTCATGATCCTAAGCATATCCAAAAATTACAACAAGAACGTAGTAATCAGGCGTTTTTGCCTGGCGTTTCTTTCCCTGATAGTTTATCGCTGGAAACGGATCTGAAAAGCGCCGTTGAAGCGAGTCTGAATATCTTGATCGTAGTACCAAGCCATGTTTTTGGTGATGTACTTAAGCAGATCCAACCTTATCTCCAACCTGGCTCACGTATTATTTGGGCAACCAAAGGCTTAGAGCGAGATACTGGGCGCTTATTACAAGATGTGGCACGTGAAGTATTAGGCAATGAAATTCCACTCGCAGTGTTATCTGGCCCTACCTTTGCCAAGGAATTGGCGGCGGGTATGCCTACTGCTATCTCAATTGCTGCGACTGACAGCCAGTTTGGTGATGAACTGCAACAGCTTTTCCATTGTGGTAAAAGCTTCCGTGTGTATAAAAACCCCGATATGATTGGCGTGCAGCTGGGTGGCGCCGTGAAAAACGTTATTGCCATTGGTGCAGGTATTTCTGATGGTATGGGTTTTGGTGCCAATGCACGTACTGCCTTGATTACACGTGGTCTTGCAGAAATGAGTCGACTGGGTGCCGCTTTAGGCGCTGATCCCTCCACCTTTATGGGCATGGCAGGATTGGGTGATTTAGTGTTAACCTGTACCGACAACCAATCACGTAACCGTCGCTTTGGTATGATGCTAGGTAACGGTGTGAGTGTGGCTGAGGCCGAAAAAGAGATCGGGCAGGTGGTTGAAGGTTATCGCAATACCAAAGAAGTGAAAGCACTGGCTGAACGTGCGGGTGTTGAGATGCCTATTACTGAGCAAATTTATCAAATCCTCTATTGTCATAAAAATGTATTAGAGGCAGCACAAGCCTTATTAGGTCGAGCCACAAAAGATGAAATTGCGCATACGCCAACGTCGAAGGACTAAAAAGAAAAATTAAGTGAGCCATTATGTCGCGCGAAGAACTGGATAGAATTTGGGGGTTTATTAAAGATGAAGCAAAATCACTTGCCGATTGTGAACCTCTGCTAGCCAGTTTTTTCAATGCAACGCTGCTAAAACACGATAACTTAGGCAGTGCGCTGAGTTATATGCTAGCCAATAAACTCAGCTCGCCAATCATGCCAGCGATGGAAGTGCGGGAGATCGTTGAAGAAGCGTATCGTAATGATGAACAAATGATTTTTTCTGCCGCGATGGACTTATCCGCTGTGCGTTTACGTGACCCAGCAGTGGATAAGTACTCGACACCGTTGTTATATCTAAAAGGTTTCCATGCATTACAAGCCTATCGTATTGGCCATTGGCTATGGAAAGAAGGCCGCCAAGCTCTGGCTATCTACCTACAAAACCAAGTCTCAGTCTCTTTTGCCGTTGATATTCATCCAGCAGCCCGTATTGGTTGCGGGATCATGCTTGACCACGCAACAGGTATTGTTATTGGGGAAACGGCCGTTGTCGAAAATGATGTTTCGATACTGCAATCAGTGACATTAGGTGGTACAGGTAAAACGTGTGGCGACCGTCACCCGAAAGTCCGCGAAGGGGTGATGATTGGCGCAGGTGCGAAGATCTTAGGTAATATTGAGATTGGTCGTGGTGCAAAAATCGGCGCCGGTTCTGTAGTTCTTCATCCAGTCCCACCTCATACCACTGTTGCAGGGGTTCCTGCACGTATTGTCGGTAAACCGAATAGCGATAAGCCATCATTTGAGATGGATCAGAACTTTAATGGTGCGATTTATGGCTTTGAAGATGGCGATGGGATTTGAGAAAGGTAATTATTTTGTCTGAATTGGCGCTGCTATACTGTAAATAATTCGAGGTGCAGCTAGGCGACAAGTGAGCGTAGTCACGTATATCTTAACGAAAAGCGCTGCAACTTGAAGTATGACGAGTATAAAAGAGATGGATGAATATAATAGTCATTCAGATGAATTGTTTCATTTTATTGCGTCAGAACCTATAGAACCTTCTAATAATAATAACGGCAAGCAATAATAGTTAAACCCTCATCATCTATTGAATAAATGAGCCTATTTGTTTCATCTATTCGTCTAGACCAGAAACCAGCTAAATTTTCTTTTAGTGGTTCTGGCTTTCCTATTCCATAAAAAGGTGTTCTTTTGGTATCTTCAATAAGCTTATTGATACGTTTGAGCGTTTTTTTGTCTTGGTTTTGCCAGTATAGGTAGTCTTCCCATCCTTGGTCAGTCCATATTAAAAACCTACTCATTTATAAGCTCTCTTCTCTTTGCTTTGCCAGCTTTAAATTGAGCTATTGATTTATTTAAATGTTCGGCATTTGCTGGAGAACGTAATAAATAAATCGTTTCCATAAGGCTATTGTAATATTCCAATGACATGACTACAGCATCCTCTGAGTCACGACGAGTGATGATAGTTGTATCTGCATCATCAACAACTCTATCTAATACTGCTTTTAGATTACTTCTTGCATCACTGAATGAAATGGTTTTCATTTATCCTCCAATACTTGTACTGAATTCTGTACAAGTATAATAGGGGGACAAGGGAAGTTCAAGCAAAGCATGATTGCTAGCTCAGTCGCGTAATAATGCTCCTGCGTAGCCCAATTGCCTCCATGCCTCGAACACCACCACTGCAACAGAATTCGATAAATTCATACTGCGGCTATCTGCTAACATTGGGATACGAATTTTTTGCTCGATAGGCATATTATCGAGTACATAAGGGGGCAATCCACGCGTTTCCGGCCCAAACATCAAATAATCATCTTGTTGATAACTAACATTGCTATGGCTTGGCTTACCTTTGGTGGTTAAAGCAAACACACGGGCACCTGTTGCAGACTGATTATTATCTGGATTTAGCCCCTCGCTTTCTAAGAAAGCAAAATAGTCATGGTGATGTTTGATATCAGCAAACTCACTGTAATCTAAACCGGCACGACGTAGACGTTTATCATCCCAAGTAAAGCCTAGTGGGTGGATCAAGTGCAAGCTAAAACCTGTGTTAGCACAAAGGCGAATTATATTGCCAGTATTGGGTGGAATTTCAGGTTCGAATAAAACGATATGTGGCATAACGAATGGCTGTCGTGAACAGCAAGGTTAAATGGAACAATGGAAAGGGATTTTACGCGTAAATGAAGGAAGATGCATGCAGTTGTTGGACTTTAAATGATGCAAATAAAAAAGCAGGCTGAAATTAAGCCTGCTTTAATGGATTATGAACAGTTATAAACTATTTTTTATAGCCGTTAGGGTTCTGAGATTGCCAACGCCAAACATCATTTGCCATATCTTGAATAGAGTATTTAGCCATCCAACCAAGGTCTCGTTGTGCTTTTGCTGGCGTTGACCAGTACTCCGCAATATCCCCAGGGCGGCGTTCAGCAACCTTATAAGGGATTGGTTTACCGACTGCTTTTTCAAACGCAGCGATCACTTCGAAGACACTTGTTCCAGCACCAGTACCTAAGTTATAGATATGTAATCCTGCTTTTTGGCTAACATGATTTAAAGCGGCAATGTGTCCATCAGCTAAATCCATGACATGAATATAGTCACGCACGCCAGTGCCATCTTTAGTTGGATAGTCGCCGCCAAACACGGTTAGTTCAGGGCGACGGCCAACTGCGACTTGAGCGATAAATGGCGTTAAGTTGTTTGGTATACCGTTAGGGTCTTCACCCATTAAACCTGAATTATGTGCACCGACAGGGTTGAAATAGCGAAGTAATACTGCTGACCAAGTCGGGTCAGAAATGACCAAGTCCGCTAAGATGCGCTCAACCATATACTTACTGGTGCCATAAGGGCTGTTAGTATTACCAACAGAGGCTTCTTCAGTTAATGGAATATGTTCAGGTTCACCATACACGGTCGCTGAAGAACTAAAAATTAGACTCTTCACACCTGCTTTTTGCATTGATTCGATTAATACCAAGGTACCATTAACATTATTGTCGTAGTACTCAATCGGTTTTTGAACTGACTCACCAACCGCTTTTAAGCCAGCAAAATGAATAACCGATGCAATTTTGTGTTCAGCAAAAATGGTATCTAAAACAGTGCTATCACGTACATCTCCGACGTAGAAAATCGGTTTGGTACCTGTGATGGTTTCGATACGATTGAGTACTTCAGGGTTAGCATTACAGAGGTTATCTAAAATAATCGGCTGCATGCCTTGTTCAATCATTTGCACACAGGTATGGCTACCAATATAACCAAGACCACCTGTGACTAATACTTTTGCGTTTTTCATTACATGTCCCTTGTACTTCTAATATTCGTAAACATAGTTATAATCGTCTGACTTCGCGTCGATACCGTTTAAGATCACACCAGTAATTTCGATATCATTTTGCTTAAAGCGTTTTAGCGATAGCTCGATATCTTTTACCGTGTTTACGCCATAGTAAGCAATCAGTAATGAGGTACCGACGTACTTACCAATAATTGCTGAGTCGGTAATTGCCAGTATTGGTGCAGTATCAATCACTACGATATCGTATTGGCCTTTTACTGTATCGAGTAAACGTTTAAATCGCTCACCCATCAACAATTCAGAAGAGTGGGTGACATTTTTACCACGACAAATCACATCTAGGTTTTCAATTACATTACTATGGATACTTGGCTGGCTAGTATCTGATTGAGACAAGTAATCTGATAAGCCCATTTTATTGCTTAAACCAAACGCTTTATGAATACGGCCTTTACGCAAGTCAGTATCGATTAACAATACTTTTTTACCTGCATTCGCTAATACCACAGCCATATTCGAAGTCACAAAGCTTTTACCTACACCCGGTGAAGCACTGGTTACCATAACAAGGTTATTACCTTGGTTCATGACTGAGAAGTAAACGCTGGTACGCAGAGAACGAATGGCTTCAACGGCGGTATCGGCTGGGTTTTCTAATGCCAGTGGGCGTTTATTCCCTTCAGAAATTAATTTTTTCTCGTAGGTAGAGAAAGGGATTGTGGCGTATACGTTTATGCCAAGGGCATCGATATCCTCAGTGCCTTTAATTTTATTATTAAAGAACTCACGAGCGATCACATAAGCACAACCAACAATAAAGCCTAATATTGCAGCTAAAACTAAGATCAAAGCTTTCTTCGGTGCGACAGCATTTGGTTGAGACTCGGCTGAGTCAATAATCCGCACATCGGCAGTGATACCTGAGTTTAATACGCTCAGTTCTTGTTGTTTTGCCACTAATTGATTGTAGATGGCTTGCTCTGACTCAACATCACGCGTTAAACGAACGATTTGCTGCTGAGTATTTGGTAATTTTTGAATGGCTTTACTGATTTTTTCTTTTTCACGTAATAGCTGTTGACGCTTATCGAGTAGTGATTGATAAGCAGGGTGATTACGCGTATACAGCTGCTGGATTTCGACTTCTTTAAAGGTTAATTCATTGAGTTTTTCTTCAACTTGCAAAGCACTATCAAGGGCTGATTTTGCTTCTAATGATAAGTCGATTGATTCATTCTTTTTACGGAAGGTATTTAACTGATTTTCGTAATTGTCCAGTTTAGTCTTAATTTTAGGCAGATACTCATCTAAGAATAACAACGTATTATTAGTGACTTCCTTTTTACGTTCCGTATTTTGGTCAACGTAATTTTGAATAATGCTATTTAAGATTTGAACGTTTTCGGTTTTATCAGCGCCTTTAATTGCCATATTGATAATACCCGTACCTTTGCCTACTTCGGCGATGGTTAAGGTATTACGCAAACCTTCAATGGTTGAATAGCGTGCATTTTTAACTAACGTAAATTCTTGACCAACCTCTGCAACTAACGATGAAATGAGTAAGCTAATGTCATCTTGCTTTAAGAGGATGCCAACAGTGCCTTCTAAAATATGGCCTTCAATATCGAGTGAATATTTATTATCACCTAAATAGGTCACAGTAGCTGGCTTACCAACAAGATCTTCAGGTATTAAATAGAGATCGACAACAGCACTGGTTTTATCGCCCCAAAGCTTATTAAAGAAGCCTGCTGGTGCAATCTGAGTATCAAGATTAAGGTTAGTAACGGTTTTACCCAATACCATTCGAGACTTAATCACTTCAATTTCGGAATCGACTTGTCCACCACTATTAGCTAATGGCATCATTTCGCTCATTTGATCAACAAGAGAAACTTGGCTGGCTTTGTCATATTGGAGTGTTGCATTAGCTTGATAAATAGGCGTAGCTAAAAAACTGTAAGCTGCTGCAATCAAAATAAAAAACAGAGTAAAAAAGCCAATTTTAATATAACTAGACTTTAGTACCTTAAAGAGTGCCAGCAGATCGATCTCGTCCGAGGCAGGGGAGCTATTCTTTGTCGTGTTCATAATCAGTTAAATGCTAAGCCTTCCAAAATTGAAATTAAATTTTCCCTTGCCACTGTATAACGGCTTTTTCCATCAGTTGATAAACATGTTCAAACATTTCATCACTGCGTTTATGCGGATCTGGGATCTCGGTTTTATTAAGCCATTGGCCGAATAACATGACTTTGCCACGAGTTTCGGGGAACTGTTGATGGATTCTATCAATATGATCGTTTTCCATCACTAGGATTAAGTCTGCTTCTTTACATAATTCACTGGTTAAACGTCGTGATTGGTGATTGTCTAAAGAGAGATTATGTTGCTGTGCGATACGAATAGCACTGTCATAAGCAGGGTGATCATCTTTGGCAATAATGCCAGCGGAGTGTACTTTTTTATTGGGGAAATGGGCTTGTAATAAACGCTCCCCAGTGGGGGAGCGACAGATATTACCCATACAAACAACTAGGATATTGTTAAACATGACGATTACCAGTCGTGAATACGTTTTGTACCTTCAGTTAACTGATTATAGGTCGCGATAGTTGGTAATAACTGAGTGATCAGACGGTTCCAACGCACAACCGGAGCGGCGGTAACATAAACCAGATCATAAGGTTGTAGCTTAAACTCAGTTCCCATCACCATTGCGGTCGCATCAGATAAGTCTAGCTGATAAACCGCAGCCATTTTTTTCGGTAGCAAGGCATCGAGCTCTTTATCGCCCGAGGTTTGATTCTTAATCGGACGGATAACAAAGACACCTGTTGCATTAGCGGTTGTTTGATCGGTACCGCCTGCTTTGCTCAGTGCTTCAGTGATACTCATACCTGCACGGTCAATAGTTAGGGTATTGGGTTGACCAACTTCACCCATCACAAACACTTTTTGGCCATCGTTGCGTGGTACATAAAGAGTATCACCTGGGATCATCAGGTAGTTTTGGGTCATATCGCCATACTGTACCAATGATTGCAATGAAAGCTTAATTTCTTTGCCATTACGAGTCAGCACTACATTATCCCAATCCGCTTTTTCGGTTAGGCCGCCTGCGTTATTAAAGGCTTCCAGAACGGTAAGAGGGATATTGGTAATTGGCAGTGTGCCCGGTTTAGCCACTTCACCAGATACATACATTTTTTGTGAGCGGAATGCCGCAATACTGACATCCACTTGCGGTGATTCAATATAGGTAGCTAGTTTACTGCTAACTAAATTACGAATTTCAGACAGTGTTTTACCAACAACTTTTACGTTACCGATGTAAGGGTAGTAAATGGTACCATTTGAATGAACCCAGTTACCTGAATCGGCAGCACTACGGTAAGAACCCGCAGGAATAGTTAATTCAGGATGATCCCAAACGGTGATAGTTAATACATCACCCACACCCACACGATATTCATAATTTGAAAGTTGTTTATCAAGTGTTGGGTTTGGTTTGGCGATCACTGGTGCTACATACATCTCATCTAACAGCTTTGGTGAAATCGGATAGATATCAACAAATTTAGAGATATCACGATCGCCAGTGTCGACGACATTTTTGCCTGATGTGGACATATAGACACCAGGGGTAACGGTACAGCCGGTTAGCAAAATGCTGGCTGTGAGTAGTGTAAGTGGGAGACGCTTACTAAGCACAAGACCATCCTATGATAAAAAATGTTTAGATAAGGTATAAGTGATGGGTTGTTATCATCATCCCACTTATACGTGTTTAATATAATTTTTTAGGTAGTTTATAGCGAAGGTAAATTTTTGGCAAAAGCAGAGCAATAAATTTAACCTATTGGTTAATCATTACCAAACAGATCGCGTGTGTAGACTTTCTCTGCCACATCTTCGATTTCAGGCACCATACGGTTAGCTAAAATAATATCGCTATCGGCTTTGAATGCCTCGAGGTCACGATACACTTTTGAACGGAAGAATTCGTCTTCTTTCAGCACCGGCTCATATACAATCACTTCGATACCTTTAGCTTTGATGCGCTTCATGACGCCTTGCACAGCAGAGGCACGGAAGTTATCTGAGCCCGCTTTCATCACCAAACGATATACGCCCACTTTGCGTGGCGCTTTGGCAATAAGAGCATCCGAAATAAAGTCTTTACGGGTGCGGTTAGATTCCACAATCGCATTAATCAAGTTATTCGGTACATCATCGTAGTTAGCCAACAACTGCTTGGTATCTTTTGGTAAGCAGTAGCCACCATAACCAAATGAAGGGTTGTTGTAATGGCTGCCAATGCGTGGGTCTAAAGACACCCCTTCAATGATTTGACGTGCGTTCAAGCCACGGCTCTCTGCATAGGTGTCTAACTCATTGAAATAGGCCACGCGCATCGCTAAGTACGTGTTAGCAAACAATTTGATAGCTTCTGCCTCAGTGCCATCGGTAAACAACACAGGGACATCTTTTTTGATAGCGCCTTCCAGCAGCAAGTTAGCAAAAATTTCAGCGCGCTCAGAGCGCTCACCGACCACAATGCGCGATGGATATAGGTTATCCCACAGCGCACGGCCTTCACGTAAAAACTCTGGGGAGAAAATGACATTGGTGTAGCCAAATTCTTCACGCAGGCGCTCAGTAAAACCAACAGGAATGGTCGATTTAACAATGATGGTTGCCGCAGGGTTGATTTTCTGCACATCATGAATAACCGATTCCACTGACTTGGTATTGAAGTAGTTGCTTTTCGGGTCATAGTCCGTCGGGGTGGCAACAATCACATACTGTGCGCCGGTATAGGCTTCAGCAATATCTTGAGTGGCGCGGAAATTGAGTGTTTTTTCACGCAAAAATTGTTCAATTTCCGTATCAATAATCGGAGATTGCTTGTTGTTCAGCATCGCCACTTTTTCAGGAACGATGTCCACTGCCACCACTTCGTGGTTTTGTGACAGTAACATGGCGTTAGACAGACCCACATAGCCTGTACCTGCAATTGCTATTTTCATATGATAACCAAATGGATTAAAATTAAGAGAACGTTTGAATATTTTTTAGTGATTGATGGACAATAGCTTGTGCTGTTTCATGATCATTAGCTTCTGCATAACATCTTAGTTCAGGAGCATTACCAGATGGTCTTAGATGAATAATATTGCCATTCGACAATGTCATTCTTAGCCCATCAATGGTATTTAACTCGAGTAATTGCTCGTCACCAAAACCTAAGTGTTGTAATAAATGTTGTGGGTTCTCTTTTGCTTTTTCGAGAATAGGTTTGCTTTTTTCAGTAGCAAAATTTTGTACTCTATCACTAAAGGTTATGCGCTGTGGCAATGCTGAGACCAGTTTAGCAATACCTTTCTTTTTTGCGGCGGATAATAACATCAAAAAAGGCAAGACAGCATCTCTTGTAGGCAACTCTGATATTTGCTTACCATTTATTTCAATATTAGATCCTAAAAGGAATCCACCATTGGCTTCAAAACCAGCTATTTTTCTGTAGTCTTTTGCTAAGTCAGAAAATGCTTCAATAACATATGGAGAGCCAATTTTGGTTTGTTTCACACACTTAAAAGCATCATGAGATGAAATAACGGTATTACAGCTAACAGGGATCGCTAGTGCTTCTATCTTCATTTCTAATGCACATAACAAACCTAATATATCGCCACGTAACCATTCACCGTTTTCATCGGCAACAAGGGGTCGATCGCCATCACCGTCGGTCGAGAATATAGCATCTAACTTATATTGTTCAGACCACAATTTAGCTTTGTTTTTATCTTCTTCGGATACTGCTTCGGTATCAATCGGCACAAAGTGGTTACTACGTTCTAGGCAAACAACATCAGCGCCAAGTTTTTTGAATAAAATAGAGTAAATATCACGTCCTGCGCTGGAATGTTCATAAATACCAATTTTCTTACCAGTTAGCAAATTTTCATCAAAAATAGAAGCGTAACGATTAATATATTCATCAGCAGCTAATGAGTTTACTAATAAAGTAGATGATAATTTATTAGACATTTGAAATTGAAAGTTATTATTTAGTATTTCTATTTCATCAATTTTGGTAATCTCTCCATCAGGACGATAAAATTTTAATCCGTTTCTATCGAATGGAATGTGACTGCCAGTGACCATGATACAAGGAATGTTGTTTTTCATTGCAGTATATGCAAGAGCAGGGGTTGGAATGACACCGTAATATAGGGGCTCCATTCCTTGTTGTTTAATTACATCAATACATGCAGTTGCGATAAAACCACTACTTGGGCGATTATCGATTGCAATTGCCACTTTATCAAATTCAAATTTATTTTTGATACTATTAATAAAGGCATGAGTAAAAGCTGCACAGGACTCATTTGTAAATTGAGTGACTAAACCGCGAGCACCACTTGTGCCAAATTGTATACCAGATTTTTTAATAACTACTGTTGAGTTTAGCATGCAGTACGATCCTAACGTATTATCATCGACAATTGTTAACTAAATTTATACTCGAGTAATATCGTCTTCTTCTAAATAGCTACCGGTTCTTACTTCAATTATTTCAAGAGGTACTTTTCCTGGATTTTCAA
The DNA here is from genome assembly GCF_058148425.1 of Providencia sp. 6390. Lineage (NCBI taxonomy): Bacteria > Pseudomonadati > Pseudomonadota > Gammaproteobacteria > Enterobacterales > Morganellaceae > Providencia > Providencia sp. 6390. Next base: position 173,377 of record NZ_JBYVYL010000008.1, read on the forward strand.
AGCAGTGTTTAGTGCCTGATGGTATATAAATAGATTCATTTTCTGTTATAATATAGCTTTCGTTATCTTTATATACTTTTGCTGTACCTGAAACCACAATCCAATGCTCTGAACGGTGATAGTGAATTTGGAAAGCTGTTTTTTTATCTGGTAATACAACTACTTTTTTCACATGGTAGCGATCACCCTCAGCAATATGGTCAGATTTTCCCCAAGGTCGATGGACTTCCCTATGATGCAAAAATTCTTTCCGATTACTATTTTTTAAACTAGATGCGATCTTTTTCACATCTTGGACATTATCACGATGTGCAACCAGTAATGCATCTTTAGTGTCTACAATGACTAAATCTTTGACTCCCACAGCAGCAATTAAACGTTCAGAGGAGTTGATATAGCAACGTTTACTTCCTTCCACTAAAACATCACCACGGATTACATTTTCATGTTCATCTTTGGCATTTATTTCCCAGAGAGAGGACCAAGCTCCAACATCATTCCAACCAGCGTCTAAAGGGATAACAACTGCATCGTTTGTTTCTTCCATTATTGCACAGTCAATAGATTCGCTTGGGCACTCAGTGAAGCTTTCTTTATCAATTCGAATAAAATCTAAATCATGATGTGCGTTGGTAAAAGCTAATGCGCTTATTTCCAATATATTTGGACGAAATTTGTTAAGTTCCTGTAAATAACGTGATGCCTTAAACATAAATATACCACTATTCCAATAGTACCCACCGTGTGCTAAATATTGTTTGGCAACTAAGTGGTTTGGTTTTTCAACAAAGGCATCGACAGTATAAGCATTTGCATCAGTTAATAAATCACCAGATCGTATATAACCATATCCAGTTTCAGGTTTAGTTGGGACAATACCAAAAGTTACCAAGTTACCTTTGTTTGCAAGTGGTAGTGCATGCTTGATTGAGTCTATAAATACATTTGTATCTCTGATCATATGATCCGCTGCAAGCACTAATAGAATAGGGTCATCATAATTTTGCATGGCTTGTAATGCAGCTAAAGCTACAGCTGGAGCTGTATTACGCCCACAGGGTTCAAGTAGGATTCCAGAATGCTCAATATCACACTGCCTTAACTGCTCCGCAACTAGAAAACGGTGTTCTTCATTACAAACTAAAGTTGCAGGTAAATGCTCTAACTCATTTAATCGCAAGATTGTATTTTGTAACATTGAGTTATTATCAATTAAAGGTAAAAATTGTTTAGGGTAGTGGGTACGAGACATAGGCCAAAGGCGACTACCGGAGCCTCCAGCCATAATTACTGGTAATAGATTCATGTCTTTATTTCAAATAGGGTTTTAGAATGTTGCTCAATATAGGGGCCTTCTTTGATTTCTAGCATTAATGCTGTTTCAGAAATGCACTCAACACTATGAATGTCCCCTGGTGAAAATTCCATAACTTTGGTAGATTGCCCATCTCCAACTAATATTTCTGAAGTGATTATTCCTTTCTCATTATAATGCAATACTTTAATCGTACCGCTGATTATTATGAACATTTCCCATTGATGTGGAAGTGCATGATAATGAGGGCTAACATAACTTCCTCTTGTTAATGCTATAAATAACCTTTGAACTTTTTCATTATAACTAGTATGTAAATTTAGATGAGCTCTTTTTATTTGAGCATTTCTAGCTTTTTCAATAAGGGAAGATAAATATTCACTATCATATATTTTCATTCTATATTTTTTAGCCTTTTAATAATAGAATCTCCTGCAGATTGAACGGAAAATTCATGTTCAAGTAGAGAAAATGCATTACGGCCAACTTTAGACCTTAGTTTTGTATCTTGGTAAAGTAATAATGCATTATTTAATAATTGTTCATCATCACCATTTACAGTTATCAAACCTGCATTATGGCTATTTACAATTTCAAGTAAGTCATTACCAAAATTGACGCTACCTAGAATTGGAATTGATTGAACCATATAGCCTAGTAATTTTCCTGGAAAATTGTGTGCGGTATGCTGAGCTGATAAAGAGAAAAGGCCGATATCGATATCGGCAAGAATGTTTTTAAATTCGACCTGATCCACAGAAGGTAAATAGGTAAAATTTTTTAGGTCCCATTCTTTAGCTAATTGATTTATTAAACTTACTTCATCACCTTGACCAACAAATAAAAAATGGGCTTGTTCATAATCACTCATAGATTTTGCTAAGCGCATTAGATTTGCCATATCTTGCGCATGTCCGATGTTGCCGCCATAAAAGAAGATTATTTTATCTTCTAGATTAAGCTTGCTTCGGATACTGGTCTGGCATGAAGTCAAATTATGAGGCTTCAATGAAGCCCAATTTCTAAGAATGCCAGTGGGATAAATATTATTTGTTTTGTGGTCAAAAATTTGTTTATTTTTTTCAGACATTAAACCAATAATATCAGCTTGGTTATATGAGTATTGTTCAAAAAAGCTAAAATACTTATCAATAATAGAGCCTTTTTTAATCATTCCTGCATCAATTACCCATTGGGGAAAAAGATCTCGTAATACAAGGTAGGCATTACATTCACAACGAGCCTTAATTTTGGATACTAGTGTTCCAAAAAAAATTGATGGGGAATAATAAACTATGCCATCAAAAGTTTTTGATTTTACTTTTGATGATATAGCTGACCATGCACGAAATGAAAGTAAAGTTTCATTAATTGCTCGTTTTATTTTATGGGTATTTTTTATGGGGCCACTTGAAAAATACCAAACATTAACAGAATCGATATGACACTGAACTAACTTTTCTTTTTGATTTTCTACTGGTGTAATTACAGTAACTTGATGGCCTAATGAAATATAATAGCAAGCGAGATCATGAAACATTTTTGCCCCAACTCGTGTACTATGGGGCAGATAATCATCAATAATTAAGGCTAAGTGCATTAAATTTTCTTCCAAATTACTCTATTTACGTAATCAATATAACTTAATATAGTACGGAGGACTTTGTCAGAAACATTTGGGGCAATATAGTCTTGAACTTTATTAATTAACCTATCATTTCCCTTTGGTTGTGTTTCTAATATTTCAATAGCTTGTAGAATACGTGTAATATTCATTCCTGTGAACATTACAGCGCCTTCTTCGAAGCCTTCTGGCCTTTCCTGAGCCTCGCGAATATTAACAGCTGGGAAATTTAAAATTGATGATTCCTCTGTTATTGTTCCGCTATCGCTCAATACTACTTTGGCTTCTTTCTGTAAACAGACATAATCACTAAAGCCAAGAGGTTTTATTAAATTTATTCTATCATCAAACTTAAGATTTAGAGCTTCAATTTTTTTTCGGGTTCTTGGGTGGGTAGAAACGATGACAGGTAGATTATATTTATCTGCTATTATATTTAAAGCTTCTACATAAGAATGAATATTTTTTTCTGAGTCAACATTTTCTTCTCTGTGAACACTAACAACGAAATAATCACCAGGAGTAAGAGATAATCGATTTAATATATCGGAGTTCTGAATTTTATCATGATAAAATGTTAGAACCTCATCCATTGGACTACCTGTTTTAACAATAAAATCAGGATTTATACCTTCTCTTAATAAATAGCTACGAGCGATATCGCTATAAGGCATATTGACATCAGAAATATGGTCAACAATCTTTCTGTTAATTTCTTCGGGTACTCGAAGATCAAAGCAGCGATTACCTGCTTCCATATGAAATATTGGTATTTTTTTACGCTTAGCTGAAATTGCAGCTAATGCGCTATTTGTATCTCCAAGAATCAGAACTGCTTCTGGCTCTATGCTTTCAAATAGCTTATCAGATTTACTAATAACCTGAGCCATTGTTTCGGCGGGATTGGCTCCAGCACACTCAAGAAAATAATTAGGGGAGCGAATTCCTAGGTCATCGAAAAATATTTGATTGAGTTCATAATCATAGTTTTGGCCAGTATGTACTAATATATGCTCACAGTACTTATCTAATTTTGCAATTATACGGGATAAACGAATGATCTCTGGCCTTGTCCCAACAACAGTTACAATTTTTATTTTTTTCATAATACGTATCTCTTGATATAATCGCTATGCATGTACTCAACTAGTTCATACCATTTAGGTGGTACAAAACCTGTTAGATTTCTAAAGTTATTCGAGTTTAGTGAACGATTAATACTAAAACTAGCATTGTTGTTAATAGTGATTCTCTTTTTATAATTCTCAGCTACTAATGAAAGTAAAGAAAATTTATCTATAGGATCTACAGATAAATGATACATACCTTTTAGTTCTGGATTTGTAAAAACCAGTTCAGCGAGGATTTTGGCAATATAACAAGTAGGTAAGCCAGAAAAAATAGCTTTTGAAAAGCCATCTATACAATTTTCTTGATTTAAAAACCAATCAATCAGGCTAACAGATGTTGATAGCTCATGGCCAATTATAGATGTCCGTAATGTTATATGCTTTCCGTAATTAATTTCTCCGAGACATTTTGATTTCCCATATAAATCTGTTGCTGTAGGTAAGTCATTTTCTTTATAATTACCTATCATGCCATCAAAGACGCAATCTGTTGAAAAATGAATTAGTTTTGAATTATTGTCATCACAGATATTAGCTAACTGGTGTGGAAATAATGAGTTAATTGAAATTGCAGATATATGTTGCTTAGAGATATCATGTTGCTTTATAAGACCAATGCAATTTAATACTATATCGGGTTTAAGATCACTAATAGTTTTTTCGATACTATTAATATCGTTAATATGAATGTTATAGATTAATTTACTTGTTCTATTTTTAAAAAATATTTCTTTTCCTTTAATTGAGCGAACTGTACCAAAAACATCTAAATGGTTATAGTCACTCAAATTAGAAAATAAGCTATAGCCTAGCATTCCGGTTGCGCCAATTACAAGAACCTTCATTACTAGACTCCTTCTGGGACAACAAAATTTCCTGATTCTATTTCTTTTATAAAATCAAGTTTGCGAAGGAGTTGCTTCATTTCCTCTACATCTAGGCGTTCAGTGTTATGAGAATTGTAATCTGCAACCGAAGAGAGATCTTTTTCACCTTCTTCAAAGTATTTTGAATAATTAAGGTCTCGATTATCTGCTGGTACTCGGTAATAATTACCTTGATCTTGTGCTACAAACATCTCCTCTCTGCTGCATAACGCTTCATACTGTTTTTCACCATGGCGAGTACCGATAATATTCACTGGATGTTCTGGTTTACCCATGATGTCTAGTATAGATTTAACTAGTACTTCAATAGTAGCTGCAGGGGCTTTCTGTACAAAAATATCGCCATTTGAACCATTTTGAAATGCATGCAAAACTAAGTCGACTGCGTCATCTAAAGTCATCATAAATCGTGTCATATTGGGATCTGTTATTGTGATTGGGTTCCCATTTACGACTTGGCGAATAAATAATGGAATTACTGAGCCCCTAGAGGCCATGACATTCCCATATCGTGTGCCGCAAATCGTAGTGTTAGTATTTTCAAGATTACGGCTCTTAGCTACAATTACTTTCTCCATCATAGCTTTTGAAATTCCCATCGCGTTGATAGGATAAACAGCTTTATCTGTGCTCAAACAAACGACTCTTTTTACATTATGATTTATAGCAGATTCAAGCACATTTTCTGTACCCAACACATTTGTTTTCACTGCTTCTAATGGATAAAACTCACAAGATGGTACTTGTTTTAGAGCTGCAGCATGATAAACATAGTCAACTCCACGCATCGCATTAGACACACTTTGTAAATCTCTTACATCGCCAATATAAAATTTAAGCTTATCTGATTGAAAGTATTTACGCATATCATCTTGTTTTTTTTCATCTCGAGAGAAGATGCGTATTTCTTTGATATTTGTGTTTAAAAAACGGCGAAGTACTGCATTACCAAAAGAGCCTGTTCCACCCGTTATTAGTAAAGTTTTTTCATCAAAGTTATTCATTAAAAACCTCTTGTATAGTTTCTATATTTTTATTAAGTTCATTTAAAATATATGTATGAATATTTTTTGTAATATGATTAAACTCATCACTATCCATCTTTATTATTTTTTCTATAAAGGAGATGTAGCTTTCTGTATCATATTCATCAAAAACACCACCCCCATAATTTTTTACTAATAGCCATGGTGTGTTTTTTGAAATTAAGACTATATTTGAATTTGTCATGGCTTCAACTATTGCGTGCCCATAATTTTCATTTAGTGTAGGTAGAAAAAATAAATGATTATTTTGTAAGACAAATGATACTTCGTTAGGGTGTAAAGAACCAATATAGTTAAGGGAAACGACATCTTTATTTTTTTCTAAGAGACCTATGCAGTGCTTCCAATATTCTTCATTTTCAATATTTCCTGCAATAGTAAATTTGATTTTTCCACTCGTTATTTTTGATAAAACATGACATACGGTATGTAGGTTTTTTTTCTCTGTTACTCTAGATAAGTAAATTAAATTAACAACTCCATTCTCCTTATTTTTATGCATATGTGGAGATGGTATATCATGCATATTCGGTGCAATATTATAAGGAACGTTACCAATAAAATTAATTGCCTCTAGAGCTTCCATTTGATTGGTGAAATGGAATTTAATATTTTTCTTTAACAATATCTTTTTGAAAAAAAATAAGTAAGCCATTTTCTTTTTTGTTTTTATAGTTAAGGCACCATGAGTTAATTCACCTCTAGGGGCAATCAATATTGTTTTTTTGTTGATTAAGTTTAGTTTATTTAAGATTTGAAATATTATCGAATATTTAAAGGAAAAAAAACTATTTAAGTAGTAAAGGTCTACATGTTTCCTTGTTTTAAATATATATATTATTAGGTCCAATGTATTCTTTGCATAAAATACTTCTTGATTTTTTTCACTCTTGTTTTCCGATGTTATTTCTAATACCTTGCCATCTATATCTTTATTTGATGTCAATATTTCAAAAGTATAATTTTTGGATAATAAAGTTACTAAATTTTTTATACTTTTTATAGGGCCTCCTGCTTTATATGCAGGTAGGTAATAACTTGTAGCTATAAGTATTTTCTTCATATGTAATTTAATTTTTTTTTAGCAAATTTAAATATGCTATACGGTGGCTTTCGACAATATGATTATTATAGTTATCTATATTTAGTATAAATGGATAGGTTTTTTTTAAATGAAAAAATTTATTTAAAGCTTCTGTTGTCACTTCATTTTCAAAAAATAAATAATTTTTATAGTTTAAGTTTTCTAGTACTTCTTGTGTATATTTTAATTTAGGAAGTAATATGTGTGCATTCATCGATATAGCTTTGAATAGAACACCTGAGTTAGTAATATTCTTATAGGGTATAATAACTCCATGTGAAATTGAAAGTAGTTGGTCTAATTTGGCTTCTTCATAGAATCCTAATTCTAAGGAAATTCTATTATCGTTATTTTTTTCTTTGCCTAATTTATTTCTGTCTGATGGGGTACAATTACCGAGAATAATTAGATTTCCGTTGTGTATTGTTTTTTTATATTCATCTATGAGAGTGAAGACTTTTTTATAGGGCCGGATTAAACCAAAAAAAAGAATATCATTATTTTTTTCTCTATTCATTCTAACTTTTGATTTATATAAAGGATGGGGTATTATTGAGTGTTTTTTTTCTTTTTTTATTTTATGAGTAGAATAAAATTCTTCTTTTGAAGAGTTTGTCATGAAAATATAGCTATCAATAAATTTATTTAACAAAAAATAAAAAAGGCCTGATATCTTTGGCGTGGTATCTTCATGTGGTCGTATATTATGGACTGTCCAAATTATTTTCTTTCTAATAATCTTTATGTAAATTAAATAAATTATTACGAGAAAAGAAAAAACTATTTTTTTAATTAGTGAGGTGTGATTTAAATAAGTTTCTGGCCAGTGAATATGAAATACATCAAATTTTCGGTTTAATATAGATTCCAATGTCCATTTATGTTCTTTATATTCTACGTCATCACTTAATATGAGAGAAATATAGCTATTTGTTTTTGTGTTTTTTGGTGGTAATGGCCACATTTTTATAATCATGAAATTATAACCTTTTCTTTATATTAATTGCTTTAAAGAGTATTAAGACGATTGTTATAAATATGTATGGTATAAAACCTTGAGCAAAAACATTCTCTAAGCTAACAGTATAGATTAATTTAAATATTATTAAGAAGAGTAGAAAATCGAATTGCCCAGAATATTGAGCCATTGTATCAAAATATATTTTCGCGAAAATTAATAAAAATATGGATGCAATAGAGCTAATTAAAAAGTCCCATATACTAGCTTCATATAATATACTAAAATACATTACTATTCCAAAATCAGAGCTTGTTAATTTGTTTAAATCAGGTGTATAGGAGTTCATTACATTATTATTTAAATTTCTAAAGTCTTTATTCATGAATGAGCCTGGTATAATAGGTCTGAAAAAAGCTTTAGCTTCTTTTGCTATGATGTTCTCATCTCTATACAAACTGACTATTCTATCATAATTTTGGTACGCTCCTAGTGAGTTTGGTATCATTGTTAGCCTATTTACTAGCAATGATACACCGTCAATATAAGATATAGTTTCAATGTTATTACCTCTTATTTGATTTTTCATTACATATGCATATTGATAGATAAATCCACCAATGAATATTACAAATACAGGTAACAAGAGTAGCTTTAAACTTTGCTTTTTTCGTTGTCTGAAAAGCATTTCTATAAAAAATAAAATAAATATAAACCCTGTCCAGCCTTGCATTATTTTAAACAATGAAAATATTATCATATTTAAGATGAATAATTTGTTTGTCTTTATCGTAAAACCACTTTTACTTCTAATTAAAATATAGTAAAGATATATAAAAGGGTCTGGCTTAAGAAATGAAAAAATTGGGGTGGCAAAATTATCATTATTAGATTGCTCTCCAACAGTTATTTTACCTATCCCTGTTTTGAGTAAAAAGGATAATTGAATTAACAATAGAAAAAAAATAAATATATTGATGTATTTTATATTATAGAAGACAGTATAGTTTTTACTAATCTTTATTCTTTTTATATTAAGTAATCTATAAATGAGCATGACTGAAAATAAAGATAGTATGGTTAATGTAGACAACAATATCACTTCTAAATCTGAAATGGTTTTTCTAGAACGATGTAGTTCGCCAGTAAAATTTGTATCACCTAATAATAAGTAAGTAGAAAAGCAAGCTGCGATTATATATATACTTAGGTATGTTTTTTCTATTAAATATTTATTTATCACATGATTCTCTTTATAAATGAGGGTGAATAATCTTTATTTTTTATAAAGGGAGCGGATTTTTTCACCAATATAATCTATGAATTTATTAGCAGCCATTACATTAATAATATCAGATTGTGTTATTTTTAATTTCTCTGTATTTTTATTAATATTGTTAATTAATTTTTCGAAAACCTGATTGGCCGAATGATTTTCTTTTGCATAATTGAAACATAAATCTCCATGTTTCTTAGGGTTTAATAAAATTAAATCTAGTAAATCGCTTAGGCTATGCAGCCCTTTATTCTCATAACTTCCTAATGAATAACCAATAGATTCATAAAGCAAACTGTACTTTATTTCATTTTCTGAAGTGTTTTCATTGCTTATATTTGTAATAATTGTTGGTATAGAATATTTTGCACTATCTATCAAGGATGTGCCCATTCCAAAGTATATATTTACACTAGGGAATACTTCCTTGTAAACAGCCTCTATATTCATGTGTCCATATAATTCAATAATTAATGATGAGGATTCTGAATATCTTTTTAATTCATCAAATGCCTCTCCATCACCAATGATTTTAACTTTAATAGTCATTCTTTTTTTCTTCGAGTATTCTTCTAATGACTTTAAAAAGTGCAATATTGGATAATATTTGAAATTGTAAGATAATCTTGAAATAACGCAAAAAGTTATAATATCAGGAGGGGTGTGATCCCTTTGAGTGATGTCATTAAATGGAACGGCTACAGGAATATAGATTGGTGATTCTAATTCTAAGTGAAGATAGTTATTGGTTTCATTATAGTTATCTAAATCCATGAAATATAGTTGGTTATTGCTGTTATATTTTTTTAGTAAGTTCTTTACCAGTTGCTTCCTTTTATTATAAAAAATATCAATGATTAAATTGTAATAAAACATATTACGGTCAAATTTTCTAAGTGGAAAGAACTGATTTATTAGCTCAATAGGTTGAAGTTGCCATATGTAAAAATCAACATCTTCTATTCTATTAATTAAATGAGAAAGTTCCAAAAGATACTTAGAGCTAATAATGAATTTTTTTTCATTGGCTCTTTCTATATCATATTTTATGATGATATTATTTTTAATGTAAGCATTGTTTCTTTCAATGAAAGAGCCTTTGGCTGTATATATAGTAATGGTATATTTCTTTATGTCCGCTAAATAATTTGCTAATCTTAACATTAGCAACTCCGTTCCCCCATATACTGAGGATGGCAAATAAAAACAAAAGTGATTTTTCTTCATATTTATACTATTTTATTTTTTCTTAAAATTAAAAAAACAAATGTTAGATATAATATATAGTTTACACTATATGCTATAGTAGCGCCAATAGCACCATATGAGTTTATTAGCATGATTGAAATAAAAACAAAACTAAGAGAAAATGATATTTCTGTGATTATAAATGCTTTTGTTAATGATTTTGCGACCATGACATAAGCTAATAACCAAGAAGCTATTTTAAATACATCTCCTATTATCTGCCATGTAAACAATGGTTTCATTGGTGCGAAACTATCAGAGAAAAGTAAATAAATAATAAAATCACGTAATAGGTAGATTATCAATCCACATCCAATAACGATTGGAAGTAATATTTTATAACCTTGTAGAATCTCTTTTTTTAACTCTTGCTTACTCGTGATTTCTGAAAGTCTTGGTAGGTAATAGGTGCTTAAAGCAGTGGTGACTATCATTAAATAAGTTGTTGATATATACCATACACCTTGCCAGTAACCTGCTTGGTCTAATCCTTGGGTTGTTCCTATATAATCACGAATGATAAATTGTGAGGTAGGAACCATAATCGCAGAAGTAATAGCCATTGCTGAGTAGGAAAAAAGATTTTTAGATATCTTTCTATCAAAAGATGAAGTGAATTTTTTCCATGTTATTACTTCATGCTTTCTGAGCATGAATAATGTAATAAAAAATATTATGGATTGGTTAGTCGCTAACGCAATTAAAGCACCTTTTAGTCCAAAAAAATAAATCAGTAAGCTAGTGAAAATTAATGAATATATGCTTTGTATTATATTTATCTTTATATAGCTTCTTATTTCTTTAAGGCCATTAATGATAGATAAAAACAAACCATTTAAAACAAATAAAATAATTGTGAAACCAAATATTATAAAAACAAATTGATACTGGACATCATCTAATATTTTAAGAGAAAAGAAGTTAGAAAATATTGCTAATATACAACCGACAACGATGGATGTAGTAAAACTAATACGAATACTAGTACTAAATAGTGAAGGAAGCTTTTCACTTTCTTTACCATATTCAGCCGTGTATTTTACTACACCATTATTTATAGCCCCTTGGGCTGCGATTAGAACAAGCTGACTGAAATTTTGAAACTGTCCGATAACGGCAAGCCCTGCTGGACCAATATAGACAGAAACTGCTTTATTAATCACTAAACCTGATAGCATTTTAAAAAAAGTAGCTATCAGGCTTAGCAATGATGTTTTAACTAATGTCATTATTTAGTCGCAAATGAATTACATGCTTCAATAACTTTAGATATTTCTTCATTAGTCATTGTTGGCCCGATTGGTATACTTAGAACTTCGTTGTGGATTTTTTCAGTAATTGGCAATGAAAGTTGTTTATATTGGCTGTATGCCTGTTGTTTATGAGGAGGAGTAGGGTAATGGATCAATGTTTGAATACCATTTTCAGTCAAATGCTTCTGGAGCAATTCTCTATGTTCGGTTGCTATAACAAATAAATGCCATACATGTTGTTCTATATTATTTTTATATGTATTGACTAATAATGGGAGCTTAATTAATGGATTACTAATATTTTCTAAGTAAGCTAATGCTATATTTTGGCGAGTTTTCGTTTCATTACCGAGATACTTGAGTTTCACACTGAGCAACGCAGCTTGTAGCTCATCAAGGCGGCTATTAACACCCTGATATAGGTTTAAGTACTTCTGATGTGAACCATAGTTTCTTAGGGCATATAAAATTTCTGCTAGTTGCTCATCATTAGTGGTTATTGCTCCGGCATCGCCTAGTGCTCCAAGATTTTTTCCTGGATAGAAGCTGAATCCTGCCGCATGACCCCAATTACCCGCTTTTTTACCATCGATGCTAGCATCATGAGATTGTGCACAATCCTCTAGAACTAATAAATTATATTTTTGTGCAAGAGCCATAATTTTAGGCATTGGTGAGATTTGCCCATAGAGATGAACGGGTAAAATAACTTTTGTCTTGTCTGTAATTGCTGCTTTTATATTCTCAACTGATAAATTATAGGTATTAACATCAGGTTCTACGAGAACGGGTACTAAATCATTTTCAGTAATAGCTAAGACGGATGCGATATAAGTATTAGCTTGAACGATGACTTCATCACCAGCGTTTATTTTTCCAAGTTCTTTCCATGCACGTAACACTAAAGTTAATGCATCTAAGCCATTTGCTACACCAATAGTATATTTAGTGCCACAGTAAGCAGAAAAATTATGTTCAAATTTTTCTAACTCTTTGCCCATTATATACCATCCTGAATCTATAACTCTTTCGCATGCTTCTTTCAATTCGCTTTGATACTGGTTATTTATCGATTTTAAGTCTAGAAAAGGAATCATCTTTATACCTATTTGATAAAATTTTTGAATTTGTTTTTTATATCTACAATATCATTAGGGAATATTTCATAATAATAGTGAATATCGTCTTCGTTAATTTTTTTTGCATTGAATTTGTCATGAAATGAAATTACCTTTTCATTTCCTTTCATAACCTCAAAATGACAACGTGAATAACCTTTAATATCAAAGCCAAATATATAAACTAATAATGCACTTTCTATAGCAGCAGTTCTAGTTTTTGACTCATTGAGTATCCAACTTCCCCAAGAAAATGAGTTATTATGGATATCGTAGACCCTAACAGTACCACAAGGAGTACCGTTTAAAGTTTCTATGATAAAGTAGAATTCTTCATTATTATTTTCTTTTTGTTTATAATTTTTTATCCATGCTTTTTGCTTTTCAATATCATTATTTACAGAAGATAAGAATTTATTATAACTTTCATCTAATCTAAGTGATAATATAAAGGATGCATCACTCTCATCAACTAAACGAAGTTTTACTGTTTTAGATTGTAATATCATATTTAAGCTAGAAAATCATTATAAGTAAGAAAATCACTATAATTACGGATGTAATCACTTTCATTATAGTGGTCGTTTGCTAGAACTACGACAATACAGTCTTCTGAAAAATCATACATTTCATGCCACTGCATCGGTTCGATCAGTAAACCTGTATGGGGGCAATTTAAAATGATTTCTTCTTTATTTTTGCCATTATCCATAACAAAGCGACAACTTCCTCGAACACAAATCGCTAACTGTCTTAATTCTTTATGTGCATGAAACCCACGAGAAACGCCATCTTTAGTGCCAAAGATGTAATAAATACGTTTAATTTCAAATGGAATATTTTTATTCTGTTCTAATGAAACTAACGAACCTCTATCATCACCAAGTTTCTTAAATTCAATTGTATTAACTAGTTTCATTACTATTTCTCAATAAGGTTAATCAAATATTCGCCGTAGCTATTTTTTCTACATTTATTTGCTGTTTCTAACACTTGTTCTGCTGTTAACCATTGTTGGCGATAAGCTATTTCTTCTAAACAAGCAATTTTAAAACCTTGGCGTTTTTCTATGGTTTCTACAAAACTAGAGGCTTCGAGTAAACTATCGTGCGTTCCTGTATCTAACCAAGCGAAACCACGACCTAATAACTCAACTTTAAGATTTTTATTTTTTAGGTAGATTTGGTTTACAGTGGTAATTTCAAGTTCACCACGATCAGACGGTTCGATATTTTTTGCTATCTCAATAACATCGTTATCATAGAAATATAAGCCAGTAACCGCATATTTTGATTTTGGTTTTAGAGGTTTTTCTTCTATAGAAACAGCATTAAAATCGGCGTCAAATTCTACAACACCAAATCTTTCTGGATCTTGTACTTCATAGCCAAATACTGTTGCGCCTGTTTGTGAGTTAGCTGCCTTAAGTAGTTTGGGTGAGAAACCTTGCCCCCAAAAAATGTTATCACCCAGCACCAAACAAACACTATCAGAGCCAATAAACTCTTCACCGATAATAAAAGCTTGTGCTAATCCTTCAGGTTTTGGTTGGATCGCATATTGTAGTGAGATACCAAATTGAGAACCGTCACCTAATAAACGTTCAAAACTACTTTGATCTTCAGGTGTGGTGATAATAAGTATTTCACGGATCCCTGCTAACATAAGTACTGAAAGCGGATAATAAATCATTGGTTTATCATAGATAGGAAGTAATTGTTTAGATACTCCCATCGTGATTGGATATAACCTTGTACCTGAACCACCCGCTAAAATAATACCTTTCACTTTTAAGCCCCTAGTCTTTCTCTATTATATTTATTATTTTGAACTGACTTGCACCACTCTGAATTATTCAAATACCACTGAACCGTTTTACGTAAACCAGTTTCAAACGTTTCATCAGGCACCCAGTTCAGCTCATTTTTAATTTTTGTTGCATCAATGGCATAGCGTAAATCATGACCTGGTCTATCAGTCACATAAGTTATGAGGTCACTATAATGCTCAATATTACTTGGTTTGTTTGGTGCCAGTTCTTCAAGAATGCTACAAATTGTTTTCACCACATCAATATTGGCTTTCTCGTTATGGCCACCAATATTATAAGTTTCACCGATTTCACCTTCAGTAACGACTTTATAGAGTGCTCTTGCATGGTCTTCTACATATAACCAGTCTCTGATCTGCTGTCCGTTACCATAAACAGGTAAGGATTTCCCTTCTAGTGCATTTAAGATGATTAAAGGGATCAGTTTTTCAGGGTAATGGAATGGGCCATAGTTGTTAGAGCAGTTTGTTACGATGGTTGGTAAGCCATAGGTACGTTGCCACGCTCTAACTAGGTGATCACTAGACGCTTTTGATGCAGAGTAAGGGCTACTTGGTGCATATGGAGTCGTTTCAGTGAAAAGGTCAGTCGTTGACTCAAGGTCACCATAAACTTCATCAGTGGATATATGATGAAAGCGGAAGGCGGCTTTTTTATCTGCTGGCAGTTGGTTCCAATATTGGCGAGCGGCTTCTAATAGTGTGTAAGTGCCAATAATGTTGGTTTGGATAAATTCACTTGGGCCATCAATAGAACGGTCAACGTGTGACTCAGCAGCTAAGTGCATTATGGCGTCAGGTTGATATTGCTTAAATATATCTGTAATTTTTTTCGCATCACAAATATCGGCTTGAATAAATGTATAGCGATTATTTTCACAAATAGAATTAAGTGATTCTAAATTTCCCGCATAAGTTAGCTTGTCGATATTAATAACAGAGTCATCGGTATTATTAATAATATGACGAACAACCGCCGAGCCAATAAAACCTGCACCACCAGTAACTAATATTTTCACTGAAAACCTTGGTAATTAATAATCTATTAAGTAAGAGAAGATTTAACTATGGTAGAAATGTTAATCATTTAATTAGGCTAGACCATAGCTACCGCACTGGGTTGTCGGGTCCCAGAGCACCATTGAATTCTGTTGTTATGCTTATTAATTGAAAATGTTACCTTTTTTCGCAATCGCTCAATTGATAAGCACTTCTTATCATTTATGACTCACAAAGGAGTCTGCTTATGCGCTGACACGGTCAAGCAAAAGCACCTAATAATAACACTAAATATAGGTGATGACTATCAGTGTAATTGTCTTAGAGAATAGTCTTATTTATCTAAGCAACTATATAACCTCTTTTAAATTATCATGTTATGCGTATTTCAATCGTCGCTTACTGAAAGCCTAAAATTTTATTTTAAGGTAAAGAAGAATAACCCTATTTTTTATCGAAGTGTTCCATTTATTGAAACTAAGTCTCTTTTGATACATTAGTGCCGTGTGGAAATAAGCTAAATAACTTAGCGAAATATAATTTTTATTCACTTATTGTGTTTTGGACACGTAATTAGTGTTTTATTAATAAAGAACAACTATAAGTTGTGCGAGGACAATTAATAGGCGTCTAGAATAAATTAATTTTCCCGACGTTTATTGTTTTGTGTTGAATGCATTTTTAGGTGTGGGATGAATAAATAACAAACTTATACTCGTCATACTTCAAGTTGCAGCGCCTTTTGTTAAGGTATAAGTGACTATGCTCACTCGCACTAGTCACCTACTTATGTAGGTTCCCAGCGCCTCATTTGCTTGTCGCCTAATTGCACCTCGAATTATTTTGTGTATACATACTTATGTATGCACATCTACCTAGCGGCTCATTTATTTATTGTTAATTTGAGTATATATACTTACTGCGTTACAAGTTGCATTTATTTGCGTTCGAGTCTTGGTATAGCGCTAGCCACATAACTATCATGCCACTAGCGCCTTATTGATTTTTACCTAAAATAATTTAAATTATCGTTGGTATTACCATTTAAATGGCATGGTGACCATGACTGATGCACCCACATCATCGCGAGTATTATAATCTGATTTTGAAACCCAAACTTTAGCATCGGTATTTACTTTGTCATCAAAGTTATGCCACCAACCTAAATCAACACCTTTAATTGTTTCTGATTTTGGATAGGCTTTATTTTGCCATTCACTTTCTTTATTGACTTTTGCATACAATAAACGAGTGCTAACACGGTTATCATCGTCAAGTGTGTATTCCACTTTCCCTGATATCATGCGACCATCGCCACCCATTGCATGGCCTAATGGGGCGCCTTGCTGGTAGTAGCCATTTTTATAGATAAAGTGAGTGTACATTACGCCATTTTTATCCCACTCGGTGTGAGTATTGGCACCTTCAATATACCAGCTTAGTGGTTGGCCCCAAGCGGTGTGGTAACCTTCAATACCACCCATAAAAGCATTTTTCGATGGGAACATACCCGCTTCGTCTTCACCAATCATTTGGCCATAAATACTGACTGGCAAGCCAATTAATGGGTAAAGTTTAATTTTTGCATCTAGGCCAGCAAGTTGGTTACCTGGGTCGTCATTGTAGTCGCCCGTATTATCTCTACCGCCCATGGCATTCCAGAAGGAATTCCAGTTATTTGGACGGCCTTCACCACCCCACATAACCACACGTGAACCGCCTAATTCAAAGAAATCTGTTGGGTTCATGGTCATACGCAGGCCGATCAATTTAGTATGTGGCTGCGAGGAGTACTGTTTAATTTGTCCAGCAGTCAGCTGATATTGCCATGAACCAATCCATGAAAGCCAAGGTGTTTCAAATGGGCTTTGATCTGCACGCTGTAGTAGGAAACCTGTTACTGGTCTCGCGGCATCGGTACGAATTAAGCTACCATCGTGGCCGGGTCCCCACCATTGCGGGATTTCACCAAAGCTTATCCATTGGTTCCACACTTTAACGCCACCATAGGAGCCGTTTAGGTTGTAGTCAGAACCATTTTCAACGCGCAGTGCACGTTCTGCATTGGCTTTTAAGTTTAAATCAACATCATCGGTGCTGTAGTTGCCTTCAACTGTGTAACGGAAGTCACTGTATTCGCTTTGTGCGAACCCTTGTGGCATTGGTGATTTACCTGTTGATAGGTAGGTTTGTAGCTGAACGCTGTTTTTAGTGCGGTTGAGTTGTTGTTTGATACGTTGGACAAGGGCTTCTTGTTCGTTATTGGTGATATTGGCATTATTTAATGCGCGGGTGATTTCTTCTGAAGATAATGGCCAAGTAGAAAGGCTAATTTGGATCACGTTTCGTTCTGAAAGCCATGCCAGATCATTTCTTAAATTGTTGTCTGGAAGGACTAGCCCACCCGCTAGTGTGCTGCTACTCACTGCACTCAATAACGTTAGGATGGCTACCTTGGTCAATTTGATATTTTTCATTGATAATCCATTGAGTTGAGTCGTCTAATTTTTGTATTTTGATGCATAAAATATGCAAAATAGTAATTTAATGCAGCACACGAATTAAGTGTGATAATTCCCACACAAACATTACCTTTATATTAGTTGTGTTGATTAGGCATGTGTGCTTTGCTGTTATTTATCATAGGCAATTTATTCGTAAATAAAAAGCGCCATTTCAATATATCAGATAAACGGTATCTTCTAGGTATCGCTATAACGCTATAAATAAAATACCGTTTGTTAAAATTCAATGGATAAATCTTATTTACACAAGTTTGCCGTGTCTATTTTTTTTAAATGACTTTTAGCTTTGATTAAAATAGCTATTTAGTTTGAAAGAAAATAAATATTAGGAATATTACTTAAGTGGATATTAATGTAAATATTAGTACTCGGTTAATGATATGTAATGAAATGAGGCTTCTTAGGATGACAAATCCAAGAAGCCTTAAGTTAAATTTATGGTTGTGTAGGATCAGCGCCCATGTTCAGGTAGCCAAATTTGCAAACGCAAACCACCTAATGGGCTATCGTCTGCTTTAACCCAACCTTTATGTTGTGAGATAGCGGTTTCTACAATCGCAAGGCCTAAGCCTGTGCCACCTGTTTCTCTATCACGTGCTTCGTCTGTGCGGTAGAAAGGGCGGAAAATATGTTCACGGTCAGCAGGGCTAACACCTGGGCCATCATCATCAACAGTGATTAATATACCGTTGTTTTCCTCTTTGAAATCGACAGCAATATGAGTATTTGAGTAGCGCAGCGCGTTACGAACAATGTTTTCAAATGCACTGCCAATCGCAGATGGGTTGCAATAGATAGGCCATGACCCCGGTGGCGATGTGACATCGAGGGTTTTGTTCATCTGTTCTGCTTCGAATTTTGCATCTTCTAAAATATCACCCCATAGGTCATCAGCCTTAATGTTTTCCCTTAAGATCTCATTTTTGTGCTGACTACGTGATAGCACGAGTAAATCATTGATCATGCTGTCAAGACGGTGGGTTTCAGTTTCAATACGCTCTAATTCTTTACTTTCACCATGTCGACGGCGCAATAAAGCAGTCGCTAACTGCAAACGTGTCAGTGGTGTTCTCAGTTCGTGTGAGATATCAGAGATCAATCGCTGTTGAGCACTTACCATGCCATCAAGCGCACTGATCATTTGGTTAAAACTGTTGCCCGCAGACAAAAATTCTTGCGGCCCCGATTCAAGTTCAGGATGAGGGCGTAAGTTGCCTTTTGCTACATCGTCTGCCGCCATTTTGAGTTTACGCGCAGGGCGAGCAAGGCTCCAAGATAGCCAGAGCAATAATGGGGCGCTGATCAGCATAGTGGCAATTAATAGCAGGAATGGCCGGTCAAACAATAAGTTAATAAAGTCAGATTGTGGGCTATTTGCCGGGCGAACTAAATAAAGTTGGTAGTGATCTTCACCATCACGAATGGAGAAGGGGCCTAAGATCTCGGCGCGACCATATTTTTTCTTTTTAGGGTGATCAGCATTGTCTGATTGCCCAATAAAGTTACGGATAACTTGCATTTCACTTGGCATTGCACCAATAACACGGCCTTCACTGGTCACAATAATCAAGCGTTGGCCCGGTGGTGCCCATTTTTTAATGGAGTTGGAAATTCGCCTCCACCAAAGCAGATCATTCATCGGTGCTTGAGCCAGTTCAGCTTCAATGTGCTGCTCAAGCATTTCCCCTTGGCGTTGCTCACTTTCCATAAGGACAGTGAGCTGCCTAGAGTCAAGCTTGGGCACCATCAGCACTAGCATGAGCACTAGTGCGAGGGTGAACCAGAAAATCGCAAATATCCTTGCGGTTAAGCTATTTATCATGTTGCAGAAACCATTAAGTATCCACGACCACGCAAGGTTTTAAACCAAGGCTGGCCATCTGTACGTTCTGGAAGTTTACGACGTAAGTTTGAGATGTGCATGTCGATGGCACGGTCAAACGGGGTTAGACGTTTCCCTAGTACTTCTTGGCTTAAATGTTCCCTCGAAACGACTTGCCCAAGGTGTTGTGCTAATAAATAAAGTAGGGTGAACTCAGTCCCTGTTAGATCAAGGATTTCATTATCGAAACTGGCTTCTTGACGGCCTGGGTTGAGTTGTAGCTTATCAACTTGCAGAACAGGTGTGTTGCTATTATCACCTTGGTTTTGTTCACTCCAATTTGAACGGCGGAGTAGCGCACGAATACGGGCAACTAATTCACGGTCATTGAATGGCTTAGGAAGATAGTCATCCGCACCTAACTCAAGCCCTAATACTTTATCGAGCTCACTACCACGTGCGGTCAACATAATCACGGGGGTTTGGTGGATCTGACGTAGCTCTTTTAATGTCTCGATACCATTTTTCTTTGGCATCATGACATCGAGCAATAGTAGATCAATGGATGAGTCAATCTGTTGTAAAGCCTGTTCACCATCATAGGCGATGACAACGTTGAAACCTTCCATTTCGAGCAGTTCTTTTAAGAGCGACGTGAGTTCACGGTCGTCATCAACTAATAGGATTTTATGCATGTGTTTAAGTCCTCCAACTGCCAAAATACGATAACAATCTTCACGATTCCATGACTTTACGTTCTTTTACATGCTCTGACGCTAGTTTGCAGCCACCGGCGTATAGTTATCCACATTGAATCACGAGCACTGTCCGAGAACAAGGAGTACTAGAATGCAAAGAACTTCACAGACAACAGTTAAGTTGGTGTTAGCTTCTGCATTTATTATCGGTTCAGTGACGGCTTTTGGGGATACACCAGAAAGTATTAATCAAACTGGTGATATATCTAGCCCGCTAATGCTACAAATGCAAAATGAGTCTGCATCTTCAGTTCCGGCAATGACTCAACTTCAACACCATGAGTTATTTGGTAGTGAAGAACGCACAAGTACATTTATGTTTAATGGTATCACGTTAAACGAAAAACAGCGTCAGCAATTGCGTGATTTAATGGCAACACAGCGTCGTTATCAATTTGATGACCCAGTTTCTGTGCAAGAGCGTGAAGCACTGCACAATTTAATTGTCGCGAACAACTTTGATGAAAAAGCCGTTCGTGAGCAGTTAGAAAAAAGTTTGCAAAAAGAGTTGAATCAGCGTGTTGAAATGGCTCGAATTCATCATGAATTGTACCTGCTATTAACACCTGAACAGAAAGCCCAACTGGAGCAAATGCACCAACAAAGAATGTCTCAGTTTCAGGCTTTGCAATAAAGATTCTCTTGATCGTAGTAGTGAAGTAGCAATAAGTGAAGTTTTTCCTTGCCATAGACACCATCCCTGTCTTTTACAGCCCCTTTTAGGGGCTTTTTTTTATGTTCCTCATACTGCAAGTTATAACACTTTCCGTTAGGGGTCGTTCACTAGTTCATATTTATCTAGCACCTTATTTGACTTGCCATTCTGAGGAGTCGCAAATTATTTAGGGAATATTATTTTTCACGGTAAATAAAAATTTAGTGAATTATTTGAGATAGTATGATTTATTCTGCTAGCAATTCTGCTATTTGGATAGAAAACAGATAAAATTCATATGATGAGTACTATCTGTCTATATTCCTATTGTTATTTTTTTCAGAATTTATAGTCTTTAACGCTTAAAAAGAATAGTTATGTGTATTGCAAAGGAAAAAATAAGATGAAAATGAAGGCACTTGTTGCAGTCGCTGTTTCAGCTGTCATTTTGACTGGGTGTAAAAATTTAGATCAGGGCATGCTAACTAATTCAGGTATGCAACTTTTACAAGCTGCGACCTTAACTGATGGTGACGTGAAGCAATTAAGCGACCAATCATGTAAAGAGATGGATGCACAGAATAAAATTGCACCTACTTCTAGCCAGTATTCAAAACGCTTAGATAAAATCGCTAAAGCATTAGGTAATGAAGTTAATGGAACCCCTGTTAACTATAAAGTTTATTTGACCGATGATGTCAATGCATGGGCGATGGCAAATGGCTGTGTACGTGTATACAGTGGCATGATGGATCTGATGAATGACAATGAAATCGAAGGCGTTTTAGGCCATGAAATGGGGCACGTTGCTTTAGGGCACTCACGTAAAGCAATGCAAGTTGCTTACGCAGCAGTTGCTGCACGTACCGCAGCGGCTTCAGCGGGTGGTGTTGTTGAGCAATTAAGTGCATCACAAGTTGCTGCTTTGGGCGAAAAACTGGTTAATTCTCAGTTCTCTCAACATCAAGAGAGCCAAGCTGATGACTTTTCTTATGACCTGTTGAAAAAGCGTGGCATTAAGACAGAAGGCTTAGCAACCAGCTTTGAAAAATTAGCGAAATTAGGCGGTGGTGAAAGTAGCATGTTTGACTCTCACCCACCATCAACTGAGCGTGCTCAACATATTCGTGATCGTATTGCTTCAGACAAGTAATCCTTTATTTGTTAAAGCGATCAGTAGTGGTAGCTAACTACCACTACTTTTTCCATCTTTTATTTTCTTCCAAATTCAATTCTACTTATTTGTCTGAGACTGTCATCTCAAAATTTCTTTTATTTAACCCGTTATTTTTATACTTAATGTTAAGTTAATTTAAATATAAAAACAGGGTGCTTGTATCCACAACCTCAACATCTGAAAAGAGAAATAGCAGAGGGAAAAGTTCCCCCTGCTCAGCAACTACCTCAGTTCGTAATCGAGGGTTGCTTGGACTACGGTGTTACCACTGGTGATATGCAACGAGCAGAGCTTGTCGCGTAGCATCGATGATAAGCACAGTACAGTGATACACACAGTAAGTACCACCATAAAGGCATACTTGGTCATTTCTCCTTGACCTCTTATTGGCTAAGAGGCACAATCTCAAATGTCTGGTTTGAGAGTTGCGCCCCGTTGGTTGAACATATTCACTAACGGGGCTTTCTCATTTTTGGCTCAGACAACATGCTTGAACCAAAAAGGATCAAGCACCCACCGAAAGCCTATCAAATTTGAATTCTTTCTGCATTTTGACGTGGTAATTAGCACAGGTCAGCGCGCACTTTTACCTTGTATTTTTAACCCTAATAGGGAATATCGGTTAAGACGATTCATTCCTTCGATATCCTTCACTCATAAGGTTAAGTTCTGGTGTAGTATAAGTGTTATTATTTCTTAATTTCTGTTTCGAAGTAAGGTAACAACCGCTATAGTGGTTCGCTGTTCTGTGGTAATCATTTTTATGCGCTAAAATTATGTAAGCTGGATCACAATAAACAATTAAAGCTTGATTGAAAGCAGGTATATATCAGTCTCTATACCGTATTATAGCGCTAGGTGAATCAATTCAGCACTGGCGGTTTATAACAGAATTTGATTTAGAAGAGCACTGTGTTGAAGGGTGCTTTTTATTGATTTGCAATTTATATTCATTAATCAGAGGTCATCATGGTCAAGCAGATTAAAAGAATTGGGGTATTAACAAGTGGTGGTGATGCACCTGGTATGAATGCTGCAATCCGCGGTGTTGTACGAGCGGCATTGAGTGAAGGTTTAGAAGTGATGGGTATTTATGATGGATACCTTGGCTTGTATGAAAACCGCATGAAGCTGTTAGACCGCTATAGTGTTTCCGACATGATCAACCGTGGAGGCACCTTCCTAGGTTCTGCTCGTTTTCCTCAATTCCGTGATGAAAAAGTTCGCGCTGTTGCCATTGATAATCTGAAAAAAAATCATATTGACGCCTTGGTTGTCATTGGTGGTGATGGTTCTTACCTTGGTGCGAAAGCGCTGACAGAAGCCGGTTTCCCTTGCATTGGTTTGCCGGGTACCATCGATAATGATGTTGCAGGAACTGACTATACTATCGGTTATTTTACGGCATTAGAAACCGTTGTTGAGGCTATTGACCGTTTACGTGATACATCAACTTCTCACAAACGTATTTCTATCGTTGAAGTCATGGGGCGTTATTGTGGTGATCTGACGCTATCAGCGGCGATCGCGGGTGGTTGTGAGTTCTTAGTTTTACCTGAAAATGAAATGGCATTTGATCGCGAAGAACTGTTATCTGAGATCAAACAAGGTATTGAGAAAGGTAAACGTCATGCAATCGTTGCGATTACTGAACATGTTTGTGATGTTGATGAATTAGCAAAATATATTGAAGAAGAAACACATCATGAAACGCGTGCGACAGTACTTGGGCATATTCAGCGTGGTGGTTCACCTGTTGCTTATGACCGAATATTGGCATCACGCATGGGCGCGTATTCAATTCAGCTATTGTTAGAAGGTTACGGTAGCCGTTGCGTTGGTATTCAAAACGAAAAATTGGTTCATCATGATATTATTGATGCAGTAATGAATATGAAGCGCGTGTTTAAGAAAGATTGGTACGACACTGCGAAAAAATTGTATTAATTCACCCCCATTATTGCAAATCTCACCTGTATAGCCTGATTGTTTGGGCCGTACAGGTTTGATCCCATCTGTTTTTCCTCTTGCATATTCCTTTGTTGTATAAATTGTCATTTTTAATTATTTCAAGTTATGAGTTAGATCTGTCAGCCTGCCTTAACATTAAATTGATGAGGGATAAAAGCATGGCGAAGAAATGGCAGGCAGCAACGACATTGTTACTGGTATTGACAACAGGAGCATGGGCGAAAAACATTCAATTGTTGAATGTTTCTTATGATCCAACTCGAGAGTTTTATCAACAATATAACCAAGCTTTTAGCCAACACTGGAAAGAAAAAACGGGTGATACTGTAACCGTTCGTCAATCCCATGGAGGTTCAGGGAAGCAAGCCACTTCGGTCATTAATGGCTTAGAAGCGGATGTTGTGACATTGGCTTTAGCTTATGATGTTGATGCAATTGCACAAAGTGGGCGTATTGATAAAGATTGGATAACGCGCCTTCCTGATAATTCTGCCCCTTATACCTCAACAATTGTTTTCTTGGTTCGCAAAGGAAATCCTAAAAACATTCAAGATTGGAATGATCTTATACGTAAGGATGTTTCTATTGTGACGCCAAATCCAAAAACCTCAGGCGGTGCGCGTTGGAATTACCTCGCGGCTTGGGGCTATGCATTAGAAAAAAACCAGCAAGATCCTGAGAAAGCAAAACAGTTTGTTAAGCAGCTTTATCAAAATGTTGAAGTACTTGACTCAGGTGCACGCGGCGCGACAAATAGTTTTGTGGAACGTGGTATCGGTGATGTGCTGATTGCATGGGAAAATGAAGCTTTATTGGCAATTAATGAGCTTGGTGAGAATGGTCAATTTGAAATTGTGACGCCAAGTATTTCAATCTTAGCAGAGCCAACGGTCGCCGTAGTGGATAAAACCGTTGATAAACGTGACCGCCGAGAGGTGGCTCAAGCTTATTTAGAATACCTCTATTCACCTGAAGGCCAAGAAATTGCTGCAAAAAATTATTATCGCCCACGTAATGCTGAAATTGCGAAAAAATATCAACAGCGCTTTCCACAGTTAAAACTATTGACGGTAGATAAGGAGTTTGGTGGTTGGACAAAAGCACAAGAGACGCATTTTTCGAATGGTGGGATCTTTGATGAGATCAACCGTCGAGGTTGATGCACAATATTATTTCACTGTTATTGCACCACAGCCAATCTGTGAGGGGCAGGTCGGCTGTGATGAATATTATTTTATTGCCATGTGTATTTCACACCCAGCTGTCCTAGGTAGAATGTTTGGCGATTGTTGCCACCAGAGGTGATACCTGCACCTTTTTGGTTTTCCCAAGTACTTGGCTCAACGGCGAATCCACCCCATAGGGTCAGTTTTGGTGTGAGGTTATAGAAAACCTGTGTACCAACACGGTAGCCATCTTTTACTTTCTGAGTTGTACGCTGGTTATTATCGTAGTTGTGTTCGTTCAAGTAGTAACGGAAGTAGGGCATAACGCTCCAATCCTGATTCAACGTTACAGGGAAATAACCACGAATTTGGTTTTGTTCCCATGTTTTGTTGAAATCTTTATCCCATGTCCAGTCTGTGTACAGATAAACTTTTGCAGTCGCGGAGTCATTAATTTTATAGACTAAACCGTGTTCAGACTCCCATTCGTAGCTGTTTGGGGCACGGAAGTTATCGTAGTGATAGAAAGCATCCCAAAAGTTGAAGGCCCACTTGTCATTAAAGTTATAAGTACCGCTTGGCATCAACCAAAACAAAGTATTTGATGGGCGAGCCATCGTACCTGGAGCGGAATCATTTGATTCTTTGCGATAGGTGACATTGAGGTTGAACTGCCCAATATCACTAGAGTACATTTTTCGTGTCACGCCAATCTGGGTTCTATTACGAATAAAAGAGTCTTTGGATGTAGAGAAGTTATGGTTATAGCTTCTCAATGACTCTTTATGTTCAAGAAAAAAGCTCCATTTTGATTCAGGGTTTGATAAGAACAGTTGGCCAACCATAGTTGTTTTATCATAAACCTTACGTCCGCTAGTGTTATGGTGGCCTTCAAATTTCTCCAATTCCATATAAACGTTAGAGGAAATGCGCCAGTAGTCATTATTCACTTGTTCAGTAGAGTGTGCAGAAGCAGTGAAGCCTATCGTGGTAAGAAGTAGTAAACCATTCAATGATGTTTTCATGATGACCCTTTAATTTTAATTATTGTTTCGTAAGTAGTAGCGTTATGTGTTGAAATTTTGCGTGTATTAGCCCGCCTTTATATCCTCTGGGGATATAAAGGTCGGAAGGTGCTTGTGTGTATAAATTAATTAATGGGTGGTGTTGTAAGTTTCACCATGGCCATAAGGGAACAGGACTTTGTTACCTTGTGGATTTTTAATATTGACGGGGAGCAGCCCTTTTGGTGGATTCAATGGTTGTGCTTGTTGGTCGGCAAACAAGGTACGTAAGCCGCTACGAATATTGGTTTCGAGTGAGTTACGATTGTTGTTAGTGACGTCAAATCCAGTGATCCCATAGATTGCTAGGTTGGCTTTAACCCCTTTTAGGTATGCAATGTCGTATGGGTTACGAGATGAAATTACCACCAATGGAATGTTGGCTTTGTTTGCTTCATCAATAAATAGCTGAGCATTGACTGGGTTATCTTTCAGGTTATACGTGGTTAAGATAACCAGATCTTGGTCTTTCAATAGTGGCTGAACATCTTTTGCAGTAAGGGTATCTTCGGTCAGTTTAACCACTACTTCTTGGCTTTCAATTGCTGCTCCTGTTTCGTTGGCAATATCATTCAAGTGTTTTTGAATTAACGCATTACGTGGTTTTTCATCAGAAACAATCAAAACCTTATTTTGTGGTTTTAAGGTGTAAGGCAGTACGTTATCATTTTTGATCAGCGTGATAGCTTGTTCAGATACCATGTTCTCGAGATCTTTATGGCCTTTTGATGCGACGACTTGCTGTGCATTTTGCAAATTAACTGGCTGTGCTGTGATCTCTTGCTGTAATTTTTTCAGCACTACACGTTTTGCTGATTCATCAATACGTTTTTTCAGCTCAGGGTTTTTTTGAGCTTCGCTTTCAAGATGACGGTACATGTTATCTAAGCGTGTAACTGACTCAGTATCCCACATTTTGATTGGCATTAAGATCACATCAGAGCCGGCAAGTAATGACGTTTCTACAGCCCAGTTCATATCAAAGTTATCGGCAATAGCCCCCATATCCATAGCATCGGTGATGATTAAGCCATCGTACTTGAGTTCATCACGTAAAATATCGTGCAGGATAGGTTTTGACAATGTAGCGGGGGTTCCAACTTCTTTGCCGCTAAGTGTCTTAATTTTACTATCATCTAATGCGGGAACGATAATATGTGCTGTCATGATGGCATCAGCGCCATGGCCTAGAGCATATTGGAAAGGTGGTAATTCTGTTGAACGCCATGTTTTTGCATCTGATTTTACAACAGGTAGGTCAACGTGAGAGTCTGAAGAAACATTACCGTGGCCTGGGAAGTGCTTTAATGAGGTTAGCAGGTTGTATTTATGGATCCCTTTGATGTAATTGGTAGAAAGCTGCTCAACAAGTTCTTTGTTATCGGAGTATGAACGTACTCCAATCACAGGGTTGTTTTGGTTATTGTTAACATCGACAACGGGTCCGAAGTTGATGTTAAAGCCTAAGCTAGATAATTCGTAACCGTGGATCATCCCTGTTAGCTCTGCAAGAGCAGGGTTACGTGTTGCGCCTAATGCCATATTACCCGGCATCTCTGTACCGACACGTAAACGGGTGACATAGCCACCTTCTTGATCAGTACCAATAAATAACGGTAAATTACTGCGTGAGGCTTGTAGCTGGTTGATAAGCTCCACAGTCTGTGGCGTATCAATTAAGTTTTCACGAAATAGGATCACTGATCCTAGATGATATTGATTGATGACTTTAGCGACCTCATCATTCATCGCAAGAAATGGCGCAGGTTCACCATTGTTGTCTTTATTCCAATATCTGAAATCCAACATGAAAAGTTGGCCAATTTTTTCGGCTTCAGACATATTTTTGACGATGTCATCAGCTGATTTTTGTTTGTCTTTCCACATTGTATCAAGCTGTATTTGTGAAATTGGCTCAGCCAGTGACAAGGCACTGAATAAGCAGAGAGAAAGTAGGGTAAGGCTTTTCATCACATAATTCCTTAGTTATTTTTCGAGGAATAATAAGTAGGGGGAATGAATTATAACGTGAGGCAAATCACAGATGAGATTATTCTTATTTGCTAGTACTGAAGAATAGTTTGTATTTTAACAAATTGTGCTATGTCATCTATCATAATGATTATTATAAATAAAATGGATGGAATAATTAATATTCCTATAGAATAATTTCACTTTGGAATTATTCTGTTATGTGATCTCAACGATAAAGTTAAGTATATGATTTAATCTTCTGAATTATTATCTCAAGCTCAAATTTTATGCTAATTAAATTTAAAAAGAGGATTTGACGGTTGCTTAATAGGCGAAATTTGAAGTTTAATAAAAAGTCGCGGGGTCATAATGGCGACTTTTTTTACGTTGGAAAATAATGACCGAGTAATGAGCCATTCACTATTGCCAGATGTATTTAATACCAAACTGGGCTAAATAGAATGTTTGTCTGTTATTACTGCCTGATGTTGTATAATTATCTTTTGGGTATTTCCACTGAGAAGGTTCTATTGCTGCGCCACCCCATAAAGTCAGCTTTGGTGTCAGGTTATAGGCAATCTGTGTTCCAATGCGATAGCCATTTTTTACCTTTTGAGTTAGGTTTTTACGAGCATCGTAGCCACTCTCGTTAATAAAATAACGAAAATAAGGGGAAATTGACCACCTGTTACTCAGTTTAATCGGTAGGTACCCTCTGATTTGATCTTGTGAAAAGGTTTTATGGAAGTTGTTATCCCAAACTCTATCGGTGTATAAAGTTATTTTTGCTTTAATAGAATCAGAATATTGGTAGCTGAAACCGTGTTCTGCTTCCCATTCATAGCTATTGGATTTTAAAAAATTGCTGTAGTAGAAAACAGCGTCCCAAAAATCGAATGACCATTTTTTATTAAGATAAAAGCTTCCTGCTGGCATTAGCCAATATAAACTCCCTGATGAACGCGATTGGGTATTAGGTGCTGAATCATTCGATTCTTTTCGATAAGCACCAGTGAGACTCAATACTGTAGAATGGCTTTTGTAGAGTTGTCGGGTCACTCCTATTTGTGTGCGATTACGAATGTATGAATCACGGGAGGTTGAAAAGTTGCGACCATAGTTTCTCAATGACTCGCGATGATCAAAGTAGAAACTCCATAGTGATTGAGGATTTGTGAGTGCAAGTTTACCAACCATACTTGTTTTATCGAAAACTTTGTTATCAAGATTATCACGTTGCCCTTGATACTCTTCAATCTCGACGTAAACATCGCTATCAATATGCCAATAGTCATTATTTGCTTGAGATATGGCTGCTGTTGGTAAAATTATTACTGTGCTTAGAAATAAATCTTTTAAATATTTCATAATCATCCTTATAGCGAATGTTTTATTTTACAAATTTCAATAACAATATAATTAGAACTGATGGTGGTTATTATTTATTAATTTATACTTGTCATATTTCAAGCCACAGTGTGGCTGACTAGATTTACTAACACTAATTAAAAATATCTGTAATTAGCGATTCATTTACTGGTCGGTTCGCTGTACCTCGAATTATTTAAAGTATGGTGAGAGGAATAATCTATTTATTAATAATAAATAGATAGGCGAATATCACGAGCCATGTAAATATAATGTTAACAAATGTGTGATGTCTAGCATTCGCCGACAGAGGTAGGTCAAGAATAATTAGGATAATTAGGAAGATAGAGTGATGGTATCCTGATGATTTCAATTTGTTTTCTATGGGGGATAATTCAAGTGTCGAAGGAATAATTTAAGTTAAGACATTTTTATTTTTGTGAGTTGATTAAGTAATTTGAAATTTATACATAGAGCAGGTAATTATTTATTAATAGCGAGTGTGTATTTCTATTATATACTCGTCATACTTCAAGTTGCAGCGCCTTTCGTTAAGGTATTCGCACTAGTCACATACTTATGTATGCTCCTAGCGATTCGCTGACTTGTCGCCTAGCTGCACCTCGAATTATTTAGAATATAGTTATTTTAAATAAAAGAACTGCCAATTAATATTGACAGTTCACATTCAGCAAAATAAATTATTTTGCTTTTTTCGCTTCTGCTGCTGCTTTAACAATCACAGCAAACGCATCTGCTTTTAGTGATGCTCCGCCAACTAGCGCACCATCAATATCTGGCTGAGTGAACAGTTCAGCGGCATTACTTGCATTGACTGAGCCGCCGTATTGAATGATAACTTGCGCAGCGATTGCCGCATCTTTCTTCGCGATGTGGTCACGAATAAATTTATGGATTGCTTGTGCTTGTGCTGGTGTTGCTGATTTGCCAGTACCTATTGCCCAAATTGGTTCATAAGCAATAACTGCACCTTGGAATGCTTGTGCGCCCAGTGTGTTTAGAACAGCATCAATTTGGCGAGCACAAATTTCTTCAGTTTTGCCAGCTTCGTTTTCTGCTTCAGTCTCACCGATACACAGTACTGGGATCAGACCTTGTTCTTTCAATACTGCAAATTTCTTGGCAATAAACTCATCACTTTCATGGTGGTAGGTACGACGCTCTGAGTGACCAATAATGATATATTTTGCACCAACATCTTTGAGCATTTCAGCAGAGGTTTCACCTGTAAATGCACCCGAAAGGTTTACATCAACATTTTGTGCACCTAATGCAATGCGGCTACCTGCAATCGCATGTTTTGCTTGGCTTAGGTAGATTGCTGGCGGTGCGATTGCTACATCACAGCCATCAACGCTACTGAGTTCATTACGAAGGCCTGCAATCAGGTCATTAACCATATGGGTGCTGCCATTTAGTTTCCAGTTACCCATTACCAATGGATGTCGCATGTTGTTTCCTCCAACCAGAGAGTTTGATTTATCAATAAATGACTCGTTGTATCGTCTTGATGCAGCGAGAAAATCAGATTTTGTTAGATATTATAGAGATAATGCCTAACTATAGCTTTGCTTTTTATCACGTCGATGATGATTGCTGTGATCTGCATCAGTTTAAGGTGTCTCTATCTCTAGCTTAATCGGTTCAACAGCAAAAGTAAGCACATTATTATCACTTTTTACTAAAACATAGCGTAGAGCACCTAAACGTGCTTCTTCAGCATGTGTTGGATTTTTATCGGCCATAAATTTATTAAGCGCTTCTGTTAGCTCGGGGGCTTTATCAACGGAAACTGTTGGGTCGAACTGTTGGATCAAAGCAATAATATAGTGCTCGATTAATGCTCTGTTGGCCTGTGCACTTTTATCATCAGCCGCAGGGAGTAGGGTAATTTGCAAGCTTTTAATTTTTTCACTGCCTCGCTCGAGCACTGCAGACGAGTAGATATAGGGGTTAATCGAGGAGGCTGCTCGGATATAAGGCGCAGAAATGTCTTTACTTGCGAGTACTTTATATTCATGAAGTGGTAATGTCGGATTTGCTTGATTAAACTGGGTGCGCAACTGTGGGATCGTCAAATCAAATGAGGGGGCATCAGGGGCGAGATAAGCCACTTCAAAGTTAGTATCTGGGAGCGTTGGTACTTTCTGGGCAAATGTCATTTGTGGCAAACTGAACACAAAAACGGTTATGATGACGTAAATTGGATGGAGTGCGTGTTGTTTCATTTGTTTTTTGCCACTCATTTATGGTTATTCAGAGTAATATCACAAGTATATCAGGAACGGATGTAATGACATTACAACAGTGGGCTTTTTCCTTCAAAGGCCGAATCGGCCGCCGACCATTTTGGGTTGGTATCGCATCATGTTTTATTTTAATGACGGTGATTGTGTTATTCCAAAATGCATTTTTATTACCTGAAAGTTTGGTGGTCACACTGTTTATTTTGTTGTTATATCCTTTGGCAGCCATATTCACTAAGCGATTGCATGATAGAGGGAAACCTGGTGGTTGGTTTGCGTTGGTGCTGCTCGCATTTGCTCTATTTTCTATGGATGTAAGCCACATGGCACCAATCTGGCAATGGGGAATAGGTCGTTTTCTACCGCTATTAATTGCCATGATTATGTTATTAGATTGCGGTGTTTTTGTCGGGATGGATTCCGAAAATCAATACGGTGAAAAAACGCAGTCGGTAGATCATCTTTCTTGACCCCCATTGATGGGGATCAACAATAGCGTATTACCAATATTGTTCACTACTGATGTGACCTGGTTTACGGCGTAAGTGCTTGTTCATTGCTCGTGTTTTTATCAGTACATCGCGAGTATCTCTGACCATTTCAGGGTTGCCGCATAGCATAATATGACTATTTGCGGCATCTAATGAAATGCCAGCAGCCTGCTCAAGCGTTTGATTTTCTATTAATGC
The DNA here is from genome assembly GCF_058148425.1 of Providencia sp. 6390. Classification (NCBI taxonomy): domain Bacteria; kingdom Pseudomonadati; phylum Pseudomonadota; class Gammaproteobacteria; order Enterobacterales; family Morganellaceae; genus Providencia; species Providencia sp. 6390. The sequence continues at coordinate 206,581 of NZ_JBYVYL010000008.1, forward strand.
AGGCACTCTACCATACAAAGAATCCTCACATTGTTCACGGCTAACCACGGTGATTAAACGTAGCTTTTCTGGGTAACGTTCAGCTAATTGTTCCATGAGTGGCAAATAGCTAAGGTCTTTTTGGTAGCGAACGGCATGTAATAACACTATTTTTTCAAAACGTTCGAGCCCTTGACCTTCTTGTAACATGGCTAAAAATGGCCCAATAGCTGTACCTGTCGATAGCATCCACAGATTTTTACAGTCAGGGATTTCATCTAGAACAAAAAAACCAGCAGCTTCATCTGTGACTTGCAAAGTATCTCCTTTGCGGAGTTGGGCAAGTTTAGGGCTAAGTTTGCCGTTTGGAACAATGACAAAATAAAATTCAAGGCGGTCATCGCTAGGCGCATTAACATAAGAGTAGGCGCGTTGTACGCGTTCACCTTCAATTTCTAAAGCGAGTTTCGCATATTGGCCGGCGATAAAAGGTTTAATGGGGGCATTGATAATGAGGCTGAACAAAGAATCGGTCCAAAATTTTGCTTCTATAACGGTTCCAGTAACCCAATTTGCCATAAAATTTCACCTCTGAATTTTTTTTAACCTTGTTGTAAATCAGAGTTTCATACTAAGTGAGTTTGGTATTTGTGTTTATCGATAATGTGTTTTAGTGAATTATTCTTTTAATTAGATCATGATTGAAGTTAATGTACAGTTTTATTTCCATAACTGGCGAATATCGCTGACGTTGGCTAATTACTTAAAATGCTGTCCTACCTCGAAAAAATATTTAATTTTGTTATCTTAGTCGCGCAGTCACTGAAGATATATGCTCATTAGTTTTAGCGAGCAAAAACAATCAATAACTATTTGTGGTTATGCCCTGAAATCAAATTGTCATGCCATTGCTATTCAATAGGCGGATTTGGTGTGCAGTCGGGTTGGCAAATTTGTTGAGAGCAAAATGAGAAAACTAGAGAATTTTAATTTATTGATCCTACTGATTGCCCTAGCGGCGGTTGGTCAGATGACACAAACAGTGTATGTCCCTGTTATTGCAGATATGGCGGTTTACTTTAGTGAGCCATCAGGTTCTGTGCAACGGGTTATGGCTGCTTATTTGTTTACTTATGGTTTTTCTCAGCTGGTTTATGGGCCTTTGTCTGATCAGATTGGTCGCCGCCCAGTGATCCTCGCTGGAATGGTGATTTTCTTACTTTCAACGACATTAGCTATCTTTTCACCAACACTGGATGTCCTTGTACTGGCGAGTGGTCTACAAGGGCTAGGTACGGGTGTCGCTGGGGTCATGGTACGTACTATGCCTCGCGATCTGTACAAAGGCACATCACTACGTTATGCAAATAGTCTATTAAATATGGGGGTACTTGTTAGCCCATTATTAGCACCTATGTTTGGTGGTCTATTGGCACATTTTTGGGGATGGCATGCATGTTATATCTTTTTGTTTGTATTAGGCACTTTCGTCCTTCTAAGCATGTATCGCTGGTTACCTGAAACGAGACCTGTTTCCCCTGAAAAACACAGAATGTTAGCGTCTTATCGTCAATTGTTATCGAATGGTTCATTTGTTTCTTATTTAGTGATGTTGATTGGCGCGCTGGCGGGTATCGCTGTGTTTGAATCAAGTAGCGGTGTGCTGATGGGGGGTGTGCTTGGTCTTAATAGTATTACAGTCAGTATTTTATTTATCATTCCTATTCCAGCGGCGTTTTTTGGTGCTTGGTTTGCTGGGCGCGATGGTAAAAGCTTTTATACCCTAATGTGGCAATCCGTGATCTGCTGTTTGATTGCGGGTCTGATGATGTGGATCCCCGGGTGGTTTGGCGTGATGAATATTTGGACTCTGCTAGTTCCTGCCTCGGTATTTTTCTTTGGTGCAGGCATGTTGTTCCCTTTAGCGACAACAGGTGCTATGGAGCCTTTCCCTTATTTAGCAGGTGCTGCGGGGGCATTGGTCGGCGGTATGCAAAATGTCGGCTCTGGCGTGGCAACGTGGATTTCCGCGCTATTACCACAAAATGGTCAGTTTAGCTTAGGGCTATTGATGTTCTTGATGTCGATGTTAGTACTGTTGTGCTGGCTGCCGCTGGCTCATCGTATGGATAGAACTGAACATACCGTATAATTTTTAAAAGAACGCGGAAGAATAATATTCATCCAGCGTTCTTAAGTCATTTCAGATGATTTTATTCCATTAAAATGGTTTTCATCTTGTGGTTAGCGGAGCCATGACTATGTTGTTAGCCATGTGCTGAGATGAGCCTTTTTCTCTATCATAGCGGTGTCATTTCAGGCATTGTAGGAACTAATTCAGGTGTTAACGCTGAGTGATTAAATACAACTGGGCGGTTATAATCGAGGTATGCCGTATTTTCTTTAATCGTCGATGTATGATTTTGTGTCAGCGTGATTGTGAATGGTTTTGCTTCGTCTTGTAAATGTTTATCAATATGAATTTTTATCCCACTAATTTTTAGTTCTGGTGTGCTATCAATGGTACCAACAACCGATAATTGCTCTCCCTTTCGGGTTATCTGCCACGCTTCCAGCGGAGTTTGTTCTTGCTGTACACCAGATTGATCTTCCACTAATAAGGTTACCCAATAACAGTAGTTATCTGGTGGTAATGCTGAAATATCAATGAGTTGATTAATATGCACATCTGCAAGCAGTGGTACGGCAGACTCAATAGTCGATATCGTAGGTACTATGTTGTGATGTGTTTGCCATTCAGAGAGATGATTAATCGGTAAAAAAAGTTGTTCAGTTAAAGTCTGAGTGACCTCGCCCCATGGATCAGTGAGTGAAAAATATTGCTGGTGGCGCTGGCCATTTTCAATCCAAGTGGCACAGATGGCACTATTTTTATTAAGCTTGTGTCGGTTTATTTTTCCTGTTTGTATATTAATTAAATCAGGATCCGTCGCAGACCAAAACAGTTGCCCATCTCGCCAATAATTATCAAGGGTGAGTTGCACAAGATGCGGATCTGCACTCCATTGGTTGAACAGCCGGTTAGCCAACGAGCTTGGATTTTTGTAGGTATAGATCACTTGACCAAGCTGCTTGTTGTCATCAATTTTAGCGATTTCAATTTTAACCAGTTCCCCTTTATCAGGAATGTTTAGATTAATAATTTCTAAAAAAGAGATAGCTTGCAGGCTTTCAGTCAGTAAGCCTTGTTTTGTGGCGTAAGTGACCGTTAGTGCATACGGTATATGGTGGCTATACGGCCTACCTGCTCCTGTTGTTAGGTTATGGTATTCGGCTGGTAAATTGCCAATGGTTCGTAATGGTTTCATTGAACTGTAAGGGTGGATCTGGTTATTTGGAGCCGCCACAATCAGTGCTTGTATCCAATAAACAGGCACATCACGTTGGTGAGCTAGGCTGTGATAGGTATCATTTGGATAAAATTGTGAAAAGTTATTTTCATTTAAAGTCACCCATTGGCGAGTTGCCTCTGACCAACATTGATAATAACCTTCACCAGCGAATCCTTTATCCTCACTATCTTGGCCTACGATTTTATTCGGTTGCCAACGTAATTTTTCGCGTAAAAATTGTTGGGCTCGTTGAGTAAAATAATCTGAGTGTGGTGTAAAGGCATTAAAAGGGTCATGGCCTGGGTTATTTAGGTGAGGGTATAAGGCAGGAATAACTTCTTTACCCACTTTATTTTCTGGATCGGTATATCTGTAGGTAATGTAGGATTGCGTTTGTTGATCGTAACCAATATGGAAACCATTTTTTTTGGCATCAAATGGATATTTTGCGTTGTTTTCAGTTGTATGCTCTAGGCCAAACCCATGACCATATAGTTCATGCCACATGACATCTGGGCGAGCAATACCACCACCTTGATTTTTCCAAGCACGACCGAGTAAATCAACAGTACCATTTGGCGTCAGGGCATAATAATTAAAGCCACTGTCAAGGCCATTAACATTGACGGTATGCACTCCGCGATGGAATCCCCAAGAGATCTGCTCGCTATTATTATCATATAACCCATGTTTTCTATCATAGATTGGCATGAATAACGCTGAACGATGAACAACCGCTGGGTCAAGCGGTAATGATTGAGCAATAGTTGGATAGTTGTACAGGGTGAATGCTGTTGTGGGCAATTTTGCTGCTGCTTCCATTCCCCAACTTAGCGGTGAATAGGTATACACGCCATGACCTGTGCGGTAGAGGCTATGATTGGTAATACGTGATGTCATCTCGTTGCTTTCACTGACTTTAGGCGTAAATAGACCGTTATGATCAGTGTAGGGCATGACTATTGGGGTATCACCAGCCATCAGCTGAATCTGCATGCTAGGTTGTACCCATTGACCTTTTAGTGGTGCGGTATAGCTATGGTTATGCAGTTCTGAGCTTGCGACTGAGGGGACATTGGGTATTGAAGGTAGCTGTTGAGGTAATTTTTTAGGGCCCATTAAACGAATTCGAGCCACCTCATCACCTTGTTTGTTAGTAATGATGGCTGTGATATCAGGAGCATCAGCAGATGATTGGCTAGTAATATCTACTTTTAATAAGGCCCATCGGTTAGCGGTTAATAAAAAATAAGGGGCATTAGGTTCTTGCAAATGAGTTTGAGCAAGTTGAATTGCTTTAACTTGCATGTCATCCGGTACGCTATAATGACGTTTTGCGGGCTCATGGTAGATCGGATCGGAGATAGTAAAGACCCGTTTACCTGGATAGCTGACTATTGGCGCGCTATCAGATTGGATCTGAATAGACATAGGTGCCGACTTTTGCTCATTTTGCATAATAGCAATGACATGAAATTGGTCAGTGCCATTGAAAGTGTTGTTGCTATTCGCTTGGTAATGCCACTCACCAGTTTGAGGGTCAAGCATCACTGTCCCGAATTTAGGCGCTTCGAGTAGGTGATATTCAAAAATGTTTTCATCTGTTGGTAATTTATCGGTAATGGCTCCAACGGTGAGAGTATCTGAGTTTTTACCTTCATTTTGTGTAATAACAAATGGTAATGTTTGGTGTTGAAGCCCGAAATTGAGATCTCGAAGGGTACGATTTAGTGGATCAGTAATCTGTAGCTGCCTTCTATTTTGATCGTAATGCACAACGAGTGAGCTAGTTTGTGTTTGCAATTGTAGATAATTTTGTAAGTTTTCAACAAATTGCTCAGGTGAGCATACTCGCTTATGCAGCGAGCGAAACTGTGTTTTGATAAGTTGAACGGGCTCTCCTGTACCTTCTGTTAATACGAGTGACAAGTGTGTTAATTCATTCATATCACTTGGGTGCAAGTTTATTGTATGTATTGTATTACCATGCTCTTTTCGTGATTTAAAATGAGCCGTAGAGCCATACTCTGGTTTAATCGATATATAATTTATCGGTTGATTTTTTTTGAGTTGAAATTGGGTGAGCTCGCAACCATCGCTTTGAATAATAATATTATTATTCTGAAATTTGACGGTAAGCCGTATGTTGAACTTAGCCTCTAAATGTTGATTAATTTTTTTTTCTATTTCCTGTGTTAGTGATTGCCATGAAGTGTGAGGTGAAAGACGAATATCTTCAAAAATAATCGGCTTAGTGCTTTCTTTTGTTTTTAAAAATAAGGAAAAATATTCAGCCTGAGATACCATTTCTTCGGTTAAATTCAAAGAATTAATTGCAGTTGAAGGCAATGTGATAACTTGCTGATAGCTGTGATCCATACAAGAAGAGGTTGTAATATTGGGCACATCAATTTGTTCTGGCTGAAAATCAGCTAATCCATGATGAAGTGACTGGTTGGGCACGCGTTGTGTATTACTATTAATATCCCAAACTAAGCGAAATTGAGGCACTTCACCATTATTCGTCACGGTGATCTGCAAAGGATAAGCTTGACCTGCCTTAAGGTTGTTGAGGCTTAGATGCCCCAATGGCTGGTTTTTATCAACCGTAATGGTTTGGCCATTAACGGTATAGGATATAGCAAACTTCATGCCTCTTTTTTCTAGCATCAGTACTGCATTTCCATCTTGCGAAGCTGAAATTGTCCCATTGTAAATCCATTGAGTGGGGGCTTTACGTGGTGTTAATGGTGTTTGTTGATTCTGTAATAGATGCGCAGGAATAATATTTTCAAAAATAAAAGTGGCTTCGTTTGTATATGGATCTAAATGATTTACCGTGAGGTGCAAACCATCTTTATTACGAGTGGCCATGGGCACTGTTATTTGCTGTTGGTTTGGTGAAGATTGAATTTCGCTAATAAGCTGCTGTATGGCAGCGCTTGGTAAATTATTGCTATTGTGCTGAATCAACACGCTACCGCCTGTTAACTCCATCCAGTGACGAACTAATGAAACCTGCTGATCATTGGCATCAGATGGCAGCAAGGTTATATCATAGTGGCGATGCCACTGACCGCTAGGTAATAAGGCATCTGCAAGTTGATCAGCGGCTCGTGTATCCCCTTGTAGCCACTTGTGCGGTGAGTTAAAACTGTCGATGAACAGGTTATGTTTAGGGTGAATTTGAAAACCTGAGAAATCTTTTTCGTCGACCGCACTGAGTATATAGGTTTTGTGATTTTCACCAGCTGATCGCGATTTATCAGCGAGCCAGCTGATTAATTGAAAAGCCGTTTTTCCTTCTAGTGACTCTGTTGGGCTTTGTTTTGTTAACGCATTGAACAAGGTGGAATCATCGCGCAATACCGCAATGCGACCTCGACCTTTGTAGTACCCCAACTGTAGGTTATGTTGCATGACCTCATCAGTGATGATTTGCTGTATGGCAATATTCTGCAAATTGGATTGTATTTCAGATCTAACCTCAGGCTGTGGGACTGATATTTCTGGGGTTGCAATTTGTATCACTTTATCAGGAACCATCTCAAATCCGTTCCCCGCATCCCAATAGAAACGAAATCGCGGTACAGTTCCATCCGTGGTTGTTGTAAAGATGATTGAAAACTGTTGACCTGCTTGAAGATGCTCAAAAGTAATGCCATTAGCGGTTTGTTGTTGATGCAATTCAATTTTCTGATGATTTATATCAATTGATAAAGAGCTGTTATGTTGGTCGACCATAAACAGATATTGACCATCTTGCGGGATCGTGATCACACCTTCATAGACCCATTTGGTTTTTGTTGTTCTTGGTGCCAATGAGGTCGTGTTTTCATTTAGCTCGGAAACTAAAACGGCTTGTTTAATGAGGGGCTGCGTTTGAGCTGAAGCCTTCAGATCATAAACTTGAGCGAGTAGGCCATATTGTATGTTTTTTATTTGTTTAGACGATAAAGAGTCTTTCTGGTTATCCATAACACAAATCCATTTTTTGATTAAATAATGAGTAATATCTAAAGTGATTAATTATTTTAACGTATTTAATATGGTCGTCTAATTTATTATTATTACTACAATGTTTTAATCATTTAATTAATAATTGAATTTTTGACGTGAGAAACAAAAAAGCAACGCATTAGCGTCGCTTTTTTATATTAAAAAAAATGAATTAATGATGGCTTAAGCGCGGTCTTCCCACTCTTGTGCACGAGCAACTGCTTTTTTCCATCCTTCATATTTGTAATTGCGCTCAGTGGTTTCAATACCAGGCTTGAATACACGTTCAATTGTCGCTTTGGTTTGCAACTCATCAAGGCTGTTCCAGAAGCCAACTGCTAGGCCTGCGAGGTAAGCAGCACCGAGGGCCGTACTTTCACGCACTTCAGGGCGCTCAACCGACGTACCTAAAATATCCGCTTGGAACTGCATCAAGAAGTTGTTGGCAACTGCACCACCATCAACACGCAGTGATGCTAAACGTGTTTCTGCATCTGCCTGCATGGCATCCAGTACATCACGTGTTTGGTAGGCGATGGATTCTAATGTTGCACGAATGATGTGGTTGCGGTTAGCACCACGCGTTAAACCAAAAATAGCACCACGTGCATACGGATCCCAATAAGGGGCACCTAAACCTGTAAAGGCGGGGACAACATAGACGCCATTGCTATCTTTTACTTTAGTTGCGAAGTACTCAGAGTCAGTAGACTCATCAATCAGTTTCAATTCATCACGTAACCATTGAATTGATGCACCACCAACGAACACCGCGCCTTCGAGGGCATAGTTCACTTCACCTTTAGGGCCACAAGCAATGGTAGTTAACAGGCCATGGTTCGAACGTACTGCTGTTTCACCTGTATTCATCAGCAAGAAGCAACCTGTGCCATAGGTGTTTTTTGCCATGCCTTGTTTAACACACAGTTGACCATAGAGTGCGGCTTGTTGGTCACCAGCAATACCTGAAATAGGAATACGTGTACCGCCTTTACCGCCAATGTTAGTTTGACCATAAACCTCAGAGGATGGGCGAACTTCTGGTAGCATGATGCGTGGAATGTTTAACGCTTTGAGGATCTTGTCATCCCATTCCAGATTGCGAATGTTGAACAGCATGGTACGTGAAGCATTGGTGTAATCTGTTACGTGAACACGGCCTTGCGTCATTTTCCAGACTAACCATGTATCAACGGTACCAAATAGCAGTTCGCCTTTTTCTGCACGCTCGCGAGCACCCTCTACGTGATCCAAAATCCATTTGACTTTGGTGCCTGAAAAATAAGGGTCGACGACGAGGCCTGTGTTTTGGCGAATATACTCTTCTAATTCTTTATCATTTTGCTTCAGATGGGTACAGAAGTCCGCAGTACGGCGGCATTGCCAAACGATAGCATTATAAACGGGTTTACCTGTTGCTTTTTCCCAAACAATGGTGGTCTCACGTTGGTTGGTGATCCCGATACCTGCGACTTCATCTGTGCGAATGTCGGCTTTTGCGAGTACTTCAACCAATGTTGAACTTTGTGATGCCCAAATTTCCATAGGATCATGTTCTACCCAGCCTGGCTTAGGATAGATTTGGGTAAATTCACGCTGAGAGATACTAATAATATTGGCGTCGTGGTCAAGTACAACGGCCCGTGAACTGGTTGTTCCCTGATCAAGAGCGACAATATATTTTTTCTCGATATTGGTTTCTGTTGTCATAATTTAAACCTGTTCCGGTAATGATTAAGCGTTTTTACTAGATGTTTTTACTGATTTTTCGTCTTTTTTCGTATGCACGAAACCTGGTAAATGGCGAGAGATCAGTGTGCGATATGCAAATGCACCAATTAACCCACCTACGATAGGTGCAGTGAGTGGTACTAAGAAATAAGGAATTTCACGGCCGCCTGTGAGCGCGATATCACCCCAACCAGCCAAATATGCCACGACTTTTGGTCCGAAGTCACGGGCTGGGTTTAATGCGAAGCCAGTTAGTGGGCCGAATGAGCCACCAATCACGGCAATTAAAATACCAATTAACAGAGGAGCTAATGGGCCACGAGGGATACCATTACCATCATCAGTGAGTGCTAAAATCAGGCAGAGTAGGATGGCGGCAATGATAACTTCAATGAAGAAAGCATGTAGTTCAGTTAATTGCGGCGCTGGATAAGTTGAAAAAACACCAGCAGTGAACAAACTTTCTTGTGTGCCACGAATGATATGGTGGACTTGGTCGTAATCAATAAAGACGGGTGAATACATAAAGTAAACGAGGGCAGCAGCAAAGAAGCCCCCTAACATTTGTGCAACAATGTAAGGTGCAACTTTATGTCTTTCGAAACTTGCAAATAGCCACAGTGCAATGGTGACGGCTGGGTTCAGGTGGGCACCTGAAATTCCTGCAGTGAGGTAGACAGCAAGGGCAACACCAAAGCCCCAGATAATACTGATTTCCCAGAGGCCTAGCTGTGCTCCTGCGATACGGACGGCTGCCACGCAGCCTAAACCGAAAAAGACGATAAGTGCGGTACCTAAAAATTCTGATATGCACTGACCGCTGAGTGTAGTTGTGGTCGTTTGGCTCATATCTTTCTATCCTACGAAAATTAAAATTATTGTAATATTATTCAAGGTAAGATTTTCAAAGTGAAAACCTATAGTGTAAATTTATCGTTAATGAGCGCAAACGAGAAATATCGAAATTGAAATATGTGTGTTACATCACCAAAACGAAAGAAAACGACCAAAAATAGTGATGTACTCGACCTTTATAATGTGATCCGACCAGTACTTTAAATTAAGGTATCTAGGGAATCAGAGTCAAGCCACTAGACACAGAGGATCATGCTACTTACAATCGTTGTTATAGCTTACAAGGGAGATTAGAAGAATGTCATTTGAAGTATTTGAGAAATTAGAATCAAAAGTTCAACAAGCGATTGATACCATCACATTGTTGCAAATGGAAATCGACGAACTGAAAGATAAAAACAGCGCATTAGCTCAAGAGCTGGATAATGCAAAATCAGGTACAGAATCGTTGGTACGTGAAAATGAGCAACTGAAACAAGAGCAGCAAACGTGGCAAGAGCGTTTACGTGGGTTACTTGGCAAGATGGAAGAAGTCTAAAATACCCGTCATATTTCGCGCCGCAGCGTTGTTGGCTTCTCTCGGCTACCCGAATCACGTACTTATGTATGCTCATCGGGATAGCCTTCGATTGCCGCCTAGCTGCAACACGAACTATTTAGGGTATTTAAGTATGTAACCTATGCAATGATTTTACGTTGATTTTGGTATTTATAAGTTAAATTCTGAGATTAACATTGATTGTAGTTTAGATGTGCAAGTGCAATGTGGTTTTTATCTTGAGTCTGATGACATTACACAATAAAAAGCAGGGCTGATATTGCTATCAGCCCTGCTTTTTTAATTCGAATAAGTTTGTTGAGCGTTAGATATCTTCTTCGTCAACCACTTCAAAACCGCTGTTGTCTTGCATGGAAAGCGGCTCTTCTGACAAAATAATACCTGTGTTGTCTGCATACAGATAATCGCCAGAGAAGAAGGTGACGCCGCCGAAATTGACTCGAATATCACTTTCGCCAATGCCTTCATCTGGGCAGCCAGCCGGTATTGCTGCAACGGCTTGAATACCAAGATCAAGCTCCATCAATGCATCGACTTGGCGTACCGCACCATACACCACAATGCCTTCCCAGTGGTTATCCATGGCTAATCGAGCCAGTTCTGCATCAATGAGCGCTTTACGCACAGAGCCACCGCCATCAACAAGGAGAATGCGACCATGGCCGTCTTCTTCTAGCAAATCATACAGTAGGCCGTTATCTTCAAAGCACTTGACTGTAATGATTTGACCGCCAAATGAAGTACGTCCACCAAAATTGGAGAAAAGGGGTTCTACCACATTGACGCTTTCTTGGTAGATATCACAGAGTTCGGAAGTATCATATTTCATAGTGTATGGTCTTTTTTTTGCAGCAAGAGAAATAAAGTATATCCCTTTTAAGAGGTGATTGGCAAAATTCACTTCTCAAAAATAAACAACTATTTGCTTAATACTACACCGATAGAAAAGAGAACGTTAGTGAATAGTGCCGCTTTTACCATGTTTTCTAACATTGGACGCATCCCCTCAGGGGTCGGATCGTTCAAGACTCGGCGAATATGGTTCATTAACATCGGGACGGCAAGAAGGAATAGCCAACATACCCAACCATGTAAATACATCAAGTTAAAGAAAGCTAAGCATAGAATGGCAACAATGATGATAATCGTATGATAGATCCGTGCACCTTGGGGGCCTAAACGTACCGCTAAAGTGTTCTTTCCTGCTTTAACATCATTTTCGATATCGCGCATATTATTAATATTCAGCACGGCAACAGAAAGTAATCCACAAGCGGTGGCGGGCAATACAGTGATAATATTAAAGGCATTGGCTTGTAGGTAATATGTGCCGATGACACTTAGCCAGCCAAAGAAAATTAGTACAGAAATATCGCCTAATCCAAGGTAACCATAAGGTTTTTTACCGACGGTATAGGTGATAGCAGCCACAATAGCGACTAGCCCTAACATCAAAAAGCCAATAGCATCTTCAGGTTTTTCACACGCAAGGACAATTAATAGAATGCCTGAAATGCAGGCTGCAATAATATTAATTTTCAGTGCTTTTTTCATGTCAGCCTGAGTGATCACCCCTTTTTGCATACCGCGTAGGGGGCCAATACGTTCAGCAGTATCGGAGCCTTTAACTGCATCGCCGTAGTCATTGGCGAGGTTAGACAATATTTGCAGTAAGCCTGCGGTGATCAAGGCTAACAGAGCAACGGGCCACTTAAAATTGCCCGTTAAATAGGTGAGTGCGGAGCCAGTAATAATCGCAATAACCCCTAAAGGCAGAGTCTTAGGGCGTAAACTTTCTAGCCAAGCCTGCTTACGGCTAATAGAAGTAGATGAGCTCATTCAATAATTTCACAGGTCTATTATGTTTAATATGATTAAAAGCCCCCGCATCAATAAAGTTGCGATGGGCTAAATAATTGTCGGTTCATGAGAGTACAACCATGGATTAATGGCGATACTTTATGAGACGTATATTAAGGATACATGAAAACCTGATAATTAATAAGATTATAAAATAAATCTACTCAGATCTTCGTCAGCAACCAACTCATCCAAATGCTGTTTCACGTATTCAGCATTGATTTGGATAGTTTGACCGCTACGTTCACTCGCATCATAGGAAATTTCTTCCATTAAACGCTCAAGAACGGTGTGTAGACGACGGGCACCAATGTTCTCTGTAGATTCATTGACCTGCCATGCAGCTTCAGCGATACGGCGGATACCATCTTCAGTGAATTCAATCGTCACGCCTTCCGTTGCCATCAACGCTTTGTATTGTTCAGTCAAAGAAGCATTTGGCTCAGTTAAAATACGCACAAAATCTTCAGTGGTCAGTGCTTGTAATTCAACTCGAATTGGCAAACGGCCCTGTAATTCAGGGATCAAATCAGATGGGCTAGAAACTTGGAATGCACCAGATGCAATAAACAAAATATGATCTGTTCTTACCATGCCATGTTTAGTTGAAACTGTACAACCTTCAATCAATGGCAATAAGTCACGCTGCACACCTTCGCGGGATACATCAGGACCAGAGGATTGCCCACCACGCTTACAAATTTTATCAAATTCATCGATAAATACGATACCGTGCTGTTCAACCGCTTCAATCGCTTGCTCTTTTAGCTCTTCAGGGTTAACCAGCTTGGCGGCTTCTTCTTCAATCAATAGCTTAAAGGCTTCTTTGATCTTCATCTTGCGTGCTTTTTGTTTTTGCCCCGCAAGATTTTGGAACATGGATTGTAATTGATTGGTCATTTCCTCCATGCCAGGAGGTGCCATGATCTCAACACCCATAGGTGCCGCGGCCACTTCAATTTCAATCTCTTTATCGTCTAACTGGCCTTCTCGTAGTTTTTTACGGAATGATTGGCGAGCTGGAGATTGTTCATCAACGGGTTCAGATTGTCCCCAATTATTTTTTGCTGGTGGGATCAACACATCAAGAATACGCTCTTCGGCAAGTTCTTCTGCACGATAACGGTTTTTTTCAATTGATTGTTGGCGAACCATTTTAATTGCAGAATCAGCTAAATCACGAATGATCGAGTCAACTTCTTTACCAACATAGCCAACTTCAGTGAATTTGGTCGCTTCAACTTTAATGAATGGCGCGTTGGCAAGTTTTGCCAGACGACGGGCGATTTCTGTTTTACCTACACCAGTAGGTCCAATCATTAAAATATTTTTGGGTGTCACTTCATGGCGCAGCGTTTCATTGAGCTGCATACGGCGCCAGCGATTACGTAATGCAATAGCAACAGAGCGTTTTGCATTGTTTTGGCCAATGATATGGTTATCGAGTTCGCTAACTATTTCGCGTGGAGTCATTTCGGACATGCTGGCAATCCTTATGATTTTGAAGAAATTTCTTCAAAGTTGACATTGTGGTTAGTATAGATACAGATATCGCCGGCAATCGAAAGGGCTTTTTCAGCGATTTCACGTGCGCTTAAATCTGTATTTTCAAGTAAGGCACGTGCTGCGGATTGCGCATATGGGCCACCTGAACCTATAGCAATTAAATCATTTTCTGGCTGAACGACATCACCATTCCCTGTAATAATGAGGGATGTGTGTTCATCAGCGACCGCAAGCAGTGCTTCTAGTTTGCGTAGCATACGGTCAGTACGCCAATCTTTTGCTAATTCAACAGCTGCTTTAGTTAAATGGCCTTGGTGCAGTTCCAGCTTACGCTCAAACAGCTCAAAAAGAGTAAACGCGTCGGCAGTGCCACCGGCAAATCCTGCAATAACTTTGTCGTTATATAAGCGACGAACTTTGCGGACATTACCTTTCATGACGGTATTACCCATCGTCGCTTGCCCATCTCCACCGATTACGACTTGGCCATTACGGCGAACACTTACGATTGTTGTCATGAGTTAGCCCCTGGTTATATGACGAAAAAATGCGGTCTATATAAGTTTTGAAGCTACCGCCTTTCATAAATTGGTAGCTTGAATGTGCAAAATGCTGTTACAGCCGCTCTTGATAGTACGTTAAAACAGTACATGGGGGAGGGGATTATATTTTTCAACCCCCAGAGGCACGAAGAATACATCCTGAAACGCCAACTCCACTTGCTCGGTCACGCATTTTTTCTGCGGTAGACTTCGAATATGGGCCAAGTACGATCCGATGCCAACCGCCACCAGCAGTGACTCGACTTTCAATTCCTGAGAAGGCGAGCGTTGCACGAACAGATTCAGCCTGCTCTGCGGTACGGAAAGAGCCACACTGTACAAGCATATTTTGCAGATTATTTGCAGGTTTGCTTTCAGTTTGAACCGGTGGTGCTGTTGGTGCTGGCTGGGTAGATTGGACTGGTCGCGTCTCAGGTTTTGGTTCTGGAGGCGTGACCGGTTTACGTTGTACCGGTGGGCTAACAGGCTGAGTTGGCTCATTAATAATAACTTGTGAGCGCGGTACAGGTTGCCCGTTATACGGAACCTCTTGTAAATTTGTGACAGGACCGCGTCTATCAGAATCAATTTGCTCTAAGAGTTGGCGCTGTTCTGGCGTCAGATCAGACTGGCGCATAATATTGCTGCCAGCATTATTTTGCTGCTGAATCTCAGGTAAATCGACACCGCGACGCTCAAGTTCTTTAATATAGCGCCAACGCTCTTCTGGTTTTGGTGGCAGCGTATTTACAGGTGCTGATGGAGTATGCGCACCCGTACTTTGAGGCGATTCTTGTTTGTTGTGAGTGATATAAAAAAGGCCGCCAACGAAAAGCACTACAATCCCAACCGCAACAACGAGCGTTGTTAGAGGAAGGCCTTGTGCTTTTTTTGCTTTGCCTTTACTGGTTTTACGGCGGGCAGATGACCGCCCGCGAGCTACATAATCTTTTTGTGCCACGCTGTTAATTCACTAGGTTATTGTATGTCAGTTATTATCTCTCTTTATATGTTACTTAACCTGAACGATTTTGCCTAGCTTTTAGGCGCTATTGTGCTTTCTCTAATGATTAAATCAGAATCTAGGAGACGTGAACCAGGAGTTACACTATTGCCTTGTAGCTGTTCAAGCAGTAATAACATGGCATGGCGTCCAATTTCATCGCGTGGATGGTTAATTGTTGTTAACGAAGGCAAGGTATATTTTGCTTGCTCAAGATTATCAAATCCAACGATAGACAGATCATCAGGCAGCGTTAGTCCCAATTTTTTTGCCTGCCACATGGCTCCAATGGCCATGATGTCACTATGACAAAAAATTGCAGTCGGTGGCTCGGGTAATGACAGTAACACTTTCGCTGCTTCGGCCCCACTTTCATGGGTAAAATCACCCCGCACAATATATTGTTCACGCAGCCTTTCACCGGTGCGCAGCATGGCTTTTTTATAACCTTCTAAACGATACTGGCTATGTGGCATATATTCAGGGCCTGCAATACAAGCAATCCGCTTATGGCCTAGCTTTTGTAAATAATGCGTTGCATTAAACGCAGAGGTTAAATTATCAATATGGACGGTAGGCAATTTCAGGTCGGGAGAGAATTCGTTAGCCATAACAATAGGCGGGAGGTTCTTCTGCTCTTCCGTTGACACATCAAAAGGCAGGTTTGAGCCTAACAGCACCATACCATCGATTTGTTTGGTAATGATCAGATTAATAAACGCATTTTCTTGCTTTTGCTGATGCTTACAATCGCCAATTAATACAAAATAACCTTCTTCAGCAGCCACTTTCTCTAAACCGCAGATCACATCACTAAAGAAAGGATCACTGATATCGGGTACGATCGCCAAAATGGTTTTTGATTCATTGCGCTTATAGCTTCTCGCAAGGTTATGTGGATAGTAACCAACATCCATCACCGCCTGTTCGACTTTTTGACGTGTTTGCAAAGAGACTTTTTCAGGGTTCATTAAAGTTCTGGAGACGGTTGCCGTTGATACGCCTGCTGCATTAGCAACATCTTTCATGGTTGCAGTGCCACTTTGTTGTTTTTGTTCCACAACGTCTTCCTTACGTTAGTTAATCGATTGCTTTTTTTGAATGGCGTAAAGACGTCATCGCATCAAGTTATGAGTTATTCTAATTGGTTTAATAATAATATCTGTTACCTAGTTTACATAAAAACTGTGACTTGCGTCATTTTTTAGAGCTGCTTCGCAAATATTGAAAATAATTAATAAGGCCGCTGTTTTTACCATCATTTAATGGCAAATATTTGGCTATATAAAGGTGAGTTATTAGCAAAATCTGCCGTAAACCTTCGGCCAATGCGGGCGGAGATATAAGGCAAAAAGCCCAGAGGGCTTTAAAGAAGCATCGTCAAAGCGTTTCTGCGGGACTTTGTTGCACAATGAAATAGACGATCGACAGACTGACACGGTGTCTTTTTCAGATAAACTCCACTAAAGATCCATGTATTGGGCTTAATGAAATAGCCTTTCATTATGATAATATACGGGTACAGTAATGACAGGCGGCGGGACTCGTCGTCTCTGCCCATGGAGGCCAGCGTAAACCCGTTGTACAGACGGTAGCGGCCTGAGAAGTGGGAAGCTTCGTCGTTTATGGCGAAGAGCAGTCACCGTGGTTGGATCTAATCTAGACGAATTTTACTGATATAGGAAACTAACCATCAGTAGGGTCGACATCAATATTCCACTTCACTTTGCGGCTTTCTGGCTGACTTTGTAGCTCAGGTAGAAGTCGTGCTGCAAATTGTTGTAAGTAACCACGAGAGGGGTGTTGTAGTAATAGCTGCCAACGAAAACGACCACCGCGTTTAGCTTGGATTGCTGGGGCAGGGCCTAAAATCCATAAACGAGGATCGCTTTGTGGATGTTCAGAAATATAATGGCGTACTTTTTGTAGAAACTGTCTTGCGTCTTGGTTGTTGTGATCTTCTGAACGGATCAGTATATGGCTAGAAAACGGCGGCAGCATGGCAACACGGCGTTCTTCCATCGCTTCTTTGGTGAATGCATCATAACCACTTTCTAATAGTGTCTGTAATAATGGGTGCTCTGGGTGATGAGTTTGTAAAAATACTTCGCCTTGTTTACCAGCGCGACCCGCTCGCCCAGAAACTTGTACATAAAGCTGTGCAAAACGTTCAGCAGCCCTAAAATCACTTGAAAACAGTGCGCCGTCTACATCCAATAGGGCAACTAAGGTCACATCTGGAAAATGGTGCCCTTTAGCTAGCATTTGTGTTCCAATCAAAATACGTGCGCCACCTGCATGGACCTCATTTAAATGCTGCTCTAACTCACCTTTACGGCTCGTGGTATCACGATCAATGCGTGTTACAGGGACGTCAGGGAATAATTCAGTGATCCCTTCTTCTAGCTGCTCAGTTCCCATACCTACAGGTACAAGGTGTGTGGAGCCACAATGTGGGCATTGACGCGGTACTGGGCGTTGGCTATCACAATGGTGGCAACGTAGCTGATGGAAGTTTTGGTGCAAAGTATAGTAGTGATCGCAGCGTTGACATTCTGCTATCCAGCCACATTCATGGCAAATCAGTGCGGGTGAATAGCCGCGACGGTTTAAAAACAATATCACCTGATTGTTTTGTGCCAAATGGTCTTGAATATGTTTAACCAATAAATGCGATAAACCAAACTTGAGTGGTTGGCCTTTGAGGTCGATAAGATGCTGGGTTGCTGGACGTGCGTTACCTGCTCGTAATGTTAAGTTCAGCTGACGATATTTCTTTTGCTGAACATTAAACAGTGTTTCTAAAGAAGGCGTAGCCGTTCCCATAATAATAGGAATGTTTTCTTTTTTTGCACGGAAAACTGCGAGGTCGCGCGCATGGTAACGCCAACCATCCTGTTGTTTGTAGGAACTATCGTGTTCCTCATCGATAATGATAATACCCAAACGGGAAAATGGGGTGAACAGTGCGGAGCGGGTACCGATAACAATCGCATTAGTACCTTGTTTCGCACGTAACCATACGGCAAGACGTTCACTGTCATTTAGCCCTGAGTGCAGTACATCAACAGGGGCGTTGAAGCGTTCGCGAAAGCGGCTAATAGTTTGTGGTGTTAAGCCTATTTCAGGTACTAAAACTAGAGCCTGTTTGCCTTGAGCTAAAATATTTTCCAATACGCTCAGGTAAACTTCTGTTTTACCAGAGCCTGTGATACCGGCAAGTAGCCAAGGTGAAAAATTATCATCTTCGGCGCGGATCGCGCCTACGGCGGTAGCCTGCTCGCTATTAAGGCGTAAGCGTTCTCCGCTGACAGAAAATTGGGATTGCCACTTTTCTGCTGTTGGTTGAACAGGGTGTAGATCGATGTAATCTTTCTTTTTTAGTGATTGTAGTGCGCTTTCGCTTAATTCAAGCTCATTGACTTGGTGGCGATAAATAGGTCGACGGCGTAGTAAAGCAAGGGCTTGTTGCTGTTTTGGTGAACGTTTGAGCTCATTGAGATCAGCACTTTCTCCCAGTGGGGTGACTTGCCATTGCCAAATAGGTGAAAACTCAGCCGCTTTGCCTTGACGTAATAAAATAGGTAAAGCGTGAAACAGGACTTCGCCAATAGGATAGTGGTAATACTGTGATGACCATAGCAACAATTGCCATAGGTCGTCGGGGAATAGGGCTTCATTATCAAGCACAAGTTCAACAGATTTCAGCTGCTCTTCAGGTAGCTCGCTCGTATGGCTATGGTTGATAACAACACCAAGAGCTTGTCGTTTGCCAAAAGGCACCATAACACGACCCCCGATCGGCGGGATCGGCATGTTGTCAGCTAAGCGATAATCAAATGCGCGGTTTAAAGGAACAGGTAAAGCCACCTGAACGACGATCATGTCTGGTATTCCGTCTAGTTTTTGTGCGATAATAGTAAGATTGTCCAGTTAGAATATCATAAAAACTGCGTAGTTTTCATTGCGTGATAAACAGATTTTCTGTATGATCCGCCGCCTTTGGTATCTAATTTTGCCAATAAAACATTCTTAATCAACACGACGTGTGGTGTCCGGCGTTAGGGCTGGAATGGCGACACGGCCTTAATAGAGGTTCTCCCATGAAAAAAGGTATTCACCCTAAATACGAAGAAGTTACTGCAACTTGTTCTTGCGGTAATGTTATGAAAATCAATTCAACTGCAGGTCACTCACTGAACCTAGACGTTTGTGGTAACTGCCACCCGTTCTATACTGGTAAACAGCGTGACGTTGCTACTGGTGGTCGTGTTGATCGCTTTAACCAACGTTTCAGCATCCCAGGCTCTAAGAAGTAATCAAACCTGTGAAAAGTTGAAGGTAAGCATTGGGCTTAGCCCAATGTCTTATAACAAAAAACCCGTTCTGATGAGCGGGTTTTTTGCTTTCTGGAATTAATATTCCCAAGTTTCAGGGTCAATGCCGAGCTCGCGCATGATCTCTTTAGCTACCTCTGGGATTTCATCATTACGTTCTTTACGTAAATCATCATCATTTGGCAGCGGCTGGCCAGTGAAGGCGTGCAAGAAAGCTTCGCACAGTAGTTCACTGTTGGTTGCATGACGCAAGTTATTGATTTGCCTGCGGGTACGCTCATCAGTTAAAATTTTCAGTACCTTTAATGGGATCGATACTGTAATTTTTTTTACTTGCTCACTTTTTTTGCCATGCTCAGCATACGGACTGACATATTCACCGTTCCATTCAGCCATGAGTTACCTTGGTTATTTTCATTAATAATAAAAAATAATACATCAGTTATCTTTCAAACCACAAAAGATTCATGGTCTAGGATTTTCAACTGACATATAAGTTAAAATATATACAACATAGAATATCAAAATTTCTTTTTGAAATTAATGAGTTGATATATTTTGCGTAAATTGCAATCAATTTACGCATAATCATTAAGGATGATTATTCCACTACTTGGTATAAACGTAAAGAAGTTTAGCCGTCTAGATATGTTGACGTCCATACTTCCAGTGAGTATTATTTGGCTTACCGTCTATCAGGAGAAGCGTTTATGAGCCTCAAACAGTCGACTATCGCCATTCATAATGGGTTAAACGAAGATTCGCAGTTTGGCTGCGTTGTTCCACCCATATACTTGTCAAGTACTTATAATTTTACTGATTTTAATGAGCCTCGTGCTCATGATTATTCACGTCGAGGTAACCCTGGGCGCGATATTGTGCAAAAAACACTTGCACAGCTGGAAGGCGGTAGCGGAGCAGTGATGACAAATAGTGGTATGTCCGCGCTACATCTTTTATGCACTGTTTTTTTACAACCAGGAGATTTGTTAGTTGCTCCTCACGATTGCTATGGTGGAAGTTATCGTTTGTTTAATAGTCAACATCAGCGCGGTGCCTATCAAGTACAGTTTGTTGATCAAAATAACCGAGAACAACTCCTTTCAGCGTTAGATAAAAAACCTAAATTAGTATTGATTGAAACGCCAAGTAACCCACTGCTAACTATTTATGATATTGAAACAATTACAAAATTGGCTCACGATGCTGGGGCTCTAGTGATCGTGGATAACACTTTTTTAAGCCCTGTGTTGCAACAACCCATTGCATTAGGTGCTGATTTTGTTGTGCATTCATGTACAAAATATCTTAATGGACATTCAGATATTATTGCAGGTGCTGTTATTGCCAAAGAGGAAAAATGGGCAATAGAATTAGCATGGTGGGCAAATAATATTGGTGTAACGGGCGGTGCTTTTGACAGCTATTTGTTGCTTAGGGGTATCAGAACATTATCACCACGAATAAAACAGCAACAAAGTAATGCACAAGAGATAGTAAATTATCTTAAAACTCAGCCGTTAGTGAAGAAATTATATTATCCTGCATTAGTCGATCATGCGGGTCATGAAGTCGCTGTGAAACAGCAAAAAGGTTTTGGTGCGATGTTAAGTTTCGAATTTAATGGCAATGAATCACAGTTACGTTGCTTTTTAAGTTCACTAACACTGTTTACACTAGCAGAATCATTGGGGGGCGTTGAAACCCTCATATCACATACTGCGACGATGACGCATGCAGGTATGTCAGCAGAAGCAAGAGCTGCGGCAGGTATTACGGACAGTTTATTGCGGATTTCTGTCGGGATCGAGGATAGCCAAGATCTTATCGCAGATTTAGAAAATGCATTTCAAGTAGCAGCACAACGTTAGCGGAGTATTTGATGAGTGTACTGACAGCAGTTGAGGCGGATCCATGTCACCGCCAGTTACATAAATTTGGGGGGAGTAGTTTAGCTGATGCGAAATGTTATCAGCGGGTCGCCAATATTATGGCTAACTATAGCCAATCAGGTGACTTAATGGTGGTTTCAGCTGCGGGTAGTACAACAAACCAGTTAATTAATTGGTTGAAACTAAGTCAGAGTGACCGTATTTCTGCTCATCAAGTTCAGCAATACTTACGTCGTTACCAGCAAGATCTCATCAATGAGCTATTGCCTGAAGAAAAGGCTAATAGGCTAAACCGTTTATTTGTGGAAGATCTAGAACGTTTAAGCGCTCTGCTGGATCAGCCTATTAATGATGCTTCTTACGCTGAAGTGGTTGGTCATGGTGAAATATGGTCAGCTCGCTTAATGTCTGAGGTGTTGCAAGAATCAGGTATGCAAAGTGCATGGCTGGATGCACGGACGTTTTTACGTGCAGAGAGAGCAGCACAGCCACAGGTTGATGAACCGCAGTCACGCAATTTATTACAACAAATTTTAGTGCAGTACCCTAAACATCGTCTTGTTGTTACAGGGTTTATTTCACGTAATCAGGCGGGTGAAACCGTTTTGTTAGGTCGCAATGGCAGTGACTATTCAGCCACTCAAGTCGGTGCATTGGCTGACGCCGCAAAAGTCACTATTTGGAGTGATGTTGCCGGTGTTTATAGTGCTGACCCACGTAAAATTAAAGATGCGTGTTTATTGCCTTTATTGCGTTTAGATGAAGCAAGTGAGCTTGCTCGTTTAGCTGCGCCAGTACTTCATACACGGACATTACAACCCGTTTCAGTCAGCAATATTGATCTGCAACTAAGATGCAGTTATCAACCTGAGCAAGGCTCAACAAAGATTGAGCGAGTTTTAGCATCAGGCTCTGGTGCTAAAATAGTGACTAGCCATGATGACGTGTGTTTAATTGAGCTGAGAATTGCACAAGGGCGTGATTTTAATCAGATATATAAAGACATTGATTTATTATTGAAACGTACTCAGTTGCGTCCATTGGCACATGGCATTCACCCTGATCGAAACTTACTGCAGTTTTGTTATACCTCAGAACTTGTTGAAAGTGCTTTAAATATTTTAGAGGAAGCGGCGCTTCCGGGAACATTATCACTACGCGAAGGTTTTTCACTGGTGGCATTAGTGGGTGCTGGGGTATGTAAAAACCCATTGCATAGCCACCGTTTCTACGAAGAATTGAAAGAACAGCCCGTTGAATTTATTTGGCACTCGGAAGAGGGGATCAGTTTAGTGGCGGTACTGCGTTCCAATCAGACTGAACATTTAATTCAAGGAATGCATCAAAGCTTGTTCCGAGCAGAAAAACGTATTGGACTCGTATTATTTGGTAAAGGCAATATAGGTGCTCGTTGGTTAGAACTGTTTGCAGCTGAACAACCTAATATCTCAGCACGTAGTGACTTTGACTTTGTCCTTGCCGGTGTTGTGGATAGTCGTCGTAGCTTGCTTAACTATCAAGGTATTGATCCTAGTCGCGCCTTAGCATTTTTCGATGATGATGCAATAGAACATGAAGACGACAACCTATTTTTATGGATGCGTGCGCACCCATATGATGATTTAGTCGTGCTTGATGTGACTGCTAGTGAAGAGTTGGCTAACAGCTACATTGATTTTGCCAGTTATGGTTTCCATGTCATCAGCGCCAATAAAATTGCTGGGGCAGCGGAAACACAACAGTATCGCCACATTCGTGATGCATTCAGTAAAACTGGCCGCCATTGGCTATATAACGCCACTGTTGGGGCGGGTTTACCGATTAACCATACTGTACGTGATCTTAAAGAGAGTGGCGATTCGATTTTAGCCATCAGTGGTATTTTTTCAGGTACTTTATCATGGCTCTTTTTACAATTTGATGGTTCAGTACCATTCAGTGAGTTAGTTGAGCAAGCATGGCAACAAGGCTTGACAGAGCCTGATCCACGTATCGATCTCTCTGGCCAAGATGTAATGCGTAAATTAATTATTTTAGCGCGCGAAGCGGGTTATGAAATTGAGCCTACGGATGTTCGCGTTGAGTCACTGGTTCCGCCACAAGCAGAAACAGGTTCATTGGATGAGTTTTTTGAAAATAGCGCTGTCATTAATGAACAGATGCAGCAGCGTTTAGAGGCTGCTCAAGAAATGGGTATGGTGTTGCGTTATGTTGCGCGGTTCGATGCGGTTAAAGGGCGTGCTCGCGTTGGGGTAGAAGCGGTTAAACCCGATCATCCTCTGTCTTCATTACTACCAGGCGATAATGTTTTTGCGATCGAGAGCCGTTGGTATCGCGATAATCCATTAGTGATCCGTGGTCCCGGTGCTGGTCGTGATGTGACTGCTGGCGCTATCCAATCAGACCTCAATCGTCTTTCTCAGTTGCTCTAACCGACTTTTAAGGTAGGCATGATGTTTAATGCCTACCTTTACTCAATGATCCCTTCCTGATTTTTTGCCTTTTTGTTCTGATGATTTAATTCTTAAGCAATATTCATGTCTTAAAAGTGCTGAATCGACAATATATTGCGCTGAAACAATACGTAAATAAGAAAAACTAATAAAAATATTGCTGTAATTAAATTTCAGAAAAATCCCCCAAATTGCTTTTTTTCTGATATCTATATAGAGGCAAGGGTAAAATTTGGTGGCTGCATCACAAAACTACAACTCCAGCGCAGCTAGCTGAAATTTAATTACAGGAAATTGGACTGCAGTTGTTAACCGTCAATCAACCTAGAACGGAGCGCATTCTGCCAGAAGCACAAGGTCAGGAGTCTCATGAATCAGCAATATTCCGCAATGCGCAGTAATGTCAGTATGCTGGGTAAGCTACTCGGCGACACAATCAAGGAAGCTTTAGGTGAGGACATCCTCGATAAAGTGGAATCCATCCGTAAATTGTCAAAATCATCTCGTGCAGGTAATGAAGTACAGCGTCAAAAACTGTTAATGACATTACAAAACCTCTCTAATGACGAACTACTACCGGTTGCGAGGGCATTTAACCAGTTTTTAAACCTGACTAACGTTGCTGAGCAATATCACAGCATCTCCCCACATGGTGAAGCAGCGAGTAACCCTGTTGCACTTAAAAATCTCTTTAGTCGCTTAAAAGATAAAAGTTTTACCGATGGCGATATTGATAAAGCGGTTAACCAGCTGTCAATCGAACTGGTTTTGACGGCTCATCCAACAGAAATCGCACGCCGCACCTTGATCCATAAATTGGTTGAAGTGAACACTTGTTTATCACAACTCGATCATGATGATCTGGCGGATTACGAACGCAACAACATCATGCGCCGCTTACGTCAACTAGTCGCTCAATCATGGCATACAGATGAAATTCGTAAAATTCGCCCAACACCAATTGATGAAGCAAAATGGGGCTTTGCTGTTGTAGAAAACTCATTATGGGAAGCTGTACCTGCATTCCTACGTGAATTTAACGAACAGCTTGAAGAGTCGATTGGTACTGTGTTACCTGTTGAGGCAAACCCAATTCGTTTTACTTCTTGGATGGGCGGAGACCGTGATGGCAACCCAAATGTGACTTCAGAAGTCACACGTCATGTATTACTGCTCAGTCGTTGGAAAGCAGCAGATTTATTTTTGAAAGACATTCAAGTTTTAGTCTCTGAGCTGTCGATGACTGAAGCGACTCCAGCACTACGCGCACTCGCTGGTGGAGATGATGTTGATGAGCCTTATCGTCAAATTGCCAAAAACTTACGTGGACAACTATTCTCTACATTAGAATATTTAGAACGTCGAGTAAAAGGTGAGCAAGTACTGCCACCAGCTGATTTGCTAACTGATAATGCACAGTTATGGGATCCGCTATACGCCTGCTACCAATCGTTAATGGCATGTGGGATGAGCATTATTGCCAATGGACAGTTACTGGATACATTACGTCGTATCCGTAGTTTTGGTTTACAGTTAGTTCGCATCGATGTTCGCCAAGAAAGTACGCGTCACACAGAAGCACTGTCTGAATTAACGCAGTATTTAGGCTTAGGTGATTATGCAGCTTGGTCTGAAGAAGAGAAGCAAGACTTTTTATTAACCGAGTTACAATCACGTCGCCCACTGATCCCTCGTTGTTGGCAGCCAAGTGCCGAAACGGAGGAAGTATTCGAAACTTGCCGTGTGATTGCTGAATCTAAGAATGATTCAGTTGCGGCATATGTGATTTCCATGGCAAAAGTGCCTTCTGATGTGCTCGCGGTTAAGCTCTTGCTTAAAGAAGCCGGCGCGTCGGTTCGTTTACCTGTTGCACCACTGTTTGAAACGCTTGAAGACTTAAATAACGCTGAAAGCGTGATGAAAAAATTACTGAGTATCGAATGGTACCGTGAGTTGATTGATGATCGCCAAATGGTGATGATTGGCTATTCTGACTCCGCAAAAGATGCAGGGGTGATGGCCGCTTCTTGGGCGCAATACCGTGCACAGGATGCCTTAATTAAATTATGTGATAAAGAAGGTGTCACATTGACACTTTTTCATGGTCGAGGCGGCACCATTGGTCGAGGTGGCGCACCTGCTCATTCCGCGTTACTGTCTCAACCGCCAGGCAGTTTGCGGGGTGGTTTACGTGTCACAGAACAAGGTGAGATGATCCGCTTCAAGTTTGGTTTACCGCAAGTTGCAATCAGTAGCTTAGCGTTATACGCAAGCGCCATTCTAGAAGCGAACTTGTTGCCACCTCCAGAGCCGAAACAAGAGTGGAAATCTGTCATGGATTCTCTATCTGATGTTTCTTGCGCAATGTACCGTGACTACGTACGCGAACAGCCTGACTTCGTACCGTATTTTAGAGCGGCAACACCGGAACTTGAATTAGGTAAATTACCATTGGGTTCACGCCCAGCAAAACGTCGTCCAAATGGTGGAGTTGAGACCTTACGTGCTATTCCATGGATTTTTGCATGGACTCAAAACCGCTTAATGCTACCTGCATGGCTAGGTGCGGGTGCCGCATTGAAGCATGTGATCGAGCAAGAAGGTAAACAATCTGTATTGGATGAAATGTGGCAACAATGGCCTTTCTTTAATACACGCATTGCCATGTTAGAAATGGTGTATGCAAAAGCGGACTTATGGTTAGCTGAGTACTATGACCATCGCTTGGTCGAAGAGCGCCTTTGGCCTCTGGGCTTGAAACTGCGTGAACAACTTTCGGAAGATATCAAAAGCGTATTAGCAGTATCAAAAGATGAAGCGTTGATGGCAGATCTGCCATGGATTGCCGAATCAATTGCATTACGTAATGTTTATACGGACCCATTAAACGTTTTACAGGCAGAGTTATTACACCGTTCTCGCCAACAAGACAAACCAGATCCGCGTGTTGAGCAAGCGCTGATGGTGACCATTGCAGGCGTCGCAGCGGGTATGCGTAATACAGGCTAGAAACTATTTTCTATCAACTCGATGAATGCGCTTGTTGAATTGATAGATAAAAATGTGACATGTCACGGTATATCGGATGTTGTGACATGTTCACGGTAAACATATCCAATTGATAATGACAGTTTGGATCTGTTTACTTTGAGTATATTTAGGTTTCAATATGACTTCTTTGTATCAGAAGTAATAAATTGGCTAATATATTGATTAGCCTGCATAGAATGTAGCTCCTCCTCTACCTCGGCTTTTCTGGCAATTTGTTTAGGTGAAAGCTCAGGTTGGTTTTTATTTGGCAGGAATTTATAAATTGGGGTTCCCATCCTATTTAAGCCAATAATTTTATGGTCAGCCATACTTGCCCGTTCACTTTCTCTCCAAACATTTTTTAGCCCTTTTGCTACACCCTGCTTCCAAGGCTGCATATCATAGTAAGGAATAGTCCCTTTCAAGGAAATAAATTCACTTAGCGATTGATCGCCACTCATCATGCCTGAGTGGGCTAACTGCATGAAATCATCAAATATATTTTTAGGGAGTGATTGGGTTATCGCGACAGTTACATGACGTTGCCCTGTTCCCGTGAACTCGATAGCTTTTTCTAAATGGCCATGTAGGGGATCAGCAAAGTAGAGTGTGACTTTTGAAAACAAGGATGGATAGTCGTGATTTTCACTTTTTGTTTTAGTTAGAACTTTCATTAGGTTGGAAGGAATATCTTCTTTTACTTGGTCATTAAGTTTGCGAAGCACCATAATATAGTGAGTATCTTTATTATCATGCTGAGTTTCGACCAGTGTGTTAGCAATAAAAACTTGAGTACCGAAAATAGCGGCATCAGAGCTAATGTAGCCTAAATGGTAGTTGTGATCTTTTGCTAATGACGAATTATAGCTATCTATTAGATTAGTTAATTCATATTCAAATCGATTTTTGATATCTCTAATTTGCTGTTGGTCAGTTGCTAGGTATCCAATACCAAGTCCTATACCTAAATGGTGTGCAGTCACTTTATTAAATCCAGCTGTCTTCAATTTGTCGTAGCATTCATCTACTTTATCTTCAACGGGGGAAATATCCATTTCTTCAATCAACATAATTTTTTGTTTAGCAAAATGATGTGTTTCACATAGCTGATTGATATTTTCTTGGAGTTTTTCAGATGGTAGAAGGCTAACGGGAGCAACGATAAAAATAGGATCTTTTAGTTGGCTCAGATGATGCAACTCATCATTTTGTCGTGATAGATTACGACATTGCTGTTGTGTTGTATCCTCAGCATTGATAGAAACGATTGATACTCGGCAGCCTTCATTTAAGGCAATGTTTGCAATTTTATTGGCTAGAAAGTGATCTCCTTGGCCACCAAGGTAAGGATTAATTATCACAATATCGCGTTGTCGCATTGAATCTAAAGGAAATGAAGATGTTGCTATGCTATTGGGTTGGTGGATAGCATTAACATTGTGGGAGTGGGAATTAGTCTCTATTTTCATTGTTATCTCAACTTAGGCGATTACCTACAGGTAAAAGCGAGTATAAAAAATAGAGTAAGATTTTCTTTAATAGAACGACTAAATTTAATGAAGGTGTAAATTTTTTAGCTAAAAGCAATGAAGCCGAAAGACACAGCTTCATTGCCTGTCATTATTTATGGCCTGACCCCCAACGTATGGCAAATTGCATACGTCAGTTCAGAACGGTTCAGCGTATAAAAGTGGAAATCCTTCACACCTTCACGGCTTAAAATTTTCACCATATCCATCGCAATCGATGCGCCGACTAAATTGCGGCTCTCAGGGTCATTATCTAGCCCTTCATACATTTTGCTCATCCATGATGGGATACGTACGTTAGTTAGTTTGGCAAAACGCTCTAGCTGGCGGAAATTTGAAACAGGCAAAATACCCGGTACGATTTCCACATCGATACCCGTTGCGACACAACGGTCGCGAAAGCGTAAGTAACTTTCAACGTCAAAAAAGAACTGCGTGATAGCGCGGTTAGCACCTGCATCAATTTTCTTTTTCAAGCTAATCAAATCGGCCTGAGCGCTTTTAGCTTCAGGGTGTACTTCAGGGTAAGCAGCAACTGAAATATCAAAATCCGCTTCTGATTTCAGTAATTCGACTAAATCAGTGGCATACATATCTGGCTTGCTGCTGTTATCAGGTAAATCACCGCGTAATGCGACAATTTGACGAATACCACTATTCCAATAATCACGGGCGATTTCTTTTAATTCATCGCGTGATGCATCAATACAAGTCAAATGCGGAGCGGCGACTAGACCCGTTTTTTCTTTAATATCTTTAATGATGCTGTGGGTTCTGTCGCGTTCACCTGAATTTGCGCCGTAGGTGACAGAGACAAATTTAGGTTTAAGATTTTTCAGTCGATCAATCGATTTCCAGAGAGTTTGTTCCATCTCTTCAGTACGCGGCGGAAAAAATTCAAAGGAGACATTAATCTGCCCGTCTAACTCTGCCAAATTTTGGTTTAGCGCCTCGCGCTGATTTGCGTGAAAAAAACTCATACCCTGCCTCTCGTGACATTAAGTCTTGCAATCGTAATTGTATCGATAGTTTATTATATCCATTTACGCGTCTATACGTTTAGACGTCTAAATAGAGATTACCGAATATTTGCACAGAGTCAACACTTAAATGAAATAGCCACGGTGAGAGTTTTTCAGAAGCAATTGGAAAAAAATTCAAGTTGGAAGAAGCGCAATAGAAAAATGCTATTGCGCTTATCTGATTTTTACTCAGTCAGACAAAAGTGTTCAATAAGCTGACCAATAAGTTGGCGCGTGGGTTCGATGAATGCCATATCGATAAACTCATCAGGTTGATGGGCTTGCTCAATTGAACCAGGACCAAGCACTAATGTAGGGCAAAGCTCCTGAATAAAAGGAGCCTCGGTGCAGTAGTTAACGGTATCTGCTTTTTGACCGAGAAGCTGCTCAATTACCGCAACCATTTTATGGTCGGTAGGACATTCATAACCTGGGATCGGTGGGTGCAGTGCTTCAATTTCTAAACGACCGGGCCATTTTGCTTTGACGGGTTCAAGCGTTTCATTCAACAGCTCATCAAGATCTTGCAAAGTGAGCCCCGGTAAAGGACGAATATCCATATGTAATTCACAGCAGCCACAAATTCTGTTTGCTGCATCACCACCATGAATATGACCAAAATTCATGGTTGGATAGGGGATCACGAATGCAGGATTGTTATAACGCTCTTTTAATGTGTTACGCAGTGTCATCAGATGGCTAATGGACTCGTGCATTAGCTCAATTGCATTAACGCCTCGTGCGGGGTCGCTTGAATGCCCTGATTGACCCGTAATACGAATGGCATTTGAAAGGTGCCCTTTATGTGCTCGTATTGGCTGCAATGAGGTTGGTTCACCAATAATAGCAAAGTCAGGACGCAATTGAGTGCTTGCCGCAAAATAACGAGCTCCTGCCATGGAGGTTTCTTCATCAGCAGTTGCAAGAATATGCAGCGGACGAGTAAATTTACGGGTATCAATATCACGCAGCGCATCAACAATAAAAGCAAAAAAGCCTTTCATGTCGGCAGTACCTAACCCATACAGTTTGCCATCATGTTCAGTTAGCGCAAAAGGATCTTTGCTCCAACGGCCTTCATCGAATGGCACGGTATCCGTGTGACCGCACAGCATGAGGCCACCACTGCCTTCACCAATTGACGCCAGTAGGTTGTATTTATCACGGGTATCCGGTACGGGTTGAATATTCACCGTAAATCCGAGGGTTTCTAGCCAGCCGCCAAGTAACTCAACCAGCGCTTTATTGCTCTGATCGAGTTGCGCATCAGTTGCACTGATGGACGGAGTGGCAATTAATTGACGATAAATCTCAATAAATGCAGGTAATTTAATATTCACTGTTGACAGCCTTTATCCATAATAGTATCAATATTCATGCACTTTATTTGAATAAAAATACACATTAAACTGTTTGGGTCACGAGTACAAGGTAGAAAGTATATGTTGAACACACTCATTATCGGGGCCAGTGGCTATACTGGAGCGGAATTAGCAGCTTATCTGCAACGTCATCCTGAAATAAACCTTCAGGGGTTGATGGTATCAGCGCAAAGTGCTGATGCAGGTAAATGCTTTTCTGATTTACATCCCCAGTATAAAGGTATTATCGATCTTTCAGTGCAACCGTTGACCGATGTTGCAGCAGCAGCACAAGGTATTGACGTAGTCTTTCTTGCAACGGCTCATGAAGTCAGCCATGACATCGCCCCTCAATTTTTGGAAGCTGGTTGTGTCGTGTTTGATCTATCAGGTGCTTATCGTGTTCAAGATGCTGCTTTCTACCCACAATACTATGGTTTTGAACATACAAACAGCAAATGGTTAGATCAAGCAGTTTACGGTCTTGCAGAATGGCAGGCTGATAAAATTCGCCAAGCACAGTTGATTGCTGTGCCGGGGTGCTATCCAACCGTTTCTCAGCTAGCACTTAAACCGTTGATTGAAGCTCAATTACTTGATGAACAAATGTGGCCTGTGATCAACGCAACTAGTGGTGTTTCAGGCGCGGGGCGCAAAGCTTCAATGACTAATAGTTTTTGTGAAGTGAGTTTACAGCCTTATGGCATTTTTACTCATCGTCATCAGCCAGAAATAGCCACTCATTTAGGTCGTGAAGTGATCTTCACTCCACATTTAGGCAATTTTGCACGTGGTATTTTAGCCACCATTACTTGCAAAGTGAAAGCAGGGGTGACTGATGAGCAAATTCGTCAGGTATTCAAAAATGCCTATCAAGGTAAGCCTTTGGTGCGTTTGTATGATAAAGGTGTGCCTGCACTTAAATCGGTGGTTGGTACGCCATTTTGTGACATCGGTTTGGTGTTAAAAGGCGAACATCTGATATTAGTGGGAACAGAAGACAACTTATTAAAAGGTGCAGCTGCACAGGCAGTGCAATGCATGAATATCCGTTTCGGTTTTAATGAAACTCAATCATTACTTTAGTGCCATTACGGTCAATGAACTTATAAAGGATCAACCCCATGCAACCATTAGTGATTAAATTGGGTGGTGTATTACTCGATAGCGAAGAAGCGTTAGAGAGGTTGTTTACGGCATTGCAAACTTATCGCCAGTCTCATCAAAGACCATTAGTCATTGTGCATGGTGGTGGCTGTTTAGTTGATGAATTAATGCAAAAACTGCAATTACCGGTAGTTAAAAAGCAAGGTTTACGCGTCACGCCTGCTGAACAAATTGACATCATTACAGGCGCATTGGCAGGAACTGCGAATAAAACATTATTGGCGTGGGCGACTAAATATCAGCTGCAAGCCGTTGGTTTATCATTAGGTGATGGGCAAAGTGCGGTGGTAACCCAAATTAATGATGAGCTTGGTCATGTTGGTAGCGCAAAACCGGGTGATGCAAAATTGCTGCAATTGCTATTAGGTGCCGGTTATTTACCGATTATTAGTTCCATCGGAGTGACGACAGATGGCTTATTAATGAACGTCAATGCTGACCAAGCAGCCACCGCAATTGCTCAGGTATTGGATGCCGATTTAGTTCTCTTGTCTGACGTCAGCGGCATTCTTGATGGTAAAGGTCAAAAAATTGATGAAATGACCACAGGCAAAGCTCAGAAATTAATTGAACAAGGCATTATTACCGACGGCATGATTGTAAAAGTGAATGCGGCACTTGATGCGGCAACAACATTACAGCGCCCAGTTGACATTGCAAGTTGGCGCCATGCAGAACAATTACCTGCGTTATTTAATGGTACTGCCATTGGTACTCGGATTTTAGCATCATAGCGGATTAGCTTTGCAAATCGCATATAGATAAATGAACTCTTAATTAAGCAGAATCGGGATAGGTAAGTT
This sequence comes from Providencia sp. 6390, assembly GCF_058148425.1. Taxonomy (NCBI): domain Bacteria; kingdom Pseudomonadati; phylum Pseudomonadota; class Gammaproteobacteria; order Enterobacterales; family Morganellaceae; genus Providencia; species Providencia sp. 6390. The sequence goes on from NZ_JBYVYL010000008.1 coordinate 239,562, forward strand.
ATGAAAAAGGGCATCAAAAAAATCGTATTAGCGTACTCAGGTGGTTTAGATACATCAGCAATTATTCCATGGTTAAAAGAAAACTATGATGACTGCGAAGTGGTTGCATTTGTTGCTGATGTAGGACAAGACAGAGAAGATCTGGTTGGCGTTGAGCAAAAAGCACTGCAATCAGGCGCATCTGAGTGTTATGTGGTGGATCTGCGTGAAGAATTTATCAAAGAATATATTTATCCAGTATTGAAAACGGGTGCTTTATACGAAGGTAGTTACCTGCTAGGAACATCAATGGCGCGTCCGATCATTGCCAAGGCACAAGTCGAAATTGCTCTGAAAGTGGGGGCTGATGCCGTTGCTCATGGGGCAACTGGAAAAGGAAACGACCAAGTTCGTTTTGAAAGCACATACACTGCTTTGGCACCACAATTAAAAGTGGTTGCGCCATGGCGTGAGTGGGATCTACGTTCTCGTGAAGCGCTGCTTGATTATCTGAAAGAGCGTAATATCCCAACAACAGCAAGCCTTGAAAAAATTTATAGCCGTGATGAGAACGCATGGCATATTTCAACCGAAGGCGGCGTATTAGAAAGTACATGGAATGCGGCTAATCAGGATTGCTGGGTGTGGACCGTCGATCCAAAAGATGCTCCAGATGAAGCTGAATTAGTGACAGTCGGTGTGAAACAAGGTGAAGTAGTTGCTGTTAATGGTAAAGCATTGTCGCCACTTGGCTGCCTCGAGACTCTGAACGTGTTAGGTGCTAAGCATGGTGTGGGCCGTATTGACATCGTTGAAAACCGCTTAGTCGGTATGAAATCACGTGGCTGTTATGAAACCCCAGGGGGAACCATCATGATGGCAGCTCTGCGTGGTATTGAGCAACTGGTTCTGGACCGTGACAGCTTTAAATGGCGCGAGCAGTTGGGTCTAGAAATGTCTTATGTGGTTTATGATGGTCGTTGGTTCGCACCGTTACGCCATTCTCTGCAAGCTGCGGCCGAATCTTTGGCACAAGATGTCACTGGTGAAGTGGTATTGAAACTGTATAAAGGCCAAGTAACAGCCATTCAGAAGAAAGCAGATAAGAGCCTGTATTCAGAAGAGTTCGCTACATTCGGTGAAGATGAAGTTTATGATCACAGCCATGCTGGTGGTTTTATCCGTTTATATTCACTGTCTTCACGCATTCGTGCGTTGAAAGAACAGAATAAAGCTAAATAGTTTTAGTATCTTCCCGGCAGCAGTAGGCTGTCGGGTACGACATTTATTTTATCAATCAGATAGGGATCAATTATGGCACTTTGGGGTGGACGTTTTAGTCAAGAAGCCGATCAGCGGTTTAAACAATTTAATGATTCATTGCGCTTTGATTACCGCTTAGCACAGCAAGACATTATTGGTTCGGTTGCATGGTCAAAAGCGTTGGTTACCGTTGGAGTGTTATCAGCGACAGAACAACAATCTTTAGAGCAAGCACTGAACGAATTATTGAAAGAGGTTCAAGATAACCCTGAAAGTATTCTGCAAAGTGATGCTGAAGATATCCATAGTTGGGTTGAAGGAAAACTGATTGATAAAGTAGGTGATTTAGGTAAAAAACTGCATACAGGCCGTAGTCGTAACGACCAAGTGGCAACAGACTTGAAATTGTGGTGTAAAGATCAGGTTGCTTTGTTATTAGAAGCCGTTTCAGAGCTGCAAAAAGCATTAGTTGTTACAGCAGAAAATAACCAAGATGCAGTAATGCCTGGTTATACGCATTTACAACGTGCGCAGCCAGTCACTTTTGCGCATTGGTGCTTAGCGTACAGCGAAATGTTAGCGCGTGATGAAAGCCGTTTAAAAGATACTTTGAAGCGTTTAGATGTGAGTCCATTAGGTTGTGGTGCATTAGCTGGTACCGCATATGATGTCGACCGTGAGCAATTGGCGGGCTGGTTAGGTTTCTCTTCTGCTACACGTAATAGCCTTGATACGGTATCGGATAGGGATCATGTTCTTGAACTATTATCTGATGCAAGCATTGGTATGGTGCATTTATCTCGTTTCGCTGAAGATTTAATTTTCTTTAACAGCGGTGAAGCCGGCTTTGTCGAACTATCAGATAAAGTGACATCAGGCTCTTCACTGATGCCGCAAAAGAAAAACCCAGATGCATTAGAGTTGATCCGCGGTAAATGCGGCCGAGTACAAGGTGCATTAACTGGTATGATGATGACTCTTAAAGGTTTGCCATTGGCATACAATAAAGATATGCAAGAAGATAAAGAGGGTCTATTTGATGCACTGGATACATGGTTAGATTGTATGCATATGGCAGTCTTAGTGCTTGATGGTATTCAAATTCGTCGTGGCCGTTGTGAAGAAGCGGCAAAACAAGGCTATGCGAATGCTACAGAGCTGGCTGATTATCTTGTCGCCAAAGGCGTTCCATTCCGCGAAGCGCATCATATTGTTGGTGAAGCAGTTGTTACCGCTATTGCTCAAGGTAAGGCATTAGAAGAGATGGCTTTGAGTGATTTGCAAAAATTCAGTGATACTATCCAATTGGATGTTTATGAAATGCTTTCATTGCAATCATGCTTAGATAAGCGTTTAGCAAAAGGTGGTGTTTCTAAGTTGCAAGTCGAAAAAGCAATTACAGAAGCTAAAACCCGTTTAGGTTTGTGATTTTGTTTTTGAACTGAATAAATCAGTTACGGTGGGGTAACGAATTCTACCCCCCAATTCCTCGGTTATCGCGCTATACTCGTTACTCTTCAAGTTGCCGGGCTTCTCGTTGAGGTATAAATAACTATGCTACGCTCGCCGAGTCACAGTGTTTATCTATGCTTCCCATCTATTTTCGCTTGTCGACTACCTGCAACTTGGATTATTTAGAGTATAGTGCTTAAATATATTTAATTGTTAAAAGACCCATTTGTTTATTTTGGTCAACCCAATTATAGATGTATTCACCTCTACCATCATTGATGGTTACCCAATTTGAAGAATGTGCAATTTTTTTTAGGTCTAATGTACTTTGAGTCATATCCGCTTTATCATTTAAACAATTGATTGTTAATTGTAAATCATCAACGCCATTACGGCATGGTGGATGGACAATTGCACCTGTAAAATGGATCACACCATTATGTTCTTTTTGTGTTATTTCTGTATTGGCAAGGCTGATAGCAGGTGCAAATAATAAAGCGATTGATGTTAAAACAATATTTTTTTTCATATTTAAAAACAAGCTTTTCATTATAAAATTCCGTTGCTGATTTGTAGTGATTAATCTAATTTTTTATCTATAATAATTTTAAAGATATTTTTTGTGGGTGGATTATATAGATATAAATCCATTTTTAGTGTTAATTTTAAAAAACAAATGTGAGTAAATATATTAAATAAAGATTGATTTTATTCGTGCGTAAGTACTCCTCCATTAGTTAGTGGTCGATATATAATTCTGAAAATAGAGTTTATTTTACGGGTGACGGTGTTATATGTTGCTTTTGGTATCTCTTTTGGCGGCTTTATCTGCTGAATTTAATCCCCTTAGTTCTGTTTAATTAAGGTATTTAATGAGGTTAAATATGACTATTTTGAATTTATTTTTTAATAGAAATTAATAAAACAATGAATAAAATAGATGTGATGTATCTAAATGTTACATCGAGTGTTTTGTTATTAAATAAAAATAATACCAAATAGTTATATTCATTTGATTGAGATCTAAGGCTATTTGGTTTACTTTTATTCATTGCATGGTTCGAATTATTATATGACAAATAAATCTCATTATTTAACACTAAATTAGCGGGTGATATATGCTGTTGTCTATGGATTTGAGTAGGATGGTCATAGGTAACGAATCACTATAATGCCAATTTGCATGAAGAGTTGTAGATAACGTAAAAGCATATTAATTAGATAAATAAATACGAATCGATTGAAGTGATTTATGATATGTTTTGAACTTCTCATAGCGCTCCTCTTTGGCTGTGCCTACAATAGGCTTTTAGCATTCCAGAAAATCGCTATTCCTTTAACGTCGATGGTTTTCTCTCCCTAACTGGTTTTTACACCGTAATATGGCGATAAATATTACTCTTTATTGAATGAATAATGTACTGTGAGCTCATCAGAAACATAAACAAAGAATAATAGTTTCAATTCGTTATGCTTATCATTTTGCGATTTTTTGTTTAATATTTTGTCATTATTCGTTACATTATGTCATACAGATAGTAGGGTTATTGTCGGTGTAAAGTACTAATTACGATTGAATTTCGAACACTTTAACCCTAATTGATAGTTAAAAGCATTAGAAGTCTGCTATACTGATTGGCAATTTATATTAATAAGGGTAAGGGCTGCAAAATGAACATTCGCGATCTGGAATATTTGGTGGCATTGGCTGAACATAAACACTTTCGCCGTGCAGCTGACTCTTGTCACGTGAGTCAACCAACATTGAGTGGCCAAATACGTAAATTGGAAGAAGAACTTGGCGTCATGTTGTTAGAAAGGACTAGCCGCAAAGTTTTATTTACCCAGCAAGGTTTATTGCTTGTTGAGCAGGCCAGAACCATTTTAAGAGAGATTAAAGTCTTACAAGAAATGGCTGCTTTACAAGGTGAGAGTATGTCGGGGCCTTTACATATTGGTTTGATACCAACAATTGCGCCTTATTTACTTCCGTTAATTATTCCTGAACTGCATAAATTGTTTCCTAAATTGGAAATTTATCTGCACGAAGCACAGACTCAGCAGCTATTAGCGCAATTAGATAGTGGTAAACTTGATTGTGCAATTTTGGCGCAAGTAAAAGAAACCGATCCTTTTATTGTCGTTCCATTATTTGAAGAGCCAATGAAACTTGCCATTTATGAAGGGCACTCATGGCGAGATCGTGACACGATTGACATGAGCGAATTATCCGGTGAGAAACTCTTGATGTTGGAAGATGGGCATTGCCTGCGTGACCAAGCGATGGGCTTTTGTTTTCAGGCCGGCGCGAAGGAAGATACGCATTTCCGCGCGACTAGCTTAGAAACATTAAGGAATATGGTTGCTGCCGGAAGTGGAATTACACTTTTGCCTGACTTAGCGGTACCAAGCGAGACATGTCGTGATGGGGTATGTTACCTGAATTGCGTACATCCTGAGCCTAAACGTACAGTAGTACTTGTTTACCGCCCTGGTTCACCTTTACGTGGTCGTTATGAACAATTAGCTGAAGCTATTTATAATTTGATGAGTAGCTATTACAGGAAAAAAATGTAGCTTGCATACCCGTCATACTTCAAGTTGCAGTGTTGTTGACTACGCTCGCTCTCACTAGTCACCTACTTATGTAGGAGCCTTGCGACTCACTCACAGGCCTTCTAACTGCAACTCGAATTATTTAGAGTATATTTGTTGCAATACTGTCATGATTGCTGAGAAGCCTCCCTGCAATCATGACGATTAAAGCTTAGAAAAGGCGATTTAAACCATTCAGTGCAGCGACACGGAAGGCTTCCGCCATTGTCGGGTAGTTGAACGTTGTGTTCACAAAATACTCAATTGTATTTCCATCCCCTTTTTGTTCCATGATAGCTTGTCCAATATGTATGATTTCTGCCGCTCTTTCACCAAAGCAGTGAATTCCCAAAATTTGCAATGTTTCACGGTGGAATAGGATTTTCAAACTACCCACATTCATACCTGCAATTTGTGCGCGTGCTAAATGCTTAAATTGAGCTCGACCCACTTCATATGGAATTTTCATTGCAGTTAATTGCTGCTCTGTTTTACCCACAGAACTGATTTCAGGAATGGTATAGATACCTGTCGGAATATCTTCAACAAGATGTGCATTACCCAAGCCATCGGTGATGGCTCGTGCTGCAATACGCCCCTGATCATAAGCTGCAGAAGCGAGGCTTGGGTAACCAATAACATCACCCACCGCATAAATATGTTCATTTGAGGTTCGGTAAGCTTTATCAACTTTAATTAGCCCGCGACCATCCGCCTCAATACCCACATTTGCTAAACCTAGCTTGTCTGTATTACCAGTTCGTCCGTTGGCATACAGCAAACAGTCAGCTTTGACTTTTTTACCTGATTTTAGATGGACAATAACGCCATCAGGAACGCCTTCAATTTTCTCGTATTCTTCATTATGACGAATAACGACACCACTATTCCAAAAATGATAAGAAAGTGCATCTGACATTTCTTGATCTAAGAAGGCCAGAAGGTGGTCACGCGTATTGATTAAATCAACTTTGACACCTAATCCACGAAAGATGGAGGCATATTCACAACCGATAACTCCAGCACCATAGATAATTACGTGGCGAGGCTCGTGAGTTAAGTTAAGGATTGTGTCGCTGTTGTAGATACGTGAATGGTTGAAATCAACATCAGATGGGCAATAAGGGCGGGAGCCCGTTGCAATAACAATGTTGTCTGCGCTAAGGACATCACAACTACCATCAGCATAACGTACGCTGACATGTTTTTCATCAATAAATGTCGCTTCACCAGAGAACATCTGGCAACCATTACGTTCATAAAAGCCTTGGCGCATACGTGTTTGCTGACTAATAACACTTTCAGCATGCTGAAGAATTTCGGAGAACGAGGAACGTAAGGAGCGTGAATTATCGCTGTAGAGTGGATTTTGGTTAAATTCGATAATTCGGCTAACGGCGTGGCGAAGTGCTTTGGAGGGGATGGTTCCCCAGTGGGTACAACCACCGCCGACACTGTCATAACGTTCAATGACGGCGACGTTTTTTCCTTGTTTCACTAGCCCCATGGCGGCGCCTTCACCGCCAGGTCCGGAACCAATGACAATTGCATCAAAATGGATGTGTTGCATGAGGTAAGACCTGCTCTAAAAACAAAATGACAACATGATGTTAGCATATCCGTCGATTATTTACTCGCTTTACTGCTCATCTTTGAAATTACGCTTATTTAACGTGATCTATGATGCTAAATAGTTTTTGGTCTTTTGGGGATAATACTTAGAGGCTCAATAACAATAAAACAAAACTTAGTTAGCAGATAAAAAATAAAAATTATTGGAAAATGATTTGGTCAAATTCTGAAAAGCAGTAATCTGTAGGTCAAATCGCCATTTCCCTCAAACAGCCTAATAAATTTCAGGTATGCTGAGTGGTAGTGGAGCTGAAGTTTTATTATTTTGATATACTTGGCATACTTCAAGTTGAAGTGCTGTTGGCTGTACCTTGGATTATTTAGAGTATATTAATGGCTGTTTAATGACATAGAAATCAGGATCACCGTGAGCAATATTATTGGCGTTAGAGCAAAACAGAAAGAAAAAACTCGTCGTTCGCTCATTGAAGCCGCATTTAGCCAATTAAGTGCAGAACGTAGTTTTACAAGCCTAAGCTTACGTGAAGTCGCACGTGAGGCTGGTATCGCACCTACATCATTTTATCGCCATTTCAAAGATGTTGATGAATTAGGGCTTACAATGGTTGATGAAAGTGGCCTGATGTTACGTCAGCTTATGCGCCAAGCTCGTCAGCGTATTGCGAAAGGCGGTAGTGTGATCCGCACATCAATCTCGACTTTTATGGAGTTTATAGGTAATAACCCAAATGCCTTTAGGTTATTATTGCGTGAACGCTCTGGAACCTCTGCTGAGTTTCGTGCCGCAGTTGCTCGGGAAATTCAGCATTTTATCGCAGAATTAGCGGATTACCTTGAACAAGAGAGTCGGATGCCACGGCATTTTACTGAGTTACAAGCAGAATCCATGGTTACCATCGTTTTTAGCGCAGGTGCTGAAGCTCTAGATATCGACGAAGTAAAACGGCAGCATCTGGAAGAGCGGCTAGTACTACAGTTACGTATGATCGCAAAAGGCGCATATTACTGGTATCGCCGTGAACAAGAAAAACAAAATCAAAATGACCCCGATCTCACTAAATAATATAAAGGAGAATCAATGACGGAACACAATCGCTATGAGAAAAGCACATTACTATTAGCACTAGTGGTTGGCTTATCGACTCACGGAACTTTTTCGGCTCTGTTTAACTCCTTAGTAGAGTTTTCCATATTTCCGATTATTACTTTAATATTAGCAGTTTATTGTTTGCATCAGCGTTACTTACATCATGCAATGCCAGTGGGGCTACCTAAATTTGTGGTTGGTAACTTCTTTTTAGGTTTATTTGCTTATGCTGCAATTTTACGTGTACAACATCCAGAAGTTGGTTCTAACTTCATTCCTGCAACGATTATTGTTGCACTTGCTTTGTGGCTATACACAAGCTGGAAAGCACGCAAAAAAGAACAACAAGAGCTAGCTGCCGAAAATGAAGCTGAAGTTTAATTTCAACTGGAAACCAGTGTGATAGAAAACGCCGTAATGTTAAACATTGCGGTGTTTGTATTTTTAAACAGAGTTAATCTGTAACAATTTCTTTTGATAATTTACCATAGTTTTCGTTGCGCAAGTTACTGAATATCTCGGGTAATATTGAATCTTTGGAAGGTTTTGCCATAACAAAATGTGTTTGGTTAGAGCCCTTTATTATCATATGTCGTTCAGAGCAAAACAGTTTTGGTTGAGAACGTACTTGTTTCACATGATGTTGAATCTTTGTTTTATATGGTGATATTTTCAGTCTACCAGCAAGTTCTGGTGCATCTTTGAGGTTTTCATATAATTCATGAAGTGTTGAATTTTCTTTGGGTTTTACCATGCAGAAATTCTTGCCGCTTGTTGTCTTTATTGATATTAACTTTTCTTGTAAAGAAATAAATTTTGGGGATAAGTTATCGACTGATGTTTTAATTAGAGATTGAGTGGGAACGTTATTTAAATTTTTGGGTGCTATTTTTAGCATATTAGAGTTCTCTTCTGTCATTGTATAAGTACAAATAACAGTACATCAGCATATCTGCATAAAATATAAAAAAACGATATTCGATTAGTAGAGTTAATTTTTTATAAAGTGTCTTTTAACTTATTGTCAAAATGGGTTACCACTTAATTGAGTACATTAAGTGGTAACAAGGCGTTAGCGGCGAGTTAGTAAAACACCGCTTTCCATATGGTGGGTGTATGGGAATTGGTCAAATAGTGCGAGTTTTTTCACTTCATGGGTTTCATTTAAAACAGCTAAATTTTCACACAAGGTTTCGGGATTGCAGGAAATATAGAGAATATTGTCATATTCTTGCACTAATTGGACTGTTTTATCATCTAAACCACTGCGCGGAGGATCAACAAATATCGTATTGCATTGATAATCACTGAGGTTAATCCCTTCGAGTCGATTAAATTCACGTATACCCCGCATTGCCTGAGTAAAATCTTCTGCTGACATACGGATAATCTGCACATTATTAATATTGTTCGCTGCGATATTATATTGTGCAGCAGCAACAGAAGGCTTGGCTATTTCAGTCGCAAGGACGCGCTCAAAGTTTTGCGCTAAAGCTAATGAAAAATTGCCATTGCCACAATAAAGCTCTAGCAAATCACCAGTTGCTCCTTTTGTTGCCGCAATAGCCCACTCCAACATCTTAATATTCACCTGAGCATTTGGCTGAGTGAAGCTGTTTTCTACTTGGCGATAGATCATGTCACGGTCATTTATTTTCAAACATTCATCAACATAATCGTTATCTAGCATAATTTTTGTTTTTGAGGCTCGGCCAATAAGCTGAAGATCAATACCTTCATGAGACAATTTTTCTTTCAATTGTCTAGCTGCTTCAGTCCATTCATCACCTAATTTTTTGTGATATAGCAGAGAAACAATGAGTTTGTTACTCAGCGTTGAAAGATAGTCAATTTGAAATAATTTGTGGCGCAGTAGCTCATTTTCTTTTATGAGTGGCAGAATTGTTATCATGGCATGATTAATGAGCTGACTCGCAACAGGGAATTGCTCAATTCGAATACGCTCTTTTGTTTCTTTATCAAACATAATATGAAACAAATCATCACCCTCATGCCACACTCGAAACTCTGCACGCATTCGGTAATGTGATGTTGGCGATGAAAAAATTTCAGGTTCAGGTACGTTAAAAGGAGCCATCATAGCCTTTAAACGCTCAGTTTTTTCTGCGAGTTGTTGATCGTAGTCTTCAATATGCAAGGAGTTTGGCATGCTTGGCCCCATATACTCGTTATACTTCAAGTTGCAGCGCTTTGCGTTGAGGTATGGTGACTACGTTCAGCTAGCCGAGTCACAGTGTTTATCTATGCTCCTCGTCTATCTTCGCTTGTCGCCTACCTGTGCCTCGAATTATTTAGAGTATAAAACAGTAAAATTCAAATCAGGAGCGAAATTGTAGGGAATGCGCTGAAGATGTCCAGTTTTCATTATCCATCCGTAGACACCAATTACTATTCCTCTTAGGATAACATGCAGAGTGAGCAGGGAATTTGGTGTGAATCCAAAACTGACGCGCAACGGTAAAAGTCCGATACCTGCTCACAACCTTTATCTCGCTTTGTTGAATATTTGCGCGGATCTTATATTCAGCCTCGCGGAATTTTAATTTAATTGATTTTCCGAGTGTAATCATAATGAATAATAAAAAGTTGCTACCGTTTTCGGTTGCTGCTGTGGCAGTGTTGTGTGGTATTTCCTCTCTGGCAAACGCAAAGGGGCACTCTGATGAAATGGTCGTGACAGCAAACCGTTTTGAACAGCCTATTTCATCTATATTAGCCCCAGTGACGGTTGTTACACGTGAAGAGATTGACCATTGGCAATCAAATACAGTGGTTGATGTGCTTCGACGATTACCCGGTGTTGATATCTCACAAAGTGGAGGTATGGGACAACAGAGCTCTCTATTTATTAGAGGTACCGAATCACGTCATGTTTTGGTGTTAATTGATGGTGTTCGATTGAATCAGGCTGGCAATATCGGGGTCATCCGATCTTAGCCAAATACCTATCTCACTAGTACAAAAAATTGAATATATTCGTGGTGCGAGATCTGCTGTTTATGGCTCTGATGCAGTTGGTGGTGTGGTTAATATCATTACTCGTCGTGATAATGACGGAACAACACTGAATGCAGGTATTGGTTCTTATGGTTATCAGAATTATAACGGTTCAACTCAACAAAAAATTGGAGACAAGACGACAGTAACCGCCGCTGGCGCTTATACCCACACAACAGGGTTTGATGTCGAAGCAAGAGGGATGACAGGTAGGCATCCGCAGCCTGATAAAGATGGCTTTCTGAATAAAACATTATGGTTAGGAGTGGAACATCAGTTTTCATCTGAGGTATTAGCCTATGCACGCGCTTATGGTTATGATAATAGAGCAAACTATGACGCTTATGATGATGGGATATCACTTGTTGATACGCGTAAGCTTTATAGCCGTACCTATGAAACAGGCATGAAGTATCAACAGGGCAGCTACTCCAGCTCTTTAATGGGAAGCTATAGCCGTGTGAAGGACTATAATTATGATCCTCGGTATGGACAATATGGTCAATTTTCCAGTTTAGATGAATCCCAGCAATATAATTTGCAATGGGGTAATAGTTATCGCTTAGATAAAGGCAATATTAGTGGTGGTGTTGATTATCAATATCAAAGTATTGAACCAGGCACTGCTATGGCAAATAAAAAAGAGTCGGTAAACACGACAGGACTATATGTTACTGGGCAATATGCCCCGATTGATTCTATTATTGCTGAAGCAGCAGTACGAAGTGACCATCATTCTGAATTTGATTGGCATACGACATGGCAATCAGGACTCAGTTGGGAATTTTATGATGGATATAAAATCATTGGTTCTTATGCAACGGCTTATAAAGCGCCTAATTTGGGGCAATTATATGCTAACTCAACATCATCATGGGGAACGACCTTAGGTAACCCAAATCTTAAACCTGAGAAAAGTCAACAATGGGAAGCGGGTTTAGAAGGTGTAACGGGCCCACTATTATGGCAATTTAATGCTTATCATAATGATATTGATAACCTAATTGACTATAAGTATGGTAACCCAGTTAGCACCTACGAAAATATAGGCAAAGCTGAAATTAAAGGTGTTGAATGGATTGGAGAAATAGAAACAGGTATTTTCCAACACCAATTAACTTATCAATATATTGACCCTAGAAATAAAGATACGGATCAAGTTTTGCTAAGAAGAGCAAAGCAACAAGTCAAATATCAGCTTGATTGGACTATGTATCAGATGGATATGGGAATTACTTATCAATACGTTGGGCAACGTTATGATGTGAATGCATCCGGAAATCGTCTCAAAGTAGGTGGATATAGTGTTTGGGATATCACTGCTGCATATCCGATCACTTCACATCTCACAATTCGTGGTAAAATAGCTAATATGTTCGATAAAGACTATGAGACCGCGTATGGTTATCGCACCGCTGGAAGAGAATATTTCCTTACAGGAAGCTACAACTTCTAATCACAACCTATCTATTCGCCCAACCATCCTTGTTTTCGATTCAGGGGTGGGTGGGCTATCTGTATATCGAGAAGTAAAAAAACTGCTACCTAATGCCCACTATATATATGCATTCGATAATGAAGCATTTCCTTATGGTGAAAAAAGTGAAGAGTTTATTATCGACAGGGTTTATCAGATTGTAGATGCCGTGGCGAAGAAACACGCTTTGACAATTACTATCATAGCCTGTAACACAGCAAGCACCGTCAGTTTACCTAATTTAAGAGCACACTTTACCTTTCCAATTGTCGGTGTGGTACCTGCAATTAAACCTGCAACAAAGTTAACACGAAATGGTGTTGTAGGACTATTAGCAACAAAAGGTACAGTGAATCGTGAATATACAAAAGAACTAATAGCGCGTTTCGCAACAGATTGTAAGGTGGTTTCACTTGGCTCAGCAGACCTTGTACAACTAGCAGAAAGGAAACTGCATGGTGAAATAATACCATTAACTGAAGTTGCAAATGCAGTAAAATCATGGATAAGGATGCCTGAACCACCTGATACTGTCATTTTGGGGTGCACCCACTTTCCTTTAATCGTTGAAGAACTCGAAGAGGTACTTCCAAGTGGTACAAGATTTATTGATTCAGGGGCGGCAATTGCAAGGCGCACGGTATGGCTGATCAACAATCAGGCAGAAGAGATAGTCTTAAGTGAAGAAAAAGACTTTGCATATTGCTTATTAATGAATGATGAAGCACAGGCATTACAGCCTGTATTAGCTGCGGAAGGGTTTGATTCGCTGCAAAAACTAGCGATTTAACCCAAATTTGATGGAAAGCTGAGCAAACGGAAAAAAAATACAAAAAAGGGGTTGCGTGATTTTTCTGACTCCCTATAATGCGCCTCCACTGACCG
>NZ_JBYVYL010000009.1:0-222712 GCF_058148425.1 Providencia sp. 6390
GAAAAAATCTATCAAGTGTTTTTTTTATTTTTTATTTCAACCGTTGAAACATTAGGCAAATTGCTTAAATCCACCTCTTTTTGCTGAAAATTAATACTACAAACTATCGAATTCTTTAGCAAACTGGCTAACTTTATCCCAATCGGTATATTCAATCTCTGTTTTAGGATCTGTAGGCCCATCGGTCATCTTCATAATAAAGCGGATCATTGTCTTATCAAACCAGCCATATTGTGGATACATCAGCGCCCCAGCAAAAACCGACTTCAAACTTGGCTGCCAAGGACTTTTTTCTAGAAATTTCCGTGTATACGCGTTTGTTTCAGGTGAGTTTTTACCTTCCTTCCTAGCCGTTAAATTAACAGCAAAAAAAGCTGTTTTCATTGAATTCAATTGGTTTTGGTGTGTCGTTGCAAATCGCAGAAGAACTTTATTAAAGTGACCATAGCGTATAGATGCTCCAACTAATACTTTCTCATAGGCAATAACATTAATATTCTTTTCATTATTTAAATCACGAATATCACACTGACGGCCTACGCTGCGTAGCTGCTCTGCAATTTTTAATACAATCTTCTTTGTTTGCCCATCAGTGCTTGAATGTAGAAGTAAGTAACTCATCTTTGATCCTATCACCTAGTCGCGCCAGAACGTTGGCGTGAACAAAACTAACAACGTAAATACTTCAAGACGCCCAAACAGCATCGTTACAACTAATATCCATTTGCCCGCAGGATTCATCGTTGTAAAGTTATCAGCCACTGTTCCAAGCCCCGGCCCTAAGTTATTAAGTGTGGTTGCTATCGCTGAAAAAGCGGAGAACTCATCAACACCAGTTGCTATTAACAGTAATAAACTGACAACAAAGACTAACGCATACGCAGAAAAGAACCCCCATACCGCTTCAATAATCCTTTCAGGCAATGCCCTTTGACCTAGCTTGATGGTATAAACTGCGTTTGGATGTACAAGTCTTTTTAGTTCACGAGATCCCTGTAAAAATAGTAATAAAATACGAATAACCTTCAAACCACCACCCGTTGAACCCGCACATCCACCAACAAATGCTGCACATAATAACAACATGGGTAAAAAAAGCGGCCATCCAGCAAAACTATCTGTCGTAAATCCAGCAGTCGTTGCCATTGATACCACTTGGAAAAATGCTTGATCCAATGTTTGCCCAAACGACCCGTAAACAGAATGGTAGAGTAAAACTAATGTACATATCGTGACTAAAACTAACTGAAAGCTTATAAAAGTTCTAAATTCAGGATCACGCCAGTAAATTCCCAAACTACGCCCAGTCAGTACTGCAAAGTGCAAACCAAAATTACAACCTGAAATAATTAAAAAGACAGCAATTATTGTATTAATTGCAGGACTATTAAAATAGCCTATGCTTGCATCATGGGTTGAGAAGCCGCCAATCGCGATGGTTGAAAAGCTATGAGAGATGGCATCAAAAACATCCATCCCTGCTATCCAGAGTGCGATTGCGCAAATAATTGTCAATAAGACATAAATAAGCCAAAGTGTTTTTGCTGTTTCAGCAATTCTTGGTCGCATTTTATTATCTTTTAGCGGGCCAGGCATCTCAGCGCGATAAAGCTGCATTCCCCCAACACCTAATAAAGGCAGAATGGCAACAGCAAGTACAATGATCCCCATCCCCCCAAGCCACTGTAACATCTGCCGATAAAATAAAATGGCTTTAGGAAGCGTATCCAAACCTGTTAGTGTCGTTGCTCCTGTCGTTGTTAGCCCTGAAAATGATTCGAAAAAAGCGTCAGTGACTGAAAGGTTTGGCTTTTCAGAAAAGATAAATGGTAATGCCCCAACACTACCCAGCACAGTCCAGAACAGAACTACGATCAAAAAGCCTTCCTTCGCCTTCAATTCGTGTTTGCTGTTACGGGTTGGGATCCATAAAATCAGCCCAATAATAAGCGCTGCAACAAAAGTTTGGCTGAATGCTCGCCCTGCACCGTCACGATAAATTAACGCGACAATACCAGGGACGACCATGGTAAAAGAGAAAATAATGACGAGCAGCCCGACAATACGGGTTATTGCACGAAAATGCATTCGGCAGGTTCCTTGCTAACCAATAGACTATTCAGATTCTGTTATGAGTTCCAAAGCTCCGCGACTCATATCACGTAATTTATCATTTACTTCTTGCTCTAGGGTAGCAGGAATTGAAATACGCAAAGACACGACCTCATTGTATTCACTATGCAGAACCATTCCTCCAACCTGTACAATGAGCTGCTCAATCGAGCTAATTAATGAATAATCACAAACTAGCTGGAAAGTTTTTTGCGGTACTTTAGTCTGTGTTGGCAACAGTTTAAGAGCTTGCTGGGCACCATTACCATAAGCTTTAACTAACCCACCCGTTCCAAGTTTTATTCCACCGAAATAACGCACAACAACACACGTAATTTCCCCCAACTGGCTCCCAAGTAACTGAGCCATTATCGGTTTACCTGCGGTCCCCGTTGGTTCCCCATCATCAGAAAACCCTAATTGTTGAGAATCATCAGGACGACCAGCAACAAAAGCCCAGCAATGGTGCCGGGCATCTGGGTATTGAGCCTTTATCGATTGAATATAATCTTTTGCTGCATCAATACCTTCAGTATGGGCAAGGTAAGTAATAAAACGACTTTTTTTAATTTCTTCTATATAAGAAATAGATTCAGCCGGTATTAAATAGGGTTTCATTACGGTAGTTGCAGGTCTCGTGTCATGTTTTCAATCCGATTATGGTGAATGATGATGTTATCTTCAATACGAATACCACCATAAGGTTTGAACTGTTCAATTTTTTCCCAATTAAAATATTGGCTAAACTCACCTGAACGCCAGGAGGCTAAGAGAGACTCAATAAAGTAAAGGCCAGGCTCAATTGTCAGCACCATTCTTGGTTCTAAGACTCGTGTACAGCGCAGGAAAGGATACATTTTTGGCGCAGCAAGCAAAGTGCCATCCTCATCTTGCATAAAGCCAGCCGCATCATGAACCTGTAAACCAAGTGGATGCCCTAAGCCATGTGGTAAAAATGGTGTCGTTAAGCCTTTATCTACCATAGCTTCTTCACTAATACCTTTAATTATTGAATGTTTTTTCAGTAACTTGGCAATTCGGTGATGCATATCAACATGATAGTCAGTATAGCGAACACCCGCTTTGATGGTGTCTATTAATGCAAGTTGCTCTTTATTTAGATCCGCAACCAGTGCAGCAAAATCGCTTTTATTTTTGGCCGCATAGGTACGAGTTATATCCGCTGCATAACCGTTATACTCAGCGCCTGCATCAATTAAAAAGCTTCTAATTTCACTTGGGACTTGCTGTTGTAATTTGGTGTAGTGCAATACTGCCGCATTTTCATTGAGCGCAACAATATTGCCATAAGGAACATCTGTATCGCGATGACCAGTTGCTTGCAAGTAACTAATATTAATATCAAACTCACTCATGCCAGCCTGAAATGCTTCAAATGCAGATAAATGACCATTAACTGCCATTTTTTGCGCTTCACGCATGCAATACATTTCATAATCTGTTTTATAAGAGCGGTGGTAATGATAGAAGTCGATAACCGATTTTGGGTTAATATTGTGTTGGCTAATCCCCAGTGATTCAGCTCTTGCTTTGGAGGAACCAATATAAGCAACATTATCTTTTGCTAGATTAGTCAGAAATTCACTGATGTCATCTGCATTTTTCAGATGGATAAGTTCAACTTCTTTAGTCCAAAAACTTGTTGGTAGTGGCTCAACGCTATGCCAATAATCAACCGGTGAATAAAACCATAATTTAGGCTTATTCACACCATCGACTAATAACCATGAATGCGGTACATCGGTGACAGGTACCCAAGCTTTAAAGTGTGGATTTACTTTAAAGGGGTAATCACTATCATCGAGGAAGATACGTATAGGTTCACCCGAATGAATCAATATGGCGTCTAGCTTGCTGCGTTGTAAGACTTGCTGAGTTGTTGTTTGCAAAGTTTTAATATGTTCAGCGTAGAGTGCAGTCAGTTTTTCCATTTCATTCAACCTTTCAGCTTTATAAGAAAATCCAAGCTTAGCACGTTCTTTAATTTACTGGTATGCAGTCTAAGCAGGGAATAAATTAACATATTGATTATTATAATGAATACTATTTCATAACTGTTGTATTTATCTTATTTGCTGTGATCACCATTCCACTTTTGTTATTGATTATTTGCATTCCTTTAACATTCTAGTCACACTAAATCCATCTGGTCGTACCAGATGATTAAATCATCATAAGGAGAACGGCATGCTTTATCAAAGTGAAACGATCTATGTTCAATGGTTGAAAACAGGTATTGCAGAACTCGTTTTTAACTCACCTGGGCCAATAAATAAGTTGGATACTCATACCGTTGCTTCACTTGATGAAGCAGTCTCTGTTCTTGAACAACAATCTGATTTATTAGGGGTTATTTTAAGATCAGACAAGCCTGCTTTCATTGTAGGCGCTGATATCAAAGAATTCCTGTCACTATTTGAGGCATCTGCTGAAACACTTAGTGAATGGCTAAGTTACGCTAATCATATCTTTAATCGTATTGAAGATTTGCCTGTACCTACTCTCAGCGCCATTAATGGCTATGCATTGGGTGGTGGCTGTGAATGCATTCTTTCCACTGATCTGCGTATTGCCACCCCAGATGCACGCGTTGGCCTTCCAGAAACTAAATTGGGGATCATGCCTGGTTTCGGTGGCTCTGTTCGCCTTCCTCGATTAATCGGTTTAGATAGCGCTCTTGAAATTATTACCGCTGGTAAAGATGTTGGCGCAACTGAGGCATTAAAATTAGGCTTAGTTGATGCTGTCGTTGAAGCAGAGAAACTACCACAAGCGGCAGTTCAGCTTATTGAATCAGCGATTTCAGGTGCAATTAACTGGCAACAAAGGCGTCAACCTAAGTTGCAACCATTGCAACTTAGTCCTATAGAACAAACGATGAGCTTTAATGTTGCAAAAGGTATGGTTTACAAAGTAGCGGGTAAACATTACCCAGCACCAATGGCAGCAGTCAATACAATCGAAAAAGCAGCAAACTGCGCTAGAGATGAAGCGTTAAAATACGAAACAGCTACCTTTGTTCCCCTTGCACACAGCGATGTTGCTCGCTCTTTAGTCAGTATTTTTCTTAATGACCAACAAGTTAAAGCAGCGAGTAAACAGCTTTCTCGGCATGTTGATGCACCTCAGCATGCTGCAGTGCTTGGTGCAGGAATAATGGGTGGAGGGATAGCTTATCAATCCGCAAGTAAAGGTGTTCCTGTTCTAATGAAAGACATCAATGAAAAATCGTTAGATTTGGGCATTGAAGAAGCTCATAAATTATTAAATGGGCAATTTGAAAGAGGGAAAATCAGCGCCTCTAAAATGGCAAAAACACTCGCATCTATTCACCCATCTCTTTCTTATGCAGGTATTGAAGATGCACAAGTTATTGTTGAAGCAGTTGTAGAAAATCCGAAAATTAAAGCGGCTGTACTCGCAGAAGTTGAGCCTTTAATCAGTTCTGAAACTGTCTTAGCATCTAACACATCGACAATTCCTATCACTGAGCTAGCAAAAGCACTCAAACGACCTGAAAACTTCTGTGGGATGCACTTCTTTAATCCAGTACACCGCATGCCATTAGTTGAAATCATTCGTGGGGAAAAAACATCCGATGACACAATTGCTAAAGTCGTTGCCTATGCAAGCAGAATGGGTAAAACACCTATTGTTGTCAATGACTGTCCAGGCTTCTTTGTTAATAGAGTGCTATTTCCTTATTTTGCAGGTTTCAACTTATTATTACAGGATGGTGCGGACTTTAGAGAAATTGATAAAGTCATGGAAAAAGAATTTGGTTGGCCAATGGGCCCAGCCTATTTACTTGATGTCGTTGGTATTGATACCGCCTTTCATGCAGAGCAAGTGATGGCACAAGGCTTCCCTGAGCGTATGAGTAAAACCCGTAAAAATGCCATTGATGTAATGTTTGAAGAGAAACGCTTTGGGCAGAAAAATGGTAAAGGTTTTTATCAGTATGAAAAAGATAAAAAAGGCAAACCGAAAAAAATTGATGATCCTGCAACTGATGAGCTATTAGCACCAATCAGTAGTCCGAAGAAATCATTCACAAAAGAAGAGATCATTGCTCGAATGATGCTCCCTATGATCAACGAAGTTGTCCGTTGTTTAGAAGAAGGGATCATTCACAGCCCTGCTGATGCAGACATTGCTTTAGTTTATGGTCTTGGCTTTCCCCCTTTCCGTGGGGGAGCATTCCGCTATTTAGATACTGTTGGTACGACATCTTACGCTAAAACAGCAGAAAACTACGCTGATTTAAGTCCTCTGTATCAAATTCCTGCGGGTCTTAAAGCAAAGTCGCAGACCAATGCTAGTTATTATGCACAACCTCCTGTTGTGGCAATCGATATTCAAAAAGTTGCGAGAGGCTAAAAGTATGGAAAATGTCGTTATTATCGATGGAATACGTACACCAATGGGTCGTTCAAAGGGTGGAGTATTTCGCCAAGTCCGAGCGGAAGACCTCTCTGCACACCTAATGAATACTATTTTTGAACGCAACCCAAATGCCAGTAAGAAAGAGCTTGATGATATTATTTGGGGTTGTGTACAACAAACACTTGAGCAAGGGTTTAATGTCGCTAAAAATGCCGCACTACTCACTGATATTCCCCATACAGTGCCCGCAGTGACCGTTAACCGTTTATGTGGGTCGTCTATGCAAGCCATTCATGATGCAAGTCGATTAATCATGACTGGGGATGCACATTCAGTATTAGTTGGTGGTGTTGAACATATGGGTCATGTTCCGATGACTCATGGTATAGATATGAACCCTAAATTAACGTTGAGGGTTGCAAAAGCGGCTGGTGCAATGGGGTTAACAGCAGAAATGCTGGCTAAAATGTATAAAATTAGCCGTGAAGAACAAGACACATTCGCACTCCGCTCTCATCAAAGAGCAGCTCAGGCAACCAAAAATGGTTCATTTAAGTATGAAATAGCCCCTATTGCAGGGCACGACAGTAATGGAAACCTATTTGCTGTCGATTACGATGAAGTGATTCGTTTTGACGCTAACTTAGCAGGATTAGCAGCATTGAGACCTGCTTTTGACCCTATAAGTGGCACTGTAACTGCAGGTAACTCATCCGCTCTTTCTGATGGCGCATCTGCAATGCTGATCACCAGTGAAAGTTATGCCAAAAACAATGGTATAAAACCAAGAGCACGGGTTCGTTCAATGGCTGTTGTGGGCTGTGATCCTTCCATTATGGGCTTTGGGCCTGTTCCAGCCACTGAGTTAGCACTCAAACGAGCAGGATTATCATTAACTGATATCGATATCATTGAGTTAAATGAAGCATTCGCTGCGCAATCTATCGCTTGCTTGAAGGGCCTTAAGCTACCAGAAAATCAAATTGATGAAAAAGTAAACCTTAACGGTGGAGCTATCGCATTAGGTCACCCTCTCGGGTGTTCTGGAACGAGGATCACCACCGCTTTACTGAATCAATTAGAGCAGAAGGATAAACAATTCGGTCTAGCAACTATGTGCATTGGGTTTGGCCAAGGGATAGCAACTATCATTGAGCGCATATAAAAACCCAATACTCTGAATGGCTCAAGGGGTAACAGGGCTGGCAATCTACATTAATTAATCAATACAAGGTAACTATTGATTATAAAATATCGCCAGCAATGTTGCTACTTGATATATATACTCTAAATAATTCGAGTTGCAGGTAGGCGACAAGTGAAGATAGACGATGAGCATAGATAAACTATGTGATTCGGCTAGCTGAGCGTAGTCAACCCCCCTGCAACTCGAAGTATGACGAGTATAGAGGGTATCCACTATTTGCCGTAGTGTTGTTGTATGTTGTCAACATTCCCGCCTAGTCAGGGGCGGGCTTTTTTAATTGTAAAAAAACAAAAGGAATTAATAGATTAATTAAATGAACTCGTAAGCATCGCCAAACAGCTGTTCTGACTTTGCTCCACGCTCCGCACAAAAACGTTCTCTTGCGATTTTAGCCATCTCAAAACGACCCGCGATGTAAATATCATAAGCAGATAAATCACCAAAATCGTCTAATACTGCACTTAATACCGTTCCTGAGCGCCCTCGCCATAATTCATCAGGCTGCTCAACAATAGGAACTATTTTCAAGTTAGTATAGCGTTCGCTGAGAGCTTGCAGTTCCCCCAAATCATACAAGTGCTCTAACTGGCGTCCTCCCCAATAAAAAGTGATATCACGAGCAGGGTTTTCCATTAAAGCAGCGAGTAGTACTGAATGTGTATAAGAAAAACCTGTACCACCAGCAACTAAGATCATCGGGTTTTGGCTGTTTTCTCTAAACCATGCTTTGCCATGAGGGATATCAATATCAATGCGACGCTGATCTAGGATCCTATCCATGACTGCCATTGCATAAAGATTGATTTCAGAAGCGCCAATATGAAGCTCAATTGTTTCGTTATTTGCAGGCGTTGAAGCCATAGAAAATGGACGCTTATCCCGTTCATCCATTATGACCATAAGGTATTGACCTGCTTTAAAATGAAAAGGGCCATCTGGCAACAAAATAACCCGATAAACGGTATTAGTTATAGACTCAACAGATGTGACTTTGCAGCTCAAAGTTGCCATGGCTCCCCTCTTATTTTCCAAAAATATTCAATTGTTCCCAAATATCATCAACTCGCGACTTTACTTTTTCATCCATAACAATAGGTCGCCCCCATTCCCTGCTTGTTTCTCCAGGCCATTTATTCGTTGCGTCTAGTCCCATTTTTGAACCTAAACCTGATACTGGCGAAGCAAAATCAAGATAGTCTATTGGCGTGTTTTCCATCATAACAGTATCACGAGCAGGATCCATACGCGTCGTAATTGCCCATATCACATCTTTCCAATCCCGAGCATTGATATCATCATCACAAACAATGACAAATTTTGTATACATAAATTGTCGAAGGTATGACCAAACCCCCATCATCACTCTTTTGGCATGACCCGCATATTGTTTCTTCATCGTGACAACGGCAAGGCGATAAGAGCAACCTTCTGGTGGTAAGTAAAAATCAACAATCTCAGGGAACTGTTTCTGTAGAATTGGCACTAAGACTTCATTCAGTGCTTCGCCAAGTACAGCTGGTTCATCTGGCGGGCGCCCAGTATAGGTTGAATGATAAATAGCATCACGACGTTGAGTAACGTGTGTGACAGTAAATACAGGAAAGCTATCAATTTCATTATAATAGCCGGTGTGGTCACCATATGGACCTTCTGGCGCTAGCTCACCTTGCTCGATATAACCTTCGAGAATAATCTCAGCACCAGCTGGCACTTCAAGATCATTCGAGATGCATTTCACAACTTCAGTTTTATTACCCCGTAATAGGCCAGCAAATGCATATTCAGATAATGTATCAGGTACAGGCGTCACTGCTCCTAGAATAGTAGCGGGATCGGCACCTAATGCAACTGCAACAGGAAACCTTTCACCTGGATGTTGTTGGCACCACTCTTGAAAATCAAGGGCGCCACCACGATGTGAAAGCCAACGCATGATAACTTTATTTTTACTCAAAACTTGTTGACGATAGATACCTAAATTTTGGCGTTCCTTATTTGGCCCTCGAGTGACAGTCAAGCCCCAGGTGATCAAAGGTGCTGCATCTTCAGGCCAACAATGCATGACAGGAATTTTTGTTAAATCGACATCGTCACCTGCCCAAATTTGCTCTTGGCAAGGCGCTGAACTCAACCTTTTTGCCGGCATATTTAACACCTGCTTAAATTTAGGTAACTTATCAAATAGGTCACGGAACCCTTTTGGAGGATCAGGTTCTTTTAGGAAAGCAAGCAATTTGCCAACATCATGTAATGCTTTAATGTCTTCTTGTCCCATTCCCATAGCAACTCGTTTCGTGGTGCCAAACAAGTTACACAGAACAGGCATGTTATAGCCTTTGGGATTTTCAAATAGTAAGGCCGGCCCCCCCGCTCTAAGAGTACGATCGGCTATTTCCGTCATTTCGAGGTAAGGATCGACCTCCATCGTAATACGTTTTAATTCGCCTTGCTTTTCTAGCTGGGCAATGAAGTCTCTTAGGTCACGGTATTTCATTGTCATCTTTTACTATTACAGAGGGAGTCTCATTATAAGACGTCCGGCCAAGGTTACAAGTTACCCATAAAAACTATGTACAATCAATATGTTTATCATTTAAAACATATTATTTTATTGGCAATCAAATGGAACAAGCTCTTTTAATGATAAAGTATCAAATTGTTCAGGGAAGGATTGATTGTGTTTAAATAGTTTAAACCCATCACCTTTGCCACTAAAATACTCTAAAGTATTACCTTTAATTTGCAAACCACTGCCTTCTCTGAGTGCAACGACTGTTTCATGTGGGTTTATCACACAAAACTCTTGCAACCTTTCATCACGCGTTTCTCCCATATGACCTGAAATATGAGCATCAATATAGTGAGGGTTAATTTGTAATGGGAACAGGCCTAATGATGGCATAATAACGGCATTGCTTACAGGCATATCATTGGTTGTACGAATACTTGGCGTGGCAACGTTACAACCAGCACTCCATCCGATATAGGGCACACTACGTTCTCTCACCGCCCGCTGAATAGCGACGATCAAGCCATTTTCATGCAAGCATTTATTTAACCACCAAGTATTTCCACCACTCACCAATATGCACTCAGCCTGCTCAATCGCTTCCACAGGACTGGAAAAATGTTCAATGGACGTGACTTTAATACCTAATGCATCGCTTAATTGCTCTGCTCTTTCATCATGAGAACCACGCAAGACCGCATAAGGAACAAGTACTGCTGATTTAATATTTTTACGCGTGATCACTTCATTGATACGAGGTAATGCATAACTCAGCCACACAGGGTTATTTGGAAGCTTACCGTTACTCAATAAAAAAATTTCCATACTGTCTCCTAGATAACGAGTTGTTACACTACAGTTAACGACAATTGATTGCACTTAAGTTAAGATATGTTTCTGATTATGAATGATATTCTTACTTAATCGATTAGTCACATTTTTATGCGCTAATTTGTTATGATGAGCATAATTTTGTTAGGCTGGATTTGAAAAATGGAAAAGTGGTATCTGTTATATTGTAAACGAGGCCAAATCGATAGGGCTATAGAGAACCTGAGTAGGCAAGAAGTTATCTGCATAACACCAATGGCAGATATTGAAAAGGTCATTCGAGGAAAACGCACCACAGTCCAAGAACCGTTATTTCCTAATTATCTGTTTGTCAAATTTGATCATAATGAGATCCATACGACCACAGTGCAATCAACACGAGGGGTTAGCCACTTTGTCCGTTTTGGCCAATTACCTGCTATTGTTCCAGATGAGCTAATTGAATTATTACAACAAACAGAACTTGCTCACCTTGTCGCGCCCGAAACCCCCATGCATGGTGATAATGTTCTAATTACCGAAGGAATATTTGCAGGTATTCAAGCAATCTACGATGAGCCAAATGGTGAAACACGCTCAATTCTTTTACTCAATATTTTGAATAAGAGTGTAACCAAAGTTCTCGATAACACCCAATTTAAAAAACTACCTGAATAAAAATAAAAAAACCCACAATCATGTGGGTTTTAATCTGCTAGCTATATTTTATGACTCTTCTTTCTCTTCATCTTCTTCATCGTTTTCAGATCTTCGGCGACCTTTACCTACATAGAAATTAGATAAAAGCACACCAAGCTCAAACAACAGATACATTGGAACAGCAAGCAATGTTTGAGAAAGTACATCAGGCGGCGTTAAGAACATCCCAATAATAAATGCACCAACTAAGATGTATGGGCGTTTACGTTTTAATGACTCAGGTGTTGTTACACCAGTCCAGCATAATAAAATAATGGCAATAGGTACTTCAAATGCCGCACCAAATGCCATAAACAATGTCATAACAAAGCTCAGATATTTGCTGATATCTGGAATAAAATTAACGCTGTCAGGAGTCGTCTTGACAAAAAAACCAAATGCTAGTGGGAAGACCACAAAATAAGCAAATGCCATTCCCAAATAGAAAAGGAAACTACTAGAAACCAATAAAGGCAACATTAACCTACGTTCATGTTTATACAGCGCAGGAGCTATAAATGCCCATATTTGATAAAGGATCACAGGTATCGAAAGAAATACTGACACCATCATCGTCAATTTAATAGGGGTAAAGAATGTGGATGCCACGTCTGTTGCGCTCATTTGGGAGCCAACAGGAAGCTTATCAATCAAAGGGGCGGCAACTAGCCGATAAATATCATTTGAAAAGTAAGCCAGAGCAGCAAATACAATTAAAACCGTGATCAAACAGTTTAGTAGCCGCTTCCTTAATTCAATGAGGTGGCTAATAAGTGGTTGTGTATCATTTACAGCCATGTTCTATTTTTCGCTTTCTATCTGATGAGGGTTTTTCTTTGCATCAATGTTGTTTTCTGGAGAGCTTTCGCCTTTAGCAGGTGCAGGCTCCTCAACAACTTCTGCCATTTTGGCTGCATATTCAGGATCAGGATCTGACTCTTGTACCTGTGAAATTGTCGTTTGCGCATCTTTCACTGCACTATCATAGCTGTCAGTTAACTCTTTAGCTTTCTGCAATTCATTTTCCACACTATCAGTCGTTGATTGATAGCCTGATTTTAAAGACTGCGCCGCTTGACGAAGTTCATCCATCGATTGTTTTAGTTCAGGAGAAAGTGCTTCCATACCAGCCTTCTCCTCAACTTTTTTCAACGTTTCTTGCAGTTCTTGTAACTTCAGCTCTTGTGACAATTCATTTTGCACATTAGCAGCTAGCGAGCGCATAGCACGGATCCAACCAGCAACAGTTCTCACTGCCACTGGTAAACGCTCAGGCCCCAATACAACAAGACCGATAACTGCAACAAGCAGTAGTTCACTGAAACCTATGTCAAACACGGTTTAACCCTACTCTTTATTTTTGCTCTCAACTGGGCTATCTTTCTTTTCGGTAGCCTGTTGCTCTGTGATATTTTTGGTCGCAAAATCAGCATCTTGTTTCTCTTGCTCTTCTTTTGCAGCCTTAGCAGCTTCATCATCGTTCATTGCTTTTTTAAAGCCTTTCAATGACTCACCTAAATCCGATCCCAGAGAACGTAGTTTTTTGGTGCCGAAAATTAAAATAATAAGTAGAGCAATAATGATAAGTTGCCAAGGGCTACCAAAAGCGGCCGTTGCAATAGTTGATTCCATTGTTTATACCTCTGTAAAAGTGGGATCAATAGTTATTTATCCCATTATATACAACCTAGCACCAATACGGAAATATTCACAGGCTTATAAACTTGTCACAAAACAAGGTTTACTTAATTTTTCCCTGATTTACACCAGCCAATAACCCATGACAACACCCCAGCAG
Organism: Providencia sp. 6390; assembly: GCF_058148425.1. Taxonomy (NCBI): domain Bacteria; kingdom Pseudomonadati; phylum Pseudomonadota; class Gammaproteobacteria; order Enterobacterales; family Morganellaceae; genus Providencia; species Providencia sp. 6390. The sequence goes on from NZ_JBYVYL010000009.1 coordinate 13,543, forward strand.
ACATAAATGCTACAGCCATCCTTGTAGAGTCCGAAATAAAGAATAAACTACCGCAAAGGATAAATGTTGCACCAATTCCTAATAGGTATTGTGATTTACGTTGTTTGCTACGCTGATCTTTCAGTTGTTCAGCAAGTTGCTCAATATTTGACTGCAAAAACTTATGTTGACGTAAAGCACCATAAATTAAATCAGGAATTTCAGGCATTTTTTCTGCCCAATAAGGCGCTTTTTCTTTTAACGCTTTAGTAATTGCAGGCAGCCCAACTTGGCTATGGATCCAGTCTTCTAAGAATGGTTTAGCAGTCTTCCATAAATCTAATTGTGGGTATAACTGACGGCCTAAGCCTTCTACATAGAGTAACGTTTTTTGCAGCAATACCAATTGAGGCTGAACTTCCATATTAAACCGACGAGCAGTATTAAAGAGATTCAGTAACACATGCCCAAATGATATTTCTGCTAGCGGTTTTTCAAAAATAGGCTCACAAACGGTTCTAATAGCAAACTCAAAATCTTCAACATTGGTATCTGCGGGCACCCAACCTGAATCAACATGCAGTTCGGCAACTTTACGGTAATCGCGGTTAAAGAAAGCAATAAAGTTTTCCGCAAGATAACGTTTATCTTCTTTATTTAATGAACCGACAATACCACAGTCGATACCAATATAAAGCGGATCCTCTGGATGGTCATAGCTGACAAAAATATTGCCTGGGTGCATATCTGCATGGAAAAAGCTGTCACGAAAAACTTGAGTAAAAAAGACTTTTACGCCTCTTTCAGCCAAGATCTTCATATTCGTTCCTTGCGCTTTTAGAGCTGTAATATCAGAAACAGGGATACCATAAATACGCTCCATCACCATGACATTTTCACGGCAATAATCAGCATAGACTTCAGGTATATATAACATTGAGCTGTTTTCGAAATTACGGCGCAACTGGATCGCATTCGCAGATTCACGTAAAAGATTTAATTCATCAATTAGCGTTTTTTCGTACTCACGTACCACTTCTTTAGGGCGCAAACGTCGCCCATCAGGCAGTAAGGGCACCCAATTCGCTATACGATACATCAATTTCACATCAGCTTTGATGATAGGTAAGATATCGGGACGGATGACTTTTAAAACAATCTCTTTGCCATTTTCTTTGAGCTTTGCAGTGTGAACCTGAGCGATTGACGCTGACGCTAATGCTTTCTCATCAAAATCATCAAACCATTGTTCTAATGGCCCACCTAGCGACTCTTCAATATAGCGACGTGCTAATTTACCATCGAAGCTAGCGACCTTATCTTGTAATAGTGAGAGTTGATCTGCAATTGCGGGAGGGAAGAGATCACGGCGTGTTGAGAGCATTTGACCGAACTTAATCCATACAGGACCAAGTTCTTGTAACGCTAAACGTAAGCGTTCACCAAGTTCTTTACCTTGATGTTGATTTTTAATCCAAAAAAAGCCAAAACGGCCAATACGCAATGGTAAGGTCAATTTAATTTTTGGGATTAATTCATCTAAACCATACGAGAGGAATACCCGAATAATGAAGTAGAGGCGTTTTATTTCACCGGGCGTCATTCTTCTCCTCCAACTGACTCAATCGTTTTTCTAACTCGTTAAGTGAGCCAGAAACTTGTTCAATTTCATCGCTGAAATAAGCAAGCTCAAGTGGATTTGGTGCCATTTTCCACTCTTCAAGTAACGTATCTTTTATATAGGTTTTTTGCCTATCAACAAGATGAGAAGCGAGGCTTACACCTTTCCTTAGCACCTGGCTGAGACCTTGAGCCGCTACGTCACCTAAGTAAGGTGACAAATAATGAGCAGGATCCCAAATGGCCATATCCAGTAGTGATGACCAATGTTGTACAACCTGCATATCCCCTTCAATAACAATATCACCACTGTTAATCAATTGGGAGAGCTGTTGCTTATCTTTAAGCTTAATCAGTGTGAACAACGAGGTTTTAATTGTGCAGTCGGCAGGTTCATGCCATTGGCTTAACACATCAACATGGTTATCAGTGAAGATCAGCGTCAGCGTTTTATTAAACTCTTTTAAGTCGATAGACATCACTTTTCCCGCTAAGCGAACTCGAGCAGGTTTTAGTACCGCCTCTTTGAATAGCATATGATTCAAAGACGTTTCCATAAAAGCAGTCATTAAAGAATATAACACTGTGTTTTGGCTTTCTGCCTGTGCTGATGTGGCTTCCATCTTAGAATTTAAACCCTTTATGCAATGCAACAATACCACCAGTCATATTGGTGTAAGAGACTTGCTCAAGCCCTGCATTTTCCATCATTAACTTGAGAGTTTCTTGATCAGGGTGCATACGTATAGATTCTGCAAGATAACGATAACTATCAGGATCCCCAACAATCGCTTGCCCAATACGCGGTAAAATATGGAATGAATAAGCGTCATAAGCTTTATTCAGTGGCTCAATAACAGGCTTAGAGAATTCAAGAACAAGCAAACGACCACCCGGTTTTAACACTCTAAACATAGAACGCAACGCTTTGTCTTTATCGGTGACGTTACGCAAACCAAATGAGATGGTGATGCAATCAAAATAGTTATCAGGGAATGGCAACTCTTCGGCGTTAGCCTGAACATAGCTCACATTACCCACGATGCCAAGGTCACGTAATTTTTCGCGGCCCATTTTTAACATCGAATCATTGATATCTGCGAGAACGACCTCACCTTTCTCACCAACAAGGCGAGAGAATTTTGCCGTTAAGTCACCAGTTCCACCAGCGAGGTCAAGCACACGTTGGTTACGACGTACACCACTCGCCTCAATAGTAAAACGCTTCCAGACACGATGAATACCAAAAGACATTAAATCATTCATCAAGTCATATTTTGATGCTACAGAGTGAAAAACATTTGCCACTAGGCCAACTTTATCTTCTTTGCCTACTGTACGGAAACCAAAATCAATGGTCTCTTTTGATGGTTCTGTCATTTCTATTATGCCTGTTTATAATTCAAAACTTTTGTACGAAGTGTAACAGCCTTTACAATAAAACCCTATCAAGAAGTCTAAGATTCCGCACAATATGGCTTATCTGACTTTTCAACTAATTGAGGTGAGATAGGCTGCTTAATCTCAACGCCCATTTCTTTAAAGCTTTCAGCTTGACTAATTAAATTACCACGCCCTTCCGCTAAACGTTTCATCGCAGATTGGTAAGCATGCTCTGCTTTATCAAGGCTGATTCCTAATGCCTGCATATCTTCTACAAAAAGGCGCAGTTTGTCATACATTTTAGCCGCTTTCGCCGCGATTTCTTGCGCATTTTGTCCTTGGCGTTCATAACGCCATAAGTTATTAATGGTGCGCACCGCAACCAGTAAAGTTGATGGGCAAACTAACATGATATTCTGTTTTATCCCTTCATCAAGTAGCTCAGGGGATTCTTTTAAAGCGAGTAAATAGGCTGGTTCAATAGGGATAAACATAAGAACATAATCAAGTGAACGTACGCCTGGTAGCTGATGATAGTCTTTGCGGCTCAATATCCGCATATGATTACGAATTGAAGCAATGTGATTTTTAATTGCATTCGCTTGCTCATCAGGATCTTCACTGTTGAAATAGTTTTCGTAAGCAACTAAAGACATCTTGGCATCAACTACAACGTCTTTTCCTTCAGGTAGGCGAATAATCACATCCGGCTGATAACGACTATTATAGCTGGTATTAATACTAACTTGGGTTTCAAACTCACTACCTTTACGCAAACCAGAGGCCTCTAAGATACGAGCAAGGATGGTCTCTCCCCAATTCCCTTGGATCTTATTATCTCCTTTTAATGCACGTGTTAAATTAACCGTTTCCTTAGTCATTTGGTTATTTAACTGCTGCAATTGACGAATTTCATAGGCAAGAGTATGCCGCTCTTTCGCTTCTTCACCAAAACTTTGCTGAACTTGTTGGCGAAAACCTTCAAGTTGCTCACGAAATGGTGACAACATTGCAATTAAGCTTTTTTGCTGCTGCTCTGAAGCACGACGCTCACTTTGCTCAAAAATACGGTTGGCAAGGTTTTCAAATTGAGTGGTTAATCTCTGCTCACTGTTTTGTAATAACCGCTGCTTTTCTTCATTAGCTAATTGGTTTTGTTCAAAGCGCGTGGTGATTTCCCGCAACTCAGCTTCTTGCTCGCGATTAATATCTCTTAATGTCCGTAGTTCCTGATCAAGACGCTCATACTCATTTTTCCATTCAGAAAGGTAAGCATTTTTTTCATCACTTGCAGCAAGTTGGCGGTGAAGTTGTTGCAAGTCTTGTTCTTTTTGGCTCAATTTTTGTGCAATAGACAACCAGACAGCTAAGCCGCCGACTAAAATACCACCAAGGGCGCCAATCACCCCATATAATAGAGAGGTATCCACAGTTAAATCCTTACATTATGCGATCCAATGTAAAGTAATCGGATACTGTATATCTGTCCAGAAGTAATTTATATAGCAAAAGAAACTGCGAGCAGTTTCGCAAACTGCTGACAAACGTATTCTGTTTGTCGGCGGTCGTTAAGGTTTTTGAAATAAATGAGGAAAATCAATTTATTGATTTTCGGCTGATAACACGAAGTGGGAAAAACCACGCTTTTATCCCGCTTCGTCAACAACCTAAGAAACTGCGAGCAGTTTCGCAACTTATCCCATCCATTGGGCCAACCAACGCAGGCCAAATGCCCCTGGAGCCAATATACCAAATGCCCAGATCATGGCTGACACAATATTTGCTACCTGAAAATAGCGTTTAGGCATTTTACAAATACCCGCTACTAGAGGAACAACGGCTCTAAATGGCCCAAAGAACCGTCCAAAAAATACACTCCACACTCCCCATCGATTAAAGAAGTGCTGACCACGATCAATCATTTGAGGTTTACGAGAAATAGGCCACATTTTGCGAACATTGTCTTTATAATGGAAACCAAACCAATATGAGAGCCAATCCCCAAAAAATGCCCCTAAGGTCGCAGCTAACCAAACAGGCCAAAACGATATGCCGCTCTCCCCGATTAAAGCACCAAGCCCTAACAAGATAACGGTAGCAGGAAGCAATAAGGAAAGAAAAGCTAAAGACTCACCAAAAGCGAGGAAAAAAATGATTGGCAGCGCCCATATCTCATGAGCACGGGTAAAATCAGTTACCGCAGCCACAATTTCATTCAGCGTCATAAACTTTCCTCTTTTATAATTGATTGGTTTAATACATTAACCAATATGTAATAAACCAATCCTAAACTAATTACTCGAGGAAATAACTCTGCAATTGCTCTCTGTTGGTATTATCCAAACCAAAATCAGCCTTTAACCACTCATCAATACTGCCATAATGGGTATTTATGCTATTAATCGCTGTCATAAGAAATTCTTCACGCACCGAATAAACATACTCAAACTTTTTCACCACGCTTTCACTCATTCTTTGTGCATGCTCTTTTAGCAAGTATTCGCGAAATGGTGCTAATGTTTCATTGGTCAGTAAATAGTCATCCATCACGGTATCAAGGTCTGCACCAAGAGCAAAAAGTACCAGCGCAGATCCTACACCAGTCCTATCTTTACCTACCGCACAATGCTGAACAATCCCTCCTTTTTCAGGCTGTTTCAGCATACCAACCAGCTGATGGTAAGCAGGGTTATTTAAAGGCAGTAACTCATATAAACGTCCCATAAAAGCTTGTGGATCAAATTGTTCGAGCATTTCTGGGGTAAGTTGATCTAAATTAGCGCTGACTTCATCGGACATAGGATTAGCGGGGGCATTGACATAATGCGCACCATCCCAGATCAAATCAGGCTTAGATTTGATCTCTGCCATATCACGATAATCTAATATTTGATAGAGATTTTGAGCTTGTAAAATAGACAGATCGCTTTCGGTTAGACGATCAAGTGCTCCTGAGCGAAATAAAACACCCGCTTTTATTTTATTGCCATTTGCCAGTTTTTTTCCGCCAAGATCGCGAAAATTAATTCCGCCTTTCAAAGGCAAGACCGAAGGGTGTAAGTAAGGTGTATTTGTCATAATTATCAGTACCTATAATATTTGATTGCTATAAAAACCATAACAGATTATGGCTTAAATAAAATAGGAAAAAATACCTGCATTTCAGCAGGCATCAATAAAATGACTTACACAAAGAAAATCAATCAAAGAAAGAGAGAGAGAGAAAACTGAGCTCGCCTACATTTTATCCACAACCGAGTGAAAGTAGAGTAAGCGAGCCAGTAATTAGGGATTACAGTAAACGACGAGCAGCTTCAACCACGATGCTTAATACATTACCTTCGGTTTTCTTCAACAGTGCTTCGTTAGGGATTTCTTGTTGAGTGCGGTTCACAATCACACCTGCAACCATGCCCGCGCGTAGCCCTTGGCTAGAACACATGGTTAATAATGTTGCTGATTCCATTTCATAATTCATCACTCCCATATCTTGCCACTCTTTCATTGAGCCTCTGAAGTGACGCATAACACGACCTGTATAGGTATCATAACGCTCTTGGCCTGGGTAGAAAGTATCAGATGACGCAGTGACCCCAACATGAACTGTTGCACCCGCCTCTTTAGCGGCATCATAAAGTGCATTAGTACAAGTAAAGTCAGCGACTGCTGGGTATTCTAACGGTGCAAAATGTTGGCTCGCACCATCTAAACGTACTGCTGCGGTGGTGACTAACACATCGCCTACATTGATATTTTCTTGAATAGCGCCTGTTGTACCAATGCGCAAGAAAGTACGGATACCTAATTGCGCTAATTCTTCCACGGCAATAGAAGTTGAAGGGCCACCGATACCAGTTGAGCACACAATCACCGCTTTGCCATCAAGCTCACCACGCCAAGAGGTGAACTCACGTAAAGAAGCTAGATGCACTGGGTTATCCATCAGGCGTGCAATTTTCTCTACACGATTAGGATCACCGGGGACAATAGCAACAGTAGCACCCTGTAAGTCACTCTTTTTCAGGCCTAAATGGAATACATCAGACATATCAAACTCCTTTACACTATGGCATCATTGAATTTATACGTTATGGGTAATATAGCGGTAAACCCAGAGGGTTTTAGTGATACCAATCACTTTTAATGAAAATTAATTCATTCATGTTTCAACATATCGTGATTCAGATCACAAATAGTAAGGGTTAAATCCAATCATCCAATCAGTATAGACGATGTGGACAGAGCCAACGCAAAACTCCCTATAAAAAGTATCGATTGATATTCAATTCACAATCAATATTGATATAGAGAAAATTTTTCATCAAAAGTACCTTCTCTAATTAAAATTTTTTAGTAAGCAATATTTTTTCAACTCTTTAGCTATGATAAATATTTTATGACCAATTGTATCATCTTTTTTGGAGTGGCAAATTTTTAACATATAAAACAAAGTATTATAATTTATAATATATTGAAATTTTCACATATTTTAATTAAAAATAAAAATACACCGATAAAGTAATTTATGTCATAAACAAAACACGCTTCTCACTTGTGAACGAATAAAAATACGTTAGTATACCCCACAGCTTTAGCATTAATTTAGCGATTTAATTAAGGCACCTTAATTGCATAAAAATAAACAAACACATATATCTCATTAAATCCATATAACAACAATATATTTTCATTTTGCACACCTATTTCATCATTTTTTAATTAACTATCGTGACTACACGAATAGTTATTCTATTATTTAGAGGTCATTTCTATGTTAAAGAAAACCATATTCTCTCTGTCGGTAATGGCATTATCCGGTGCCGCATTATCAGCTCCTGTTGCGAACATTAAAGTCACAGGGGATATTAAGCCACCAACCTGTATGGTCAATGGTGGGAATAATGATATTCTTTTTGATTATGGAAAAATATCGCCTACTGTTATCCCTCAATCTACTAATTATCAGCTTCCGGTAAGAACTGCCACTATAGAAATCCTATGCGATGCGCAAACATTTTTAACTTTTACAGCGACGGATAATTACACTATTGACACCGCTGAGTCAGCAATTAAAGACGAAGTATTTGGATTAGTTGACGCATCAGATACGACAAAAGAAATAGGCAGAGTTGGATATGCGATGACTAATCTTACTGTTGATAATAAGGCTGCATATTTGGGACGTTCAGGAACTAAAACAGCTACAGCTCCATGGTGGAATGACTCTCTCATCAGAGAAGGCATCATGGCATGGACATCTGTAGGGCAACCAAATGTCGACGACCTTAATGAGTTAAAACTTATTCCAGGGGAAAAATTTAATGCGACGATTTCTAGTGGCACACATGTTGCTGGAGGGAATATCGCAGCTACCGCGATATTATCTAAAGATAAATTGAGTGCAGGTGATGTCAATATTACTAGTGGCTTAGATTATATCAGCCAAGTCACACTAACCTTTAACTTCGGCGTATAACGTTAAATAAAGAAAGCTGAGCCTATCATAGCATGGGCTCAGCTTTTTTATTTTAAAATTCACTAAGTTAAGCCAAATCGTTCTTATAAGCTTCCCTTTAGCAACAATAAATAGTTTGTATCCAATTGCATCATCTTTTTTTGACGCATTAAATTTCAATAAACAAAACAATAAGTTAAAATTTATAATATATTGAACTATCAACGAATTCTAATTAAATATAAAAATACACCTTAAACGTAATTTTCACCACATTCAAAACACTCCTCTCACTTGTTAACAGGAAAAAATAAGGTAATATACCTTTCAACCTTTTAGTATAAGCTCGCTGGTTAATTAAAATACCATCGTTAGATAAAATTAAATAGGTCACATATATTTCATATATATGCACATAGTAATTATGTGTTCTTATTTCTTTATCCCTACTTCATCATTTTAAATTAATTTAACTAACTATCGTGACCACACGAATAGTTATCCTATTTATTTAGAGGTCACTTCTATGTTAAAGAAAACCGTATTCGCTTTGTCTATGATAACATTATCTGGTGCAGCGTTATCTACTCCTGTCGCTAACCTAAAAGTTACGGGTTCCATCACACCACCAACTTGTACTATTGATAGCCAAAACGAAATCACCAATACCTATGATTTCGATATTTCGCCAGGTATTTTCCCTGCCTCTGGCGATTTAACCTTAGAAGCTGAATCACAGCCAATTACCGTCACTTGTGATGCAACTACCTATTTAACCTTTGATGCTACTGATCAACGCGATGGTACTGCTTCCGTTCCTGGTGATAAAAACTTCGGTCTGAATAAATACAATACCGACAATGTCGGTTACTACACCATCACCATGGAAAATGCCAAAGTGCAAGCCAATGAAAATGCGGCAGTAAAAGATGTGGGTGTGTTAATTGGTGCTAGCTATGCGACCAGTGGTGTGGTGGATAAAACCAAAAAAACCGCATGGGCAACCAGTGCAGCGGTATTGGCACAAGGGCAAATCTTCTCCGCTGACTTTACTGTCACTCCAACCATTGACAGCAAAATGAAAAACAGTGCTGGGGATGCACAGCTGGATGGTCATGCGGTATTAGCCTTTGGCTTTGGCCTGTAATTCATTTTTTAATTTTTAGTGGGTGAAATCTAGTGATACTAATTTCACCTACATGACAAGAGCATTTTTATCATGAAAAAAATTGCATTAGGATTATCACTATTAAGTGCATTGGTTTCTGCTACTGCATTATCTGCGCCTACCGCCAATATTAAAGTCACAGGGGATATTAAACCACCGACTTGTACAGTTAATGGCTTGGCCCAAAATGATGTTATTTTTGATTTTGGTCAGATCAGCCCATCTCTAATACCTCAATCAACAAACTATCAATATCCAAGCTCTTTCGTAAAAAATAGCGTCACGATATCTTGTGATTCTGACACTTACTTAACATTTCAATCCTCTGATACCTATGATAACGGGCAGTTAAGCGCTGATCAGTATAATTCAGGGTGGTTTTACTTTGTAAATAAAAGTGATATTAAACAAACTGTTGGAGCCACTGCATTTATTTGGGAAGATACTTTCGTTGATGGAAAGTCTTCATTCATTAGTCGCGCTAATGATGTTCCTATCACAGGTACAGGTACAACCTACAACAATGCGCTCTATAAAGGGGCAACAAATGGTTGGACATCGAGCCAACAAACATCTGTTGATTTAGAGAAATTAGATTTAGTGTATGGAAAAATATTCCAAGTTTCTTTCCGAAGTGGGGGGACTATTAAGTCATTTATCTTATCAAAAGATGCTTTAGCTGCAAATGGAGTAACGCCAGATCAAGGAGTTGATTTTATCGGTGAAGCTGTATTGACCTTTAACTTCGGCGTATAAACCTGAATCTACCGAACCTATTTCATCCTAGGTTCGGTTTTTTTATATTTTAAACTCGCTGTTTTTCATCTCTGATCGTGTTGCCGTTGTTGAAGGAATGTCACCATGTTTTTCTCCTTGCAGATTTCCAAGGTACCCCAATGTCTACTCCCATTAGGGTTTTTACTAGGTACCTGTTCCGCCGGAGCCCATAGCCTCGCAGATCAAACTGTGTTTCCTGAAATCGAGGCGGCACCCACGTGTGAGCTGATCCTCCCAAATGCAGGTGAGTATGCCTACGCCCAGTTACCGGCTCGACAAGTGCAATTACAGCAAAACACCACATTACCACCGATGACGCAAACATGGAGTGTCAATTGTAGTGCCCCCACAACGGTGCTATTTAAGGTGACCGACCTACAACATGATACCACCTCCGGTCAGGATACCACTCAATTCGGCTTGGGTTACGTCAATGGGGCGGGCAAAATCGGCTACTTCCGTTTGGATTTAAGTCACGCCACCGTGGACAGTCAGACAACTCGTTTGTATCAGACCCAAGACCAGCAACAGCTAGGCGTATTAACCAATCAACTCACGGTTGAAAGCGACAAATTTTATGGCTGGGCGACGGATGAAAATCGTGCGGCTATTGGCTCTTTATTCACCTTGGATATGACGGTCACGCCAACACTTAATAGCTTGCAAGAGACGCAAGGACCTCTAGTGAGTGGTGCCGAATTAGCAGGCAATGTCAGCCTTAGTTTTCAGTTTGGTATTTAGAGCGTTGAGAGCTTTTTTGTTATCCCTTGTTGTGCTGTGTGTCTTGCCATGACGCTGCATAACCTAAAAAAATAATAATTCATGGGTATGTTTATGATGCAGCAACAATGGTTTCGTTCTTTATGCTATCCAGTCTTATTGCTATTGCCTTTGACCAGTGAAAGTCGTACTGACACGTCAGCACCAGCCAAACCAAAATCCGCAGATGTGATCGAATTTGATGTGGATTCACTCAAATCACTCGGCTATGGTGCGGAAGTAGCGGAGTTTTTTAAGCAAGGCAGCCAGTTTTTACCGGGGCAATATGATGTGGTATTAATTGTTAACGGCAGTGCACGCTATCCTGTACTGGTCACCATTGGTGAGCACGGTGAGCTATGCGTGACCCCGACGTTGCAAGAAACCCTTAAACTCAAAGACAATACTATTCCCTCACCAACCGATTGTGTCGATTTCACAATGGTTTACCCAGGATCGCAAGTATTGCCTCACCCGAACGAATATACCCTTGATATCACTGTCTCTGAAACCGACTTTGATAATCGTCGCCGTGGGCGTGATTTGACGACTGGCGGGTTTGCCCTGCTCAGTAACTACCGTGTCTACGGCATGCAAATGAAAAGTGGTCAGGGCAACAATCAAGAGTTCTATCAAGGCCAATTTGATAGTGGGGTGAACTGGCAAAATTGGATTTTGCGTAATAACAGCAGTTTTTCCTCCGGTCGCGATAATACCGAATACCAATTTAATGAGACCACCTTAACGCGTAGTCTTATCTCTTTGCAGTCTCAATTGGAGATGGGGCAAATAAGCAGCCAAGGCAACTTATTTGGTGGAACACCGCTAAACGGTGCACAAATTTATTCAGATTCCGCTCTTGATAACACTAACCAGCTCGTCGTGCCTGTTACTGGCATTGCTGAAAGCGCTGCCACGGTGGAAGTGAGTCAAAATGGACGTTTACTGTACCGTACTTTAGTACCAGCTGGGCCCTTTTCGCTTGACCGCATTAATAATGTGGTGAGTGGGCAACCTCTGCAAGTGTCAGTGATTCAAGATGATGGGCACAACCAACAATTTACTGTCACCACCGCCACACGACAAGATGCCAATACGGCCTCCAGCACTTATCAATTTGCCATTGGGCAATACCGTAAACGTAATAGCAGTGAAGATATTGATACCCCAATGGTAGCGAGTGCAGAAAGCCGTTTTAGCTATCAACAAATAGAATACACAGCAGGAACGCTATTATCTGAACACTATCAAGCAATCGGTGGGCGTTTCAATCGTCAATGGTTCGAAAAGAGAACATTTGCCAGCAATATAGGAAGCATTATTGCACGTTCGACAGACAAACGCGGTGCACAAGTGGATGGTAGCCTAAGCAATGTTCTAGGCGCATTTTCTTTTGGTATATCGACTTTATACCAAACCCGTGATTATCCAACACTGGATAATACCGTACAAAAAGACCCGCAAAAGCGCGAAACCAATGATCTTAATAATCAGCCTAACTGGGTACGCAGTGAGCTGCAATCGTCCAGTTCAGCCAATATCGGTTGGTCGGATATCTCATGGGGGCGTATTGGCTATAGTTTGGGTTACAGTCATTATTATGGAGACAAAGGTGACAGTGTGATGCACACAGTCAGCTATGGCACTAAAATTCGCGATTTGTCGATGAACTTGAGCTTTCAGACCGGTAACGACCGCGATAATCGCGTTTTCCTGAATTTATCTATGCCATTAGGCCGCAAAGCGTCCATCAGTGCCCAAATGCAGCGTTATCATAATGACACCAATTTAAATACCACCGTCAATCATCGGCCTTCTGATTTGTGGGGCTATTCAATCGGTGCTTCACGTAATAGCAACCAAACTCGCTTTAACGGCAGCCTAAATGCCACGACACCCTACAGCCAGATCAATGCCAACGGTTCATGGAGTGATGAAAACGCGCAATCCATGATGTTATCCGCTGCGGGAGCTGTGGTGTATGCCGATGGCATGGTGGCCACGTCCCCCATCGCCGTTGGGAATACGTTTGGCGTGATCCGTGTTCCTTATCAATCCGGAGTACGCATTAGCAGTATGGGGGGTGGCACTACCGTGACCAACCATTTTGGCACCGCTGTCATTCCAACCTTGCCAGTGAATCGAAAAACTACCGTACAGCTTGATACCAAAAAGCTGCCTTTAAACGTTCGTTTAGCCGCCACTTCGTTTGATGTTGCCGTTGAATCAGGCACGGTGATCTCCCGTGAAATCGGAGCCACCATCATGAAACAACTGTTGCTGGGTATTACGTTACCAGACGGCACACCGGCACCTTCCGGAGCCAGCGTCCTTGATGCTAAAGGACAACTGATTGGAGTGGTGATGGGTAATGGTAATGTGATGTTAAATAACGAGCAAATCGGCCAAACCATCCGTTTACGCATGACAAATCAGGGCGACTGTCTTGTCAATTACCCCGTTCCCGATCACTTTGACCCTAATTCACTGTATGAAGAAGTTGCAGCACGTTGCGAATAACGCAGCGGCATCAATTAATAAAAGAAACAAGGAAACAACAATCATGAAAAAAATATTTCGTAATTTAATAATGGGAAGTTTAGTGTTGGTAAGCCAATGGGCACACGCCAGTTTTCAGCTAGAAACAATGACAGTGATTTTAGATGCCGCAGAGCCACGCAAAGTGTTCAGTGTCAAAAACACCTCAAATTCTCCCATCTTGCTGTCGACTAAATTGGCTGATATCGAAGGCGGGCAAGCCTTAGCACAAGATGTTTTAATTTCACCACCAATTATTCGTATCGAGCCTCAAGAGAGCCAACAAATTAACTTTGTACTCAAAAATGGTCTCAAACTGACGGATGAAGCGATTTTAAAAGTATCTTTTCAAGGGGTTGGAGCAATAAAAGAAAATGCCACTAAGATGCCTATTCGACAAGATGTTGCGATGTTGATTGTCCCTTCAGACATGACCATCAGCCAAACACCCTGGGATGCACTGAAAATCGTCCAGTCTGGCTCAAACCTGACACTAACCAATACTGGGCGACAAGTGATCCGTTTAGGACCCAATATAACGGTATTGCCAAGCAATGCATCGCTCGGCCTAGGCCAATTCTATTTAAGACCGAATGAAAGCAAAACACTCACTGTCAGCGGTAAAATCGATAGTGTGAAAATTGATCCACTCAGCCGCTACGGCTTTAAAATGCAAGTTGAGCCGTTGATTAAAGTTGAGCATTAATCTGCTTGTATGATAAAAAAAGCGCCATTCATAATTTGAATAGCGCTTTTGATTATTGGCAAAATAAAAGATAGTTTACTATCAGAGAACTACATCAAGGATCAGAACGCCCACCAGACCGATTGCCCACGCTATCGTTGTTGGGATAGACCAGACCATCATCTGTTGTTTAACGTCCTTAATACCCATCATTCTGTTCACAACCCAATAAAGGCTGTCATTAAAATAGCCGAAGAACAGTGACCCCATGGTGGCAGCTTGCGCAGCAACCAGTAGGTTAATATCAGGAATTTGGCTAATAATTGGTGCGGAAATAGAAGCCGCAGTGATCATCGCGACTGTGCCCGAGCCTTGAATTAAGCGAACTAAGGTCGCAATAATGAACGGGATCAACACAGGGGTGATTGGCAAGCTAGCGACATGTTCCGCTAAAATATTGCCCGTTCCACTATCACGTAATACCGCACCTAATGCACCACCAGCACCGGTTACCAGCAAGATGATCCCTGCTGACTGTAAGCCTTCTTCCATACGGTCGATGACTTCTTCTTTAGTTGCTGTTGGCATCAATGTATACACCGCAATTAGAACACTAATTGAAAGTGCAATAATTGGCGCACCAAGGAACTCAAATGTTTGGAAATACCAGTTACTTTCCATGCCTTGAAAGGTGGCTGTTTTTAGCAGTAACCCATTCACTGCGTTAATAAAAATCAGCAGGATTGGTGTAACAATCGGTAATACGGATAAGAACAAGCTTGGCAATGGTTTGTTAGCTTTCTCTTCCATGTAGCGATCGTGGATTTCTTTTAGATCGCCACTGCTACTTTCATCAGGCACAAACTCAGGGTATTTAACCGCTAACCATTTAGCATAGAATACGATACCGATAACACAAGGCACCGCGAGTGTCATACCCGTTAAGATCATTGCGCCAATATCGACGCCGAAGATCCCTGCAACGCCTAATGGCCCCGGTGTTGGCGGAACAGTATGGTGAGTCACCACCAAGCCACCTGCAAGTGCCACACCTAAGGTTAGTAGATTACGTTTACCGTTTTTCGCGAGCGCTTTTGCCAGCGGATAGAGGATAACGAACGCTGAATCAACAAAGATTGGAATACTCACAATGTAACCAGTGATCGCTAGCGCCCATTCTTCACGTTTTTTACCTAACCAACGAATAAAGCTATATGCTATTTGTTCAGCGGCACCAGAGACTTCAAGTACCCTTCCCATCATGACCCCTAGGCCGATAACAATACCAATACCACCTAGTGTTGTACCAAATCCTTTTGTAATAACAGTGACTGTTTCTGCTGCAGTCAATCCGCCTGAAATACCCGCAATTGCTGCGGCAATCAACATAGCAAGTAACGCATGGATACGCGTTCGTAATACCAAGAAAATCAGTACAAATATGGCCACCGCAAGGCCAATAATAGGAATATAGGACATCGCTTATCCCCTATTGCTGTGAGCCATGATGAGTGATGAATGAACGAATAGCATCAGCAAATGAGCCATCAGCACGGAAGCCCAAACCTAACGCACGACTAATATCAAATTTACCCGGCCAGCTGGCAACAATACGATTGATCGCTTCATCGGGCTCAAAGCGGATCAAGTCGACTGCTTTTTGACCTGCAACATCACGTAATGCATCGATCATGCCTTGAACCGTAACGGTGATCCCCGGTAAGTTAACCGTGCGTGATAAACCAAATTTCTCCGCTGGGATACTTGCCGCATGAATAAAGTTATTTACGACGGTTTCTGGACTAGATAGCCACAGCGCTAGATCAGGCGATACAGGACAAATACTTTCGATGCCATTTAACGGCTCACGAATAATACCGCTAGCAAATGAAGAAGCGGCCTTGTTAGGAACGCCAGGACGAATACTGATAGTTGGCAAACGCATTACACGTCCATCAACAAAGCCTTTGCGTGAGTAGTCGTTCACCATCAGCTCACACATTGCTTTTTGTGCCCCATAAGAGGATTGAGGGTTTACCACACACAGGTCAGTGATCACATCAGGCAATTCACCACCAAATACCGCTAGTGAACTGGTGAAAATAAATTTGATAGCTGGATTTTTAGCACGTGCTACTTCAAGTAGCTGACGTGTAGCTTCAAAGTTCACTTTCATACCTAAATCAAAGTCACTTTCAGCATGGCTACTAACGATGGCTGCAAGGTGATAAATAATATCAGTTTGTGCATCAATCAGTTTATCTGCCGCACCTGCTTGAGTGAGATCGGTAGCAACACAGCTCACTCGCGCATCTTCAATCGGTGATGTAGGGCATTGAATGTCGGCTAAAATAAGTTGATCAAATTGCAAACCCTGGCTGTTTTTAAGTAAAGCAGCGGCTAGCTGCTGGCCCAAGAAGCCAGCGCCACCAGTGATGATAACTTTCATTGTTATTCTCCTTGAAATAGCCTATTTATGGCTATTTATCATTAGGTAAGATGATTTATGTTTTTATTAAATGAAGTTTTATATTTTGTTCTGTTATCTGCTGCACGGCATCAGCAGGTAGCTGATCATCACAAATGATGTCGTGCAATTGATTAAGTGGGCAAACACGGAACATGCCATATTTGCCGAATTTGCTACTATCTGAAACCAATACGCAACGCCGAGCCACATCCAACAATGTTTGCTTTATTTGCACCTTCTCTTCATGCGGAGTCGAAACCCCATGCAGAAGATCCCAAGAACTTGTGCTCATAAATGCCACATCAACGTTTAAGGTTTGCAGCATCATCGATGCCGTATTCCCCACACAGGAATGGTTACGTTTATCTACTTGCCCTCCTGTGTGATACAGATTGAGCTGCGATTTATCCATCAAGTACTGCATAATGGAGAAATCATTAGTCACAATGGTTAAGTTAAAACGTTCACCTAACACACGCGCTATCTCAAATGTTGTCGTTCCTGCATCAAGGTAAACAACTTGCCCATCTTCAACCAGCGATGAGGCAAATTGGCCTATTTCACGTTTGCTTCGGTGGTGTAAACGCGCTTTTTCACTCCAAGGTAACTCTTGGCGTAATGCATCGTTCAGTCTAACGCCACCGCTTATCGCAACCACTTTCCCTTCTTCTTCCAGCATGCGAATATCACGCCTTACCGTCATATGCGATACGTTCATTAGCTCTACCAAGTCACTGATAGACACTGTCTGGTATTCATGAACGTAACGATAAATAAAATCACGGCGTTCTGAAGGGATCATAGGCTCTCCTGTTTACGATTGTGCTTTCTTTAGCCAGCCCAAACCATCTTCTGTACGACCAGCGGGGTGATATTCACAACCAAGCCAACCTTGATAATCCATTTGATCTAACTGATTAAAAATCCATGGGTAGTTGACTTCACCGCTATCAGGTTCATGACGATATGGAACTGAAGCTATCTGAATATGACTAAATTTACCCCATAAACGCTCAATTGTTTTCAATAAATCACCTTCCATGATTTGGCAGTGATAGAGATCTAATTGAATAAAGACATTTCCACGGTTAATTTCAGGCAATAAAGCTTCAGCTTGTTTCTGTGTGGTCAAAAAATAACCTGGCATATCTCGTGTATTGATAGGCTCAATCAATACACGAATTCCATGCTCAGCCATCACATCTGCTGCATGTTGAATATTGTTAATAAAACAATTGCGCTGCTGTTCTGGTGTAAAACGTGTATCCAGCTTACCAGCCATGGCATGTACCTGTTTACAACCTAACGCTTTGGCATATTTCAGTGCTGTTTGTACACCTTGTGCAAATTCATTTTCACGCCCAGGAATGGATGCCATACCACGCTCACCCGCAGCCCAATCCCCTGCTGGCATATTAAATAACACCTGAGTCAGGCCATTGTTTTTCAGCTGTTCTGCGATCGCTTCTGGCTGCTCTTCATAAGGGAAAAGATACTCAACCCCTGAAAATCCAGCCTGTGCCGCTCGTTGAAAACGCTGAATAAATGGAACTTCGTTAAACATCATGCTGAGGTTTGCTGCAAATTTTGCCATTTTTAATGCCTCATTTTTTTGGATAACGGTTTTCTAGCTCACTAACCTGATCTGCGGTCAATGTGGTAAAACCTTGCTGACGTAACGTAATATATAAACGTGCTGTATCTTCTAGCTCTTCTGCATTGAAGAAGGCTTGCCGTAAGGTCTTCCCGCCAACCACTGGACCATGATTGGAAAGTAGTACCGCATTATGATTAGGCGCTAATTTTTCAATTTCTTCGCCAATACGATCATCTCCCGGTGGCAAATATTCAATCAGTGGTAGTTTCCCCACTCGCATCACGTAGTAAGGTGTGATTGGGGGCAGGCAGTTACTGCTGTCTAGCCCCGATAGGCAAGATAGCGCAGTCAACCAAGGTGAATGTAAATGCACCACCGCTTGGCAGTCAGGGCGTTGTCGATACATCGCCATGTGCATGGAAACCTCTTTGGTTGGCTTATCACCGTCGATCCAGTTTCCTTCTGCGTCTAACTTACTCAATCTTTCAGGATCTAAATCGCCAAAACTTGAATTCGTCGGTGTCACAATAATGTTGCCGTCGGGAAGTTTGGCACTAATGTTGCCTGCCCCGCCACTGCTATAACCACGGTTAAACATCGATTTCGCCCAATCAGCTAACTCTTGACGCAGCGCCTTCTCTTCACTCATCAAACATCTCCTGTGCGTATTGGAAGAAATTCTCTTGCCCAAAGTTACCTGACTTGAGTGCCAACCAATAACCGCTAGTTAAATCTTCTACCCATGGAACCCCTGGTGCGATCGGCGCTCCAATACTTAATTGCTCAGTGCCAATACTTTGCACAACTTTGCCCGATGTCTCACCGCCAGCAATGATAAACGTGTTATAGCCTTGTGCTTGTAATAGTTTCACTACCTCACCAAAGACATTTTCTACTGCAGTGCTTGCAACTTCGGCGCCATAGTTTTCTTGGATTTTTTTCAACATCTCTGGTGGTTGTGTGGCATATAACAAAGGCGCTAAACCCGTTGTTTGCTGCTCTTGTACCCAGTTAACCAATTGTTGTGCATAGTGTGGGTTATCAATACATTCACCCACATCCAGCACTTTTGCAGGTTCGATTTGTTGGTAACACTGAACTTGCTTGTTGGTCATCACAGAACAACTGCCAGATAAAATAATCGTTTTACGGCCTTGTTTAGATGGCTTCGCGCCACGTTGACTGCCTGCGCCCCATTCACAACCTGTATCGACATTCGCCAGTGCAGCACCAAGACCCGAACCACCTGTCAGTAATGGCATTTCTTTTACAGCTTCAGCGATAGGCAGTAAGTCATTCATGGTTAATGAATCGACCACAACATAACTTGCTCCTTGTTCAGCCAAGGTACACAAGCGCTGTTTAATCACTGCACTGCCTTGTTGGATATCTTGTAAAGCAATCACTCCTGCTTTGCCTTCAGACTGTTTTTCCATCACACGCATCAGGTTAGCATCCGTCATTGGTGTCACTGGATGATGCTGCATACCACTTTCATTTAACAACTGGCCATTCACGAACAGATGCCCATGAACAACAGTTCTGCCATTAATAGGTAGTGCAGGGCATACCAGCGCCAGTTGCGTGTTTAACTGCTTCATTAATGCGTCAGTAACTGGGCCAATGTTGCCTTTTTCTGTCGAATCAAAGGTAGAGCAATATTTAAAGAAAATCTGTTGGCACTGAGCTTGCTGCTTTAACCAGCGACAAGCGTTTAATGAGGCATTGATCGCTTCATCAACAGGGCAAGAACGACTTTTTAGGCTGATAACAATTGCATCAACATCCTGTGGCACGGCAGTGTTTTCATCAGGTTCATTCAGCAATTGAACCACTCGCCAACCGTTCTGCACCATAAAACCAGCGATATCGGTTGCACCGGTAAAATCATCGGCGATCACACCCAGTTTTACTGTCATACTTTTTTCTCCGGTAAAGAAATGCCTTTGAAAGTTTTGATCACTGCGCTGTCATCTTGAAGTCCAAAGCCTTCGTTGCTAGCAGAAATAAACATTTGGTGGGCAGTTGCCGCAATAGGCAGAGGGAAATTGAGCGCTTTACCTGTTTCCATCACCAACCCTAAATCTTTCACAAAAATATCAACGGATGATTTTGGGGTATAATCCCCCTCAAGCACGTGCTGCATACGATTTTCAAACATCCATGAATTGCCCGCAGCATGAGTGACAATGTCATACATCATATCGAGGTCGATGCCTGCTTTGGCGGCTAATGCCATGCTTTCTGCCGCAACCGCAATATGCACACCCGCTAACAATTGGTGAATGGTTTTTACCGTTGAGCCAAGACCTACTTCATTACCTACACGATATAAACGCTCTGAGGTCGCTGCAAAAATCGGTTGTAGTTGTTCAAATAGGTTATCTGACCCCGATGCCATGATAGTTAACTTGCCTTCTTCGGCTTTTAAAGCCCCACCTGAAATCGGTGCATCCATCAAAGGTAGCTGATATTGCGCCAAGCGCTGAGCGATCTGTTTTGTTTGCTCGGCAGATAATGTGCTATGCAAGACAATAATAGTACCTGCATTCAACTGTTCGACTAATGGACTGTCACCGCCAAACAATATCGACTCAACTTGTTTACCATTTACCACAACTAGTAATAGCGCTTGTAAATACTGAGCATATTCAGCCGCATTTTGCCCGACAGCAACGGCACCTACTTGCTTTAACGTTTCGCAGGCATGTTGGCTAAGATCGAAGCCATAAGTTGGGATCTGATTTCTTATTAGTGATTTTGCGATCCCCATCCCCATTGAGCCAAGCCCAATAACACCAACATTGCTAATGACATTTTCCATAACAACTCCTGATGTTGTTAATCTTTGTTATTGGTGTGAATTTTCACATAACAAAATTCACAAACACATGATGAGCATCACATTATGAATAATATAAAAAATAGACAATTTATTAATAACAACATGATTTTTATATATTTTAATGTTTTCACAATTCACAAAACCTTTCACATCACAATGTGAGAAAAAATGTGATGTGAGCCTGATTTATGCTTTTGTGATAATTTGTGAAGAAAACTTTTCAATGATTACATTCAGTTGTTAGCAATCGCACCATTTTTGATTGACGCATCATATAAATTCGCCAAAATAGCTGCTTAATAAAGTTTAATGCTACAGTAAGGAAAAAAAATGGGTCTTTTCGATCAACTGATCACTATGGTTGCAGGTGATAAAATGAGTCAGTTTCAATCTGTTATTGAATGGATTGATAAACAAGGCGGATTAGCGGGTGTTGCTGATAAATTTAATCAACAAGGCTTGGGTGACATCATTCAATCATGGATCGGCAATAGCGAAAACTTGCCTGTTAGCGTTAATCAGCTTATTCAAGTATTTGGTAATTTAGATATTCAACAACTGGCGCAAAAAGTGGGCTTTGACTCACAAGAAACGGCTGAGCTGATCGCTAAATATCTGCCAAAACTGGTCAGTAACGCGACCCCAGAAGGTGTGATCCCAGATAATATTGATTTAACCGCGGTTGGCATGAATATGCTAAAAGAAAAACTGTTTGGTTAATGATCATCAAAAAAAGCAGGTTAGCTTTTGCTTAACCTGCTATATCAATTATATTATTTTAAATAAAAAAGTGCCTGTTGATGCCATGGGTATCTAGTGATGGTAAAACCATCTTTTATTAAATTTTAGGTAGCTTTATATTTTGTGACAAAGTCCCTCAGGAACCGCTTTGATAATTACTCTTAAAAGCCCTCAGGGCTTTTTGCCTTATATCTCCGCCAGCATTGGTCAAAGGTTTACGATGGATTTTGCTAAACATCGGTTTTATGATAGCTTGAATGAAAACTATTACCAATAGTAATACGGGTGATTTTGTGAATAATTTCAATAGGTTATTATTTATTAAAGCTATTTTTGTTCTGTCTGCATGTAATTCTAATGTATTACCTTATGAAAAAATAAGTAAGCATTATGTGTATCAATCAGCCAATGAAAGTTCAGATCCTAATTTTCAAACTAATAAGCATGCATCAATCAAGCTTATGACTCCATTTTTTAAACAGTTTTATGACTTAGGTGTAGAAGATAAAAAAAATAAAATTTCAAAAGAAGATTATGAGAAAAAATTGAGCTACTTGAGTAGTAATGAATTTATTAATAACATAGAAAGCAGAGAACAGTTCGTTTCAGAAGAAGTTCATGTTGAAACAAAAAGAGTAGAAAATGAAAGCACACATCAGAAAAAAATCATGATTGACTCTATTCTTACTGCATATAAGGCGGGATATCATGGATAATTTAAAACACCCAAATGATAAAGACTTACTATTTTATTCAATATCTATATTTATATTGGGAATACTACCCATATTAGTATTTTTTGCCATGTATATATCAAAATTTGGAATTGAATATTTAAATTATTTATATGTGGGAATAATAAGCCTACCCTCATCTTTTTCAGAAACATACCCTTTTATTAGCAAAATATTAGGTAACTACACTAAGCTGTCACCTTTATTTTCATTGCTTTTCATTGTTTGCATTTGGAATAAACTAAAATTAAAAAAAGAAGCTATTAAAAACTTAACTTGGGGCAAGTTAATCAGTATGATTATATTATCTTTATTTATCATTTCATTTTTAATTTTCTTTACCTATTTTTATAGTACAAATTTATCGACCAGCTGGAGCAAAGTACAAACAATATCTAAAAATGAATATTTATTGTTACTCTATTATATCACTGCTTTCTTTTCGATTTATTTTTTCTTTTGCTTATTTTTTATACTATCCATATACGTACCTTACAAAAAATTAAAAGTCAGAGTTTAAATCTAACTTTTGGAATTTACCACAATATTACTAATGAGCAGGTCGAATCAATTCTTGATTAATTTTATCAACCAGATTAGTATCAATTAGAGAAGACATATAGCTAATAAGAATTATAGCTGCAATACTCACCAAGGCTACGGGCAAGGCTCCTACAGAAAGTAATGAGGCGATTGAGCCAATCAGACTGATTACAATACTGAGAGCTAAACTTGCAGTATAACCACTTAAAATCATTGCTTCTACTTCAAGCATTAGCGGATTCCAATTCCCAGTGTTAAAACCTTCTGTCGTTTTTTCTCTAATTTTTTCTATTTTTAAACCGACATCCAGAACTTTAAAAGCTTTACCTAAACGATAAAAATTATCAGATAAAGTTGTCACCTCTATCTGTTTAACTGCATTTACTATTGCAGTACTATCTTGTTTACTTACTTTAAAATTAGGATTTTTCAATATTTTATCTAAATCTTTTAAAGCGTCATTAAGACTTCTAATTTTTTTACCTTGGAAGTTTTTCACATCATTAGCAATTCTATCTGAAATAGCTTTATACTCTTGCCCCAATAGAGTGCTTATTTTTTCTCCTGAATCTACAATGATTGCACTTGCATCTAGCAAAGTATCTTTTTCAAGTTGCTTTACCCTACTTTTGTTTTTCTCATAATTATTAAAAAATACATTAGTGAAACTAATTAAATATTGTTCTAAATCTGCATCTGTTTTAATGCCTTTTTGTTCTAGCTCTTTCTTTTGCTTTTCAAGTGCCATTTTTTTCTTCGCACCTGTAACCTCATATTTAACTTTATTGAAGCTTGTTAAAACCCCATATTTATTTATCTTAATACTGTAATTAAAATCAAGAATATCAATACTAAAATCTCTAATTTCAGATGATTGAGATTTAAACTCAAGTTGAACCAATTTTGTCACTATATCTTTTCTTTTTGCATCGCCTAGAGCACTGTATCTAGACATATCCGCGTTTTGTGTCTTACTTGTTTGTTGTTCTTTGTAATCAATAATATTACCATCCTCATTAACTTGAACACTATAATTGAATCCGTGATGGTAAAAACTCAATCTGTTCTTTGAATCAAATTTGTTTTTTTGAATATCACGAGTAACCGACTGATAGTGAACCCCGTATGGTTGAGGAGCATTTATACTCTTAACGATATCTTTTACAGGAAGATTTTTGTTATAATTATTATTATCTTTCGAATTATCATTTTTATTTGGACTTACATCAATGAAACCTTCAAATTTTGAATTAAGGTTTGGTACATCTTTAAATGCAACACCTACTACATCAACAGTCCAAGTCAGCCCATCACCTCTGACCATCTTAAACGACATTGAGGAGTTCGGATCATATTTAACATTAATATTACCTACGCCATTATCGCGGCTATCACCATTTCCTTCAGGTCCAGTACCATATCCATGGTTATCCGGCTCAGCAGTTACTTCTATACTATCGTTCATAATAAAACCTCACTTATTGTATAAATAAACACATCAATATATGTAGTACTCATTGCATTTGAGCAGGCCAAATTAGATGGTTTAAATAATCATAAAAACAATATAGCTAGTTGGATATATTATTTTTTATTTGGTGAGCTATTTTTATCAAAAACTACGAAAAGTAATTTATTAGCTAAGCATTAAGTATCTAAGACAGTATCAATTGTACCATCAAAAAAAAGCAGGTTAGCTTTTGCTTAACCTGCCGTTTTCGTCTTTGCTAATAAACGATTAATTAGCTTTGATATTCGTTTCTCAGTTTTTTCGCCGCTTCAACCATGTTGGCTAATGATTGACGAGTTTCTGTCCAGCCACGTGTTTTCAAACCACAGTCTGGGTTAACCCATAAACGCTCTACCGGTACGCGATCTGCGGCCTTTCTCAGTAACGCAACAATCCACTCTACATTTGGTACGTTTGGTGAGTGAATATCATACACTCCCGGCCCAATTTCATTTGGATAATCGAAGTCTTCGAAAGCATCCAGTAAATCCATATCCGAACGCGAGGTTTCAATCGTGATCACATCTGCATCGAGAGCGGCAATCGAATCCATGATGTCATTGAACTCGCAATAACACATATGCGTGTGGATCTGTGTGTCATCTTCCGCAATCGCAGCACTCAGTTTAAAAGCATCAACAGCCCAATTTAAGTACTCTGCCCACTCATCTTTACGCAGTGGCAACCCTTCACGCAGTGCTGGTTCATCGATTTGAATGATACCAATACCTGCTTTTTGTAAATCGTCCACTTCATCGCGGAGCGCCAGTGCTATTTGCTTGGCAATGGTTTCACGACTGACATCTTCACGTGGGAATGACCAACAAAGGATCGTGACGGGCCCTGTTAACATTCCTTTGACTGGCTTTTCAGTTAGGGATTGCGCATATTTCGCCCACTCAACAGTAATGGCTTCAGGACGGCTAATATCACCAATGATAACTGGTGGCTTCACGCAACGTGAGCCATAGCTTTGCACCCAACCATTTTGTGTAAATACATAACCGTCAAAGTGTTCCCCGAAGTATTCCACCATGTCGTTACGTTCCGCTTCACCGTGTACTAAAACATCGATATCAAGCAGCTCTTGCTCTTTAATCGCTTGCTTAATGTGCTCGCTGATATTGGTACGATAGTGCGTCTTATCAACATTGCCTTTTTTGAAATCAAGGCGCAGTGTTCTAATTTCACTGGTTTGTGGGAACGAACCAATGGTTGTCGTTGGCCACAATGGTAGATTGAAGCGTTCGCGCTGACGTTGTGCCCTTGTTGGGTATGCGCTGTTACGCTCTGCATCACCTTCGCGGATCGCTTGTAAACGCTTAGCAACCGCAGCATTGTTCACTCGTGTTGAGGTTTTACGAGCACGAATTGGTGTGCTGTATTGTTCCAACTCAGCAATATGCTGTTCTGTTGGCTGGTTCAGTGCTTTGCTCAGCAGTGCTAATTCAGCACATTTTTGCAGTGCAAACGCAAACCAACTTTTGACTTCCTCATCTAAGCGAGTTTCATCATTCAGATCGATTGGGCTATGCAGCAGCGAGCAAGATGAGCCAATCCACAACGTGCGCTGACCTAACAGTGGTTTTACACGAGCAAATTTTTCGCCTAAGTCTGCTTTCCAAACGTTACGGCCATTGATAACACCCAGTGATAAAACCCAATCTTGCGGTAATGCCTTGTGCAGTTTTTCAATATCATCGTGACCTGCCACTACATCAACATGTAAACCTTGTACTGGCAATTGCTTGATCACGTCTAAATGGTGGCTGATACCATCAAAATAGGTGGTTAACAGTAGCTTCGTTTTACCTGTCAGTGCTTGGTAAGCTGTTTTATAGGCTTGTTGCCACTCAGCAGGTAAATCCAAAACCAGTGCAGGCTCATCGATTTGTACCCATTCAACGCCTTTTTGCGCTAAACGTGACAAAATTTCCTGATACACAGGTAA
Source organism: Providencia sp. 6390 (assembly GCF_058148425.1). NCBI lineage: Bacteria > Pseudomonadati > Pseudomonadota > Gammaproteobacteria > Enterobacterales > Morganellaceae > Providencia > Providencia sp. 6390. The sequence continues at coordinate 40,298 of NZ_JBYVYL010000009.1, forward strand.
TAAATCATTCAATAAAGATAAACGATCGAATGATTCACCTTTCACTTTACCTAACCACAGATAGGTAATTGGACCAATCACCACAGGTTTGATGTTATGACCTAAAGCAAGCGCTTCATCAACTTCATCAAACAGTTGCGTCCATGATAGGCTGAATTTTTGCCCTTTTTGGAATTCTGGCACAATGTAGTGGTAGTTGGTATTAAACCACTTAGTCATTTCTCCCGCTGCCGCTGGCTTACCGGTTGGTGCACGACCGCGAGCCACTCGAAACAGGGTATCTAAATCAATGGAACCATCTTCATTTTGATGACGTGGTGGAACGTTCCCCAACAGCAAGCTAGTTGTTAATACTTGGTCATACCAAGCAAAGTCACCAACGGGCAGCAGCTCAACGCCCTGCTCTTTTTGTTGCTGCCAATGGCGAGCACGCAACTCACGCCCAGTCTCTAGAAGTGCGGCTTGGTCAATCTTGCCTGCCCAATAATCTTCTTGTGCGCGTTTTAGTTCTCTTTTCAGACCGACACGAGGAAAACCAAGTGTATGATTTATAACAGACATATTGACCCCTTAAAATATTTAGCCGTCTAGATGTTTACACATCTATAATCAACAGGTACTGTATAAAGCACAAGCGCAAATTATTCATTGTCATCTTGAAGGTTTCTCATGATCGAATTAAAACATTTAAAGACGCTGCAAGCACTCAACCAACATGGCTCATTAGCTGCGGCTGCAACGTACTTACACCAGACTCAGTCTGCTCTGTCACATCAGTTTAGCGACTTAGAACACCGCCTTGGCTTCAAGTTATTCGTTCGTAAAAGCCAACCACTACGCTTTACCCCACAAGGGGAAGTGTTATTACAGCTCGCACAACAAATCCTACCGCTGGTGAAAGATGCGATCCGTATTTGTAATGAGCCCGGTGTTTCGACATTGCGTATTGCAATCGAATGTCATAGTTGTATTCAGTGGCTGACCCCTGCATTACAGCAATTTAGGCAAACATGGCCACAAGTTTCTGTCGATTTTAAATCAGGGGTAACTTTCGACCCGCAACCTGAATTACAGTCACGAGAGCTGGATATTGTGCTGACATCAGATATTTTGGCTGACAAAGAAATTCACTACACGCCATTGTTTGATTATGAAGTGAAGTTGATTGTGGCAAACGACCATCCACTAGCCAGAAAGCCTATTATTGAGCCACACGATCTCGCTGATGATACCTTGCTGATTTACCCTGTACAGCGTAATCGTTTTGATGTTTGGCGGCATTTCCTGCAACCTGCTGGGGTTTCACCGAATATTAAAACCGTCGATAACACGCTGATCTTAATTCAAATGGTAGCCGCAAAAATGGGTATTGCTGCATTGCCTCATTGGGCGGTCGATTCATTCGAAAGGCAAGGTTTGATTACCACAAAAACGTTAGGGAGTGGTTTATGGAGCCGGTTGTACGCTGCCTGCCGCGAAGGCGAACAACGCCAACCTGCTATTGAAGCATTTACCAAAACAGCGGCTAATCACGCTGTGGAGAATTTGTCTTATGTGAAACCGGTGAAAGTATCCAACGCCTATGCACCCACAGAGAAGCAACAATTAGGCTCGCTCCAATGGTAAAACTCAGCCAATCTGGATGTTGTTGCCAAATCGCGAAATTCACCAGTAATCCTGCTGGAACCATCATGTTATTCATAATAGCAAGGGTTCCGGCATCCACTTTGGTTGCACCATAATTCCACATAAAATAACCAATACCTGAAGCAACAACGCCCAACCACAATAAAACCCACCATTGTGAATGCGTTGTAGGCACCAACGATTTATTGCCAAATAGCAACCACCCAATTAGCGCCACCAGTGTTGCGCCGATATAAAACCATGAAAACGCTTGATGCTGCGGGATCGGATGAACTTCCATCAAACGCTTATAACCCACCTGCCCTATTGCAAAGAAAATATTTGCTAATTGTACAAACACCAATCCCAGCCAGAAAGATTCACTCAGATGATCGTAACGAATGATGGCTGCACCGATGACCGCTAGCAAAGAGCTAAATAAATAGCCTATTCGCAACCGTTGGCGCTCCAATAGATCATAAATTAATGTTACATAGAGAGGCGTTAAGACGGTAAACAGTAAAAACTCTGCGACACTGAGATATTTATAAGCTTGGAAAACAAAGAAATACATAATACCCAGTTGGCATGCACCCACTAACATATACAGAGTGATAACTTTGGCACCAAAGCCACGCCAACGTAAAAATGGTAGAAAGACCAGTGCAGCAAGTGAAACGCGAATTAATACAGATAACCAGCTGTCTACTCGCCCAGCAAGAAATTCGCCAATCAGACTAAAAGACGCAGCCCAAAGCAGCGTCGTAATAACTAATAACCACATAGTGATATTGTTCTCAATTCAGTTTTTTATCAGTGTTCTTTATCAATCAGAACGGCTTCTAATAAGTCGAGATCAACCAGCAATGATTGTAGTGTTTCATTACTGATTTTACGTGTTGCACGTAAATGATATAACTCACCGCGTTCAGCGCGTAATGCTGTCAATCGGAAACGCCGCTCAAGATCTTCAATCAATAGATTATGGTCGATTTCATCTTGACCTGCGGTACGTCGACGTAAATAACCCGTTACCCTTGAGGCAACTTCACTGATATCTTCTGGATCTAATTTTTCATCAACATCCGCAGATAAACGCTCTTCCATCTTATTCAAGCTAACAATAGCCACTTCTGCCATCGCAGCTTTTGCCATGCGGATCTCATTGATGTCAGCCTCTTTATCACCGACTTTAAAATTATGCAGTAACAACGGTAAGGCAATAACACCAGCAAAAATGGAAAATAAAATCACCCCAGCTGCGATAAACACTAATTGATAACGAGCAGGGAATGGTGAGCCATCACTTAAAAACAATGGAACAGAGAGCACACCCGCTAAGGTAATTGCCCCGCGTACCCCCGCAAAGGAAGCCAGCCATAATTCGCGTACAGTATAGTTAGCAAACTGTAATGGCTTTTTCTTTAAGAACAGGCGACTAAACCTTTTCATTAACCATAGCCAACAAAAACGTAAGATCAGCAAGGCAAAGTAGATAACAGCGACGGCGGTAAATAGCATCCAAGTTTCAACACTTGGATCCAGTTCTGCTTGAATGACTGAGGTTTGCCAGATCCCCGGAAGTTGCAAGCCTAACATAATGAACACTAGCCCGTTAAACACGAACTCTAACATTGACCAGACGCTGTCAGCTCGTAAACGCATCGCCAATGGCGCATTGCGGATCACGCCTGACTTAGTAATTGTCATACCTGCCGCAACGGCAGCCAAAATACCTGAAAAGCCAATATGCTCTGCAATCATGTAGGAAGCAAAAGGCAGCAATAACATAAAGACGATTTGTGTTGCAGGATCATCACCGCTCCAGCGGCTCATCAGACGTAAGGACTTACTGTATACCCATGTCACCACGACACCAGCTAATAACCCCCCCACAGCCACCTTAAAGAATTCAATCGTCACGCCTGAGACAGAGAACACCATAGTTCCCATCGCAATAGCGACCGCGAATTTTAAGGCAACAAGACCTGAAGCATCGTTCATCAATGCTTCACCCTCTAGCACACTCATCATGCGCTTTGGAATGCGTCCTTTGCCCACAATAGATGAAAGTGCCACGGCATCGGTCGGTGAAAGGACTGCTGCAAGAGCAAAGGCAGCAATGAGCGGGATCCCTGGCATCAGCCAATATATTAGGTAACCAATACCGACCACGGTGACCAACACCAGCACTAATACAAGGATGAAAATCTCACGGCCATTTTGGAAAAATTCACGTGTGGGGGTTTTCCAGCCATCAACAAATAGCAATGGAGGGATCAGTAATACCATAAATAATTCAGGGTCAAACGTGACATGCAAGCCGAACTGAGGCCATGCAAGCAAGGCACCTATCGCGATTTGAATTAAGGGTAATGGAACACGAACTGGAAGGACTTTTGTCACGACACCAGAAACAGAAACTGCCAAGATCAAGATGAGAATAGTAAAGAAAATTTCCATGTTACCCTTACTGATTAGCCATACGAACCAAAACCCAAATATGGCCCATCGCAATAGAATATTAGGTAACTGGTTAGGCCATAAAATTTTTCAGTAGCCAGCAACTCGTGAAAACCCGCGGGTTTTACTTGATTCACCGCCGTGCATCTATTCTATCGTCAACTAATGCTTAGACGGGAAAATTATTCAAACTTTAAGATTAATCGCGATAATCCATTAGAGAGCGGTCATTAAGACCGCTACAATAGATAAAATGGTTTTATATCGCCAAGTCAGCAGCATAAAACGCTACTAAAAGCACCGCTATCACGACAGTTCCAATATTCAGCTTACGCCATTCACCTGCAAAAATGCGTCCAATCACCAAAGCAGCGAAGCCCAACATAATACCCGTAACAATATTACAGGTAAGAACAATAAACACAGCGCATAATAAGCCAGACATTGAGTCGACAAAATCATCAAAGTCTAATTTAGAAACGTTACTTAACATCAACAAGCCCACATACATCAAAGCTGGTGCAGTTGCATATGCAGGAACAAGATAAGATAACGGTGATAAAAATAGGATGAGCAGGAACAGCACACCAACCACAACAGCAGTTAAACCTGTGCGACCACCTGCGGCAGTACCTGCTGCGGATTCAATATACACAGCGGCTGGAGAAGCACCGATTGCCCCTGCAAAAATACTGCTGACAGAGTCTGCAGTCAAAGCCTTACCACCATCAATGATTTGGCCATCTTTATCCAACAGATTAGCTTGACCAGCAACGGCGCGAATGGTGCCAGTTGCATCAAATACCGCTGTCATTACCAACGCCAATAGGCTTGGTAAAACCATCGGTTGTAAGGCCCCCATGATATCCATATTGAAGATCAGTGATAAGCCATCTTCGCCCAGCGAAGGAAGCTTAAAGAAACCTTGATATTTCACTGCGGGATCAAAAATTAACCCAATAATTGAAATTGCAACAATCACTAACAACACGCCACCCGGTACACGGCGTTTCTCTAAGCCAAAAATCACAGCCAAACCAGCGAGAGCCATCAAGACAGGGAAAGAAGTGAACTCGCCAAGTGCCACAGGCAGGCCTGCATTCGGATTTTTAACCACTAAACCGACGCCATTTGCAGCGATTAGCAATAAAAACAAGCCAATACCAATACCTGTACCATGCGCAATACCCATTGGCATATTGCGTAGGATCCAACTACGGATACCTGTAACAGAAATAATAGTAAACAAACAGCCCATTAAGAATACAGCGCCTAAGGCTACTGGAATACTAATTTGCTGGCCTAATACCAAACTGAATGCAGTAAATGCGGTCAATGAAATTGCACAGCCAATCGCCATCGGTAAGTTAGCCCATAACCCCATGAGTAATGAACCAAAACCAGCCACTAAGCAAGTCGCAATAAACACAGCGGTAGGAGGGAACCCTGCTTGCCCTAGCATCCCAGGCACAACGATGACGGAATAGACCATTGCCAAAAAGGTGGTTAACCCAGCAATGATTTCACGGCGAACGGAGGAGCCGCGCGCTGAAATTTTAAAATATTTATCCAACTTACAATTGGTTGAAGCCTGTTGGCCAGACATGGAGATACCCCTGCTAAACATGACTAAAAGCGACCATCCCCACTGACGAAAACGATTACCTATTTAAAATAGAACGATCCATTAAGACATTATCTTAGTGAAATATTCGTTACGCAATCGTTTGGCTTTATTGATAAGGAACGGCGGATTGTGAAGCGTGCAATTATCAATCGAAATAGGCGTAATGATCAAGTGTTTTCGAGTTAAGTCGAGTGATGGTACAGGTTGCAGGCAACTTAAGTAAAATTTTTAACCTTTATTTCTAAGATAAGCACTGAATATCATCATATACTCAAAATGATTCAAGGTGCTGCTAAGCGGCAAGTGAGTGAGTCACTAGGCACAAATGGTGAATGAATGTAATCACCATAGTTTAACGCAAGGCGCTGCAATTTAAAGTTGACGAATATATTTAAAAAAGTCATACATAGCAGCTAATTAATCGACTAAATAAGAGTAACATTTAATTTCAGCATCAATTTAATACTTCGTTTAAGTGTAGTTAATAAATACTTTGTTATAATGGAAGAGTCATTATATTAAAAACCATAAACATTAAATTCCAATTATTATAAATTCAATTTTATATACTCTAAATAATTCGAATTGCAGGTAGGCGACAAGCGAAGATAGTCGGGGAGCATAGATAAACACTGTGACTCGGCTAGCTGAGTGCAGTCACTTATACCTCAACGAAAAGCGCTGCAATTTGAAGTATGCCGAGTATAAATGGCATTTATTATTAAGTATCTTGCATTGTCACTCTATAATCTATTCATGAAAAATCAAATTGAAATTAAACTTTCATTTCATAATATTAAAATTTTTATTGTTGAGCTTTAATTTAATTTCACTAGGTTATAATTCAATTTAAGTAGAAACTATTAATCGCGAATAAATATTCACCGTAGAAATAATGCAAAAATTATTATTACCTAAAAAAATATCACTCGTTTTATTTGTTGGTTTTCTCATTATTTACCTTTTGCCGGGTATTTATGGGCATACTCCGTGGAAACAAGATGAAAACTACAGTTTCGGTATTATTCAAACCATGTTTGAAACTGGTAACTGGTTAGTGCCAACTAATGCGGGTGAACCCTTTATGGAGAAGCCTCCACTCTATTATTGGGTTGCCACTATCACTTCTCATCTATTGTCTGGCTTTATGCCTCTTTATGATGCAGCACGTAGTGCTAGCCTGTTGTTTATGATCATTAATTTTTGCTTCTTTGTTTTACTTGCTCGCCGTGCCTTTAATACTTGTGATATCAGTGATAAACGCATTTGGATTGCCTTTGCATTGTATGTCTGTGCCCCTGGTATCTTAAGGCACAGCCACGATATGTTTACTGATGTGGCCTTGATTACTGGGACAACTATTGGCTTATACGGCGCTTTGGGGTTGATACGTCAAGAAAAAGTGGCAATGTCTGCACTATGGCTAATGATCGGTACTGTAGTCGCAATGCTATCGAAAGGATTATTTGTGCCGGGTGTGTTATGGCTCAGTCTGTTCTTTGCGCCAATCTTCCTACCTCAGTGTCGTCAAAAAATATTTTGGCTACCCGCAATAACAGCAGGGCTAGTTTCCCTAATGCTCATTTTGCCTTGGCCTATTTTGCTATACCACCAGCACCCAGAGCTATTCGTTTCGTGGATTTGGGAAAACAACATCGGTCGCTTCTTAGGTTTTTCCGTTGAAAAGCTGGGAGCTAAAGCAAATTTAACACGCATCCCTTCTGCTATTGCTCTTTTCGCATTGCCTTCAGGAATTTTGGCAGTCCTCTACTTTTTTAGGGGCCCATTAAAACGTTTACGCGATCCTAATATTTACTTAGTCACTATGTTTCCTTTATTAGGGATCTTACTTTTACAGATTTCTGCCACTGGACGCGCACTTTACCTACTGCCATTTATTGCATCGCTAGCAATACTAGGTACACATACCTTGCTAAATCTCCCAGAAAAAATACTACGCATTTTTTCTCATTTTTCAGCGGTGCTATGGTCACTCTTGGTAATATTTGTTTGGGCTTGCTACTTGGTCTCTTTATCCGGAGAAGCGTCGACATGGCTCGCACCATTTGGTAAATGGCTCCCGATGAGTTACCAAATGTCATTTTCAATTTGGGGCTTTATAGGTGCAGTTATCCTAACTGTCGTGTGGTTTTCAAGAAGCTTGTTTGTTAGCTCACAAATCGCACTACGCGCAATACAAAATTGGGCTCTTGGTATGTGCATTGTGTGGGGTGTAATTTTAAGCTTGTTTGTTGGCTGGATTGACTATAGTAAAGGCTTTGAAGGTGTATTTGTTGACTTAGATCAGCAATTAAAAGACCACTACCACGTTGATGATTGCATGGCTTCAGATAATATTGGTGAATCTGAAGCACCAATGCTGTACTACTACACTGGAATTTTGCATCAACGACAAGATCGTTTTGAAAAACCAGAACACTGTCGTTGGCTAATTGTCTTATCAAAACAAGTTAAACCAGCGCCATCAGGTATGACGCTGTTTTGGACAAATCATCGCCCTGATGAATCCACTGAAAATTTAGTGGTTTATAAAGCAATTGAATAAACTGATGATGGGGTGCTATTGTTAACACCCCATTTATTAGGCTTCTTGCGTGACTCGAGCGCTAAATTTGCTTCGTGTGAACCATAAAAACAGTGTAGCAATCGCAATCAGTAACAAAGGTAAACCCGATGAGGAAATCGATGTTGCGATCCCTGCCAATAACGGCCCTGACAAGTTACCAATACCCCATAACATTGCCGCTGCGGCATTGGCAATAATCAGATCATTGCCGCTAAAGTGTTGCCCGATTTGCACCAAAGCGATGGTATAAATAGCCCCCGCAGTAGCCCCCAATACAAACAAGAGTACCCAAATTAAATAATTATGGGTGATCATCAATGGCAACATGCAGCTTGCGGCTAATGTGACCACGCCACAAATCCGATACAGTTTTTCACGGTTCATATGATCAGCCAACCAGCCAAATGGCATTTGCATAATCGCATCCCCCGCTAAAATCGCGCTGATCATCATTGCGGCGATGGCTTCGGTATGCCCCATGCCCATTCCATAAATCGGGAACATAGATAAAATCGTGCCATCAAAGAAAGCAAAAAATAAAATACCTGCACAAATACCTGGGGCAACTTTAACAAACTGAATAATTGAAAAATTCGACTCACTGGCTGTTGAAGAAATGCGGTCACCTACTTTTTGATCCATGATTAAAAACAGGACCACAGAAATGACATGCAGTAAGGTACAAATGAATAATGGTGATTTATCTTCTACGCCATAATAGGCAATAAAAGAAGGACCTAATAACTGGCTAACGGTAAAAACGGTAGTATAGATAGCAAGGATGCGTCCGCGCCGATTTTCAGGGCATAATTCATTGATCCACGTTTCACCTAAACAAATCAATACTCCACTCGCTAACCCAGTAATCAAACGCAGTGGAAACAGTAGCCATAGTGGTAACGAGCCCAATAGAGGTAGCAGGCTAATGGCTGAGATCACCGTTGCAATCAGCATTGCTTGCCGTTTCCCACACCAATACACAATACGTTGTACAACGGGTGCAATTAAAAACATACCGAGTGCAGGGGCAGCAGAAATAATGCCAATGTAGAGTTCGCTGATCCCATAATTATTTAAGCGAAGTGCCACCATTGGGATGCTTAAACCAATGACGATGCCAATGACAGCGATACTGGTGGTGATGGTAAAAATAGCAAATGAAGGGCTATGGCGAAAATGCGGTAAACACTGATTATCAGAGCTCATTTTGATGTTAATTGTTTTCTGGCGAAAACATCCATTTTTAGTCAATTAAATAGTGAAAAAATCTGCGGTTATTTTTGATAACCACAGATCATAGATATAGAGAAACTGATTGTAGCATGTTTTATATTTTTATAGGACAAAGAAATAGCGGTATAACAATGCCACTCCTGAAATTAAAATAACGATATTAATGATTTTTAAGAAAGCTTCTCGCGATATTTTTAGGGTTATATGTCGACCAGCCCAAATACCAAGTAACATAGCAGGAGAAAAAGCTAACGCCATTAATAAAATATCAGTATTAACATAAACCCCCATCGCTAAAAATATAATCACCCGCGTTAAAGTACTAAAACCGATTAACGTCATCTGCGTAATACGAAAGCGTTGTTTATCTGCAATACGACTGGAAAGATACATCGCATAAATAAAACCACCGCTGCCAAATAATGCGCTAAAAACCCCACCCACTAAACTAAAAGGAACCACTAACGCCTTAGAAAAATGCGACTGGCCTTTTTTCGATAAAAATGAATGAAGTACATAACAAATAACAAAAACACCCAGCAGTAAAACTAAAATATCAGGACGCGTTTTTAATAATATTGCTGCTCCAATCAAGCTACCGACCACCATCAGTGGAATAATCCACTTTATTTCCTGATAGTCTGCATTTTTACCATCTTTTGCGAGGTTAATCAGCGCAGCGGTTAAATCAATTAATGCCAGTATTGGAACAATCATATTTAAGGGTAAATACATCGCTAATACAGGCGTTGCAATCAGTGCAGAGCCAAAACCGGCCATTCCAAACACTAAATAAGCACATAATAACGTGACAAAACAAATCGCCATTTCTAGCGAGAAGAAATCAAACGGCATAGTAGAGCCCTATCAGGAATATTTTTATTCACTATAAATTCTTCTAGAAAAATAAAATAGCCCTATCGTTATTTTTTAAGGATCACTTAAGTTAACGATTAAATAAGGTATTAGTGGTTATTTATCTTCGTTTCCAAAACATTATATGCGTAAAAATGCCTTTCTGGCATAAGCTAGCTATTATGATAGAATTTATACCATAATTTCACTTTCAAGGACGGCACATCGTGGACAAAAAAATTAATATAAAGATAGGCCAAAAAGTACGTCTATTGAGACAGGCAAGAAATCTATCATTAAATGAGCTCTCTCGTTTGTCGGGGATCTCAAAAGCGGCGCTTTCAAAGCTGGAATCTGGGGATTCCAACCCGCGAATTGACACCTTAGAAGCAATTGCTATTGCGCTGCGTTTCCCCCTCAGTGACCTCTTTACACTGCAACACGAAGCTTATCCTTATTTAGTCAAATCAACGCCTATGCAAAGTGACTATACCCAACAATTTAAGTTTCGCATTAATATGGGCAATATTTCTGAGATATGGCAACTTAATATGAAACGGGGCGCCGTCATTAACAGCCCTGCACATATGAGCGGTACACATGAGCACATTATGTTGCATACAGGGTCATTAATGTTGCGGTTGAAGAATGAACAAACAGTATTATTAGAAATGGGTGATTTTTACGCCTTTAGCTGTGACTTCCCCCACTCCTACTTATGTATGGAGGGGGAGCTAAATGCAACCGTCGTGATGACCTATTCACACCTTAGCGATGGTATCTAGAGCCTGATGTGTTTCGCATCATAACTAATACGCAGAACACCTTTTTTGTATTTCATTGATTTGATTACAAACTGACAAATTTTACCCAATGAATCAACATGTGTGCCACCACAAGGTACTTCATCGCCTTCAATCACACTGCACAGGCGCAGATCTCCTCTTTGCCCTATTGATACCGCATGATCGCCCAGTAAGCTATCATTTACTAACTGCTCTATTTGCTGATCATTTAATTGTTCAATAGGTATCGCATCGTCACTAATGGCGCTGAATTCAACGCGTGATTCATCCGGAAAATGATGCCCTTTTTGCCCTTTCCAACCAAAACGCGCCATTTCCCAACTTAATAAATGCCCCATGGTATGCAATGCCGCATAATATTGACGTTTTTCCTGATCAATTTTAGCAGTTACTGATAAGCCTGCACTGAACTCTCCCTCCACGTAAGCCACGATCAAGCCATTCAAGTGTTTCTTAATCCGAACAGGCTGTTGATTGATCCAAGCGGTATCCGCTGGCTGACCACCACCTTGGGGGTGAAAAATGTTGTCAGTAAGTGCAACCCATTGACCTTCGTCGTCTTGGCCTTGTTCGAGTAGAGTTGTTTCGATTTCATAAAGATAAGTGTCAGTAAGATAAAGATTGTTTTGCATGAATAATCTACCTCGTGATGTCTACTTGGTGATGTGATACTCAACACGTTATATCATTACCGTTCGCTTTAAGAAATCTTTGTTATATAAAAACAAACAAATGTACTTTAATTGTGTCGTTTAGCCATAAAAAAATTCAACCTACAGGGTGAATGTAGGTTGAATATTGATAATTATTTATTGCAGGTAGTTTTGCATCGTCTCAAATAACCGTAGATCATCGCTAAAGCGAACTTCTCTAACGTCTTCCAGTTTTTCCACTTGATTGATCATTTGCGACAAGCGCTCATCTTTTTGTACCAGCAACCAAATACGGCTTTCATCTTTATCTTTAATTGGCATACATAGGATGCCATCAACGTTAAAAGCTCGACGAGCAAACAAGCCGCAAATGTGTGACATAACGCCCGGATGGTTTCGGACAATCAGTTCTAAGGCGATAGGGTGATGTTCAAAAACCATAATTACGCTCCGATCATATCAATGTTAGCTGCACCTGGTGGGACCATTGGGTAAACCTTTTGGTTCACATCGATCAGGGCATGAATTAAGCAAGGGCCTTTCGTATTCATAATGGCTTCCAAAGCCATTTCTGGATCAGCTTCACTATTTAAATCACAAGTTTGTAAACCAAACCCCGCAGCAATCTTAATAAAGTCAGTTTGATATGGATAAGCCGCCGCATAAATGCGATTGTCAAAAAATAGCTCTTGTTGTTGATAAACCATGCCAAGCGCTTGGTTGTTCATCAAAACGATTTTGATATTCAGTTGGTGCTCAACAGCAGTAGCAAGCTCTTGAATATTCATCATTAAGCTACCATCACCTGAAAAACAAACGATCGTCTTTTCTGGGTTAGCCAATGCCGCACCAATCGCTGCCGGTAAACCAAAACCCATAGTGCCCAAACCGCCGGAGGTTAGCCATTGGCGTGGACGTGACAACGGATAAACCTGTGCAGCCCACATTTGGTGCTGCCCAACGTCGGTAGTGACAATCGCCTCTTCACCAGCGGCTCTTGCTGCCGCTAACACTAAGCCATAATGAGTCAATGGATTGTCTGCCTCACTGAGATTCAATGGGTAGCCCTGCTTTAACTCATTAACGCGGGTTATCCATTCTTCACGTTGATCTCGTTCAACCAGTGGCAGCAGCAATTCAAGGATTTGCCCTGCATCTGCATTGATAGCAATATCTGGGCGTTTGATTTTACTGATTTCCGCTTTATCAATATCAACGTGTATGATCTTAGCATTAGGACAGAATTTTTCTGCGCGACCAATTGCGCGATCATCAAAACGTGCACCAATAACAATCAGTAAATCTGACTCTTCCATCACCATGTTAGTGCTACGAGCCGCATGCATGCCTAACATGCCTAAATACAGTGGATGGCGCATCGGAACTGTCCCCAATGCCATTAGTGTCATGGTGGTTGGCAATGAAGCTTTTTCCGCAAAAGCAACCGCCGTTTCAGTTGATTCAGAACTGATTACCCCACCGCCAAAATAGAGGACTGGTCGCTTCGATTGATTTATCATGTCGGCAGCTTGCAGGACTTTTTCCATATCGAAACTAGGCGCTTTATCTTTCATCTGAATTTCTGGTAATGACTCAAGTTCAATCGTTGCCGTCTGGACATCTTTAGGAATATCAATCCAAACAGGCCCCGGACGCCCTGATTCTGCAATACGGAATGCATCACAAATGACTTGTGGCAGCTCATTGATATCACGAACTAAATAGTTATGTTTGGTAACAGGGATCGAAATACCGTAGGTATCGACTTCCTGAAATGCGTCGGTCCCGATCATTGAAGAAGGGACTTGTCCAGTGATACATACCAGTGGAATAGAATCCAACTTAGCATCAGCAATCGCGGTCACAAGGTTAGTCGCGCCGGGGCCACTTGAAGAAATACATACCGCGGCCTTACCCGTTGTACGCGCAATACCTTGAGCAATAAAGCCAGCCCCTTGCTCATGACGTGCAAGAATGTGGCGGATTTGTTTGCTTTTACCTAAAGCATCATAAAAAGGCAATGCTGCCCCACCGGGGATCCCCGATACTATCGTGATACCGTGTTTTTCTAACAGGTGAACTATCAGTTCTGCACCCGTAAAACAGGTTTTCTTTGATGATGTTGTACCCGACTCGCTCATAATTTTATCCTTCACACTAGGCGGCGGATCCGAGCGGTAGGTCATAAAAAAACCCCGCTCGGTTCGCGCCGGCGGGGTTCTAAATCTGCGTTGATTTGTACCCGTTACGGCGCTAAGCCCACGACCACCACCACACGCACGACCACCGCGGCACGTGGCGCGGTAAGTAGTAGGTTTGAGTGATTAAGGTTCATGTTCACGGGTTAATCCTATATATCAATTCTGCGTTTAAATTATTAATCATTATTCTGTGTAAGTTCTTTTAAGAAAACATATCTTCTTCGTAATAACAATCATTTTTTCTGATTTTATTTACCGTGAATGTAAAACGCGATCAATATCACACTAAACTTAATTAGAATATTTATCTAATAATCTCTTATTTTACCATTTTATTATCTAGCTAAAAATAACACTCCTCACCCCTTGACTTAAAGTCAACTTGAAGTTGTAAGATGCCGATCATTCGATTCCATCAACAATTGAAATATTGCCACTCTATCAACTTATTTTCATTATTTTAGAGGATGTTATGCCAAAAAATGTTTGGTGGTTAACTATTGCATTAGCGCTATTTACCTCTGGGAATGCCATTGTGCTTTCCACTGCGGTAGTCATTGGTGAAGCACTTTCGCCAGATCCGAGTTATTCGACAATTCCATTATTGAGCCAATATATTGGTCTGATTATGGCAACAATTCCGATTGCCTATTTAATGCAGAAATATTCAAGAAAATTCGGTTTCATTCTTGGCAATATTGCAGGCATGATTGGTGCAACTTTATCCATTGTGGGTATCGTTTATCACAATTTGATTGTTTTCTCGATTGGCTTGTTTTTTACTGGGATTGCTATTGGCACAGCTCAACAGTTCCGTTTTGCCGCACTCGAAGAAGCACCTAAATATTTACATGCTAAAGCGGTTGGTTTAGTCATGAGTGGCGGTATTGCTGCCGCCTTAATTGGCCCAACACTTGCTGTGACGACACAACGCTTTTTCTCTGCTTATCCATTTGCAGGTCCATTCAGCACACTAGTGGTTATCTACCTAATCGCCTTTGTGTTATTGCTCAATGTTCCATTAAAAAAAATACCTCAGCAATCACAAAACAGTACGGAGCAGAAACGTAGCTATCAACAACTCTATTCGCAACCGATACTCAAGTTAATTGCCGTTGTCAGTGCTGTCGGTTATGCATTGGTGGTATTCACTTTCGCGTCTATTCCACTTTCAATGAAACAACATGATTTTCCATTTGCACTGATCGCCATTGTTTTTCAGTGCCATGTCCTTGGCATGTTTGCGCCTTCGTTTTTTACTGGGCATTTAGTGCAGAAAATTGGTGCAAAAAAGATCATCTTTGTTGGCATCTTATTATTGATCTTATCTGCCATCATGAACTTGTTAGGTACACATTTTTACAACTACCTACTGTCAGGAATATTTGTTGGCGTTGCATGGAATCTCATTTTAATTAGCACCACCAATCTATTGCCTCATGGCTATCAAATGCATGAGCGCGCCAAAGTGCAAGGGATGACTGACTTCTTGATTTACTTCTTTGGGGCAATAGGCAGTCTCGGTGCGGGAGTTCTGTTTTTCTCACTTGGCTGGCAGCTCATGAATATTGTGACTGTTGTAGTTGCGCTGATGATATTTTTAACCTATCTAACGTTAAAAAAATACATTCCGCATTAGAGGCAGAGAAGGCAGGTATTTCACCTGCCGCTATATTCTTTGACTGATTGCTCTTTAACAATTTAATTTTAAGCTGACAGGGTTTTTTTGATCATATAAATAAAAGCATCAAGACTTTTTTGCCAGTTAAACTCAGGATCCATTAATTCACGGCCGATCGAACCATCGGCTGTTGTCATTAGCCAAGAAGCTGTGTTTTCGGGGTGTAACTGGCTATCAATTTCGCCGTTGTTTCTCCCCTCAACGATTAATGCTGTTAGCTTATTTCGCAGCTTTTTATCATTTTCAACAAAGATATGGTTAATTTCTGGGTTTCGGCTGGCTTCCGCAAAAATTTCAATACTGATGCGCGCATAGTCAGGATCGCTATATAGCTCGATCAGTTTTGTCATCATTAAGATCACTGAGTCGATGGATGTGCTAGCATTTTCAAATGAATTTAAGATCTGCTCAATATAAACCTGATCTTCAATAGCAATAGCTTCAATAATTGCATATTTGGTTGGGTAATAATGGAACAGGTTCCCGGGGCTCATCCCAGCGGCTTTACATATTTCAGCTGTTGATGTGGCATGAAAGCCTTTTTCAATAAAACAGCTGATCGCAGCATCAATAATCTGCTTTTTCTTCGCTTTTTGCCTTTCGGTCTGAACCGACATGGATTTCCTCCAAAAACGCTGGACATAAAAAATTAGACTGATTACTCTATCTATAATTAGTAAGCTGTAAAAAGGCCAACCTATGCGAATAGATTCGCTCAACATTAAACCTTTATTCAATGAGCCAATCTTAGCATCGTCAGCACTTTTTTTTCAGTCCTTTGACAGCAAATTTGTGAAGTTAAAAAATCCATAAGTACCACTTTGCCACCACTGTTCAAGAGTTAATTGACTATGTACCGCTATCCATCTGAATCAGAAAAACATGAATGTACTTGGCTTGCATTTGGCATGTCCCCTACTATTTGGGGGAAGCAATTATTACCATTGGTACAACAAAACGTGGCTGATGTTGCACTGTCGATTGCGCAATTTGAACCCGTACGAGTTTTAGTCACCGCCAATAATAAAGATGTGGCCTATCAGTTGATGGGTCATGATGTTGAATACATAGAAGCTCCCTTAAATGATATTTGGGTAAGAGATTACGGTGCCAACTTTGTCATCGATACTCAACAGCAAAAACTCGCCGCTATTGATTTCAATTTTAATGGCTGGGGTAATAAGCAACCTCATCAATTTGATCGACATGTTGCAACATTAATGGCTGAGTTTACTGGTGCTGAACTTGTTAAAAGCTCTCTGACCATGGAAGGAGGTGGAATCGAAGTCGATGGACGAGGTAATGCAGTCCTCACTGAAAGCTGCATTATTAACCACAATCGCAATCCGACACAAACTAAGCAACAAATCGAGCAAGAGCTTAAACGCTGTTTAGGGCTCAATAATATTATCTGGCTAGAAGGCATTAAAGGGCGAGATATCACTGATGGGCACGTTGATTTCTATGCACGTTTTTTGAACGATAACGCGATTATTATCAATATGGATGATGACCCTGATTCATTTGACTATCATGTGACTCGTTCACACCTTGCTACCTTACAAAAGCAGCAACAGGTCGATCGCTCGCTAGAAGACATTATTACTCTCAATGCGCCTCAAGATATTAGGGTCAGTCGTAGTCGCTACCCTGATTTTGCTGCAAGTTATATTAATTACTATCACTGCAACAATGGCATTATTATTCCTCAATTTGGCGATAAGATTGCAGATAATACTGCCATTGAAATATTAAATGACTATTTCCCAGATAAAAAGATTAATGCAATAAATATCGATGCTATTGCTATTGGCGGTGGTGGAATTCACTGTATTACTCAACAGCAACCTGTATTGTAGTTTGTTTAATAATTATTTATTTAAAACTGATTAAATGGAGGCTATGCTTATAATCTAACAAGCAGGAAATTTATTATGTATAACAAATTATCCATTTCATATAGCAACAGATATACTAAATTCCAGTCTACTGTAGTCTCTGATATTATTGTTTGGATAGAAGAAAACCTTACCAATCGATTATTATTAGATGATATTGCGCAGCGTGCTGGGTATACAAAATGGCACTTACAACGAGTATTTCGTAAAGTTGTGGGTATACCTTTAGGAGAATATATACGCCGTAGAAGAATAAGTGAAGCCGCAAGAGATTTACGAACAACAGATATGCAAGTCATTGATATAGCATTAAAGTACCAATTTGACTCACAGCAATCATTCGCAAAAAGATTCAGGGCATACTTAGGAACCTCACCTTCTTTATACCGCCTTGCTGATATTTGTGATAATGACCCTGTGCTGTTAGAACCACAGGTAGCTTAATCAGCTAATATGAAAAAATATCGAAATTTTAAATATCACAATATAACCCTCTAATAAGCTCCACGTTTTAATCGACTGGAGCTTTATTTTTGAGTAAAAACAAAGAATATCCAAGGTATGTTTCAGTGGCCTACTAATTAAAACAAATCTTAATAAACTCTTAAGGTTTTTTATAATAAAAAAGTTATTATTAAAGTAATGCCTTAAATTAGATAATATTAAGCATATATTCATTTATACTTATAAAGTAAAATCAAACAAAAATTTGACAGAGCTATTCCCCTGCAAAAATTCATTACAGTTTTAATATTTATTTAAAATATCACTTATCGTTTTTCGTACTTAGAATTATTACTCTAGAGCAAAATTAAAAAACAAAAAACCCCGACAAACGGGGCTTCTTAGAATAATTGCTAATAATATCTCTTAGAACGGAATATCGTCATCGAAATCCATTGGTGGTTCGTTGCTTTGTGGAGCAGGAGCTTGTGAGCGTGCTGGAGCGCCACCGCCACTGAATTGCTGCGCTGCCGCTGGTTGCTGAGGTTGACCCCAACTGCCTTGTCCACCTTGGCTTTGCCCTGTTGATTCACCACCACGGCCACCTAACATTTGCATTGAGCCGCCAATATTCACAACCACTTCAGTGGTGTAGCGATCTTGGCCACTTTGGTCTTGCCACTTACGCGTTTGCAAAGAACCTTCGATGTAAACTTGTGAACCCTTTTTCAGATATTCGCCTGCAACTTCAGCTAATTTCCCGAAAATCACAACACGGTGCCATTCGGTTTTTTCACGCATTTCACCAGTTTGCTTATCGCGCCAGCTTTCAGAAGTTGCCAGAGTTAGGTTTGCCACAGCACCGCCGTTAGGCATGTAACGGATTTCAGGATCTTGCCCCAAGTTACCGATAAGAATTACTTTATTTACGCCTCTGCTGGCCATTGAATTACTCCTGATGCATTAAATTTAATCGCTGTATTAATCGTGAAGTTTAGCACGACCTATCCTCTATTGCATACGCATTACTGATGAAAATACCAGTGGATTAATCAAAATGCGAACCGCTTTGTAATTATTTAGCAAAAAGGCCGTGCAAATCGAGGGCAGTGTAAATCCGCGGTACAGACGGCAGCGGACTGAAAAATGGGAAGCTTCGCCGTTTACGGCAAAGAGCAGCCACGGAATATTATTTTAATAATATACTGTATATCCATTCAGTTTAAGTTGTGCGATAATGATCCACTTATGATTGTTCACTATCAAATCATCCGGGAAGTGGTAAATGGATAATATCGAAGTACGCGGTGCCCGCACTCATAATCTGAAAAACATCAATCTCATCATCCCCCGAGACAAACTGATAGTTATTACTGGGTTGTCTGGTTCAGGGAAATCTTCATTAGCCTTTGATACTCTATATGCAGAAGGTCAACGGCGTTATGTTGAATCTTTATCGGCCTATGCTAGGCAGTTTCTTTCTTTAATGGAAAAGCCTGATGTTGACCATATAGAAGGGCTATCACCCGCGATTTCTATCGAACAAAAATCGACCTCCCATAACCCGCGCTCAACGGTAGGAACAATCACTGAGATCCACGATTATTTACGTCTTCTGTTTGCCCGTGTCGGCGAGCCTCGCTGCCCTGATCATGATATTCCATTAGCGGCACAAACCGTCAGCCAAATGGTCGACAACGTGCTAGCACAGCCGACCGATCGTCGCATGATGTTACTCGCACCTGTAGTGAAGGACCGCAAAGGTGAACACGTAAAATTATTAGATAACTTAGCCACCCAAGGCTATATTCGAGCTCGTATCGACGGTGAAGTGTGTGATCTCTCTGATCCGCCAACGCTTGAACTGCAAAAGAAACATACTATTGAAGTGGTGATTGATCGCTTTAAGATCCGTGATGATATTGCACAGCGCTTGGCCGAGTCATTTGAGACCGCATTAGAGCTCTCCGGCGGCACTGCTATCGTTGCTGATATGGATGATCCTAAAGCAGAAGAATTAGTCTTCTCAGCTAACTTCGCGTGTTCGATATGTGGTTACAGCATGGTGGAATTAGAGCCTCGTTTGTTCTCATTCAACAACCCTGCTGGTGCATGCCCAAGCTGTGATGGTCTTGGTGTACAACAATTCTTTGATCCAGAAAGAGTGATCCAAAATACTGAGATTTCATTGGCTGGGGGCGCTATCCGTGGTTGGGATCGTCGTAATTTTTATTACTTCCAGATGCTCCAATCCCTTGCTGAACATTATAAATTTGATGTTGAAGCGCCTTATGATTCACTCAGTCCATCCATTCAGAAAATTATCCTCTATGGGTCAGGGAAAGAAACAATTGAGTTTAAATATCGTAACGATCGCGGTGATATTACGGTACGTCGTCATCCCTTCGAAGGCGTGCTCAATAATATGGAGCGTCGCTATAAAGAAACTGAATCAACCGCAGTTCGCGAAGAGCTAGCCAAATATATTAGTAATCGTCCTTGCGTGACATGTCACGGCACACGTTTACGTAAAGAAGCACGCTTTGTGTTTGTTGAAAATACTACGCTCCCAGAAATCGCCGACTACAGTATTGGCCACGCGATGGAGTTTTTCCAAAATCTCAAATTAAGTGGGCAACGTGCGCAAATCGCAGAGAAAGTGCTAAAAGAGATTGGCGATAGACTGAAATTTTTAGTTAACGTTGGTCTTAATTACTTAACCTTATCTCGTTCTGCCGATACTTTGTCTGGCGGTGAAGCACAGCGTATCCGTCTTGCTAGCCAAATCGGCGCAGGTTTAGTTGGTGTTATGTATGTGCTTGATGAGCCATCAATCGGCCTGCACCAACGCGATAATGATCGTTTATTAGAAACCCTAGTTCACCTGCGTAACTTAGGTAATACCGTGATTGTGGTTGAGCACGATGAAGATGCCATCCGAGCTGCGGATCATATCATTGATATTGGTCCTGGGGCTGGAGTGCACGGTGGGCAAATCGTTGCACAAGGTACATTAGAGGATATTGTTTCTAATCCTGAATCATTAACTGGTAAATTCCTTAGCGGTGAGCGTCGTATCGAAATCCCTGAAAAACGCATTCCAGTGAATAAAGACAAGATGCTAACTGTGTTTGGGGCAAAAGGTAATAACCTAAAAAATGTGACCTTAAAACTGCCTGTTGGTTTGTTTACCTGTATCACCGGGGTTTCTGGTTCAGGTAAATCGACGCTCATCAATGATACCTTGTTCCCTATTGCACAACGCCAATTAAATGGTGCCACCACAATCACACCAGCACCTTACTTGGATGTTGAAGGTTTAGAACATTTCGATAAAGTGATCGATATTGACCAAAGCCCAATTGGTCGCACTCCACGTTCAAACCCTGCGACTTATACTGGGGTATTTACACCAATTCGTGAATTATTTGCAGGTGTGCCTGAATCACGCACTCGTGGTTATAACCCTGGGCGTTTTAGTTTTAACGTCAAAGGTGGACGCTGTGAAGCATGCCAAGGTGATGGTGTGATCAAAGTGGAAATGCACTTCTTACCTGATGTCTATGTACCTTGTGATCAATGTAAAGGTAAGCGTTATAATCGAGAAACGTTAGAAATTAAGTATAAAGGTAAAAGCATTCACGAAGTCCTTGATATGACTATCGAAGAGGCTCGCGATTTCTTTGACGCCGTACCTGCATTGGCGCGTAAACTGCAAACCTTAATAGATGTTGGCCTGTCTTATATTCGTTTAGGGCAATCAGCAACCACACTGTCAGGTGGTGAAGCACAACGTGTCAAATTGGCACGTGAACTATCGAAACGTGGAACTGGGCAAACTATTTATATCCTTGATGAACCAACCACAGGGCTGCATTTTGCTGATATCCAACAATTACTTACCGTCTTGCATCAATTGCGTGATCAAGGCAACACCATTGTGGTTATCGAGCACAACTTAGATGTCATCAAAACCGCTGACTGGATTGTTGATTTAGGCCCCGAAGGCGGTAGTGGTGGTGGAGAAATTCTGATTGCAGGCACACCTGAAGAAGTCGCTGAATGTGAGAAATCACACACTGCGCGTTTCTTAAAGCCAATCTTAGCGCGTGGTTATTAGTGATAAACTTAACTAGTTGAACCGTATTGAGAAAATAAAAAACGCAGGTTTTACCTGCGTTTTTAAATCAATAATTCACTTATTATTTATTAGCTACTGCGGCAAACGCTTCCACGATACGATGTACATTATGGCGGTTAACACCAGCCATACATACACGGCCTGTTCCAACTAAATAAACAGCAAATTCATCTTTTAAACGGGTAACCTGCTCTTTCGAGAAACCGGTGTAGCTGAACATACCGCGTTGCTTCAATAAGTGGTCAAAGTTCTGGTTAGGTAATGCTTTCTTCAATTCATTCACTAACACAGTACGCATCTCTAAAATACGCACACGCATCTGTTCAACTTCTTGTAACCATTGTGCTTTCTGCTCTGCATCAGTGAGCACCTGAGCAACAATTTTAGAACCATTTGATGGTGGGCTTGAGTATAAGCGGCGTACACCTGCTTTCAATTGCCCCAACACACGATCGCGCTCATCTTTATTTTCACAGATCACAGACAGGCCACCTGCACGTTCACCGTAAATACCAAAGATTTTAGAGAATGAGTTACTCACAAATACTGGCAGCCCTGCTTTTACCATCGCTCTGATCGCATAAGCATCTTCATCAATCCCTTCAGCAAAACCTTGGTAGGCAATATCTAAGAATGGGATCAATTTTTGCGCTTTAACCACTTTAGTCACTTCATCCCATTGCTCTGTTGTCAAATCAGAGCCAGTTGGATTATGACAGCAAGGGTGCATTAAAATGATGCTTTGCTCTGGTAATGTCTTGAATGTTGCCAACATTTCATCAAATTTTACCCCTTTAGTTTTTTCATCAAAGTAAGGGTAATAATGCACTTTTGTGCCGGCACCAGAGAAAATGGATGCATGGTTTTCCCATGTAGGGTCGCTACACCAGACTTCTGATTTAGGGAAATAGTAATGAAGGAAATCAGCACCAAGTTTTAATGCGCCGGAACCACCAATAGTTTGTACAGTGGCGATACGCTCTTGTGCAATCAAAGGACAATCAGCACCAAATAATAGTTTTTGGATCTCTAAACGATAATCCTTCAAACCTTCCATTGGCAGGTATAATGATGCTCTGGCAGGACGTTTGTTGATTTCTGATTTTGCATGACCGACTGTTTTTAGTTCAGGGGTCTTGCCTTCACCATCATAGTATAAACCGATGCTTAGATTGATTTTATTATCACGGGTATCTTTATTAAATTCATCCATCAGCGATAAAATCGGATCGCCAGGGTAAGAATCAACATGTTTGTACACAGGTATCTCCCTAACTCTTTCATTAGAATTTTATTTTGCGTTTTGAACATAACCCTTTGTTAGCTATTCGTCTATATATTCCATGACCACACGTGAGGTTAATTTTGTAAGTAACTCATAATTGATAATACCTGTTTGTGTGGCAATTTCTTCAACAGGCAGAGCTTTCCCCCACAAAATTACCTCATCACCGACTTTATCATTGGCATTTGGCCCTAAATCGACGGTGATCATATCCATAGAGACACGCCCAACAATTGGCACTTTCCGACCATTGACTAGTACAGGTGTACCCGATGGCGCACTTCTTGGGTAACCATCACCATAACCAATTGCCACCACACCCAGCCGAGTGTCACGTTCACTGCACCATGTTGCACCATAGCCGACACATTGCCCAGCAGCATGTTCCCTAACCGCAATTAGTGTCGATTTAAGTGTCATCACACTTTGCAAACCAAACTGTTCTGCTGATTGCCCTTCTTGAGGCGAAGCACCGTACATAATGATCCCCGGTCTTACCCAGTCATAGTGTGCTTCTGGCCATAATAAGATCCCAGCAGATGCTGCTATCGATTTCTCTCCTGCTTTATCTGCAATAAATTGTTTAAAACAGCTAATTTGATTCGAGGTTGTCAGCAGTTCAGGCTCATCGGCCTGACAGAAGTGACTAACAATATTGATAGGGAGTTCGACATTTTTGCAGAGCTGTAAGCGTTGATAGAAAGCTTCTGCATCTTGAGGTAGCACACCTAAACGATGCATACCTGTATCCAGTTTCATCCAGACTTTGATAGGCTTAGCAAGTTGACTGTTTTCCAGCATTTCAAGCTGCTCGACACAGTGGATCACAGTATCGATTTGCTGTTCAACTAAATAAGGCAGATCAGCGCTTTCAAAGAAGCCTTCCAATAACACAATCGGGGCCCTGATCCCTTGCTCCCTTAGCGTGATCGCTTCCTTTAGGCGGGCGACACCAAAACCATCAACTAAATCCTCAATCGTACTGCCGACCTCGGTTAATCCATGACCATAAGCGTTTGCTTTAACAATTGCAATGAGGCGGCTGTGTGGTGCAAGTTCTCTCACTCGCTGCAAGTTGTGTCGCAGAGCGCGGCGGTTAATTAATGCGGTTGCCGCTTTCATATTCCCTCTTTTATTTATTTTCTATACGATACGCTAATCAATATCAAAATTAACTTGCTAAATTAATTCTAAGAGTCACTAATTTAGCTCTAAATAGTTCAAGTCACAGCTAGGCGACAAGTAAGCGAGTCGCTAGGAGCATACATAAGTATGTGACTAGTGCGAGTGAACGCAGTCAACAACGCTGTGGCTTGAAATATGACGAGCTATTCGTCGTCATAAGCAGGCCCTGCATAGTTATCAAACCTCGACCACTGACCATTAAACGTCAAGCGAACCGTACCAATTGGCCCATTACGTTGCTTACCTAAAATAATTTCAGCGACCCCTTTCAGCTCACTATTATCGTGATAGACCTCATCACGATAGATAAACATGATTAAGTCAGCATCCTGCTCGATAGACCCTGATTCACGTAAGTCAGAGTTGACAGGGCGTTTATCTGCTCGTTGCTCTAGGCTTCGGTTAAGCTGTGATAATGCAACCACTGGGACATTCAGCTCTTTTGCTAATGCCTTCAATGAACGTGAAATTTCTGCAATTTCTAAAGTACGGTTATCCGATAATGCAGGCACTCGCATTAACTGCAAGTAGTCAATCATGATAAGGCTTAAACCACCATGCTCACGATAAATACGTCGGGCGCGCGAGCGAACTTCTGTTGGTGTCAAACCTGAGGAGTCATCGATGTACATATTGCGCTTTTCGGACAAGATCCCCATGGTACTGGAAATACGCGCCCAATCTTCATCATCGAGCTGACCAGTACGGATACGCGTTTGGTCTACACGCGATAGCGACGCTAACATACGCATCATGATTTGGTTGCCGGGCATCTCCAAGCTGAAAATCAGCACGGGTTTTTCTTCTGTCATGGCTGCATTTTCACACAAGTTCATCGCAAAGGTGGTTTTCCCCATTGATGGACGAGCTGCGACAATAATTAAGTCAGAGCCTTGTAAACCCGCAGTTTTCTTATCAAGGTCTTGGTAGCCAGTCGAAACCCCTGTCACACCATCATGTGGCTGTTGATAGAGTTTTTCGATTTTTTCGATGGTTTCAGCCAAAATTGCTTCAATATCTTTTGGCCCTTCATCTTTATTAGCTCGTGACTCAGCAATTTGGAAGACTTTTGTTTCTGCAAAATCGAGTAGATCTTCACTACTACGCCCCTGCGGATCATACCCTGCATCGGCAATGTCATTGGCGACAGAGATCATATCGCGTACAACAGCACGTTCACGGACGATGTCTGCATAAGCATTGATGTTCGCCGCACTTGGCGTATTTTTAGATAATTCGGCTAAATAAGCAAACCCGCCAACACCATCTAACTCCCCTTGCTGTTCGAGGGATTCAGACAGTGTAATCAAATCGATAGGTTTACCTTGCTCAAGCAACGTTTGCATTTGAGCAAAAATAGTACGGTGTGGACGGCTGTAGAAATCAGCATGGGTAACACGCTCAGAAACGGTATCCCAACGCTCATTATCCAACATCAACCCTCCCAATACAGACTGTTCCGCTTCGATAGAGTGAGGCGGAAGCTTTAAACCCTCCATCTGCTGATCGCGCGGTGCACTGTTCTTGTTTTCTGAAGGGTATTTTTTAGCCATACTTTATAATCCACATCTATTATTAACTAGCACATTAGTATACGCCAAACTTGTTGCTGAGGGGGCCTTTCTTTGACTTTCCTTAGCTGAATTTTTGCATTCTATTTATTTACCCGACAACCTTACATTCATATCACCAAAACGTAGCGTTATTATCGAGTCATTGGTATGGTAAATAAAATAGACTATTCCTATCGGAGATAATCATGGTAAAACGTATTGAATTTGCACAACACGGTGGCCCTGAAGTTTTAACTTACACCGATTTTGACCTAAAAGAACCTGCCGATAACGAAATTCAGATAGAAAATCATGCAATAGGGATTAACTACATTGATACTTATGTGCGAAGTGGTTTATACCCTGTCGCAAGCTTGCCCTCGGGCTTAGGCACTGAAGCTGCAGGTGTGGTTGTAAGAACAGGTTCACAGGTGACGGGTTTCCGCCCTGGAGATAGAGTCATGTATGCTCAAGGCCCACTTGGTGCATATAGTGAGGTTCATAATGTACCACAACATGCCGTCGCTCACCTTCCCGACGGCATTTCCTTCCAACAAGCAGCCGCTTGTGGCCTAAAAGGCATGACCGTTTATTATCTCCTCAATCAAACTTATCAAATCAAACGCGATGAAACCTTCTTATTTCATGCGGCGGCGGGCGGTGTGGGGTTAATTGCTTGCCAATGGGCGAAAGCACTCGGCGCAAAAATGATAGGGACTGTCGGTAGTGCAGAAAAAGCAGAACGTGCAAAAGCCGCAGGTGCATGGGAAGTCATTAATTATCAAACTGAAGACATTGCTGAACGCGTTAAAGAACTGACCCAAGGCGAGAAAGTTAACGTTGTTTATGATTCTGTCGGTCAATCAACGTGGATTGCCTCATTGGATTCATTAAAGCGCCGAGGCTTGATGGTGAGTTTTGGTAATGCATCCGGCCCTGTCACAGGGGTAAATTTAGGTATTTTGAATCAGAAAGGCGGTTTATATGTTACTCGCCCATCTTTAGGCGTGTATGTTTCTGATCGTGCTGAGTTAGACCAAGCAAGTCAGGCTCTGTTTGACATGATTTTAAGTGGCAAACTTAATGTCGATGTGCCAGAACAGCAAATCTTTGCACTCAAAGACGTGCAAACCGCTCATCGAACGCTGGAATCAAGAAAAACGCAAGGTTCTAGCTTACTGATCCCTTAAGGAATTTGGGTGCCAATAACCATTGGCACCCCTATCAACACTACTCATCACGAGTCACTAACGAAAGAGCTTGCTCAACTACCGCGAGATCAGCTCCTTTCTTATGAGCATTTTCACTTAAATAACGTCGCCATTGACGTGCGCCGGGGATCCCCTGAAATATACCTAACATATGTCGAGTGATATGCCCAAGGTAGGCACCTTGTGATAACTCTTGTTCAATATAAGGGAACATTTGACGAACGGCTTCGACCGCATCGACCACTGGTAATTGGTTATCGAATAATTGATTATCTACTGCGGTTAAAATTGATGGATTTTGATAAGCCTCACGTCCTACCATCACGCCATCAAGATACTGCAAATGTTCTTTTGCTTCTTCAAGCGTTTTAACTCCACCATTAATTGCCATGGTTAAGTGTGGAAAATCACGTTTCAATTGATAAACACGTGGGTAGTCCAAAGGTGGAATTTCACGGTTTTCTTTTGGGCTAAGACCAGATAACCATGCTTTACGTGCATGGATAATAAACATTTCACAGCCGCCTTTCGTTGAGACGGTATCAATAAAATCACAAAGGAATTGGTAGCTATCTTGCTCATCAATACCAATCCGTGTTTTCACGGTAACAGGTATTGAAACGACATCTTGCATCGCTTTGATGCAATCTGCGACTAGCTGAGCATCTGCCATCAAACAAGCACCAAAGCGGCCATTTTGCACACGATCAGATGGGCAGCCGACATTCAGGTTAATTTCATTGTAACCGCGTTGTTCCGCTAATTTAGCACATTGCGCTAATGCTTCAGGATCACTGCCACCTAATTGCAATGCAACTGGTTGTTCCTGCTGACTAAAAGCAAGGTAATCACCTTTTCCATAAATAATCGCACCCGTGGTTACCATTTCGGTATATAGCAACGTGTTTTTGCTGAGTAAACGGTGAAAATAGCGACAATGGCGATCGGTCCAGTCCAACATGGGCGCAACCGAGAAGCGATTAAGATTACGGTAGCCTTGCGTTGCAGTCTGTTCAGTGCTGATTGAGTTTGGTGTTTGTTGTTGCATGCTAATCTTTTGAGTTTTATCGATTTTTAGCTCTTAAAAGCAAGAAGGCAAAAATAAGAGCCAATTCAGTTGGGCATTGTAGCATAAACCCTTCGCTATCGTGATCATTAGCGTTGTCTTACCACGATGCTATGTGCATATCGACATGCCACACTCAATGATCGGATTTGGTTCCGGCCTGTAGTGCTGTGTATTTTAAACCTAATCTGTACCCATTTTTTGTAACGATACCTCACCAAAGGTCATAAAAATCAGCGTACTACCAGCGAACCCACGATAAACACCTTGCTGTTGATTTAACTCACAAGCCAGAGCAGCAAATTGCCACGCTTCAATTTCATTTATCTCACAAATCGCTTCAGTTAATGGTTCATAGCCATGGCGTTCACCAAACTCCTGCACTGCCAGAGCATCTTGAATAAGTGGTTCTTCGACCGAGCTATTTGCCCAGCCCCACATCCAACTACCTTGGTTTTGATCATAAGTACCAATGATTTGAACAGGTGCAGTCACCATAATATTCTCTGGTGCATCAAACACTATCGAGCCTTTCTCCTGATCTACAGACCAATTGGCTTCATCAAGTTTCCAATTATCGCAATGAAATTGATTTTTGTACTGCAATGAATTCATACTGCGCTCAATTAATGCAGCATAGGGCATATTTTCGTATTGTTGATCCACGGCGATTTCCTTAATTATCCAATATTCTTTAATGCGTCGACCACCAACTGCCAAAATTTAGCATGATCGAGTTTCACTGCAACTTGGGTATGACAATCATCGGGGGCTGGATGGCGGAAATCTGCAACCGTCATGCCCAATGTTAATGTCCCTGTTAATTCAATATCGACAGGTACACGTTGTGTCGTCATCACCGTTGGGTCGATCACATAAGCAACCGCACAAGGATCATGCACTGGAGGCGCATCAAAACCTTGAGCTTGTTTATACATCTTGCCAAAAAAGTCCAATAGTTCTACTACAAATTGAGAACAATCAGTTCCTACATCAGCAATCTTAGCAACAATATCAGGGGTAGCCAGTGCTTGATGGGTAAGGTCGAGCCCTACCATCGTCAGTGGCCATTGTTCGTTAAATACAATGTGTGCCGCTTCAGGATCAATTTTAATGTTAAATTCAGCCACCGCACTCCAGTTACCAACATGGTAACCACCCCCCATTAAAACCACCTCTTTGACACGTTCAACAATACGAGGCTCAAGTCTTGCAGCAAGAGCAATATTCGTTAATGCGCCAGTGGGAACTAAGGTAATCGTTTTAGGTGGATGTGACATGATGAGTTTAATAATTAGCTCCACAGCATGACAACTTTCTAATACCAATGTTGGCACTGGCAACTTGGGGCCATCTAAACCAGAATCACCATGAATATCTGGTGCAACTTCAGTGTCTCGTACCAATGGTCGTGCAGAGCCTGCGGCGAAAGGAATATTGTGAATTTTTGCCATTTCAGCAATAGCAAGTGCATTATGAGTCACTTTTTCAAGTGTTTGATTACCCGCGACTGTCGTGACTGCAAGCAGATCAATTTCAGGATTACCGTAGGCTAAGAGAAGAGCGATTGCATCATCATGTCCGGGATCACAATCAAGGATAATTTTTTTTGCCATACACCATACCTTTTAAAATAAGTAATAGGTTTCTTATTTTTCAGTGTATAGATAAACTCTCGATAACGCATTGTTTGCTATCTCAAAATGATACTTTTTAATGGTTCCAATTAGGACATAAGTTGCCATCTGATTAAAGAATATTACCCACAACATGTTTTATGTTGTGGGCTGTCTCTACGATTACTTCAAAACATGTGCGTAAACACGTTTTTGGCCATCTTCTGTTTTAGGAAGGTAAACTCCTTGCAGCTCTGGAGCAAAACCCGGGAGTAAATTGATCCCTGCTTCTAACGCTTGGAAATAACGCAATACTGGCCCTTCCCACACTTCACCGGGAACCACACAGAGCACACCCGGTGGATATGGCAATGCACCTTCGGCAGCAATGCGCCCTTCCAATTCAGACAATGGCAGCAACTCCACATTGCCACGAATAAATTCCAGATGAGCTTGCTGCGGATTCATTTTCACCGTTGGGAAATGTTGTTTGCGGAACATTTCTTTTTGTAGCTGTTTGATATCATGATCAACACTTAATTGATGCATTTCCTGACATAACCGGCGCAAAGTATAACCTTGATAGTGTTGCTGATAACGTTGATAGACTGATGGTAGAACATCCTCTAATAGCGCATCTTCATCAAGGAATTGTTCAAAACGAACTAAATGCATCACCAATAAATCGAGTTTTTCTTTGCTCTCTGCTGGCGTCAATAAAAATAGAATCGAATTTAAATCACATTTTTCAGGGATCACGCCATGTTCACGCAGAAAATGTGCCAATATAGTGGCTGGGACACCAAAAGATTCATACTTACCGTTTTGTGGATCAATACCCGGTGTTGTGAGCATTAATTTACATGGATCGACAAAGTATTGATTTTCAGCGTAGCCCTCAAATGCATGCCAACGCTGTTTAGGAATAAAATTAAAAAAGCGTTGGTCAGCCGCAATTTGCTCTGTTGGATACTCTTGCCATGGCTTACCATCCACTTGTTCAGGAACAAATGGCCTAAAATAGTGACAGTGATTGATAATAGCCTTTCTTACCTCGATACCTTGCTTCACACATTCCATCCACATCATTTCGCCTGCATCCCCTTGATGTATACGTGCATTGACATCGAGAGAAGCAAACAACGGATAAAATGGACTGGTAGAGGCGTGCATCATAAATGCATTATTCAGTTTTTTATGGGAAACAAAACGCGGTTGCCCTTTTATATGATTATCTTTTTTATGAATTTGTGATGCCTGAGAAAATCCTGCCAATTGTTTATGTACCGACTGCGTGACCATAATACCAGGATCATTTTCATTCAGTTCCAGCAATAATGGTGAGCATTGACGCATCATTGGGATAAATTGCTCATAACCTACCCATGCTGAATCAAATAAAATGTAGTCACATAGATGGCCAATTTTATCCACCACCTGCCTCGCGTTATAAACAGTGCCATCATAAGTACCCAATTGGATCACGGCTAAGCGAAATGGGCGTGCAGTAGCGTTCTTCTCTGGCATCACTTCATCAATCAGCTCACGCAAGTAACCTTCTTCAAAGCAGTGTGCATCAATACCACCAATAAAACCAAATGGGTTACGAGCCGTCTCTAAATAAACAGGTGTCGCTCCAGCTTGGATTAACGCGCCATGGTGGTTAGATTTATGGTTATTACGATCAAACAAAACTAAGTCGCCCGGTGTTAATAAGGCGTTGAGGACCACTTTATTGGATGATGAAGTACCATTTAACACAAAATAGGTTTTGTCCGCATTGAAGACTTTAGCGGCAAATTTCTGTGCTTCTTTTGCTGCCCCCTCGTGGATCAGCAAATCGCCCATCGCCACATCAGCATTACATAAATCAGTACGAAACAGATTTTCACCATAAAATTGATAAAACTGCTCGCCCGTTGGATGACGACGGAAAAATTGCCCACCTTGATGGCCTGGGCAAGCAAAAGTCACATTATGACCCGCAGCATAGTCCGTCATTCGTGCAAAAAATGGCGGTAATAACTGCTCAAGATAAAGCGTTGCAGCATCAAATAACTGACGGTCATTTTCAGCACGCTCTGCCGGTGCTGGCGGTAAAATGCCAGTTAAATAAGGAGGTGCTTCAATATCATCGGGGAGCTGCTTATCACTAATGATAAACAGCGGAATACTGAGCTTACTATCAGCAACCCTTTTCCACAGCCCTTGATTGGCATCCTGTTCGGATAGCACAACAGCAGCAATATTGTTTAACTGTGCATCGCGAATATCTACCCATTGGAAATCTCCAGAAAAGTAGATAGCGACCCCCTGGCTACATGCCACATTGATTTTTTGCATAGCAGTCTGGCTCTTAGTTAGCTGAGGAAAAGAGGCCGACAATATACTGGATAGCACCTAAGATTGGAATGATCCAAACAACCAGAAATAACGCATAAGATTTAAAAGCAGATAATTTTTCATAACATGCTGGTTAATAGCATAAAAATATTAGGCATTCTTTTGGCAATAACAGAGTGAAGCGGGATAAATATGATATAAATTAAAATTACCGACTAACATTAAGATATTCATCAGAATATTAGTCGGCAATTTTATCCAGAATGGGAAGTTAGTTGTTTTTTTCCATGTACAACGTCTGTGAAGGAAATGCAAAGTCAGCGCCATGGCTCTTAACAATATCAATAATCTTCAAATAAACATCCTGCTGTGCCGCTAACCATTCCGCCCATACCGTTGTTTTAGTAAAGCAATACACCATAATATTCAACGATGAATCAGCAAACTCATCAAAGTAAACCAATAAGGTTTGCCCTGTATCAATACTCGGCTCTTGCTGTAACATAGTACGAATTTCACTGACAATCACACTGATTTTATCGGCGTCTTCATAGCGTAAGCCTAATGTGGTTTTAATTCTTCGGTTGGTCATGCGCCCAGGGTTTTCCACACTTATTGATGAAAACAATGAGTTAGGGATATACAAAGGGCGATGATCAAAGGTGACAATTTTAGTGATACGCCAGCCAATCTCCACCACAGTCCCTTCAATATTTCTATCTGGTGAGCTAACCCAATCACCGATATTAAACGGCCTATCAAAGTACAGCATGATCCCCGAGAAAAAGTTACTCAGAATATCTTTACCCGCCATACCGATAGCAATACCACCGATACCGCCAAAAGCCATCAACCCTGATAGACTCATGCCAAAATGTTCACCAAATAATAAGATGATCACCACAAATGTTGCGGTTTTAAACACTCTCGCAATGATACGAGCTGATGTTGGATCACTGCCTTTCTTTATTTGGCTTTTTTCAAGCCGATTAGCCAGTTGAAATAACTTGCGCATCAGAATAATGGCAATTAATGCAACGGTAATAAAATTAATCAGTGGTGTCGAAATAAAAGTCAAATCGAAGTCTGTTGCTGCCATATCAACATACTGCGCAGCAATCACAACCATACCGCATAATACGGCGGTTTGAATAACATGAATGAAAATGCTTTTACGCTTGTGTTTATGTTTACGTTTTTTACTTATCATCTCGAAAACAACAAAAACGGCCAAAAAAACTGCAATAATCGTCATGCCGATCGCATATTTTTCGAGTAGTGTGTCAATCATATTTTACTGCCCTCAACTGCCATGTTTTACATTTTTCGATGGCGTTTGTTACACTGTGAACCATTCAAAACGTTACTAAGATAACAACTTTAAAGTTTATTTTCTTGATAATTATCAATCGCTTTTTTAGACAATCCAATATAGAGCAGATAACATGTTTAGCCCCAATCAAAAACAGATCAATAATGTACTCGAGTTGAGCTTACAACGAAAATACCTTTATTTTATCGGTAAAGTTGCCGATTGGGAGGAGGTCTGGACATTCTGTGATGTCGATGAATTAGTTACAATAAAAGATAATCAACATCGATTGCTGTTTCCAGTCTGGCCAGCGAAGGCTTATGTTGAACGGAATCTAGAAGGTAAATGGTCACATTTCACATCTAAACGCTTAGATCTCACACATTTTATGGCCGAAATGTTACCTGATATGCATGACGCGAATATGACAATTGCAATTATGATGGATCCGCAATGCGAAACCTATGTCATTACTCAAGCAAAACATCTTTTGCAAGATCTCATAGAGGAATGTAAACAATACGAATAAACAACGCAGGCATAAACAGCACCTGCGCTGATTTCAATACTATTTTTCAACCCCTGTTGTCACCGTAAACTGACGACTCTCTCCTGCTGATAACCAAATCAGTGTTTGATTATTTTTTGCAGCTAAAAAACCTTCCGGCCGACAAGTTGCAGGTAGCACAAATGCACCTACTTTTTGATCGCCATTATATAAGATCCAACGAGTGGCATAATTTAGCTCTGAGGCACTGAAACGTGTCACAAACGTAATCCCTTCAGGAGATATCATGCGAAATTCAGGCTGTTGGGTATATTGCGACAAATTATCCATAAAAAACACAATTTCAGGATCACACAAGTTCGGCTGATTGAGTTGATTCAATGTGACCTTACCTGATTGAATTGATTGATTAAAATCCAACCATTGCGGTGTTGGATGAACATGTCCGGGAATTGATTCACGCAACATAATTGCATTTTCGGGAATATTTTGACTCAGTTGTGCATTATCCACATAGGCATAATTCATATGGCACATGTACTGTAGTGGCATAGGAACAGATGCAAGATTAGTCACTGACATTTGAATATCAAACAATGCACTGTCTGCGGTTAATTTAACACTCGGTTCTGCAAGATAATGATGGCCGAACCCCATCACATACTCGTATTCACCGCAGATTTGCAGGCTGTTCGGTGATAATGATAACCATGCATTATCCATTGCTGCACAAGGCATTTCACCATGTAATGGGTGGCTATCCTCTGGCGATGGACAACCATTACTGATTAAGCCTGAATGAAAAGCAAAGCATCCATATGTTTCGACCACCGTTTTAACCGGTTTAGGTTCTGAGAACATATTATCCATTTTCAAATTTTGCCCGCAAAACTCCGCGTCCCAAATCATTTGCCCAAGAAATGGCAGAATAGTCAGATAGCCTTGTGAATTTTCAATCCTTAGACCTTCAACACCCGATGCGTAGCGAAAGGCATTTACCACAAAGTGGTTATTTTTAACGATCAGTGTTGGTCTATCCGTAAATAAGCTTTTGTGAAGTGGAATGATCGTATTCATTTTCATACTCACGGTTAAATTAATCCATGAGGCAGACTAGTCTGCCTCGTAAAAGAGTTATTCCGCATTCTTGGCTTTGAAGCGGCGCTCACCAATAAAGTAAATGCCAACGTAAATAAAGCAGAACATTGAAACAAGGAAAGAGAGTTGTAATGAGTGTAATGCGTCTGCGACATAACCTTGTACCGCAGGCACAAATGCTGCACCGACGATGGCCATAACGATCACCGCACCCGCCATTTCAGTATGTTCATTGTCAACGGTATCTAGGGTACCCGCGTAAATGGTTGCCCAACATGGTCCAAACAAAATACTGACTAATACCGCTGCATAAACCGCAGTAAAGCTAGGTGTAAAGGCGACATAAGCTAAGAACAATGCACCTATCACGGAGTAGATAATCAATACTTTTTCGGCATTGAAGCGTGTCATTAAAATATTGGCAATAAACTTACCAATAAAGAAACAAGCAAAGCTGTATACCATAAAGTTAGATGCATCGCGTTCGTTAATATCCCCCATTTCAAGTGCTAAACGAATTGTGAATGACCAGACCGCCACTTGCATACCCACATATAAGAACTGCGCAATAATGCCTTTTCTAAAACGACTATTTTTCGCTAGATATTTCAACGTATCTAATGCAGATGGGCGTTTATGATCTTTGGTTTCTGCCACTTTGCATTTTGGAAATTTAGTCAGTAAAAATAGGATCATCACGACCACCAGTACCATGATCATATAGCGATACGGCTCTAATGTATTTTCCAACATCGCTAAACGGAACTGATGCACTTGATCTGGGTTCATGTTCGCCATTTGGCTTTGCAAACTATCGCCTTCAGAGAACACCAAATATTTACCCAATAAAATACCACCAGCAGCACCGATTGGATAAAAGGTCTGGCTAATATTTAAACGCAGTGTTGCATACTGTTTTGGCCCGATCATTGAGCTATAAGTGTTGGCAGCAGTTTCAAGAAAACTTAAACCAATCGCAATCGCGAAGATCGCCGCTAAAAACATTGTGTAGGTTGCCATGTGTGATGCAGGGAAAAACATTGAACAGCCCGCAATATATAAAATTAAACCAATCATAATTGCGTATTTATAACTGGTTTTTTTGATCACCAAAGAAGCAGGAATGGCAATTAAGAAATAACCACCATAGAAAGCACTTTGCACCAGTGCCGAGGCAAAGTTACTTAATTCAAAAACGCTTTTAAACTGTGTGATTAAAATATCATTAAGTGCCGCAGCACATCCCCAAAGCGGAAATAAGCACGACAATAGGATAAATTGGAATATAGGAGTCCGACTCAGGTAGCCATCAGGCAACTGAGTGATATTTTTGATGTTCATAGAGTAACCCTTATTTTTATTATCGATATCCACTTTTATTGCGGCTCTAATGACCGCATT
Organism: Providencia sp. 6390; assembly: GCF_058148425.1. NCBI lineage: Bacteria > Pseudomonadati > Pseudomonadota > Gammaproteobacteria > Enterobacterales > Morganellaceae > Providencia > Providencia sp. 6390. The sequence continues at coordinate 77,091 of NZ_JBYVYL010000009.1, forward strand.
ATTATCGAGGGATATCGCTTTTTTATTAGCTATTCAGTTGCACAAACTCAGTAAATTGTTCAATGCTTGGGTAAGAAGATTGAGTACCTTTACCTGTCACACTAAATGCAGAAAACAGTACCGCTTTTTTCAATGCATCAGCAATATTGCCTGTATGGACATAGTAATGAGAAAAACAGCCAATAAAGGCATCCCCTGCACCACTAGTATCTATCGCATTTACCTTGATGGCTGGGATCAGCAATTCGCTATCACGAGTCATCCATAACGCGCCTTTTTCACCTAATGTGACGATGAGATTTTTTAGCCCTTTATCCAATAATGATTGAGCGGCACGACGGATATTATCCATGGTGTCGACTGGCATATTGGTGAGAATTTCCAACTCTGTTTCATTAGGCACAAAGAAATCACAACGACAGGCAAAGTCGAGATCTAATGTACGTTGTGCGGGTGCTGGGTTAAGTAATACTGGAATATTGTGTTTATTACCAAAAGCAATGGCGTGATAAACCGTTTCTAGTTGCACTTCGAGCTGCAATACAATCAGTTTGCATTTTTTCAGATCTTCCGCGGCACGTTCAATATCTTCAGGTGATAAGAATTTATTAGCCCCTTTAACGATCAAAATGCTATTTGCGGAGTTTGGATTAACAAAGATCGGCGCTACACCGCTCGATGTGCAAGGCACTTTTTCAACATAGCGAGTATTGATGCCATACGACTCTAGATTACGGATCGTATTATCTGCAAAGATATCATCACCCACTTTTGTTAACATTATCACTTTTGAATTCAGCTTTGCTGCGGCAACGGCTTGGTTGGCCCCTTTACCACCACAACCAATCTTGAATGACGGCGCTTCTAAGGTCTCGCCCTCTTTTGGCATCTGATCAGTGTAAGTGATCAGATCGACCATGTTTGAACCTATAACTGCTATATCCATAATGTCCCTCGTGTTAAATAAATCACATAATGATATGATAATAACATTATCATGTTGCATAAATATCATTTGTGATTAAGATCGCGAATAACGAATGACCAAGTGTTATATCCGCCACATTTTTTCATTCATTGTTATTAACTCCATATTTGCTCTTTATAGGAAACATTTAAATGAAAAACTTAGCACAATTTATCGATCACACCTTATTAGCGGCTAATGCTACCGTAAACGACATCAAACAGCTCTGCTCTGAAGCTGCTGAATACCATTTCGCATCCGTGTGTGTAAACACTGGCTATGTACCTTTAGCCAGTGAATGCCTCAAAAATAGCGATGTCATGGTCTGTTGTGTGGTAGGCTTTCCTCTCGGCGCCTGTTTAACTGAAGCAAAAGCATTTGAAGCCGCAGAAGCAGTGCGTCGCGGTGCAAATGAAGTTGATATGGTGATCAACATAGGAATGCTAAAAAGTGGTGAGCTTGAGTTCGTTCGTCAGGACATTGCTACCGTTTTAGCCGCTTGTGACAATGCAACGCTGAAGGTGATTTTAGAAACCTGCCTGTTAACCGATGAAGAAATTATTCAAGTTTGTGAAATTTGCCGCACATTGAAGGTTGGTTTTGTGAAAACTTCAACAGGTTTCAGTACAATGGGTGCCACTGAACACCATGTTGCATTAATGCGTAAAGTCGTTGGTGATGAAATTGGCGTTAAAGCCTCTGGTGGTGTTCGTGATCGTGAAACGGCAGAGAAAATGATCAAAGCTGGTGCCAACCGCGTTGGGGCCAGCGCGAGTGTCGCGATTGTCTCAGGTGAAAATGTAACCTCAAGTGGGTACTAAACGACGGGGCGCGGTAAATCCGCGCCAATTAAAAAAGGATTGCTCGGTGATAGAAACTAAACAAAAAGAACGCCTTCGCCGTTTGAGTGAATGTATTAAACGCTCAGGAAGAATTCACCTGAAAGAAGCGGCTAGAATACTTGAAGTCTCTGAAATGACGATTCGCCGTGACTTAAATGCCGATACTGAAGGCCCTATCCCTATGTCACTTCTCGGTGGCTATATTGTTTCTGTTACCCAACCATCCTTGCCACAACATAACGACCCCCAAGCCAATATTTTCACCCCCGATCAAACTGAAGAGCTATACATCCCTAACTTAGCAGCCAGTATGGTATCCGATGACGATGTGATCTTTTTCGATAATGGAATCGAAATGGCGACACTGATATCACTGATCCCAGAAGAAATTAGTTTTACTGGTATTTGTTACTCTCATAACGTTTTCCTCGCATTAAGTCAGAAGAAAAACGCGACAGCCTTACTGTGTGGTGGTGAATACCGCCCTAAAAGTGATTCATTTTATAATCCTACCCAGCCCTCAATTCTTGACTCGATAAACCCGAAAAAAGCCTTTATTTCAGCAGCGGGCATTCACAGTAGCTATGGTGTAACTTGCTACAACTTAGATGATTTACCAATGAAAAAGAAAGCCATGGAAAAGTCGATTCGTAAAATTTTACTGGCGAAATATAACCAATTTGATGAAGTCGCGACCGCAAATATGGGCGATCTCTCCCAATTCGATGTCATCATTACCAACCGCCAGCTCTCTGATGAATATGAGACCTATTGCCGTAATGGTTTTGTGAAGGTGATATACTAGCCTTAATATGTCGATTTTATCTTAAATTTTCGACACGTGATTACGACGTGTCGATTCAATCGACATAACATCAAAACGTGTACATTTTTCCATAATTTTTCGACATATTATTGCGACATGTCGATTGAGTCGACATAACATCAAAACGTGTACATTTTTCCAAGATTTTTCGACATATTATTGCGACGTGTCGATTGAGTCGACATAACATCAAAACATGTACATTTTTTCACTATTTTTCGACATATTATTGCGACGTGTCGATTGAGTCGACATAACATCAAAACATGTACATTTTTCCATGGTTTTTCGACATATTTAACGTAAAATAACCTTTTCTAGTTTATACTCTGTACAAATGGCAATGACAGAGACATAGCAATGACTTGGGATCCGGCACAACCTTATAACAATTTACCTCTACTTCCTCCACAACAAGATATTGAAACAAAAGCTGTTTTGAAAGCCTGTGTTGAAGCAAGAACAGCACTAGAGGGGCTAAAACAGGCTGGTGAGCTATTACCTAATCAAAATTTATTAATTAACCTCATTCCTATCCTTGAGGCGAAAGATAGTTCTGAAATAGAAAATATCGTAACAACGACAGATAAACTTTTTCAGTACATCAGTGAAGATAGCCATGCAGATCCTATGACCAAAGAAGCTTTGCGCTATCGAACAGCACTCTATGAAGGTTATAAAGAATTAGAAAACAGACCGTTATGTGCAAATACCGCATTGAAAGTGTGTAACACGATTAAAAATACTCAAATGGAAATAAGAAAGCTCCCTGGAACATCGCTAAAAAACCAAAAGACAGGTGAGATTATTTATACTCCACCACTAGGGGAGCAAAAAATTACAGAGCTTCTCAGTAATTGGGAAAAATTTATTCACCAAGAAGATGACTTAGATCCGTTGGTCAAACTCGCTCTCACTCATTACCAATTTGAAGCAATTCATCCATATACGGATGGCAATGGGCGGACAGGAAGGGTTATAAACATATTGTTTTTAATCGAAAAAGGGCTGATTACTATCCCCGTTCTCTATTTGAGTCGCTACATTATTCAAAATAGAAATAATTACTACTCTTTGCTGTTAAACGTCACCAAAGAAGGTGACTGGCAATCATGGATCCTCTATATGCTCTCTGCCATTGAACACACATCAAAATGGACTATGGAGAAAATAAATGCCATCCGTGATTTAATCGAGCTCACATCTTCATATATTAAAACGTATCATAATGATATTTATAGCTATGAATTATTACAGTGCATCTTCGAACAACCTTATTGCCGAATCAAAAATTTAGTTGATAAAAACATCGCCAAAAGACAAACAGCCTCTGATTATTTAAAAAAACTTTGTGATATTAACGTATTAAATGAAATGCAATTTGGAAGGGAAAAATTATTCGTTAACTATAGATTGATGAGTTTAATGAGTGATGATCGACATCTGTTTGAACCTTATCCCAACCAAAACACATAAGCAAAAAACCGCCTAACCAAAGCTTTAGGCGGTTTAATTTTAAATCTTAATTGTCAAATAATCAGCGGCCATTTCTGTATTAGGAAAAATAGCTCGGCACTCAGCTAGTAGCATCGGCACATCTTCTGCGCTATAGCGACCGCTGATATGGGTTGCGATAAACCGCTTCACACCTGCATCTCGCGCTAATTGTGCCGCTTGGCCTGTCGTACTATGTCCACGCTCATTGGCTTTTTCATGAAACGCATTTTCTAAGGTTGTTTCATGTACCATCATATCGGCATTTTGAGCCAGTAATCGTGCTTGCTCAGTGGGCTCTGTATCACCAAAAATAGCAATCACTTTCCCTGCTTTCGGTTCACCTAAATAATCAGCACCATTAACTATCCGCCCATCATCTAGAGTGATAGTTTCCCCCGCTTTCAATGCCTGCATCCATGGCCCGCGCGGAATATTATCTAACGCCAACTTATCAATATCTAATGAACCATTTTTAGGATGTTCTTCGATGCGATAGCCATAACACTCAACACGATGATCTAATGGATATGCCGTCACAATTAGCTCGCCATCATCAAACAGTTGTCCTGCATCTACTTCCACAATTTCTAACGGGTAGGTTAAATAAGAGGCACTCAATGTTAATACTGTTTCCACATATTGCTTGATCCCTTTTGGGCCATACAGAGTTAATAAGTCAGTGGAGCCCCCCATTGAACGACTACATAGCAAGCCCGGCAAACCAAAAATATGGTCGCCATGCAAATGGGTAATAAAAATCTTTTCGATTCTCGGAGCCTTAAACACGCTATTGAGAATGCGATGTTGAGTGCCTTCACCACAATCAAATAACCAGTAGGTTTTACGAATACCAGTTAGGTTTAACAGCATACTGGTGACATTTCGCTCTTTTGTTGGTACGCCAGCACTGGTGCCAAGGAAAGTTAATTCCATCTTTTATTACTCCATTAATCACTCTTTTTATTTTAAATACATCATTCAACATTTTGGGAAGTCGCCTTACATTTTTCGCTATGACATTCAATTCAGCATCTAAAAATAAAATCATTCACTTCACCTATTCGCTACCCTCGCCCAAAGATTGGTTTCGAATAATACGAACTGACAACAAAACCATAACCGATTTAAACCGTTAACAACATTATTAGTCATAACTGGGGATCTGTTAGCATGAAAAAAATACAACAATATCTAAGGTTAAAAATAAAAAACTCTACAACCTTAGCATTTATCATTTGGTCACTGGCTATCATACCCATTGTGCCCAGTTACTCAAAAATGTTATCTCAAGAACAAAACGCTACTGAGCAAATTGTTGCCGAACAAGCCAAAAATGCGGCTATCACAATAACAGAAACCCCAAATAACAAAGCACTTTTAGAAGCCATCCAACAGCACGCTATCACCACGGCCAATCAGATGGCGAACAAGGCTCTCACCCAATGGCTACCTCAATACGGCAATATTAAAGCTAATTTAAATATTGATAGAGATTTATCATTAAAAAATAGCGAATTCAGTTGGCTAATGCCTTGGTACGATAACCAACACACCGTGTTATACACGCAGCACAGTATCCATCATTCGGATTCTCGCCTGCAAACCAATCACGGAGTGGGTATTCGACAATTCCAAAATGAAGCCATGTTCGGTTTAAATGCGTTTTACGATTATGATATTTCCCAATACCATTCACGGCTTGGTCTTGGCACAGAATATTGGCAAGATTATTTAAAACTCAGTGCCAATCACTATTTCCCATTATCATCTTGGCGCGCAGCAAAAGAACTTAACCATGATTATAACGCCAAGCCTGCGAGGGGCTGGGATCTTCATGCTGAAGGTTGGTTACCCACTTACCCTAATATTGGGGCAACGCTAAAATATGAGCAGTATTATGGCAATGAAGTGGGATTATTTGGTAAAGATCAACGTCAAAATAACCCTTTCGCGGCTACCGTTGGCCTGAATTGGACACCGTTTCCACTCATTACACTCAGTACTGAGCACAAAATTGGCAATTCAGGGTTAAGTAATACGCAAGCTAATATTCATTTTACTTGGCAGTTTAGTAAAAACTTTGCACAGCACCTTGAACCATCAGAAGTTAATGAAATGCGCCAACTGAGTCGTACCCGATATGATTTTGTGCAACGTAATAATAATATTGTGTTGCAATATCAAAAAAGAAATCTGATTTCTTTGGTGTTAAAACCATTAATTCGCAGCACTGAGGGTACCAGCGTTTCAATGATCCAGCGTATTGATAGCAAATACCCTCTCGATAAAGTGAGCTGGCAAGCGCCTGAATTAATTTTAGCAGGTGGCCGTGTTGACTATACCAACGCCAATTTAATGCTCAAACTTCCTGCCTATAAAGCGGCAGCTACGCCTCAAGAAACACAACAGAAAAACCATTATCGACTCACAGCAATAGCTTATGATAACCAAGGTAATGCTTCCCCTCAGGTAGAAACCTTTATTGATGTGATTGAACCAACCACCATCAATGCAAAACCCGTGGATGTCGTACAACAAGGTAGTGCTCTGGCTAACGGTAAAGATATTAATACGTTAAAAGTGACACTTCGTGATAATGCGGGGAATATTCTCCCTGATACCCCAATAACCTTTGTTTTACCTGCTGAATTAAAACTGGCACAAACATCAAGTACCTTTTATAACCGCTTAGTGAGCACCCCCTTGAAGACCCGCCCTTCCTCAGCGCAACGATATTCAACAACCACTGATCACCAAGGTGAAGCTTCCGTTCAATATACCGCCCATGTTGCTGGGCAATATAACATCACCGCGCTCCCTAAAAATGGCACACCTGTCATTAGCCAAGTCACCATTAAGCCAAGTATTGATCAGATCCGTATTGCTGAATTCACCATCATTGATGATAATGCGCTTGCTAATGGCACTGCCACTAATAAAGCAAAAGTTCATATTACCGATACGCAAGGCCAGCCTGTCGCGGGTACTTTTGTCGATTTCACAGCCACTCACGGCGCAACCATAACCCCTCAAGCAATCACCGATCGTCATGGCGACGCAGAAGTCACGCTGACAAGCAATAAGATAGGTCACAGCGAAGTGACGGCGACAACCAATGGCGAGAGCAAAAAACTTTCCGTTAACTTTACGGCCAATAGTATGGTGACACCGCATATTATTGAGACTTCCCCCATGCAAGCCGGTGAGGAAGGCGTAGTGACCTTCGAATTAAAAGATGCGAATAAGCAACTGGTTACAGGCTTTCTTGGCGACATAACCCTCTCTATTGATGGAATAAAGACGATTACGCCAGCCAAAGAGCTGATTGATAAAAAAGGGAGCTACACAGTCACTGTACCAAAGCAAACAAAAGGTCATCATCAGCTCATCATTATTGCCGATAATCAGCCATCTCAGAGGGTTATTTTAGATGTTTCCTCATCCAATATTATCCCTGCTAATCACCCAGATGGCAGTGGTCCTAAAGGTGAAAAAGGTGTTGTGGAAAACGTTTATTTTACAAAACAGCAAACGCCAACAGCAAGATCAGGCCATCAATTCAGTCTAGATATCATTTTAGAAGATGCTTTTGGTCATCGTTTAAGCGGTGTGAATTTAGATAATGCCATTACCCACACCCAGCAGACTTCGCCACAATGGAGAGATAATAAGGATGGGACTTACAATATCAATCTGTTGCTTGATAAGCTCGGAGATGACACATTAAAAGCCGTCATTAATCAGGTAGAAAGCCAAAGTATCGCTATTAATGTCATACCGCAAGCTGGTGATGACGCCGTTAACTCAGTTAACATAGCTCTACCTAAGCAATATGCGCATGTCGGAGACCAGATCGATGTTGTTGCTTACTTGTATGACAATGTCAAGAATGGCGTTATTGATGTTAACCTGAAAAGTATTCAACTCTTTGATAATGATACCTTAGTCCCAGCCGAACAACTTCTATGGCATAAAAATAATGTTTTAGGTACTTATAGCAGTAAGCTGCAATTAACCCAAGCGGGCAAGCACCATTTTAAAATAGCGATTAACTCGCGCCAAAGCCAGGAACTCAGTGTTGTGGTTGATAAAGCTGATAACGCAGCACAAGTCAGTAAAGTCACCATGGATGTCAAAGAGACCAACCTTGAGGTGGGTGAAAGTGCCCTAATTACGCTCACACTCATCGATCAATATAATCATGGTGTTGTCGGATTAAATAACCGCTCAATTGATTTACATGACGATCAAAACGTTATTGATAATCGTCAACTATCATGGGAAATGGAAAGTGATGGCGTATACACCACAAGTGTTCCAATGACCAAAACGGGGCTGAATACCATCACGGCTATAGTTAATGGCAAAAAAAGCGTTCCTATCAAATTTTCTATTTTTCCCCCAAAAGACAGCGCTGATATTGCTCATTTAACGCTGACCTCACCTACACTCTCTTTGCAAGAAAATGGACAGGTTAAATTAGTTTTAATCGCAACAGATCAGTATGGTAACGGGGTCACGAGGGTATCAAATGCCGATATTACACTCACTGATAATATAGATAGCCATTCTGTAATATTACCTACTCACTGGCAAAACGACCAATCACACACTCATGCTAATAGAACATATGGTGTATATTCCACAAATGTGACTCTGCAAGGTGCGGGGAAACATCGGTTAACCGTCAGTGTAAATGGCATTACAGCAGAACAAGAAATCCAAGTGACTCCCTCAACAACTACAGCAAGCAACATCACGTTAGAAGTAATAAAAGATTATGCCATTGCTGACGGAATAGATACCAATAAAGTGAGAGTGCATATTACTGATGAACAAGGTCATCCAATTAAAGGAGCTAAAATAACCGCCTCTTCTAGCGCTGATATAAGAACCCCCCCTTTACCGACTGACCTCAATGGTTATACCGAAATCAATCTTTCTTATACCATTAAAACGACATCTGTATTACTTGTCTCCCTCGATGGAAAGGATCATGTTAAGGGAGCCAGTGTTCACTTTGTTGCAGGTCCACCTTCACAGATAATCATGGTCGACAAAATATACAAAAGGAACGATATCGGTGTGCGAGTTTTAGATACGACAGGTAACTTTGTTTCTGGATTAGAAAAAAAACTTAAAGTATTCATTGATGACAAACTTGTTGACCCACAGATCTATGAATTTATCATTCATGATAAAAGAGCATATATAATTAGCTTTACTAGTATATCTGCAGGCCATCATCAAGTGGAAATCAGCGTTGATGGAACATCGATAAAACAAAAATTTGATTTAAATATCACTGAAAAATAGCAGAGTCACTTATCATTATGCTTTGTTTACCCTCCTATCTGGAGGGTAAAACATCAAACTTATACTTTTCGGACAATCCAAATATCAAACACACTGCGGGCTAGCAAAAAAGTTAATGCTCCCCAAGTTAATATAATCAATTGTTTTTATTATATTAAAACCAATAATTCCAATGTATTCCAAAAGATTCCAACCTGCCAGAATCGTTTTTCGCAAGACTTTTCAAATGAATCGATAATATGACGTTAACGTCTGCAACCCTCTATTTTCCCATCAATAAATCATACCGGCACATCCAGACTCCAAATAAGTCAGGGTTATTCCAAAGCATAAAACCATCGATTGAATAAAAATAACTGCATTAAAAAAACAAATTAACTCGTAAATTTCGATGGGAAACACCTAGAAAATCATGAAAAGCAAAATTAAAAACCATATAGCATTAGCGACCGCCGTTTGGTCAATGATTGTTATGCCAACCATGCCTAGTTACGCAAAAATGCTGCCTCACAATAATCATGTGACTAATGAAAGTGACATAAATAATACCCCAAGTGAAAATGAGCGCTGGCTTGCAGAGCATGCAAAAGAAGCAGCAACCATTTTATCTGCAAACAAAAACGCACAGCAATTGTCAGAAACGGCGCAAAATTACGCACTAAATGCAGCAAGTAGCGCTGCTACTGCCAAAATTGAAAAATGGTTATCTCACTATGGGAATGTCAAAGCTCGAGTTGGCATTGATAAAGATCTGTCTTTAAATAGTTCTGAATTCGACTGGTTAGTACCATGGTATGACAATGACAAAACAGTGTTATTTACTCAACATAGCCTACATCGTACCGATTCGCGCTGGCAAACCAATAACGGTGTTGGTGTGCGCCAATTTACTGATCGTGCGATGTACGGCGTGAATGCTTTTTATGACTATGATATTTCACAGTCTCACGCACGTCTTGGTGTAGGTGCGGAATATTGGATGAACTACCTGCGTTTGTCGGCAAATGGTTACTACCGTTTATCATCATGGCGTAGCGCTGATGGCCTAAATAATGATTACAATGCACGCCCTGCCAATGGTTGGGATGTTAATGCGGAAGGCTGGCTACCGTCTTACCCTAATATTGGTGCGAACCTAAAATTAGAACAATATTATGGCGATGAAGTAGCATTATTTGGCAAAGACAAGCGCCAACAAGACCCATTTGCGACTACCGTTGGTTTAAATTGGACCCCATTCCCACTGCTGACACTTGGTGCAGAACATAAAATGGGTAGCTCCGGCCTAAGTGATACTCAAGCTAAAATCGATTTCACATGGCAATTTGGTCAAAACTTAGCGCAACAGCTGGATCCATTACAAGTGGCGGCCTTGCGCCAATTTAATGGTAATCGCTATGATTTTGTTAATCGTAACAACAATATCGTTCTCGAGTACCAAAAGAAAACCTTAATTACCTTAGTTCTGCCAAAAATCATTCGTGGTAGCACAGGTAAGGAATATGCTTTAATCGAACAAATTAGTAGCAAATACCCTCTGGATAGAATTATTTGGCAAGCACCTGAATTGACACTTGCTGGCGGCATTATTAGTCATTCAGGAACTGCTTTGAAGGTTAAATTACCATCACATAAAACAGCATCTACAGCTCAAGAACAATTAAAAGCAAACCGCTATCGCCTCACAGCAATTGCTTATGATAATCAAGGCAATGCATCATCTCAGGCGGAAACATGGATTGAAGTGGCTGATTCAGGCTCTGTGATTATTCCACCAACAAGTGTAGTACAAACAGGCCATGGAATTGCAAATGGTAATGATATAAATACCTTAACCGTTGTTATTAAAGACGCGTTTGGCAAGATCGTACCCAATGAAAAAGTCACCTTTTTGTTACCCGCAGGGTTAAAGCGCGTTAGCAAAAAAGTAAGCTCACGCAGTGCTGCGCAAAATAGCATCATAAAAAAAGCACAAGCGGTAAAATCGATGACTCAGCAAGCGTATTCAACGGTGACCAACGAAAAAGGTGAAGCATCAGTTCACTTTACTGCACAAAGTGCAGGTTCATTTAGTATTCAAGCGATCCCTGAGCATGGTCAGTCGATTTCCAAAACATTTGAGTTTAAAGCGGACACCGCACAAACCAAAATTCATTCAATTAAAGCATTAGGACAGAATGTTATTGCTGATGGTAAAGCGACATACACAATTAGTGTCCATGTTACTGACTCTAATGGCAATGGTGTTAAAGATGAATTAGTTAATTTTGAAGCAACTAACACCACTATTAAGAAAACAGCAAAAACTAATGAACAAGGAATTGCTGAGGTCGATATTTCAAGCACTACAGTAGGTACAAGCACTGTCACAGCGACAGTCAATGGAGCCAAAGAGACTGTTGATATTGCGTTTGTAGCGGGTACTGTTACCGTCAATAAAAATGGTAAGGATGGTGAGTTTGCGGTTGTTCATAACATTGGCGTAGACACTAAAGCCAAAGAAATTATGGTTGGTGGAACTGTAGAATTCACTGTGAAATTAACAGATGCCCTTGGTAATACGCTAAAAGGTATCAATAAAAATGATGTTACTGCCCACTTTGCTAGCTCGCCTATCACTCTATCTGATTGGAAAGATAATGATAACGGTAGTTATACCGCAACAGTCACAATGAAAGAACCGGGTATTGGAACATTTGATCTCAAAATTAATGAAATTATTGGCAAAACCGAAGATATCAAAATCAACAAAGCCAGCAAAATAAAACGTGTGCGAGCTATTGTAAAAAAAGGGACTCAAAGGCAGATAAAAGGTAAAAATATCAGTGAAGCAACAATAGTGCTCAATGATAACGACGGTAATGCGGTACCTAACCAAAAAATCACGTTTGAGTTCTCGGAGATCCCAGACCTTGCTAGTCAACAATCATCTATGAACTTGATGGCAAATGTACCATCAGTGAGGTTTATTAATAGTGATGATGATGGGATCTACACCACCAGGACGAATGCAAAAGGTGAAGTTACGATTAAAGTTGCCTCACGACATGAAGGTACAGTGACTGTCAAAGCGACTCCTGAGAATGGCGATCCTATTGACTGTGATTTCTACTATACTGCGGATCCCTCTCAGGCAAGGATCGCCGCTGCACTCGCTGAAAATACAGCGTCCAAACAGGGGCAGATAATAGTGATCTTAATGGATAACCAAGGCTTACAAATTACGGGCCAAGCAGCTAAACTCAATGCAGCAATAGCAGGCGAAGATCCAACTATAAATGGATTTGCAGAGCAATATCCTAATAAAGGCGTCTATACTGCGCACTTGAAGGGCAAGAAAAACAACTCGAAAATAGTTGTTACTTATTTAGGTACAAACAAGCAGACTAAAGAAGCAAAATGGGTGCCGAAAATGAGTTATGAGTATATCGAATAATTAACCTCGACTATTTAGCTTATCGCCCTCCTTGTGAGGGCTTTTGTCTAATACTCATCATGCTTTAGCTGCTCCCAATCCAACCCAAACCTTGCCAAATACTTACGTAACCGATCCGCATCGTTGGGTTGTTTTTTCTGCTGGCGAGAAACGGCAAACAGGGTTCGTCCCGCCTCTGAAAGACTCGCTGAACGGCGGCAAACCTCTAAAACCGTAGCCAGCTGCTGCTGCTCGAACAGATCAATTTCACCTATTTCAGCAGGTAGAACCGTTGCTTTTTTAGTGGCCCACTGTGATTGCAAACGCATAATTTCTTCCTCAACAATCGCTTTAGTGATGCGACCATGTTCTGCAAATGTTGCCATACGGCTAATTGAAGCACCTAATTCTCGGAAGTTACCACGCCATAGTGCATTTGCCGAGCAAGCAAACCGCACGTAGACCTGACGAGCCTCACTATCAAAACGAATTTGGTTCTGCATTTCCTGACTGCATTTTGCTAATTCATAATCGATATTTGGTTCGATGTCTTCACGTCGTTCAGCCAACCCCGGCAAAGCAAATGTCCACATGTTGATACGTGAAAACAGATCTTCACGAAACTTCCCTTCTTCAACCCATTGTGTAAGGTTACGATGTGTTCCCGCTATCAGTTGAAAATCACTCTGTATTTCTTCATCTGCGCCATAAGGGAAAAAACTTTTTTCTTCAATTGCTTTAAGCAACATCGCCTGCTCATCTAACCCAAGCTCCGCAATTTCATCTAGAAACAAAACCCCGCCATCGGCTTCTTTTAATACGCCTCGACGTGCGTTGATTGCCCCCGTAAATGCCCCCTTAATATGGCCAAATAGCGTCGACATCGCATTATCACCACGTAAAGTGGCACAATTAATTTCAACAAAACGACCTTTAACTTGATGACGACTTTCACGTAGTTGATAGATCCGACGCGCAAGGAATGATTTACCAGCCCCAGTTGGCCCATTTAACAAAATAGGTGCTTTTGAACGTAATGCGACACGCTCTATCTGCTCAATCATGGCATTAAAATTAGCATTACGTGTTGCAATGCCTGACTTAAGAAAGGAAATCTGCGCTTGTTGCTCTTTTTGAAAACGGCTGGTGATATGAGTATAACGACTGAGATCGAGATCAATTACTGTGTAAATACCCGCAGGATCTTTCTCTCTTCCTGCTTGAGAAGGTGAAGTTTGCAATAATTTTGCTGGCAAGTAATATGCTTCAGTTAACAGAAACCAGCAAATCTGCACCACATGGGTTCCTGTGGTAATGTGTACCAAATACTCTTCGTTCTCTGTATCAAAAGAATAATGACTCGAAAAATCAAGCAATGAGGTATACACCTCCTCGAAATCCCAAGGATCGGCAATATCCACCTCCCGTAATACTACCTCAGTATTTGGGGAAGCTTGCTCGATATCCTCTTTAACCCGATGAGCCATACTATAATCATTAACCTGATGGATTAATTCAAAACGATAAATATCTAAATCAGGCTGCTGACATAGGCCAACAGTCGGCCGCCACTTGGTCCAGCGGTTAGCTTTTTTACCTCGTCTATCAAGGACAGTACCTAGCACACCAATCACTACTTTGCGTTTATCACTCATGATATTTTATAAAATTTTATAAATTGATATATAAAAAGATAAGAAACAACATAAATCATTTACCTTACAAAGAATACCCTAAAAGAGCATAAAATAATTATCAAATAAATATCAAAGAGATATGATTATTTTTAGTGAATTCATAAAAGTTGGCATACTTATGGCAATACTTATTCCACCCACTATCAGGAATGACTAGAAAGAGAATTTGGTCTGTAAAAGGTATAGTGGCCAATAAAAATTAAAAACTAAGGAATAAATAATGACTAACAGTAACTTTAATGAATTTATATTAGAAAACAGTGCACCTGTAAAAATGTGGACTAATGGCGTTCCCGTTGATCCAAAAGCGGTATCACAACTACAAAACACAGCCAAAATGCCATTTATTTTTAAACATCTTGCCGTGATGCCTGATGTCCATGTTGGGAAAGGTTCAACAATTGGAAGCGTGATCCCAACTAAAGGCGCCATCATTCCTGCCGCCGTTGGCGTTGATATAGGGTGTGGAATGATTGCAGTGAGAACATCACTTACTGCATCTGATCTGCCAGATAGCTTACAAAACATTCGTTTTGCGATCGAAGCTGCCGTGCCACATGGGCGTACAACTCATCGACATGGGCGTGATAAAGGAGCATGGCATCGAGCGCCTGAGATCGTTGATCAACATTGGGCTTCTTTAGATGAACAGTTTAAACGTATCTGTGATAAGTATCCTAAATTACGTGGAACCAATCATTACAATCACTTAGGAACACTGGGAACAGGCAACCACTTTATTGAGCTATGTTTAGATGAACAAGATTGTGTGTGGGTGATGCTACATAGTGGGTCGCGTGGTGTGGGTAATGCAATAGGTAACCTGTTTATTTCATTGGCTCAACAAGATATGCAGCAACATATCGCTAATTTACCCGATCGTGATTTAGCATACTTTGAAGAGGGTAGCCGCCATTTCGATGATTACATGGAAGCCGTTGGTTGGGCACAAGATTTTGCCCGCCATAACCGCGAAGTGATGATGCACCGAGTGCTTGAAGCGCTATCGAAACAAATCACCAAACCTTTTACCACGCAACAGGAAGCGGTTAACTGCCATCATAATTATGTGCAGAAAGAACAACACTTTGGTGAAGAAATCTTAGTGACGCGCAAAGGCGCAGTATCGGCGAAAAAAGGCCAAATGGGGATCATTCCAGGCTCAATGGGAGCAAAAAGTTTCATTGTTCGTGGTCTAGGAAATGAAGAAAGCTTTTGCTCATGTAGTCATGGTGCAGGACGTGTAATGAGTCGTACTGAAGCAAAAAAACGCTATTCCGTAACCGACCAAAAAATAGCGACTGCTCATGTGGAGTGCCGAAAAGATAGTGATGTGATCGATGAGATCCCAATGGCCTATAAAGATATTGATGCCGTAATGGCTGCTCAATCATCACTAGTAGAAATTGTCCATACGCTACGCCAAGTGGTGTGTGTAAAAGGATAGGAGGATGGCATGGAAAGTGAATCGGTAATGGTATCCCCATTGATGCAAAAACGGATACAAGAAACCTTAGTAAAAATAGAAGCTGAGCATCAAGTAAAAGTACTTTTTGCTTGTGAATCAGGAAGCCGCGGGTGGGGATTCTCCTCCCGTGATAGTGATTATGATGTACGATTTATCTATGTTCACCCACTAGATTGGTATTTAACCCTTGATAGTCAACGTGATGTTATCGAAAAACCGATTGATGATGAATTAGATATTGCTGGTTGGGAGTTGTCGAAGGCATTGAAACTGATGCGTAACTCTAACCCCGCATTAATTGAATGGCTACATTCACCAATTGTTTATGGTAAAGACCAAGTATTCTTTGAACAATTGGAACAGTTAGCCTCAAAGTTCTATTCACCGTTGAAAGCACGCTACCACTACTTATCGATAGCAAGACGCAACTTACATACTGACTTTAAAGGTGAACAAGTTAAGCTTAAAAAGTATTTTTATATTTTGAGAGCAATATTAGCATTACGATGGATCGAACAATCAAAAAATATGCCACCGATGGCATTTTCACAATTGGTTGCAGCAACAGTCACAGAGCATGCCGTGTTAGCAGAAATAGATGAATTATTGCTGATCAAACAAAATGTTAATGAAAGCCAATACGGCGCGCGACGGCCTACAATTGATAAACTAATAAGTGAAACAATTGCTAAAGCTGAGAAACTCAATCTACCTGAGCCCTATTGCCGCGATAGTCGTTTATTAGATGCGTTTTTAAAAGATACAATATTAATATACTCTAAATAATTTGAGATGCAGCTAGGCCACAAGCGAGCGAATTACTAGGCGCATAGAAAACGATGTGACTAGCGTAAGTGAACGTAGTCAACAATACTGCAACTTGAAGTATGACGAATATAAATAAAATAGCATAATAGTTAGTGGTACGGTTGCTTGCCCTACCACTCTTTTCTAATTATAACGTTTGTACTCCATGACCCGAAAATAGATAAAAATGACTCGCACACAACGCTTACTCACCTTATTACAAATTTTAAAAGAAAGCCGCTGTCCAATTACTGCGGAGTCTTTAGCATCACAATTACAAATTAGCGTAAGGTCAATTTATCGCGATATAGAAGAGTTGCGCTGCCAAGGCGCAGATATTGCGGGGGAAGCCGGTATTGGCTATCAATTAAAATCGGGGCTATTACTGCCCCCATTAATGTTTGACGAAAATGAGTTAGAAGCACTTATTTTAGGTTTACGTTGGGTTGAAAACAATGCAGATGAAGAGCTTAAATTATCTGCAATACGAGCCATCAATAAAATTAACTCAGTGGTAAAACAAAGTGCTCAGACCGTTATTAGCCAAACAACACTGTTTGCACCAAGTACACAAACTACATCTATTGATAATGTGATAGCCAAAGATCTACGCCGTAGTCTACGCAAAGAAACTAAAGCGAAAATTGAATATCAAGATGAAAGTGGCAAACGTAGTAATAGAACAATCTGGCCCATTGCCATTGGTTATATGAAAGCAACACAGGTACTTGCAGCATGGTGCGAATTACGCCAAAGCTATCGTCATTTTCGCTTAGATAGGATCCAATCCTATACTGCTCTTGATGAAAAATTGCCGTACCCGAAACATTATTTATTTGAACAATGGCGAAAAGAAGTCTTATGCATGACTACTGACAAAATCTGACACCTCTCTCTTCTATGATTAAACCTCAACTTAATCGTAAGGAAAATTCCATGAACTCACTCACTCTGTACACAAATTCAATGTCGCGCGGTAACACAGTTGATCTGCTATTTAAACTACTAGACGTTCCTTATCAGCGTATTGAGCTAGATTATGGTGAGGAAATGCACACAGCAGAATACCTTGCAATTAATCCGATGGGAAAAGTGCCTGCATTGGTTGACGGTGACAAAGTCATTACTGAAACGGCTGCCATTTGTGCCTATTTAGCCGACAAGTTTATTGAAAAAGGTTTAGCGCCTGCATTAGATGCACCTGAACGTGCTGACTATTACCGCTGGTTCTTTTTCACTGCAGGCCCAATTGAAGCAGCGTTTACCGCTCATGCAATGGAGATAGAGTTGGATGCTGAACAACAAAAAATGTCAGGTTTTGGCTCGTTAAAGCGAGTAATGGATTGTTTAGAAACAGGGATTGCCAATGCAGCCCCTTATATTTGTGGTAAGCAACTGACTGCCGTTGATGCATATGTAGGTTACTTTTTACTGTACTTAGAAAAAATTAATTTCCTTAAGCCGACTGCCACAATGAACAATTACTTGCAGGCCCTCAAATCACATAAAGAGTTTATTGAAAAAATGTAGTCATTATTAGCTAAGGCCATCACACTTGATGGCCTTACGATATTTAGCGCCAATTTGGGTTTTTGATAATAGAGTACTTACCCGATCCCATCAATGCTAGTGCAATAGAGCCAACGAAAAAGTAAACGATACTTTCTATTGCCCATGCCCCCGTTTTTTCAAGCACAAATGTTTTATCTAAACCGACCATCAACCATGCAACCACCATAGTAAAGGCAACTAAAAGCGCTGATGGCCGCGTCAAAATACCTAAAACAATAAAAATCGGTGCAACCACTTCACCTAGAATTGTTCCATAAGCAATAAATTCAGGTAAGCCATGCGCAGCCAACATAGCTTTGACACCGCTAGCTCCTGTTAACAACTTACTCATACCATGGAACAGCATGAGCCCACCGATAGTAATGCGTAGTAATAATTTTCCAGCATCATCATGAGTTAACAACCGATTAAATGAACCTAGCACCGTAAACCTCCCAAGCTGAAAACATTTATTATGGTTTAATTGCGAGCAAAATGAGAATCGAATTTATTCGTAATTATCATACCAGTATCATTTTTATCGGCAATCATGACTAATACTTTAGTAGTATAAAGCAGCATTTTTTATAATAATTTGAATATAAGACAATAAAAACAAATAACAAAATACTATTTTGGATTATCGTAAAAAAACTAAAAATATCGTGATAGAAAGCACCGTTCTTTAGTATTAATCCATTTTTTTCTTAATAAAAAACACCCCCCCATAATTCTATATTTTAAATATATTAAAACCAATATTAATTAAGACAGTCTATCAATAACATAAAAATGAATTATTTAATTAATCAATATAAAGCGATAACCACACAAAGTCGTTGCTATTTAATTATTAACATGTAATTTTATCATCTAAAAATGATGTATGTATTTAATTCATAAAAATAACATATCCTTAATACGAGGCACCAATATGAAAAAAGAAAATAGTGCTCATCACTCGAGCTATTCATACATACATCAATTGAAATTATCTGAGATTATGAGCTATTTAAAGTCAATAGATATCCCATTCTCATATAGATCTAAAGTGTTATATAATAAATTTAAGCTATTAAAACTAACAGAGGTTGCTCCAATCCAGATATATAACGAGTTTCTGCGATTGATTGCCTATGAAACTAAGGATTTACAATGGTGTGCAAAAGCAGGACTCTCATCTTGCCAGCATAATTACTCCCCTATAGGAGAGCTTTTCATGTCTGCAAAGACATTACATGATGCCTTAATTGAACTCAACAAATATACTGATTTATTCCAAGGTAAAACCAATACAGATATTGTAATAGAAAATAACAAAGCTTTTGTTAATTATGAGGTCAGTATATTTAAACCTGAATTTTATAGATTTGACATTGAATATAGTCTATTTCGTTTAGTTGGCCAATTGCGAGAGAGATTGGGGAAAAACTGGGTACCCGATTCATTTCATTTTCAATATACACTAACTAAAAAAGATAAAGAAAACTTAAAAAAAATCCTTCCTACCCACTATGAAGACAATGCTAAATTTAATGCAATCTCATTTGGTGAGCACTGGCTTCATGATAGTTTAAATCAAAAAGAATATGATGAAACTTTTATTTTTTTCCTAAAAAACCATTTAGATAAACTTAAGCATTCGAGCAGTATGCCTGAGTCTATGAGTACCCGAGTTCAAGATATTGTACATCAATATATTTTATCCGAAAAAAATATTTCTCTATCATGGATAGCCTCTAAGCTATATATTTCACCAAGAACACTTCAGAGAAAATTAGCAAAAGAAAATATCAATTTTTCAGATATCCTAGATAAAATTCGTTGTGATATTTCGATTAATAAACTTGTCGAAGAAAATATTAGAATAGATAGCCTAGCTGAACTACTAGGCTATACTGACAGTGCCGCATTTTCAAAAGCATTTAAACGATGGACAGGCTCTCCACCTCTTCAATACATCAAAAAAAATGGCCATTACAAAGCATAAAGGTTATGTTCATCTAACCTTTTATTAATTTTTTTCATGTATGCGCCAATAGGGATACTAAACCATCGTTGTTCCGTATAACCAATGGCAAAACCTGTATTCCTCATCGAGGCCATATCCAATATTAAAATAATTGCAACGTCAACAGCGCGTTCCCTAAAGCCAAGTAAATAGACATTATCTTTGATTTTTAGATAGCTCGCTTGATCACAATCACACTCACCGTGTCTCACACCACCATAAATATGATAAGCATACCATTGGCTATTAATATAAATATGCTCTACTGCGGTTGTGTCGCTATATTCATTTAAAATATGTAATCCAATCAAATCACGGGTTTCTGCTGGTGGCGTTGTACTTGACTGGCTGCCGATGATTTTACCAATATGATAATTTTGCTCAAAACGGGGAGAGACTCTCTTGCTTGGTTGATACTGAGAGACAAACAAGACAACATTGCTATTATTCAAATCTAAGATCATGACAGTATGTGCAAAGTCTACATTGCCCTTTGATATCTCAATCAAAAAAACACCTTTCGCGGCCTCTGTAAGATCACTAATCTGTCTATTTTTATTGTCAAAATAATCACTGAGGAATGTGCTATCGGTGTTTATTCGATCATGTTCATCAATACGAAAATAAAAACTCTCATTATTTAAAAACAGATTAAATTCAATATTAATAATTTCATTGCTTCTTTTTAACCTATTTTTCTTTAACTCATTAGTGAAAGTATCAAATGATACGTCATGGATTATCTGATCAGTCATATTATCACCTATTATATGAATTAAAATGAATGAATGTTTACTTCCAAAAAAGACTTATTATTCATTAATTTTCTAACTGGAAGTGTCTCTATGATATAATTATCTATATTAGCATTGTTTAACGTCATCATCAGTTCATCATGTATAATATCAATATAGACCTCACTACTGTTTTTACTCTTAACATATTTTGTTGTAATTCTAATACTCGGTGATAAGTTATCTTTTAGTAAGTTATCAAGATGATTTTTTGCATGGCTAAAGCTATCATATAAATCTAAGTTAAGCTGAAAACATGCATAACTGATAGGTTCATCTGACGTCGAATTTTTATTCTTAACAAAACCATCTATTTCAATTAAAAAATCATCAACGGCCATACCATCACAATATGTAATATTTATATTGCAGTTAATAGCGAGTGTATTATCAGTATACTTAGCAATTTCTTGCCTTATTAACTCCACTGCCGTTTGATAATCAATATCACTGCGTAAATAGACATTTAATAAAAAAATATCATCCATCAGATAATCAAGCTCAATAATCGAACGATGAATTTTTGTAAACACAGCATCAACTTGCTCTTCCAAGGTACTGCTTACGTAATAAGGACTAACACTATCATCGGAAACCACTAAAGCTTCTGTACCTGTAACATAGAGTAATTTTTCATATATTAAGGAACGGCTTACATCCATTTCCATATTGTAGAAAGGTAAACATAACACATCTGTTTTTTTACACGGAAAAATAAATTCAACTGCAACTAATGCACTATCAGATAATAACTTAGGAAGTTTAATTATTGTGCCAACAGGTTTTTTTTCACCATACCCCTTGGATATTTTTCGGCTAATATCATGAAACAAATTAATTGCATAAATAGGGTCTACTTCACCACTTTTGATGGCAATGGTATGTTTCAACATATCAGAGTAGCTGATATTCATTTTATTTAAAATATCATCAACCTCTGAAACAATATTCTTTAATTGTGAATCAAAGCTTCCGGTATAACAAGACGAATGCCATCCGATAATAATACAGTCATTTGTTTTTAATATATTCATAGTTGCACACCTTATTAATAGATGAAATTAATACTGAAACGATTTCTGTAATATCGGAAATTTAAGGAGTTATAAACCTAATTTGATAGCTTGATGATTAATCAGATTTTCTTGTAAATTTTTTAATGCGCTAGGAATATGTTGTTGTTGGATAAATGAAATAAAAGGATCAACAACATGCGATTTTATTCCACTTAATCCTTCCAATGCCGCCAACGCACAAAAAGGAACATAATGCTCTGAATATCCACCTTCATGAATAACCACCACTTTTCCATGGCAAATTTCTTCTGCAATCGCAACGATACTTTCCATCATTTCTTGATAGCTTTGACTGTGAAGCTGCATATGCCCCAAAGGATCAAAGGTGCTCGCGTCATAACCACTTCCAACAATAATAATATCAGGCTTATAGGTGGTTATCGCAGGAAGTACAATTGTTCTTAACGCATATAAATATTCATCGTGCCCACACCCTGGTAGTAATGGGATATTAATATTAAATCCTAATCCCTCACGATTTCCCTGCTCTTCAATACCTCCAGAATTAATTGGAAAACAATTATCTTGATGCATCGATATTGTCAGAACCTTATTATCATCATAAAAAATCTCTTGAGTGCCATTTCCATGGTGAACATCCCAATCCAATATAGCAACTTTATTTGCCCCTAAGCACTCCAGTGCATATTTAGCTGCAATACTACTATTTGCAAGATATGTCGCTCCCATCGCTTTATCAGGTAATGCGTGGTGCCCAGCAGGAACACAAACCGCATAAGCTCTATTTAATGAGCCCTGCATGACATGATGGACTGCCGCCTTTGCCTGACCAGCCGATAATAACGCTATCTGGTAACTACCAGGACCAAAAGCCGCTTGTAACCCTAGTTCTCCTCCCTCATTGTTACTCAGTTCAATAAAACTATTTAAGTATTCTTCTGTATGAACCCGTGCTGCATCATTATAGGTAATAGGCTCTGCGCTGTTAGTAAACAAATGATCTTTCACGCCACTCATATCAATTAATGATTTAAATCGACGCACACAACTTGCAGGATTAGCACCAAACTCATTCGTTGCAAAAGGCTGCAACCAATTCATTTGATCTTGTCCCAAAGGAGATGATTTATGGTTACGACCCCATAAACAATATTCGTGATAAAAAAAACCGGTTTTAATCGCAGGATCTTTAATCGTACAAAGCATAATCTTCTCCTTTAAAAGATAATGAAATTCAAGCTTCTTTAACGGTATAAAGGTATCTCACCGCTCGTAAACAACTTTTCCATTACAAATAGTGGTCACTACTTTTGTTTTTCCTATTTGCTCGGCAGGGATTATGAAGATGTCGTGACTCAATATTTGTAAATCGGCAAATTTACCAACCTCTATAGAACCCCGTTCATCCTCTAAATGTTCTTGAATAGCACCATTTATCGTATACATGCGAATAGCATCTTCAATATTGCAAGCTAGTTCTGCCTGATAAACTTTATTGTTTTTTGCTCTTCGTGTAACAGTAAATTCAAGCCCTTCTAACCAATTAAACGGGAAACAACACGCATCAGATCCCGCAGCCACAATAACCCCTTCATTAATATATGACTGCCAATCAAATAACTTAGCATTGTATTCATCAGGAATGAGCTGCTTAATACCTTCGATAATGCTATAGCCAGCAACAGGCTGGCAGGAAAGCAAAATATTATTTTTTGCCATCATTTTTGCATTGTTTATGGTGAGGTCATCACCATGAATAATAAAATGCCGTAGATCTTTATTGGGCATTATTTTTTCTGCGTATGAAAAAGCCTCGATCGCAGCATCAATCGTTTTACCACCTATTGCATGGATCCCAACCTGCCAACCAAGGCAATGCAATTCAACAATGGTTTTTTGAAGCTCTGCAATTTGCTGATTAATATTATTACCAGCAAATGTTAATTCACCATGATAACCATGACAGGAAGTTCTAATACAAGGTGAGCTATCACCAAATAATTTGATGGTATCAATCTTCAACCAAGACTTATCAAGACCAACTGGAAACTCAAACGCCTCAACACCGGCAAGAATGTGCTCAAAGCTATGGATCCCGTCTTTAGCAGCAAAAAGATCGACACTAACTCGAGTTAATAATTTATTTTCATCATGGAGTTCCTTATATAACTGAATAATTCGGCTGCTCCATGCTCCATGAAACAAATGCTCACCACCTGGTCCTAAAATATCGGTATAACTCGTGATGCCATTTTGTAATAAATGACTCTGGATCAATAAAATATACTTTTTGAGTTCCTCATCGGATAACTGAGGAAGATATTTACCAACAAGGTTCATCGCCCCCCATTCAAAAATAGTGCCATTCAAGTTACCTTGGTCATCTAACCCCACACGTCCTACTTCTTTGGGCAGATCAATGAAATCAACCTCAAATTTATCAATAACACTCTGATTTACGACTAAATTATGCAAGCTAAAATCACTAAAGCTTGCTAGTTTTTCTGGTATTTTACTGGTTAAATATGATTTATTAAGGTTAAACTTTTGGTTATCCCCATCATTTAATTCAAATTGGCATCCAATACCATATATCCAATCCCTATTTTTCTCAGTGTCTAAGTGAGCATCTAGTTTATTATTCAGATCGTTTTTTGTTTTACATTCAAATAAATTTAAGAAATCCCCTGAAATCAACATCCCTGTATGTGTTGCATGAATATGTGCATCATGAGCTGCCGGTAAAACCAGTTTATTATTTGCATCAATAACGCGAGTTTGATGGCCTATTTTTCGTCTAATTACCTCATTGCTACCAACAGCAACGATACGCCCTTTTAATACAGCAATCGCTTCCGCAAATGAAAAGTCTGGATCCACAGTGGCAACTTTTGCATTAATAATCACTAAATCAGCCCCCTGACTCATCATCATCACCTTAGGTTGGAATATAATTCAATGGATAATTCAAAGGATTAAGAGGAATAATATGAGCCCCAGCGGGTATATTGATCATTTTATTGACATCAGAAAGATTCCCCCAACCTTTCCCTGTGGTGGTTTTATTATCAAGGTCATAAACAAATACAAAAGAGAGATCGATAAGCAATTCTCGCCAAGTCACTACATAGGTTGAATCATCAAATTTATAGTAACTCACTTGATCACAACCACCATCCCCTTTCCTTATTCCATTGATCACGTTGTAACAATACCAGTGTGAATTCATATAGATATGTTCATAAACAGTGGGTATTGAAGCCGAGTAACAATATAAAGACCGGCTGCCAATCAGGTCTTTTGTAATATGAGGATACCGACATTGATCAACTTGATGATTACCGGTTAATACGATTGCTGGTGTAAAATATTGTTGATAGTTAGACGCTAATTTTAGTGGTATTGGCGCATTTTTATCAGGTGTACTGGCAGGTTGATACCGAGTCAATATAAATAATGCCTTATTGGATTTAAAATCAATTGCTATCGATACTGTGATTTCGGTATTTTCAGTGAATAAAAGATCAGCAAAGAATAAGTTATCTCTAATTTCAACTAGTTCATAATTAGCAATCGACGGAATCGAAATATCGGGATGGCTATATCCTTCGATCGTACAGGTATCTTGTTCAAAGAAAATTTCTATAATCGAATCTTCAGTTTTAAATTCAACACCCATCAGTTGCAACTTTTGGCTTTTAGGTAATCGGTTATGTGCAAGCTCACCATAACTGATTTCATAGGCAAGTTTAGCCGTTTCAGGAAAGACTTCATTAACCATTTCTTCTGAAAGTTGCCACAGCTTTTGCCCGAATTCGACATCCAAAACCCATGGAATGACCCCCGTTCCTTGGCGAGTATCTCCATTGACTTGTGAGTAATTGCAATGCTCTAAGAAAACTCCCCCCTTATTAGCAAATTCGGGATGGCAAAGTGCCATAATTTGGGTCGCTGCTCCTGCTTGCAATGATTTTACAGGTACTTTATCTGTCTCTTGCTTATCGGCTAATTCTTTGAAATCATCATGTTGCAAATGCAAATGTAGATTGGTATCAAGCACAATACCGGGAGCTACAGCAAACGCACGGACATTATAATCTTTCCAACGGCGATCAAATTCAAATGCAAACAACACATTGGCTGATTTAGACTGACCATAAGCTGTCCAGCGACTATATTCCCGATGGTTAAAGTTAGGATCAGCTAAATCAACATTACTGAGTCGATGTGCACCCGATGTCATCATCACAACTCGCGCACCTTTTAATAAGCACGCAGTCAGCCTATTAATAAGAACAAAGTGCCCTAAATGATTTACACCGAATTGTTGTTCAAACCCATCAACTGTGCATTTAAAATCCGTTGCCATAATGCCTGCGTTACCAAGCACACCATCTAGTTTAATACCCTCTAAGTAAAACTGTTTAGTGAAACGACGAATATCGTTTAATGAGGCTAAATCTAGCAACCGAATATCAAATAAACTCACATCAAATTGTGAAATTAATTCTTCATAAAGCTTTTGCTTTTTTTCTTCTGTCCGCACCGTCAATATAACATAACCCTCATGGCTAAGTATCGCCTTAGCCGATTCCTTTCCTAAACCAATGTTTGCTCCTGTAATTAAATATTTTTTATTTTTAAGTGAAATTCCATTTAATACCTCTTGCCATGTTGTATGAACATGATAATTATTTAAATTTTCGTTCATTATTATTGAGCCTTATTTCTAATTGACTTGAATATAATTTTCATAATGATGGCCATAGATATCATCAACATTATAAAATTGAATAAAAACATTGATGAAAAACTAACCCTTTCAATAAACATGCCACTCAGCATCGGTCCCAAGGCGATCCCTAACCCTAATGACAACGAAACAAGGTTCATCATATTTCCGTCAACTTCATATTCTGCCGCAATACTCATTGTAAATGGTAGGGCAAGTGTCCAGATATATTTAAAGGTATAGCAGCTAGCTATAACTAAAATAGCATTAACATTCATATACATTGCAAGAACAGAAGCAAGTAAGAATATAAAGCAAGTCACAATAACCAAATTAACCTTTTTACTGAATAAAATTGATGTTCCTGCTCCTAATATTCCAAGCATACTTGAAGAACCTAAAATATTATAAACAACAGAGAGTTCTATATTTAATGACGTTAAATATCCACCAATAAATGTCCATACACCAGCAACGACAAGATTAAATAGAAAGATACCAACTAAACATAAATACATTTCTTTTTTCATCGCGCTAGAACGAGAACTAATGACAATGCCTTGTTGTGAATGTGATTTTTCTTTGAGGATACTTTCTTCTTTCATACGCCAAATTGAGTCAATGCCCTTTGTTAAAGGCAATACACAAACTAACAATAACGACACAAAAAGATAGACAGAAAATATTCCATATTTACCGAGAAATAACGGTAATATAAATAGACCTAAACTACCAAAAACAATCTGACTGAACAGTGAGATGCTAAATGCTCGATATGAATTTGGCAACAATGCCATGCTTGAATTAGTAATGATAAAAATCGTTGATCCCGATATTGCGGCTAAGATCCTAACTGCAATATAGAGACTAAAGTGATCTTTAATTAAAAAACCAGAAATTATATTCAATACTGCTGTTAATAAAATCATAGTGACAAATATATGATACCAATTAATCTTGGTTTTTAACCAGAAGAAGGCCAACACATTTGCTGTCATACCTGTTAATATTTCTATCATATAAATAAAGCCCACCTTTTCAGGTGAAAAACCAAGCTCTTTATCCATTTGTAAAGATATTAATGGAGCCCATAAGAACGTCATAGGTACAAATATACCACCAATTATAGGAGCCAAATATACTCGCCATGTCGCTAATGGTAACCTCTGCGACTTTATAGATCCGACTGATTCACTCATATCAAACCCTCTGTTTATTTTATTTTCATTAATATATATATAAATTTTTATTTTATTTAATAGCTGAAGGTGACAACTTTTTGTTTTTACACGCCACATTGTGAAACACTAATAAATAATCATACTCAATAAATAAACAGAACATTTTTAATGCCTAAACTCTATTAATTGTTTTACATTGACATTTATAAATAAACCAAAAAATAAATTTCATTGATAAAACAACCAATAAAAATAAAATTTAAGCATAAAGTCTATTCATGACATTCAGTACAGAACAAAATTCCAATTTAGTTTATTAGTATAAATATAATCACTGGTTTTTAACGTGTTTATCAATTAACTCCCTTTATCGTGTGTAAATAGACATTTTCAGATTGCTTAATTTTCGACACAAAATATAACTATTATGGGCTTAGTGTTTTATTAATTTCTCGCCCATTTCCTATATATATAAAATAAAAATTAATTAACTCAAGAGATATTGAGGAATAAAGAATGGCTAATTCAATGAAAAAATACACTAAAAAACTATTAGTACTAGAGATATTTTCGATATTAACTGCATCCTGCTATATTCCAAAAATCAATGCAGAACCTTTTTTTGAGGATTCAACATTAAAAGGTGGCATTTATTATTGGCAAAGGGATCGTTCAAGAAAAGACGTTAAGGCTGATAAATATTCAGATAACTTAAAGCATTCTTCAGCAAATTTTGCTTTAGATTTTTCGTCTGGATATATTCAAAATTTCATTGGCGTTGACCTTGCAGGATTTTATGCATTTGCATTATCTAATGGCGGTCCCGCAGCACCAAACGAAATTGATCTTAGTAATGCTAAAACCGTTTGGGATGAAAAATGGACTGGCGATCGTAGTGGATTTTCATTTACCAAAGCCGCAACCAAGCTAAAAGCAGGGCCATTTTGGGCGAATGTAGGCTATATACAACCTGTAGGTCAAACATTGTTAGCATCTAACTGGAGTTTTTTACCCGGTACATATCGCGGTGCTGAATTGGGGGCTGAGTTTGATGCTGGCTCAAATGGAAAATTTAATATTTCCTATATGTGGACAGATCAATATAAAGCTCCATGGTATAGCTCGATGTATGATTTCCGTATGGCTGATAAAAAAACTCCGATTGATTATCTCCATTCATTAGGGGTCAAATATGATGCTAAAAATAAATTGGTCTTAGAAGCTGCTGTTGGTGAAGCAGCAAACTATATGGAACAATACTTCGGCAAGTTGTCTTACGCCTTCCCACTTGCTGAACGTGATATCAGAATGTCATATCAATTCTATGGTGCAAACGATAAGGACAATAGTGGCGGTGTCAACGATGTGTACGATGGTCTTGCATGGTTACAAGCCTTTACACTCGGCTATACCTATGACTCCTTTGACTTCCGTGTAGAAGGTACAATAGTCCATTCTCCAGGTCGTATGGGATACTTTTTACAACGTTTAACTAATCAATATGGTTCTTCTAATGGCCGCTTAGATATTTGGTGGGATGGCCGCTCAGACTTTAACGCCGACGGTGAAAAAGCGTTATTTGCAGGTGTAACCTATGATTTAACTAATTGGGATCTCGCTGGTTGGAAAGTAGGAACGTCATATATTCATGGCTGGGATGCAAAACCAAATACAATACTTGATCCAACAGTTAATCCAAATAAACGCCTCACTGAAAGTGCATGGAATTTCGATATTATGTATACGATCCAATCAGGGAAAGCAAAAGATACAACATTTAAACTTCACTATACACGTTACGATAACCACTCGAATATCCCAAGCTGGGGGGGCGGCTATAATAATATCTTCCAAGATGAAAAAGATGTTAAATTTATTGTTATGGCTCCATTTACTATTTTTTAATTTATAATCACATCATTAATTAAGTGGAAGCAATTTAATTGCTTCCACTTTAATATAAAAAAACTTACCGACGGTATTGATTGACAGTCACTAACGTCAACTCAGTTAATGCGCTATAAAATGGGCTGCCTACAACACACTTAAATTGTGTCGCAAACAAAGGTAGCCAAGTCCCTAAGTGTTCTTCAAGTAATTCAGTTAATGCTTTTTCACGTATTTCTGAAGCAAGAACTGCGGCTTGAAATAACATGAGTCCAATATGATCCGAAGGTTCTGGATAACTCGTCTGTAGTTTTAATCTCTCTCTTTTTAAAAATTCACTTAATGCGACCGTCGATGACCCATGCAATACGCCTTCAGGATCTAAGTACACAGATCCCCAAGGAGGGGCAGGCAAGCTATTAGGACCAATAAATAACCCTACCCACTGAGAATTTAATTGTTCAAAATCTATTTCTAGTGCATTTTTAATTTGTCGACTCAATGAATCATCTATTTTGCAAGGCCATTGCGTTGCAAAATCTTCCGTTTTAAAAAAATTAAGTGCGCTGTGGCTAGTTTCATCATTAGGTGAAAATAAATAACACGTTCCTAATAGGTTAAAAGCCGCAGCGTAATGCGAAAAGTGGATCATCAGTAATGTTTAAACCTTTTAAAACCGCTATTAATGTTAAATATGAATATAATAAAAACAGTAACGCAGCATAAACTCGCCAACAACCGCGCCACAGCATCCCAAGGCTAAAAATGTCTGGCTATTTACAATCGTTGTATTTTGTCTCTGAGCTTTAGCACGGCGAAATAGGCCATACCCAAGTGCAAATACCGCAACTATCGAGAGCCCCCAGCCGACGGATCGTAGCAATTCAATATCTTGATAAGCCTCAATTGACGAAATTGGAAATGTTATTGATTCATTATTATAAGTGCTATCAACCAAATAGCGTTCATAGTAAGGCTGGTACAATAAACGAATAAACAAACTCGCACTAATCACTGCACACAAAACCCAAATTCCTTGATGCGAAAACGATTTGATGATGTTTCCTTGATTAAACTTCATCAATAAATTAACCAGTAAATAATATCCCGCAGCCCCCAACGTCAATGTAGCACCATAAAACATCAAATAAGTATTATCATTCATCCATGTAAGCATGGATGTATAACGATAAATCGATGCCATCGCATAAACATCACATAACCCAGCGACTGCCGCTAAGCTTAATAATGGGTAAGATAACGCTTTTCTAAACCACGCCCATAAAAATGCTAATCCCAAAAAGGTAAAGTACGTCGCGGTAAATACCACTTCTCGGCTCAACCAAGACGAAAAAATGTTCAACAGTGAGTTTGGCGCATTGAGCGGTACACCTAAGTGAGTAATTGAAGAAATTAACCCGACCCCAGCAAATGCGCAGCTAACAAAAAGGTAACCAAGTAAAAATGAGCGACTCATTCCCTGTTCGAATAAACTCGCTAATTTTTTAGCAGAGAAAACTAACATTAGCGTTAAACCAATAGAGGTTTGCATCAAAAATGTAAAAAGTAATAATGGCCATTCATTCATTTTTTCGCTCCTTGATACGCCATAGCATGACGACCAGCACCTTGATGCGGGTGGACAACCAAATTTGGATGAGTAATTGAAGGATCAGGCAATCCTTTTACATCTGCTTGTGAACCATAGCGTGCTCTTAATTCATCAATTGGGCCAAACTGAATCGCGCCTAAAGGACATGTCGCCACACAAACTGGAGATTCGCCCTTTAGTTGTAAATCAATACAAAAATCACATTTGGACATTTGCTGAGTTTCTGGGTTCATCTGTGGTGCACCGTAAGGGCATGACCATGCACAAGTACCACAACCAACACATTTATCCGTATTAACCAACACAATGCCATCCCCCTCTCGCTTGTGCATTGCTGTTGTTGGACAGTTTTTTACACACATTGGGTCTTTGCAGTGGTTGCATGAAATAGATAAGGTATAAGCAAAAACATTATTTATCAGCCCGCCAGTCCCATTCTCAATGAATTCTCCGCCGGTTACTTCATAGACACGGCGAAATTTGCGTCCGACTTCAAGGTTATTTTTATCTTTACAGGAAACCTGACAGGCTTTACAGCCCGAGCAACGCGCAGAGTCAATATAAAACCCCAGCTGTCGATCACTCACTGCGGGACGAACTTCAAATTTACTCATACTTTGCTTACCTCCACCAATAAGGTTTGATGGGCATTACCATGTGCCATTGCTGTGCTGCGTGCAGACGTTAATACGTTGGCACACCCTCCTTGATCGATTCCTTTCTCATCGGGCATCCACCATGCTCCTGCTTGTAAAGCGACAACGCCAGGCATGATCCGCTGCGTGATCTTAACAGGCACCATCGTGGTGCCACGGTCATTACTGACTTGAACACGTTCGCCCTCTTCAATACCACGTTGCAGGGCATCAATCGGGTTTATCCACAGTTCTTGCTGCTGCACTTCTTGTAACCAAGGATTTGCAAACTGCGTTGAGTTAGCACGATTACGTCCTTTCCACGTGATCAGCTGCAAAGGATAACGATGTGTTAATCTATCTTCAGGCCCTTCAATGGCAGGCACATAATGTGATAAAGCAGGAATATCTCGATTATTGCGCTCATACAACCGTTTAGAGAATATTTCAATTTTGCCTGATGGCGTTTCAAATGGGTGTTTTTCAAGATCTTGAATATTTTTTTCAAAAGCAACGTGACCTGTGTGAGGTTTATGTTTCAATAAGTGGCGACGTTTAACTAGCAGCTCCTCAAAAGTTGGAATACCATCTTCAGGGCGTTTAGCGTGCGCATCATTCACTAAAAACTCTATCCACTGTTTTTCTGTGCGCCCTTCACTAAATTGCTCACCAACACCTAATTTATCAGCCACATCACACAACCAATCATAGTCATTTCGCCGCTCAAATTCAGGCTCGACCACTTTTTCAGACAAAATAATGTAATCACCTGGCCCCCAAGTCCCACCAATGTTCCAACGTTCTAAGAAGCTAGTTTCAGGTAATAATAAGTCAGCATATTTTGCGCTTGGTGTGAGATAAAGATCGCTACAGACAATAAATTCAACTTTGCTTTCGTCTTCCAGCACTTTCGCTGCATGCAAAATATCAGGGTTCTGATTAGTCATATAATTTCCCGCCAGCGAGAAAATCATTTTGATTTCAGTATCCAATTTTTCTGCATTTTTTAAGCCATTATCAGGCGTCACAAGTGCCGCATTTTCACAAGCTTGCACCCAGTTCGTAATATTGATTTTGGCTTTAACTTTATTTTCAAATAGGCTAGGCCCTGCGATCGTTTTTCGTAGGTCGGGTGTTACAGCCATGCCATAACCAGCAGCCCAACCACCACGAACACCCACATTCCCCGTGATAGTTGCTAGCAAGGTCGCACCACGTGCAGAGCGTTCTCCGCAAATATGGCGTTGCGGGCCCCAACCTTGCATTAATGCTGCAGGCTTGGTTGATGCATATTCTCTCGCGAGTTGTTTGATCGTTTCTGCGGGAACTTTAGTAATCGGTTCTGCCCATTCAGGTGTTTTAACAACACCGTCTTTTTTACCCATTAAATAAGCAACTAATGATTCATTTTCAGCGACGCCTTCTGGCATCTGATGTTCATCAAATCCAAGTGTATATTTATCGATAAATGTTTGATCATGTAAATTTTCACTGATGATCACATACATCATCGCATCCATTAATGCATTATCTGTCGTCGGTAAAATGGGGATCCATTGGTCAGCTAAAGATGAAGCTGTATCTGAGTAGCGTGGGTCAACGACAATAAATTTAGTGCCGTTTTTCTTCATTTTTTGAAAATAATGGTTGGTATGACCAAAAATAGTTTCATTTGGATTATGTCCCCATAAAATAACTAAAGGGGTATTTTCTAATGTATCAAGAGTGCTACCACTTGCTGAAGTGCCATAAGTATAGGGCGTCACTGCCATCGTGTTACCATTACTAACCGAATGGTAATTTTCCAGAAAACCGCCCGTCAAATTAAATAATCGGCGCAACATGTTGGCACCTGAAAAAATTCCCCCTGTAACTCCTGTGCTTAGGCTCACAAACCGCGAAGCTGGACCGTATTGATCGGTAATACGCTGCCATTCACTCGCGATTAGGGTGGTAGCCTCTTGCCAACTGATGCGTTCAAAACGGCCTTCACCTCGCTTGCCGACTCGTTTCATTGGATATTTCAAGCGATTTGGATGATAAACAAACTTGCGGTAGCTTCTCCCACGCACACAAGCTCGCATAATCGGCATTTCCTCATCAAGATCAGCATCAGGCCGTGTGCTGATACGAGTGACAATGCCTTCTTTAACATGCGCTCTAATATCGCATTTACCACCACAGTCAAAACTACTGCATGTAGAAACGACCCGTTCAGTATCCTGAATTGATATGTTTTTTGTTGGGATCACTGACGGGTCTGTAGGGATAGAGGCAACTGACTTAGACGCTAAAAAAGGCACAGCCATTAGTGCAGAGCTGCCTTGGATAAACCGGCGACGACTTAACGGACCAATCAGTTGCTCATCAGACTGATTGTGCTTACTTTCCATAATAACTCTACCTCAAAAATACATTATGTTGCCGTGTCATAGTAAACATTTATTGAGTTGCCAACTTTCGAAAAATAGACAATGATATTTGAATCTCAGCCAATAAGAGCGACTATGCGAAATATTCCACTTAAAAGCGTCGATGATGTAAAACGTGATGTATTAGCGATCGGCACCGACTACCTCCCGAATGTATTACTCAATTCACATGTTCATCGACGTGCTCAATTTTTGTATGGTGCGACAGGGTTAATTGAAGTCAGTACAGCTGATGGTGAGTGGGTTATTCCGCCGGATAGTGGTGTTTGGATCCCTGAAAATACTGCGCACGAAACACGTATGTTGAATGTAAGCACTCGCAGTTTATATATCGAACCTACCGCGGCACCACGGCAAAATCAGAAATGCGAAGTTTTACGAGTATCGCCATTATTGCGCCAGCTATTACTTGAATCTGTTGATATGCCGATAGAATATGAGCTTAATGGGCGAGATGGCATGTTGATACAGTTAACCTTACATGAGATCGCGCGCGCTGAACCACTGCCTTTTTATGCGCCAATCCCTCGAGATGCAAACTTAGCCAAACTCTGTCGAGAGTTCCTAAAATCGCCAAAAATCACATCATTACCCCATGAATGGGCTGAAAAACTACATAAAAGTGAACGTTCTTTTAGTCGTTTTTTTGGGGCGCAAACTGGCCTGTCATTTTCTGATTGGCGCCAACAAGCGTGCTTACTCAATGCAATCACGCATATTTCAGCAGGGAAGTCGATCACTGAAGTCGCATTTGATTTGGGATATAACAGCGTTGGGTCGTTTTCAACCATGTTTAAAAAGTGGCTGGGGCAAACACCATCCAGTTTTATTCAACGTATTGCCCAATAAAAAAATCGGTTGAACCGTAAGCCAAACGTCTCATAAGGGGAGAAATAGCGACGCTTTTTTATCGTATATCATTCAGGGCTGCCCCCCTGAATTTACTTAATAAGTCGATAATACTTACAGTGCAACCAAAACTGTTACCCTCGTCATACTTCAAATTTCAGGACTTTTCGTTGAGGTATAAGTAACGATGCTACGCTCGCCGAGTTACATCATTTATCTATGCTCCCCGGCTATCTTCGCTTATCGCCCACCCGCAACTCAAATTATTTAGAGCGTATACCCTTTAAAATAGGTTACTCATAGGTAGCGATCAACCATGCTGATCCATAGTAATTTCCAGCCGCGGCATTCTCTCCTTTTATATGGCTCGAAATACTGACTGTATTAAGTTCATTAAATTCGACCTGCAAAGCTTGCCCTGTTTGTCCTGAAGCCTCATCAGTCAGTGTTAATTCGCTGTAAATAACATCATTACCGTCTGTATCGTTAGTTAAAGGCAAACGTTTCTGTGGGTCACTATCTTTAGTGTAATCTAAGCGTAAGCGAACCTTCGTTCCAGAGGTAAATTGACAAATGTAGTTCACTTTCTCAGTTACTAGGCTGTCATACTTGATGCTATTAAGACCCCCATGGCTTAGGCTCACCGTTTCTGCTTGCCCTGTGCTGGTCATCGTTGAACATTTAGAGTTAAGATGTATTTGAGATGCCTCGAGCCGTAGCGGTGCTGTTGTTTCATTTATTGACCAACTATCATAAGGTGGGGGGGTTCCTGCCGCAGTAAAAGCTCGTACATATCCGCCCAAATCTATAGGGGC
Organism: Providencia sp. 6390; assembly: GCF_058148425.1. NCBI lineage: Bacteria > Pseudomonadati > Pseudomonadota > Gammaproteobacteria > Enterobacterales > Morganellaceae > Providencia > Providencia sp. 6390. The sequence goes on from NZ_JBYVYL010000009.1 coordinate 113,462, forward strand.
AATAACCAATTGATTATCAATAATTTTTTCATTGACATAGAATGTCAAACCCATTGGGAAATGAGTTGTAAACGACGATGATGGAAAAACCTCACCACCATAACCATTGGAACAAATACCTGCATCTCCCTTTATCCAATCCGTCAGTTTTGTCTCGATAGTCATGAGTAAATTACTATGAATTTGATATGCAGGTTTTCCTTCTATATTCGTTCCAGCCATTGGTAGATACATAAATAAGCGATGAAATGCATTCTGAGCAGAGATTGGTTTACTCGTATCTCCCCACTCTCGTCCATGGCATTTAACGCTTCCTGATACATCAACACCAGCACTTCCAATATCAACTTGTATCACACTACCAATACGATAATATTTTTTCCCATTTGTTGCAGTGATGGGAGGGTCTATTAATTGGCTATCACGCTCTAACTTAATTGTGTAGCCTGAGGAAGGATCCTGAATTTGCGCCGCATAATCCGCGACTGCAATTGGACATATCATGATTGATAATGACACCAGCGTCATATTCCAATATTTAGCAACTACACCGTTATCATGATGAGATTTTAAGTCAAACATAGCTGAGCTCCCTATTACTCATACATCACTAAAACCGTCATGGATGATGTAAACCGACCGCTTGATAATTCATCCGCTGGTATGGTCCCTACAAGTTGTGCTTGTATATCAGTACGATATTCAGTGGCATTAACTTGAATAGGATGAATGGCTTGGATAGCATTAACATCAAGGAAACGTATCGTCCCCTCTGTAGTTTCATTGAATTGAATACCCAGACCTTTTATTGTCGTTGCTAATAATGCTTGACCATTATGCATCAATGTATTGCCATCTCGGGTATTCAACGTAATGGCAATACTTTTATTAAAATCACAGCCAGACAAATAAATTGGAAAATCTCTATCAACCGTATTTCCATTCAGTTGCTCTGAATTAACCGTACCAAAATCAATTACCAGCGGAGAACTATAGTTTTCACTGCGGATATCACAAACGGGCGTTAGCATGGTCGCATTTACTTCAACAAAAATATCAGATAAAGCAGATGAACTACCTAATAGCAGTATCAGGCCGATAATAAAATGTTGTTTCATTATTCATACTCCACTGCAAATGTCGCTGTTCCTTTAAAATCCCCCACCTTAATATCACCCGTTGCAGGTTTACGAACAAAGACGCCAAAATTTAATTTCTGCCGGTCCTCAACGACAGAAATTACGCCAACATCTATTGGAGAATTCCAAACAATAGGCTGCTCATTTTTATCTACTTCAATAATCCCAAGTAACGCACCACTAGCACCTTGTGTGTTTAAATATTCATGTCCATCAACTTTAATCAATTGACTACTTTTCCAAGTCATACGAATCGTTTTATTCAAGTTAGCCTCACTGCACTTTTCTATTTCAAGAAAAAAAGGCATCACATCACTGGAGCCAAACTTATTAATGTATTGCCAACGCAAATTATCTAACTTGATTTGTTTATTCACCGATTCCGCTGAAATTTGGCAGCTATTACTAATAAGCTCGCCTTTAAACTCCACATCCAATTGATTATTCGAAAATGCGCTAGATAAAATTCCAAATAACATTAGGAAAAAAAATATCTTATTCATAGCTCACCTCTAACCTTAATACACGCTGATCCTCACTCAGAATAGGAAGTGTTATTTTGTTATTTCCATTACGCAAACTTGTTGGTAAACGTTCTATCGCTTGTTCTTCCCGCACGTCATAGAATCCCAATATTACGGGGGTATTAGCTGTATTATTGGGAATATCACTAGTACGAAAAACAGCTCCAGCTCCACATCCAGTCAGAAGTACGGCTTTGTCCGTGATTAAGTTGCAAGGGGCATTAAAAATAGCAGCATTGACTCTTACCCATCCTTGTAATGGCTGCTCATATTTAAATTCTTCACTTGGTGTATTTGGCTCGGGAGTCTTCGAATGCGCTAAATAGCTTGCCATACCACCAATAATCAGTAGCAATAACACTCTCATTTTTTGTTTCATAATGACCTTACTCCACCTAAACATGGATATACTCGTCATGCATCAAAAAGCTGTTTGAATTACGATGAGCATAGACATAATCACAATTCATCAGTCACTGCACAAACGTCACCTGTGCAGCGAAAAGCAAGCGTTGGTTTACCACCATAATCATTGATATAAGTAACGTAAGGAGTTGGTAATGAAGAAGATGCTATATCATGAGTTGACTTTGGTGGGATCATCACAGTACTGAATTTGCTTTGCTCTGATTGAGATTTACTATTGCCAATACCAATAACAGTTAAGTTAAAAGGCGTCGTATTATTCAATGAATACCCTTTGGCTGTTTTGGTCAGTGTCACTTTATGTGCCCATTTTGTTTCTGACTCAGCTAACACACTTTTAGGTCGATAGAACAACTTAACACGCGATTGCAAAGCAATTTGCAACGTATTACCTTCCGTTGATTTTGGTGGAACTTCACGCAAATTAAAATAGAACACGGATTCTCTATCTTGAGGAAGCTTCCCCAACATTGGTGTCACACTTAATCGAACTAAACTGTCACTACTTGGCTCAATACGCTGTAAAGGTGGCGTCGCCAAAATAGCGCCTTGAGTTAATTTGTTACCCTGAATATCTTCAATCCAACTTTGAGCTAAATAAGCCTCTTCAGGGTTATCATTAGTAATGCGAATATTAATAGATCGCTCATCCCCAGGGAAAATAATGCGAGTTCTATCTAATGTTACTGCGCCATATGCATTCATTGCGATTATCGTAGTGCATAAAACTGTACTGAAAAATAATTTGCAGCCTAAATGTAAATTCAGCATAACGTCCCCTATAAATATGGTTTATTTATCTTTAGAATAAGCAGTAGATGAAGTTGCTATTTGTGATACGCATGGCAGCAACAACATATTTGATGAGGAAACAAAGTTATCTGGTAACGTTATTTCACACTGTTTTTTGTTATTCCAATGTACAAACAATATTTCTTGTGCAGAAATTCCAACTAACCAAGTCACGCCATCTTCACCCACAATACCCAATTCGCGATTATCAGCATTGCGCACACTGGCACCAAAAGGCGGCTTCTTACCATTATTTAGAGATAACACAGCAAATAGCTTCTCACCTTTCATTACCGATAAGCTGCGATAGCCAATCGCACCTTTTGTCAGCGTTATATCTGTCGTCGAATCTAAGGTCTCTAAATTGTCAGGTAACTTACTAGTATTAATCGAAGCCATAGATTTTCGATAGCTATTAATATTCGGAATAACCGCTAAGCCAAAGTGGTTAGTTTTAATGACTCCATTATCCAATGGCACACCACTAACACCTGGCGTTTCGATCATTAAACGTGTATCTCCATGTGCTGAACGATGAAGAGCCACACCTTTCGACGTTACAGTGATCCCACTATTAATTGATGCACCAATACTGCGATATTGGTGAGGAACATAACTGGCATTGGCGGAAATATTTGCCTGTGACATATCTTTTGAATAGAAACCACTAAGACTGGCTTGATTATCAATATCCTGTCCATGGCTATAACCCATATTTAAACTATAATTATCAGTGCCGCTATAACCGTTATAACCGATATTATGGTTATATTGATTATTGCCTGATGAGCGTGAATATAGTTCTGAAAAAGTAATACTATGACCCGTATAAAATGGCAATGTAAGATATAAATTGACTGAATCATCTTCAAAACCATTGTCACGTTCAGTTCGAGTCGCTGATAAAGACAGGTTCGCATTGTACTGAGATAATTGAGGCAAGCTGACATTAGTACTTGCATATAACCCATATTGAGTTTGCGAGTCATTTCGCCAATAAGTGCTATATTGATAATTCAGTGCAATATTAAAATCATCAAAATATTTATTTAAATAAATTTGATAATTCTCTTTTTGCGATCGGGGAGTGATCCCTGTACGGTCTTGATCCATAAATTGCGTTAATGTTCGATACTCTTTATCTGCAAAACGATAACCCGCAAAAGTAATATCAGTTCTTAAATCATCAAAAGACTTAGCATAATTCAGCCGATAGGAGCGCCCTTGTAAACTTTCATCTGAAAAGTCAGCAAATGATTGTGTCATATCCAACGAAATTGCTCCGATAGCAGAAAGATCTCGCCCAATCCCCATCGCAACTGTTTGATAATATCCGTTTAACTGAGTTCCTCCATACAATGACCATGCATTAGATACCCCGTAGGAAAATTCTCCACCAATCACAGGTTTACCTGTCATATGACGACCATCATAGCGAGTTTTCCCACCAACTAATTTATAAACAACTCGCCCTGGACGCGTTAAATAGGGAAGTGAAGCAGTACTAACACTGAATTTTTTCTCTTCACCGTCTTCTTCACGTACAGTGACATCTAGTACCCCACGAATGCCACTATCCAAGGTTTGAATACGAAAAGGCCCTGGTGGAACTGCCGTTTCGGAGATAACTCGATCTTGGCTACGAACAATCACCGTCGCATTAGTGCTAGCGACCCCAATAATTTCAGGAGCATAGCCCACTAATTTAGGTGGTAACATGCGATCATCACTTTCTAACGAAACGCCGCTGTATTGCCATGCTTCGAAAATGTCAGAATAAAAATAGTTTTCGCCTAACGTCAAAATAGACGCCGCATCTTTCAATGAGGTAAATGCATATAGTCGACTAAAATCAAACTGATGAGTTTCTTGCGGATGATAACCACCACGCTGCTTTTGATAAGTTGCATTATAATCACCACGAAAACGCCATGAGCCGATATTGACTCCTGTTGTGCCATTGGTAGAAAGATAAACGCGCTTAATTCCTTTTTTTTCTTTTGTTCCAGATGCATTCGCGTTGTAGTCAATAAAAGCACCGTTAAGGCCATCCTCCCACAAAGCAGGAGGAGTCCAATATGGATCGCGATACTCCATCCACATTTGAGGGATCGTTACATTCAATGATAACGTTGATAATTCAACTTTAGTTTGTACCCCAGTTAAAGCTGAAAAATTGAGGCATTGGCCTTCATGTGAAGTCGTAACTTTATTTTCAGAGGAATTCTTTAGCCCAATAATCTTTAGCATGTCAGCAGGGATACACACACTTTGCAATTGTGCTTTATCTGCTGATTTTTCATATACCGTAATATCACGCGGAGCACCCAATCGTTGCCCATTAACAAACACAGTTAATACGTAATTTCCTGGGGGAACATACCCTGCAACAGAAAATTGGCTCATGTCAATATTTTGGATATCTTTGGCATCCAATACATCAGTGTTGAATTCAGAAGCGCTAGCAGCCCATGTAGTCAAGCCGAGCGTCAATAAAACAGCCTGTCTTACTTTGCTATGTTTGAACATCATGCTCTATTCCATCCCAAATGCGACAAAAGTGTCCCCCTCAAAACTAAATTTGCGGGATCCTTCATTTTTGTTCATTGATAATCGATGAAAAACCGAATTAGCCCTTGGTAGTTACCGGCCTGAATTGGTTGTCCAGTCAGTTCTAGCTGCAAAAAGTAGCGTAAAAAAAGTGTTTGCCCTGACTTACTTTGACGTAATACACTGTTAGATAAGAGATAATTCTGGTTAGGTATTAATATTTGCTGTTTATCATTCAATACCGCAATGCCCAATCCATGGGATGGCCCTTGCAAAACAAATGCATTGATATGCTCTGCACTTTGCCCATCGAAACGAATTAACCAAGTTTTACTATCAACAGAGGAATACACACTGCCACAGTCACGTAGTTCAATAACAAATGGTTGGTTATAACGCTCACGACCACTTGTTGTAGAAAGCATGGTTAACGTTAAAGGAGAAAAATTGATCGTTTGAAAGCGATCTTGCATCACAATAGAACAAGGTGTTGCAATCACATTTCCCACGACCTGTGCCTCTCCATTAAAAATAAGGTCTCGAGCATTCGCTATGCTATGAAAAGCAAAACAACCAATCATTGATAGTATGATTAACCGTGTTATTTGGTGACCAACCTGTTTGTATGCACTCACAGCTTTCCTCCACACACACATTAATGATGCCGCCAGTAATATACTGGCGGGCTACTATCGACTTACTGATAAGTAATACGGAAATTAGAGGTCGCATTAAATTGCCCTTCAACAACGGGCTTATTAATATCAACTGCTTTAGCGAGAGCCTTAAGTTTCAAGGTATTATTACCTTTTTTATTCACCATTCGTGATAAGATATCTTTAGCTGTACCAAACGTGAAACCATCAATACCAACCCCAACGTTATTGGTATTACCAGCAGAAGTTGAAAGCAATGTATTGGCTGCATCAGCATAGCTTTGCCCCGTAAACAGTAAATCCATTGATTTCACGACCATTGATTTGCCATCACCATCCTTATCAAAATCAGTAAAATCACAACCCGTAAATTCAATGTTAAAATCCACCTCAGCTGTGCGGCCATTTTCTAAGCCTCTACGTGATAACTGTCCAAAATCAATAGTTTGTTTCAATGAAGATTGTGCGATATTACAAGGCGAGGTCACCACTGTTCCAGTAAAGTCCAGAGTACCTGAGTTTTCTGCCAGCACGTTGAAAGAAATAACAGATGTAGCAATTGCAACCACTTGAGTGAATTTAATTAATTTCATGTGTCTTACCTTTCAAATAAATAATTACATTGAAATAAATATGTTATTAAATGTCTTTAATAACGTAAGATTGATATTTCATTGGCATTTAATTTCACCATTAAAAAAATCATCCTTGATAAAACCATCTCAATACTCCTCTATACGCAGTGAGGCTTAGCGTAGTAAATAAATATTTACTTCCCGTTGATTAACGATATAGTTTTATTTCTGCTATCTCTGTTGAGTAATTAGCCATTACTTTGAAGAAAAAGTCTGACCAATCCATATCTAAAACCTTTAATAAAATATCCAATGTTTCAATATTAATACTCGTTTCACCTCGTTCATAACGTGATATTTGTTGTTGACTAATATGTAGCATTTTTCCGAGCTGAATGCCGGTTAGAGATTTGCTTCTTCTCGCTGATCTTAAAAAATCACCGATTTCTTGTCGTAATAAAATTCTATTTTTAATCATATTAAAAAACCAATATTCAGTTAATTGAGCATTCATAGCGAACAGCCATTTAAATATTAAAATGGTTACTACCTATTACTAATAATTAAACTAAGAAATGGATTAATTCATAATAAATAAAAATATAGCTTTATTAGAATATAGTTTTAACATTCAAATCTGTAAATACGTTTATACCGATCGAATTACTAAAAATCAATAGTCAAAAACTATCAATTTAACTTAAACCGATCGTTTACCTCAATAATTAAAGCCAAAAACACATTAAATATCAATTAACTACAAAAAACAGTAAATATTGAATAATATTATAAATAATTAAATTACAACTTTATTTTGCATACAAAAAAATAAAAACAAAACAAATTTATAAAGTTAATTATTTTAATTAACTTTATAACACAAAATAAAAATACATTTGATAAAATAACAACATTGAACCATCATTCAAAAAATATAAGAGAAATAAAAATAATCCCCATCGATTCTTGGTTAATAAATACAAAAAAATAAAATAACCAATTTACCGGATTTTCATCATATTAAATAAACACACGTAAAAATAACCAATTTACCGAGTTTTCATCATGATTAATAAATTTTTAGCTACTGTAATCCAAGTCAAAATATGAATATAAAAATAATTATTACACTTAAAAGCAAATAGTCACCCACTAAAAGTACACTTTTTAAATATCCAATTTATGCATTTATTATCATTTCTCTGCACTTTTACAAAAAATTTTCACCTAATAAGCAAAGGAACCATTATGATAGAAAAAAAAGGAGCCAATAATGATAACTCAATTCTATAGCTATCAACCTATGCAAGGGCATGGGTTACCTCATGATCCTATCTCCGCATTAATAGGCCCTCGGCCTATTGGCTGGATTTCTACCTGTGATACTGAAGGCCGCCCTAATCTTGCTCCCTATAGTTTCTTTAACATATTCAACTATTCACCTCCTATATTGGTTTTCTCCAGTGTAGGTAAAAAAGATACAGTCACTAACGCAATCGAGACAGGTGAATTTGTCTATAACCTTGCAACTAAAGATCTCGGTGAGCATGTTAATACTAGCAGTGCCACTTTACCGCATGGGGAAAGTGAATTTACCCTAACAGGGCTTACCACATTACCCTCCACACTGATCACACCACCACGCATCGCACAAACCCCTGTCTCTATGGAATGTATTGTGACCCAATATCAACAATTGAAACGGGCTGATGGTAGTTTACTTGATACATGGATAGTCATGGGGGAAGTCGTTATGGTGCATATTGCTAAAAACACACTTGAACAGGGTGTTTATAACACTGCTCATCAACAACCTTTACTTCGAGCTGGTGGGCCTGCTGACTATTTTTGGATAGAAGAGCAACAGCAGCTGCAAATGTATCGTCCCAAATAGATTTTCTATGGCGCCACCTTTTAATCAAAAATTGAAAAAGGTGCAGTGATCACCGAGCCTATTGCATCAAGCGCGGTATCAAAAATATTACTACCATGTTCTATTGCATCCCAAGCAGTCCAACCATCTTCGTCCTGTTGTACTTGCTCTGTAAGCGAAGAAATTAGATGCAAATTGATAGGAAGCATACGAACATTTTTATCTACTTGCGTATCGTTAATATCATCAACCAATACAACCCCCCAACCAAAAGGGCTACTCATATCACCAAAAAATTTCTGGCCAACCCAATGACCAAAAATATCAACACGGTAGCCTTTGTGCTCATTATCATCCGTGTGCTTGTACGCAATTTCCCAGAAACTTTGGATTTGCTGTGAATTGAAGTTTTCAGCTGACAATAATTTCAAACGATATTGATGGGGTTTCGGTTGATTTTGTGACAGGACAAATTTCCAATGAGCTGGAATAAAATCGCCTGGTTTTTCTAGCCCTTCATCTGATTTTATTCTTAACGGTAACCAACCATAGTCACTTTGTTGATTAGCATATTCACTTCGTCGTATCCAATTTCCTTGCTCATCTTGTCTGAAACCTTTGCGATCATTGTCGTGAGAGATAAATAATGCTTCGTCCCACATTTTATCGAGTTCACTTTCAGAAAATTGATAATCATCCATGCGAGTCCCTTACTATTTCTTCAATATACAAAACGGCCAGATATAATTTCTGGCCGTTGTTTTAACTAGTGTTTTTTACTTTTATGATGATTTAGAGTTTCTTCTTTAAGATCTAACTCATCTCGTAAGCGGTGGTATACACGTTCATTAATATTTTTACCTTTACGCATCACATACAATGCATCACGTTTTGCCTGTAGTGCAGAACGCGACATTTCACGCTCCATATCAATCATTCTATGCAGATCATAAACATCTGACTCTGTTTCGTCAGTATTGTCTAAACGTCGGCCATAGATTTCTAATAATTGAGCACCCACTTCTGTACGCATGGCAATTTCATCCACATCTTCGGATGGATGATTCATTAATTCACGTAAATGAGCCATTGCCGCTTCATTCAATGCCATACGAGCACGGATCTCATCATCATCATAAGGTAAATCTTGAACCAATCCTTTCGTCAGGATCGGTAATGCAATACTAGCAATCAGTAATGAACACAGGATCACCCCCATTGCTAGAAAGATAGCTACATCACGATTTGGGAATAAGGTGTTGTCAGGCATCAACAATGGTAAAGTCAAAATACCTGCTAAGGTAATCGCACCACGAACCCCAGCCGTTGCCATCACTGCCATCATACGAATATGCAATACATCCGCTTCTTTTCCACGGCGACGTTTATGGAAGACCGTCAATGTCATCGATATCCACACCCAGCTGAAACGCAAGATAGCAAGAGCGAATGTGATAATGATGACATAAACAAACAGCATCCATGGATGACTTGCACCCGCGGCTTCTGCAACTTGTGGCATGTTATTCCACATCGCTGGCAGCTGTTCACCAAGTAGGATAAAAATCATACCGTTAAGTGCAGTTTGTACCGTATCCCACACCGCTTTACTTTGCATGCGAGTTGCCGCTTGCATACGACCTGCAATTTTTTCATAGTGCATTGCGATACCCGCAACCACTGCTGCCAAAATGCCTGAAACATGCAAGTGTTCCGCCAGCAAGTATGCACTAAATGGCATTAACAGGCTGATCATGATTTGGATCGCTGGCTCTTCACCTGTGCGTTTTACCAAAAATTGGTTTAACCAACCGATAACCCATGCCACCAATAAACCAATTAAAATCCCACCAAATGCGACAAATACAAATTGTCCAGCCGCGGAAGCAAGGGAGAATGTCCCCGTTAAAGCGGCAGTGACTGCAAAGCTAAAACAAACTAAGCCTGTTGCATCATTAAGCAGTGATTCACCTTCTAGAATATGTGCCATACGTGAAGGCAGTGGTGAATTAACGGTCATCGCAGAAACAGAAACCGGATCTGTAGGTGACAAAATCGCCGCCAATGCAAAAGCAACTGCCAGAGAAATCGCAGGGATCAGCCAATGGATAAAGAACCCCATCCCAATAACTGTCACCACAACCAAACCAATGGCGAGTGACATAATCGGTTTTATTTCCTGAAATAACGCTTCTTTAGGGATCCGCCAGCCATCTAAGAACAATAATGGTGGAATGAATAAAAATAGGAATAGATGCGGCTCAAATTCAACCGTAAAACCAAACAGCGATAGCCCTGCACCCAGTGCTATCTGAATAATAGGTAAAGGAATAATATCCCTAAGTAGCCGCGAGACAAACACGCTCACAATAACGGCGAGTAAAAAAACTAGTACAAGGGTCACAACTGACATGGATTTGCTCCAATATTAGGCTAAGCAGAAGTTATCAGTAGTGAAGTAAATAGATAAATTGAATCGATGTAAAGTATCTATTTACCAGAAAGCTAAAAAACAGATTTTTCATAAAACTTTGATTACTATCATTCTGTTACAGAATATTACAGCAAAAATAAAATCTTACTCACATATATATTATCACAATGATAATTAAGCATTTATCACTATTAGTATCGATAAATTACTCACTACTAATATGAATAGTCATTATTCGTTATTTTTTTATTTCTTCTGTGCTATGTCGTTCAATCAGCTCTTGTAATACCTGTTTTAACATTTTACTTTTACGTGATCCTAAAGGAGCCAAAACTGACTGCTCATGCAATTCTGCCTCTTGCAGTAACCCTTCCACCAGCAACATACCGCTTGATGTCATACTGACTAGCGTCACCCTACGATCACTGCCTGTATGATTGTTGTGTCGAATAACATGCCCTTGCTGCTCTAATCTCTGTAATACACGGGTTATCGTTGGCTGCTTACTGACAGTTTTTTGTGAAAGTTCAGTGATCCCCATAGAGCCATTATCAGCCAATGTTGAAAGCACTCGCCATTCAAGTACCGATAAGCCATGCGCTTCAACAACCGCATGGAACTCTGATGAAACTAACATCCACGCCTGCCCCAATAGGGCAGGCAGGTAATTATCAACAAATACTTTTGAGTCTGGCATCTGTTCCTCTTCACTAACAGAACATATTATTTCATTCGATATTAAAAGGTTAGCAGATAGAAAACGACTCTTTAACACCATTTAATTAAAACTTTCCTGAAAGTAGAGAGCCAAATCCATCAACCCGTGTATCTAACCCTAATTTTTTCAGCATCATATAGGTCGTCGCGATGGATGATGACAATACCGGTAACCCTACGCGATCTTCAATTAGTTGAACTGACGGCAATGAAGGCATTTGTACACAAGCTGAAGCCACAATAACATCAACATTGGTATTGAGCTTTTTAGTGATTTCCACAGGCGCTAGCGGGTCTTGACGGCCCACATCCAAGTTATCTGGTATCTCCAAAGAAATACTGTCCACCACCTCAATACCTTCATTTTCAATATAATCGATAACTAGCTGAGTGAGTGGTTTCATATAAGGGGTTAATATAGAGATACGTTTTGCCCCAACTGCATGCAAACCATCAACAAGTGCACCAGCACTAGTCACGACGGGTGCCATATGACCATTATCAATCGTACGTTTATGCAGGCGCTTTTCCGAAACGCGGTGATAGCCCTTCCCCATGCTCATAATAGCGACTAAACAGGCATAACCTAATACATCAACGGCTGCATCAGACAATTCGATCGCACAGCGATCACTATCTGCATCCATTTTTTCCAATTCTTCTTTAGTCACTTTTTTCATACGCATACGGCTTGAATGAAAGGTAAACCGTTCCGCGAACAGTGCCTCACGAGCTCGCAAAATAGCAGGAATTTCTGTTTCCATAGTGGTATTTGAAGAGGGCACGATTTGCCCGATACGATACGCACGCACGTGGCTCATAACCCTTTCTCCTGTGAAATTTCATCTTGATCCGCGAATTGATTCAATTCATCAATATCTTGCCCATTATGATGGAAACGCGCTGCAGTTAATGGACGACGATTGACTTGTAAGTCAAAAATATCAAAACGATTATAGTGGCCTGTAATATCATGCATTTGCCTTGGCTGAATGCAGCGATTCAAATCAATATCTGCATAAACAATCCCTTCTTTATCAACCAAAGGTTCACCAATCACACGGCCATCGGGCCCAATAATTCCTGAAAATGCACTGTTAGGGCGAGCGAGTAGCTCTCGAGATTGAGGATGAGACTCCGCCATTGCTTCAACTATCTCTTCAGAAACTGTTGAACAAGAAATAATGGTAAACACCTTACCTTCAAAGCAATGCGCCGATGCGCGTAACCTAATGGCTTCCGCCATATCATAATCTTTAGGTGCGACAGGCAACGCAATGTAACTTGCGATATGTACTAACTCCCCTTGTGCTAATAATGAGAAGCGAGCCAATGTATTGGTATTTTCGCCACAGGCTAATGCCCCTAAAGGACCAATACTGGTTTGGTGTACTTTTAATGATGAAGCATCACCATTTGCCCATGTTAACTTTTCTGCCCATGTAGGCACTAACTTACGATGGCGGCCTAATATTTTGCCCTCATCCGAAATGGTGACTAATGTGTTGTAAAGCGTGGCAATACCATTTGGATTACGCTCATTGACGCCAACAACGACATTAATATGGTGACGAGCAGCAGCTTGAGCGATTTTACGAATTTCAGGCCCCGGAATTTCAATGGCTGACTTACAAAGCTTCTCAAACCACGGACTGCCTTCAATTGGGTTCATCACCCAACTCCAATAAGGGTAACCAGAGACAAACACTTCAGGAAATGCGACTAATTTGGCACCATTATCTGAGGCTTCTTCAATCAGTTTGCATACTTTGTCAACCGTAGCATCAGTATCAAGGAAGACAGGGGCGGCTTGAACCGCCGCAGCCTTAAATTGAGGTAAATTTAACATTATTTGCTCTCCTTGGCGTTATACCGCAACAACAGGGTGGCGCAGCTCACCAATCTTTTCAACATAGGCTTCAATCACATCTCCTGGCCATACCCACTCTTGCGGTGAGCGCCCTGCACCAACGCCTTCGGGTGTACCTGTCGCAATAATATCGCCCGGTTCAAGTGTGATCCCTTTGCTAATATCTGCAATCAGAGCATTAACATTGAATAACATATGTCGTGTATTTGAATCTTGTTTGGTCACTCCATTAACTTTAAGACTCAAATTTAAGCTGTGTGGATCAGGAATTTCATCAGCAGTGACGATACAAGGTCCAAATGGGGCATAGGTGTCTTGCCCTTTTGAGTAAATCCATTGACCTGCACGACGGCAATCACGGGCACTCATATCAATCATTAAGCTGTAACCAAAGACGTAATCTAAAGCATCTGCTTCTGAAACCCCTTTTGCACGCGTCCCCATGACCACTGCCAGTTCAACTTCCCAATCTAGTTGCTGGGTGATCTTTGCGTTATGTTCAATCGCATCACCTGGGCCAATCACCGTTGTTGGTGGCTTAGAGAAAATAACGGGCTCTTTTGGTAATTCCTTGGATGTATCAAGGGTACGGCTAGATTCAGCAACATGTTCTACATAGTTCAAACCAATACCAAAAATGTTTTTTCTTGGGCGAGGAATGGGAGCTAAAATTTTGACATTCTGAACTGGCCAAGCCGTACCCGCAGGGAAGTTACCTTGATATGCCTCTAGTAAATCACTTCCTGAGCGAACACCTTGAGGACCAAGATCGATAAAATCCAACATGTTATCAGGTAAATACTGGCCTTGTTCTTCTGCTAATCTAGCTAAATCAACCACTTGATTACCAACAATTGCCCCTAAACGTGCAGCTGCAGTGATATCTGAACGGTAAGTGATAAGACGCATAATTCTTCTCCTTTGTCAGGCTTACCTGACTTAAATCTTCACGTAAATAATTAAAATAATTAGCTAATAATTTTTTGGTGCCCATCGTTTTCAGCGAGGGCTTCTTCATAGTACAATCCGAGCGAATTCATAACAGGTAAGTCATTGAAGCAAAACAAACAAGCGTCATCATTCTGTGAAGTATTCACATGTTCATGGAACATCCACGAAGGCACACAGAAAATGTCACGTTCTTGCCAATCAAATCGCTGGCCATTGATGACTGAGTAGCCTTTGCCTTTAGCAACCTGATAAATAAAACTCCCCGTATGGCGATGCGCTTTTCCAACAAAACCAGGCCGTAATAGCTGCATACTGGCGCCAATTGTTGGCATCACTGGACCACCGGTTAATGGGTTGGTGTAGTGCATTAAAATGTCATCAAAAGGTGAGCCATCTGCGGCTTTCGCAGCGCGCTGCAATGCTTCATATGTTGGCCCCCACTGATATTTAAATAATGGTGAGTAAGGTTTGTCCCAACCAATATGATGTGGGCGTAATGCCGTTCCTCCCCACATCCCTACAGGGTAATCAATAGGGTGTGTTTGTGCCTGATGCAAATCAGGATGCACCTTGTAAAAACCCGCTTCCATGGCATTCACTAATGGGATGTCTAATCCATCCTGCCAAATGCACGGCAAGCCATCTTCAGCAACACCATGTTCATGCCATGTTCCATTAGGGGTTAGAACAAAATCATTGGCTTCTAACATCATTTTTTGCCCTTCAACAATGGTATAGGCACCTCGACCTTCCATGATGAAGCGTAATGCAGATGAAGAATGAGCATGCGCTGAAGCCGCCTCACCGGGATGCATCACTTGTAAGCCTGAATAGAGCCAACCAACCGCTGCGGCGACATCTTGTCTCCCTGGGTTGTTTAAATAAACTACTCGGCGCCCCGCTTTTTCTGGAGTTACCAAATCAACCGAGCGCAATACATGCTCACGTAAATCACGGTAGCGCCATAGCACTGGAACTGATGAAGACTTTGGCTGCCAAGGTTCGATTTTGTTAGCAACCGTCCATAGTGCACCTGTTTTCAAATCAGCAAGTTGTTTGTAATACGCAACTAACTCTGGAGTATCAGCAACATCAGCACGCCCTGCTACACTCTCTCTGTATTGATCGTGGGATTGAGTACTCATGGTTTCCTCCTAATAGCCATCATATTTAGCGGCTTTTTGCTTGTTGTATTAGTTGTTGGCGACCATATTCATAAGGCGCAGGCCAGCTCACCGCATTCCAACCAAACCGAGCACATTCATGTAGCAGCCAAGCAGGATCAGCAAGTAGTGGACGAGATAATGCGCACAAGTCAGCACGTCCTGAAGCAATAATACTGTTGACCTGATCGGCATCAGTAATGGCACCAACGGCAATAACGGGAACATCACCTTCATTACGGACACGATCTGCCATTGGTGTTTGATACATCCGACCATAAACAGGTTGTTGCAACGGAGATACTTCCCCTGAGGAACAATCCACAATGTCAGCACCTGCCTGATACATGGCTTGGCCTATCAGCACGGCCTCATCAACAGTCGTACCGCCTTCAACCCAGTCCGTCGTAGAAATACGCACCGAAAGTGGTTTATCCTCTGGCCAAACTCGACGAACAGCGCTCACAACAGCAAGAGGAAAACGTAGGCGGTTTTCGAGTGTGCCACCAAAGCTGTCAGTACGTTGGTTTGCCAACGGTGAAATAAAGCTTGATAACAAATAACCATGTGCAGCTTGTAACTCTAACCAATCAAAACCTGCTTCATCAGCACGTTTCGCAGCTGTGACGAACTGGTCAATAATTTCCGCCATTTGAGGCTCAGTGAGTTCACTTGGTGTCTGTGAAATATTCGGTAAATAAGGTAATGCAGATGCACTAACTAAAGGCCAATTTCCAGCTTTCAATGGATAACTTTCTTGCTCCCAGCCTCGCTGCGTTGAGCCTCTACGCCCTGCGTGTCCTAATTGAATACCAATTTTGGCATCCGTTTTTTGATGCACAAACTGTGTCACCGATTTCCAAGCACTGACTTGCTGGTCATTCCAAATACCTGGGCAGCCTTCAGTGACTCTCGCTTGAGGAGAAATCGCCGTCATTTCAGTCATGATCAAACTAGCACCACCTAACGCACGGCTTCCGATATGGACTAAATGAAAATCACTAATCAAGCCATCGGTTGCACAATAAAGTAATGTTGGTGAGGCAATAACACGGTTTTTTAACTCAACACCACGTAAACGATACGGTGTTAACATTGGTGGTATCTGTTGCGCAGTAGCAGGCAAATCAACACCTGATTTTGCTGCAAACCAGTTTTCGTAATTTTGTAGCCACTGTGCATCACGGACACGTAGATTTTCATGAGAAATACGTTGAGAACGCGTCAGTAGCGAGTAAGCAAACTGCTCTGGTTCAAGATTTTCATAACGGCTAACGCTCTCAAACCACTCCGTTGAGTTACGTGCAGCATTTTGAATTTTGAGTACTTCAACACTACGTACTTTTTGGTAGTGCTCTAGCCCTTTGCGCAAATCACCATTTGTAGCCTTTAAACTTTCCGTCAGCTCAATCGCATCCTCAAGTGCTAACTTAGTCCCTGAACCAATAGAAAAATGTGCTGTATGAGCAGCATCCCCCATTAATACGACAGGAACATCTTTTTCACTTGTTGGCGTTGTCCAGTGCACCCAATTTTCACAAATCACTCTAGGGAAGCGGATCCAAATTGCTGCACCACGTAAATGAGCCGCATTTGCTATCAGTTTTTCACCATCTAACCATGGAGCAAAAAGGTTTTCGCAGTAGGCAATACCATCCTCTTGTGACATTTGATCGATGCCTGCTTTGAGCCATGTTTCTTCTGTTGTTTCAACAATAAATGTCGATAGACCTTCTTGAAACTGATAAGCATGAACTTGGAACCAACCATGCTCATTTTCAGCAAAAAGGAAGGTAAATGCGTCGAAGATCTTCTTAGTGCCTAACCAAACAAACCGGCAGCGGCGCTGATCAATATCAGGTTTGAATACATTTTCATAACGTGTACGTACTGCGCTATTGATCCCATCAGAAGCAATAATAAGATCGGCATTATATTGGCGAGCGATTTCTTGATCGTCTGTCACTTGAGTTTCAAATACCAACTCAACATCCACTTCTAAACAGCGATCTTGTAAAATATTCAGTAATTTTTTACGCCCGATACCGATAAAGCCATGACCACCGCTACGATTACATTCACCTTTAAAATGGATATCAATATCATCCCAATGGCTAAACTCCGCAGAAATAGTTTCAGCTGAAACAGGATCTGCTTTGCGCAAATTACTGAGTGTGGCATCAGAAAAAACCACCCCCCAACCAAAAGTGTCATACGGACGGTTACGTTCAACCACCACCACACGATTTTGTGGATTTTGTAATTTCATCAGCAACCCGAAGTAAAGCCCTGCGGGACCGCCGCCGATACAAACGATATTCATACACTTTCTCCTTTGTTACATCGTGCCATCACACAGGTTGCTGCTGGGTTAAGGCGTGATACAGCTCATCAGGGATTGCAATGGCCTGATGCGTTTCTAAAGATGTCGTGACATAAGTTTGAGTGACTTGCATGCGCAACTCCCCCTCTGTGCTAGTGCAGACTTGTCGCAACGTAATTGATTTACGTCCAATGCGCTCAACCTGTAACTCAAGTTGAACATCATCGCCCATACGACTAATCGCTTTGAATTCAGCTTCTAAATGCACAGTAGGCAGACCAAAACGCTGATCTAAAATGTAACCAGCAAAACCTTGGGGAAGCAGCTCGTCCACCCAACGCTCTAATAGGTTGTTAAACATAATGAAATACTGTGGGTAAAATACGATCCCAGCGGGGTCACACTCAGAAAATAAAATTTTATGTGGTCGAGTAAATTTCAGTAGGCTCATTATGTTTTCCTTATTCCATTGCCAAGCGCTGGCGGCATTTGCGCAATTCATTACCATGTTCATCAGCAAGTGCGGCTTCACGCAGTTCTCGCAAATTAGCAGGGACTAACTGAGCACCATAGTTGTCCACAATATCCATTAATATCTGGAAGTTACGTAATCCTCGTGCATGTGTATCGCTATAACCTTTCACTACCCGCTGACACTGAGCAATTTCAGTAGCTAAGGCAGGGTTAGTCTGCGCAGCTTTCAAAACTGCCGATAGCCATTGCTCAATACGCTGAGTTTCTAGCTGATAGCGTAATGTTGTACGACGTCCACGCCGCCAAGCCGCAAGCAGATATAACTGTAAGAAACCGCCCAACGAACTGGTAGTGATAGTGCGCCCCTTTTGGGTAAACTTGCGAAGCGCTTTGTGTATCCAATGTGGCCGCATTAGCCAGTTACCTAAATTTTTGGGAAGGGTTTCGCAAATCTCTTCAATACGTGGATGCATAAATTCATTGATATCGAGCAATTGACTATCATTAGCACGTACTTCGTTACGCACGCGTTGAAAGCGACTGTCACGAATTTTTAAATCAGCAACGCGGATCGTGTCTTCATATGACATCCACAGTGCTAAGTGGCGTGCCAATGCACGCTGTAAACGCTCATCATCACCGCCTTGCTGGCCAAACAATTTTGCTAAACGATCGAGATAAAGGGAGGCATATGCAGGGTCTTGATAATCAATTAAGCGACGTACCCCCTCCGTAGCCAAATAATGCGTATGTTGAGGGAATTCATGCTCAATCCGTACGAGTAATTGAGCAACTTGCTTATTTTTCGGGGCAAAAGGCGTTGGTTGTGTGCCTTGTGGTTTATGCGCTTCTTCAGGGTAAGCAGCCATCTCTGCACCAAGAGAAAAAGCACGGAGGCTTGGCTTAACACCAACACCACCACGCACAATTGTTTCTTCAAATTGAACACGGCTAAAAGGGAGCACTCCGGCACCAAATAACGCACCAAATAACACTGCACTGATCACACTGCCACTTTCCTGTGCCGCCTTTTCCATGTCGAAATGGATAAACTGACGAGCAGCGAGGCCTGCATGGCGGATCAAGGCTTGGCTATCCACTCGCCCATCGCCCATTGCTGATTTTTCAGCGATAGAATAAACACGGTGTGTAGAACTAATCAGTGTCGTGCGTTCCGGTGTCACAAAGCCTCGTTGTACCGCTCTGCCTGCTTCCATCAGTTCAGAAGCAAGCACAACATCAACATCTCCAGACATTGGCATTAGTGCTAATACAGGTTTTGGAGTGAGTGGGTTATCTGCACCAGGGAATAATTCAACGTAATAAATAGTCGCCCCCGTACGTTGCGCTACCCCTGGAACTGAAGTGGTTTGCGCAAAATAACCGTTTTCCTCACCTAAATTGACGATCCAATCGGCAAGAACGCCGCCGCCTTCGCCGCCCATCGCTAAAATAGCTATTTTAATGGGTTGTAATGCAACCATGGTTTTCTCCTTAGAAGCTCAGTTGCTCACGGCGACGCGTATCACGACGCTGCAAATAGCCAATAAACCAGCCACGAACATGATGGCGTAATTTGTCCCAGCCATTTGGATTGGTGATGATCTGTGCTTTGAAGAAAGATGGACAAAGAACCGCAGCATGCGAAACTTCACCACAAAGACCGCAACCAACGCAGCTGTCCATGACCGTTGCAACAGGATCTGATCTCAACGGATCTGGATTTGGCTTAATTGATAAAGATGGGCAACCCGATAAGCGGATACATGAGTGATCGCCGGTGCAAGTATCTGGATCGACCCCAAAGCGCTCACGAACCACACGTTTACCCGCAGCAACGTCACTGCGAACTTTTTTCTTTTCACGGCGTTGCTTGTTCAACATGCATTCACTTTGCGCAATCAACACCTTAGGCCCTTTCTCTTGAGTGGTGAGTGCTTCGCGCAATGTGTTAGTCATGGTTTTTAAGTCATAAGTACGCTTGATGGTTTTTACCCAATTCACACCAACGCCTTTAACTGCTTTTTCTATTTCATGACCGGTGCTACGCGTTGGGTTGAGCGCTGTTGAAGACAAAATATCTTGTCCACCAGTTGCAGAGGTATAGCTGTTATCGATGACTATGGTTAAGTTATCACTACGGTTAAACACACTATTAGCAATACCGCTGGTTAGTCCGTTATGCCAAAAACCGCCATCCCCCATGACTGAAATCGCCCGCTTACCTGCTTGAGCATTGAGTGCTGCCGCACCAGCACCACCGAGCCCGTAACCCATGGTGGTATTTCCTAAGTTGAAAGGCGGTAGAATGGAAAATAAATGACAACCAATGTCAGCACTAACGTGGTGTTCACCTAGCTCACGTTCGACTAATTTCATTGCTGTAAAGATAGGCCGCTCAGGACAACCCGTACAAAACCCTGGTGGGCGCGAATGGACAGTTTCATCCAAAGTTGGCTCTGCTGCATTGATATACTCAGGCTCTTCAACAGCATTTGTTTGTGGGGCAGCCACCGTAATTGTAGGTATACGAATTTGTTTTGCGGCAGCTTTTACTTGTGGCTCTATCTTGCCATATCTTTCTAGGAAGGAACGGAGACCTGCTAAAACAGTAGCTGTATTATACTCTCCAGCCATTGGCAGCATGTCTTTACCATGCAGTGCAACATCGATATTGCGTTGACGTAGAATGTTAGCCACATTTTGCTCAACAAAATTCGGCTGCCCTTCTTCTAGGACTAAAATTGATTTTTTATTACGGCAAAAACGTTCAAACTCATCGTCAATCAGCGGATAAGCAACGTTCATCACATACAATGGAATTTTGCTATTGCCAAATACATCTGCTAACCCAATTTGGTTTAGTGCACGGATCAAAGTGTTATAGCAGCCACCTTGCAAAGCAATTCCTACATCATCCGTATCTTCAGCAAAAAATTCATTCAATTGACGTTCTTGGATAAATTTCACTGCCGCAGGCCAGCGCGCTTCTATTTTTTCTTTTTCATGCAGGAAGCTCGCCGGAGGTAATACAATACGACTAACATCACGAGTTGGGTTTTCTAATGCATCTTTTACGGTAAATTTAGGGTGTTGATTATCCGCACAAACAAATTGCCCATGAACATGGCAAGAACGAATACGCATCTGCAACATCACTGGCGTATTGCTCGCTTCAGAGAGATCGAATCCATCTTTCACGGCTTGGACAATTGACGGTAAATTAGGACGTGGATCAAGCAACCACATTTGTGATTTCATCGCAAAGGCATGGCTACGTTCCTGCATGATAGAGGAGCCTTCACCATAATCTTCACCCACAATGATCAAGGCTCCACCCAACACACCACCTGAAGCTAAGTTAGCCAATGCATCAGAAGCAACGTTAGTGCCTACTGTTGCTTTAAATGTCACTGCACCTCTTAATGGATAATTGACCGATGCTGCAAGTGTTGCCGCTGCGGTTGCTTCACTCGCACTATTTTCGAAACGAATACCATAATCAGATAAAATATCTTGCGCATCAGCAAGTACATCCATTAGATGCGAGATAGGTGCACCTTGGTAACCTGCCACGTATGAAACACCGGACTCTAATAAAGCTTTGGTGACTGCGAGGATCCCCTCACCACTAAAAACATCACCTTTCCCCTGCCGTAATTTCTGCACTTCTTGTACAAACGATCGCTCAGCCATTTTAACCTCACAATGAACGTCAGAACGTTGCTATCATTTTTGCGTTTCTTTCTTGTATCTTTTTTGTTACCAAAAGGTCAATGCATGATTAATCATGCATATTAGATTTCTGCAAAGAGTGGATAGGAGCTGCATTGATTGGACAAAAATCAGTAAAAACAATAAGGAAAAGGGTATTCTTACTAAGTAAAGAAAGAAGGTGGGGGAGAAACGATCGTTAACAAATGGCTAACTCATTAAGTCGAAAATGCCATCAATACCCACATTAAAGCCAATGTTATAGTATAATACACCAAATTAAACTCAAAAATATCATCATTGATTTAACGTTAGTCTATTAGTGCAAAATAATGTAATGAAAAATATGATATATCATGAGTTTCTCACCATAAAATAGCAAAAATAGTTTTATTTTTTATATTGATATCACTATCACATTAATCACATAGAGTCGGTTTTTTTGCATTTTATGGATAGTTTTTGCACATATCTGTCTATGTCTACCACACCATTCGTGCTATGTTCAAATCACCATTCGTTACAAATATTTTAATAGAATGTTAATAAAACAAGCTCTATTTAGCTTTGCTATTCCTTGAAAAAGGCTTAGGGATAAATAAAAAAAGAATGGATCAGGCACTGCGTAGATAAAGCCCCTAACAATAAATAAATAAATAAATAGCCTGACGACTTTATTTGGAGGTCCTACGATGTTGAGCAACTCGTGGTCCCATTCATCTGCACCCCAGATTGAAAACCAGCTCTGTTCAACAGAGCGTTTGCTATTTACTTCGGCTGATCCTGAAGAGATCAAATCAATGGTTGGCCGAGTAATGAAACCACACCAGTTTAATTTACTTAACCCACATCAGCGCTTAGATGCACGTATGCACTACATCCCAATGGGGGATATTTCACTAAGCCGTCTACGCTATGGCGCTGATGTACGAATTGCACCGGGACAACTACAAGATTTTTTTCTGGTACAAATGCCACTTTCCGGAAGTGCTGTGATTGAAAGTGGTGGAAAACGGATCGAGTCAACGCCTCACATGGCATCATTACTCAGCCCAGAAGAATCAACCTGTATGTGTTGGAATAGCGATAACGATCAGTTCATGTTACGTATTTCACGTT
The DNA here is from genome assembly GCF_058148425.1 of Providencia sp. 6390. Taxonomy (NCBI): domain Bacteria; kingdom Pseudomonadati; phylum Pseudomonadota; class Gammaproteobacteria; order Enterobacterales; family Morganellaceae; genus Providencia; species Providencia sp. 6390. The sequence continues at coordinate 136,762 of NZ_JBYVYL010000009.1, forward strand.
CGCTATTAGAGCGGTCATTAGTTGGGCAGCTAGGGCATACTTTAGATAAACCATTAGTGTTTGAGTTGGGATTTGAATGGCAATCATGTATTGCATGGCGAACCTTGATGAATTACCTCATTGAATGCGCTACGCGTACCCCCGACCTTTTACAACATAAGTTAATCACCTCTCAAGTTGAACAACTGGTCTCTGTAACTTTATTGTCAACTCAATCACACAATTATACGGAAGATTCAGGAAATCGGCGCGCCACCATTCGTCCAAGGCATGTTAGACGCGTGCAAGAATACTTAGAAGCCCACGCGCACGAGCCAATAACGGTTGAGCAACTCGCCCATATCGCAGGCGTCAGCCTGCGCAGCCTATATGCAGGGTTTAAAGAATTTTTAGATATCAGCCCAATGCAGTATTTACGTGATTTGCGCATGGAGCGTGTGCGTTCTGAATTATTATCTGGCGAAGCGGCAAGTGTTACAGGTGTTGCTCTGCGTTGGGGGTTTGCACATATGGGGCGTTTCAGTGCTGAATACAAACAACGCTACGGTGAGACCCCTAGCCAAAGCATCAAAAAAGCTTAATAATTTCATTATCAATAAAAGGCTTTTCTATATACGTAAGAAAAGCCTTTATCTTTTGATATTACATAAAGCGATACTCTAAATAATTCGAGGCGCAGCTAGGCGACAAGTGAGTGAGTTGCTATGAGCCTACATAAGTATGTGACTAGTGCGAATGAACGTAGTCTCGTATATCTTAACGAAAAGCGCTGCAACTTGAAGTATGACGAGTATAGCCCAGTAATCACCTTACTGGGCTTACTAGTATTAAAAAGGAATTGATGCTTTTAAGTAAATTTGTGAGCCTTCAGGGCGATTTTTCACTTCAAAATCTTTTTCCCATTTAGCAGTGAATAACCAACCTTGCTGGTTAGCATAACGAATAGATGGACCAATCGAATAAGCTTGAGCCTTACCTTGTGCTGAGTTAGGGCCACTATCATCGGTTGTTTGAAGGAAAGCATAGCCTCCAACCCCTGCAACCCAGCCATTCCCAAAACCCCAACCGAGTGCATAATCAGCATGGAATGCCTGCCCTGAGCGAGTTTTTGTCTCGTCATTACGGAAGTTAAAATCATACATCATTTTTAAATCTGCATTTACACCTACGGGTGGAATATAGCTGATGGCCCAAACAGGTTGGATAGTCCAATAGTTTTTACCTAAGCTCGATGGGTCTGTTTTGCTGTATTTACCTGTTGGCGTAAAAGTATCCAGCCCGACAACATAGTGTAAGTCCGCCGAGGGGTGATACCCAAGCCCGCCCCCCACAGTGATATCACCAAGGCCACGGCTGGTTTCTTTATTACCCGCGGCTTTTGCCGTGACATCGAGTAAAGGAATGACAGTATGAACGACAAGATCACCATTCAACACTTTTTGATCGGTTACCCAGATCAAACGAGGCGCTAATACATTTACATTGACACTAAAACCAGGGATCGGAACTTTGTTTCCTTTATTATCTCTGACGCTGTCATAATGTGCATTACCTGCATACATCAATACGTGCACACCCGGAGGCGGTAATGCCCCTGACATAAAATTCTCTAAACCATCCGGATAGATACCTAACCCACCGCCTTCTGTGGCTACCGCACTGAATGAAAGTGCACCTAGACACGAACCTGCTACCAACTTACTGATCATTCTTTTATTCATCATTTATCCTGCCATAGTGGTTGCGGTAATTGCTGTGTTTGTCTTTGCTTGTTATGGTGTACACTCCGTTGCACTTATAGTTACTTCCTACGTTTTACTGCTAATTTCTGTGCAACAAGATAGCCAGAGCCACCGCCCAAACCGGGGCCTGGATGTGTTGATGCACCAATATGAAACAGATTTTTGACCGCAGTTTGATGCGTTTTGGTTTGCCCTGATGCTGCAAATGGGCGTAGCCAGAAAAACTGATCAGGAGAACAGGTTCCTGAATAAGGATCGCCGCCAACAAGGTTGCAGTTATAGTTTTCGAGATCGGCAGGAGAGACCGCAGTTCGGCCAACAATCAGTGATGAAAAACCTGGCATGACTAGCTCTAAACGTTGTTGGATACGATCAGCAACCGCTTCACGGACTTCTTCGTTCCACATGCCATCGGCAGGTATGTTAATTTGTCCTGCGGCATCGCCTTTTAGCTGCCGAGGGAGTTCTTGCATTTGGATCCATAAGATCCACCCTCCCTCCGGTGCACGGCTTGGATCAAGTGTGGTGGGTTGACCAATACCAAAAGTAGGTTTGTCGGGTAAATGGCCATTATTGGCTTGAGTCACAGATAAGCAAACTTGTTCCATGCTTTCAGTAAAATGCACCAGTGGTACATTCAATAACTCAGGGTTACACCATGGTGGTGGTGCGCTCAATGCAAAATGGATTTGCATGCCAGCGCGCCCATAGCGGTAGCCTTTTGCTTTTCGCATCACTTGTGGTGGCACATCGTCAAGCAAGTTTCCATACAACTGCGTTGGCGTTACGTTGCACACGACACTCTCTTGAGCCTGCAACACTTGGCCGTTAGCTTGCACACCTGTTGCACGTCGTTGCTTACCTGTTCCTTCAGTAAGGATTTTTTCCACATTCATGGAGGTTTGTAATTGCCCGCCATGTTGTTCAATTACTCGAGTGAATGCTTCAACAATACGATAGCTGCCACCTTTTACGACTGGCATTCCACCTGCAACCACTGCTGCAAAGGTTAATTTACCAATTAATGCAGAACTTGCCTCGTCAGGTCCTAAACCTGTGTGCAGTACCCACGGGGCCATCAATGCACGACTAAAATCGTGTTGTAACTCACGCTCTGACCAGCGCCGAAAGCTCTCTACCCCTGCTTTGGCAAAATCGAGTAGCCCATCAACACCGCGTTTACGCCATTCGTTGAACAACAGTTTTAGCATGCTGCCGCTATACGGATTTTGCCCAAGTAGGCCGAAGGTCAATGCAGCATCTTCGCTAAACAATTTTTCTGCCATTTGACGGAAAACTTGCCCATCACCAGCAGCCAATTGATCAAGCTGTTTTGCGGCTTCAGCAATATCGCGTTTTAGTGCAATCGACTGCCCATTCGGTTGTACTAACCCTGTCGAATAGTCACATTGAGCAAATTCTAGTCCTTGCTGTTTTAAGTAAGGTTCAAGTTCTTGGTAGCCGGGGCTACCCACAAACAATGAATACCAACAAGAAAGTACATCGTGGGTGTAGCCCGGATAGAGGTTTTCTGTTCGAATACAGCCTCCCAACCGATCATTGCGCTCTAACACTAAGACAGATTTCCCGCGTACCGCCAATAAGGCGGCACACATTAAGGAATTCATTCCACTCCCGACCACAATCACTTGGGGGTTTGATTGCATAGCCATAACTCACCCCACTAATGCAAGAACACGCAATGGACTACCTGAACCCCCTTCAATTTTTAATGGTGCCGCAACGATAACCACACCCGTTGCAGGTAATTGATCGAGGTTTTTCAAGCACTGTAAGCCATACTTATTATTGCCATGCATCAAGGTATGGCATGGATAAGGGATCGGCCAACTATAGGACTGGCCTGCATCGGTATTGATGGTTTCAACACCAAACCCTTTCACATCACGCTGATGTATCAACCATTCAACCGCTTCTTGTGAAGGGCCCGGTGTATGTGCGCCATCTTCACGCATATTGACGTAAGCTTCTGGGTTATCGGCCTTTTTAGACCAATCCGTTCTCAATAGTACCCATGCTGCCGCAGGAATTTTACCGTGCTGAGATTCCCATTTTTGTAAGAATTCAACGGTTAATACCCAATCCGCGTTTTCTGCTACTTCTTTACTGGCATCAATAACCACGGCAGGGGCAATAAAATGCTGTAGTGGAATAGTATCGACTGTATTGTTCGCCTGATCTTTACCGCTGATCCAATGAATAGGTGCATCAAAGTGGGTGCCTGTATGTTCCCCACAACTGAAGTTGTTCCAATACCATGCAGGGCCATTGTCATCGTAGCGAGAGATTTGCTCCATGCTAAATGACCATACCTGACCAAACTGTTCGGGTAGCTGCAAAGCTGGAAATGACGGTGACAATGTTTGAGTCAGATCGACAATGCGAATGTGACCTTTTTGTAACTCCGTTGCGAATGACATTAAGGTTTGCTGGTTCATCGTGTCTCCTGCGCTTATTGCGCGTCATGTAGGGCAGTAAAACTACCGCCGTGGAAAACTAAAGGTTTGCCTGCTTCGCTACCGATGCGGCGTACATGACCAACCATTAATAAGTGGTCACCGATATGATCTTGTTTGTGGTTTTCACAGACTAATGTGGCGATAGCCCCACGTAATGCAGGCATGCCTTCTGGCGTTATATGCACAGCAACATCTTCAAATTTGTTGGTGATACGTGGGTTAGCAAATCGTAACGCGAGCTCTTGGTGATCTTTGCCCAATATATTGATGGTGAAATGAGTGCAATCACGAAATACGTCTAAGTTGGGTGAATGATTGACTAAGCTCCATAACACTAATGGCGGATCAAGAGACAGCGATGCAAATGAATTGATCGTCAGCCCAACATCACGCCCATCGGCAGTACGCGTCGTAACAATCGCTACTCCTGTTGGGTAACATCCCAACAGGTTACGCAATACTTTCGATTCAAACTCAGTATGTCCCCATTCGCTTTCACACATTGTTCTATCCTCTGCAATCATTGACATACGCTTATCTCCTGTTATGACGCACGCGCATCTTCCGTCATTAATGACTGAATGTAGGCTTCACAAGCGTGCCCATCCTTCCACCATGGAAACAGCACTGGAGGGTAGTTAAAGGCATTTGCGATAGTGTGTGATAAGGCAGGCAGCTGTTGCGCAGCACCCAATAAATTGAGGATATGTGGCTCCGGTGGTGCTAACAGTGAGTTGGTCCACTCAACCACATGACGGCCATATTTCCAGAACTGCTCAAATGTGTCGTTCATCCACTGCGCAGTGAATGGTTTGTCGCCATGAGCGAGGATCGCATCATAGTAGACTTTACACGCCTTAGTGGCATTGTTTGACCCTTGCCCTGTGAGTGGATCATTCGTTACCAAGGCATCTCCTAGGCCAAACACTTGCTTGCCTGAAGGTAATGTCAGCACAGGTTTACGCACTGTCGGTGCAAAACGACCCGCTAATATGCCGTTATCATCCGTTAATTCAATATGGCGACAACGTTCTGCTTCCCACGGTAAGTAGGTATCAAGGATCTTTTTACTGTAGGCCAAATGTTCTTGTGGTGTTCTTGCCTCATTCCACTGATCCATTGGCCCGCCGGGGATCCCTTCAAATACCATAATGTGGCAGGCACCCGTTGTGGTCAGTGATGGGAATACGAAGTATTCGCCGACACCGGGGATCAAATTAAAAGAAACTTGAGAGAATTCAGGTGTTGGTGTCATGCCATGTACATAAGTCAACGCCAACGCACGCTGTGGCTTATCATAAGGGGAACGTGTTGCATCACGTTCTAATAATTTAACGATCTCCCCTTTGCCGCCCGCGAGCACCACCAGATCATGAGTTTCAGCCAGTTTTTCTAACTCAGCAATACCGACATCTTCAATACGTAAATTACCGCCACGAGCGGCAAACAGCTCCATCCAGTAGGGCATTTTGATACGCTGATCAACGGCTTGTGCATAATTATCTAAACGTGAGCGCCATGTGATGGCTTTTTCACCACATTTTTCTGGGTTTGGAACGGTAAAACCGATACCTTCAACAGGAGGGCATTCATCTTCCCAAAAGTTAATGCCAAGATCGCGTTCAAACTGTAATGAGATATCAAACATGCACTGGCTTGACATCACGCGACCATTTTTAACATCATCAGGGGTTCTGTTGGTGGCAACAGTAACTTGATAACCTTTATCGAGCAGGCCAAGTGCCAATGGCATCCCCGCCTGACCACCACCTACGATTGCTATACGACGCATAGTTATTTCCTCAATACTATTTAACAAAATGAAGGCTGCTAAGTGTTACTCAGCAAGACGTGGGATTGCGGGTTTGGCTTGTTCTGGCCCCATAGCGGAGTAACCGCCATCGACTGCATAGTCAGCACCAGTGACAAAACTGGCGAGATCAGACAATAAGAAAGCAACGACTTGAGCGACCTCTTCTGGGTCACCAACGCGTTTTAGTAAGTGATAATCGGCAGCAACACGGTCGGTTTTTTGGCGATCACCGCCAGTGATTTCATCCATCACACGAGACCACGTCCAACCGGGGGAAACAGAGTTCACTCGGATACCATCTGCTGCATAATCCATTGCTTGACTGCGAGTCACTTCAAGCATGGTTGCTTTAGAAGCGGGATATAACCAGCGGCCCGTTTGCGCCACTGAAGAAGAGATGCTAGTAAAGTTAACAATTGCACCTTTACCGGCCCTCACAAAATGAGGTTGAGCAAATTGTGCCGCCATAACGGCACTAACAACGTTTATATTCAAGGCAGTTAGCCAATCCTGCCTTGTGGATGACTGGCCTTCATCAAGGTAAGTGGCGGCCAGATTGACTAAAAAATCCAGTTGACCGTATTTTTGTGCAACACGATCAATACCCTGTTTAAGCTGCTGATCGTCGGTAATATCAATAGTCAAAAAATCAATATTTGGCTCTGATTGAGCCACTTTTTCACCATTGGTTTGGTCAATATCAAAAATAGTGACTTTAACGCCATATGAACTCAATATTTTAGCGACAGTCGCGCCGATCTTAGTTGCACCGCCCGTGACAATGGCAATTTTGCTGTTCAAACCTTTCATGTGTTGTGCCCTCTTTGCGCTCATCCACTCACAATAAATTCACAATTAATTAACATGAGGCATGATTACGTAAAAAAGGGAAAAAGCTGTAGCCACTGTACGCAATAATTATCCATACAGCGCGGTAATTTTAAATTTAAGGCAATGATATTATTGAATAAATATCCAATTCCAGCATTGAATATCCGATTTATGAAAACTGTGATTTATGAAGGGAAATAACACCAATCAAAAAAAGAGCACTGTTATTATTAACAACAGTGCTCTTTTTTTATTTCTTTTTAATTAATAGTGGCAATAGCAATACTGCTGATAACAAGGTGGCAATGATCATCGCCATAAAGAAACCATTCCATCCGGTGCTTTCGATAATTTTAGCCAGTGGATAGCCCGATAACGCCGCGCCTAAGTAACCAAACAAGCCAACAAACCCAGTTGCGGCTCCAGCGGAATCTTTATGAGAGGCTTCTGCTGCTGCCATACCAATCAACATTTGTGGGCCAAAAATAAAGAACCCAACAAAGAAGAAACAGACTGATATCAGCAGGTATCCCATTTCAGGGAATAACCATAAGAAGGCCGCGACAACACCAATACCGACCATAAAAATAATGTTCATTGGTGTTCGATTTCCTTTAAAGAAAAAGTCCGACCCCCAACCTGCAACTAAGGTACCAATAAAACCACCGATTTCGAGAAAAGAAAGTGCAGAGTTGGCTTTAATTAAATCATAGCCATATTCTTCAACTAAATATAAGTTAGTCCAATCATTTAGCCCAATACGCACGATGTAAACAAGAATATAAGAGGCAGCTAATAACCAGACATATTTATTGGTGAAAATATATTGTACTAATATCGGCCAAAGTTTTAATTTGCGGCTAGAGGCTTCTTGTTGTAATTCGAGTTGGTCATTACGCCAATGCCCAACGGTAGGAAGCCCCATTGTGGAGGGTTTATCACGTAAACGTAAGCAAACAAATAGACCGATAATAATGGCAATCACACCTGGAATATACATCCCGTAACGCCAACCATAATGTACCGCTAAGCCACCCGCTAACAATGGAATAATTGCGCCGCCCACATTATGTGAGGTATTACAAATAGACCACCATAGGCCGCGCTCATTACGTGAATACCATGATGTTAATGATTTAGAGCATGGCGGCCATCCCCAACCTTGGAAAAATGCGTTTAATATCCAGAAGAAGGCGAATAACCACAAACTTGAGCTCATACCAAAAAAGATATTAATAAAACCAGTGATAATCAGCCCCACCCCCATAAAAAAACGGGGGTTCGATGCATCACTCATAATTCCTGAAGCAAAACGCGATACACCGTAAACTAAATAGAATGCGGTCGATAAGATGCCAACATCGGCAATACTAATACCGAGGTCTTTAATCATTTCAGGCATCACATAGTTGAAGCTTTTACGCGTAAAATAGTAAGTCGCATATCCCGCATATAAGGCGATCATAATGTGAATGCGCCAATAACGGTAAAGTTTATCGACCTCTTGTTTATCGGTAATTGGCTCTTGGTCAGGTAATGTTTTTATCCATCGAAACATAACATTCTCCTTAATAATTTTTATTTTTTGAGTGTTATTTGTATTGATGTAGCACATCGAGTGCTTGTTGATGGAGTTCAGGTGTTCCCGCAGCAACCACAGTTTTTCCTGAATGCATGGTTAAAGGTTTACCTTCCCAATCGGTAATTTTTCCGCCGGCACCTTCGATAACAGGCACCAATGCGCAATAGTCCACTTCCCTCATGCCACCGCTATCGATGCTTAAATCGATACGCCCGGTTGCAAGACATGCATAGGAGTAACAAGCTGCGCCATAGACGCGCCATTTTGTTTTTGGAATGATGTGTTCGTAACCTGCACGATGTTCAGGTAGGACCGGTTCGGTGTTGCTTGAAGACATTAAAGCAAGCTCTAGTTGGGTGCATTTGCGCGTTTCAATTGGCAGACCATTTAATGTTGAAGGATGACCTTTTATACCAATCCAACGCTCTAATACCGCAGGGTGTTCGATGATACCGAGAACAGGTACACCATGATGACAGAGTGAAATTAAGGTGCCATAAATCGGAATTCCTGCAATAAACTGCCGAGTTCCATCAATCGGATCAATGACCCAAGTAAATTCAGACTCTCCTAACTGAAAGCCGTACTCTTCCCCTAAAATATTATGATCAGGGTGGAATGTTTGAATGATTTGACGAATTTCCCGTTCAACATACTGGTCAATCTCAGTCACTGGGCTTTCATCATCTTTAGTATCAAAATAGATATGTTCATAGAGCTTGTTTTTACGATGCTCAGTTAAAATGTAACGCGCCCTGTCCGCCGCAACCTGTGCTGCTTGTAAAAAAATACCATAATCCATACTCGCCTCTCTTTTGTTTATTGTTCTCTGTAACAATCGTCTTAGCGATTGAGAAATGCTCACCACCTGATTGTTTTTGTTGTGTTTTTAAAACATTAATGGTTGCTAACAATACCTCACTTATTTTTATTGTGAAATTATTGTTGCATTTTTGTTTCAAGTTATAGCCTGAGGGATTTTGTTGAGATGGTCTTGATAAGTTTCCATGGAAATGGTGCGCAATTCGGCACAACAGCGAAAAATACTATTCAGAATGGCAAACAAGAAAGAGTCAGTCAGTACTAACCGGAGGAACAGCAAGCAGAAGAAAAAAGAGCCCCGAAAGGCTCACTAATCTATTTTATGTATCAAGAAAGAACACAAACCACCTATAATCTAAAATTATGGTCGCTCCAAAATACGCGCACCGGGTCCTTTTCGGCCCAATACATCATCAGGGTTGCGCAAAGGACAGTCGCTCAATGATAAACAACCACAACCAATACAGTGATCAAGTTCATTTCGCAAACGCGTTAATTGACGAATGCGTTTGTCTAAAGACACTTTCCATTGTGTCGACATTTCCTTCCATTGCTCAGACGTTAATTTGCTGTTAGCTGGAAATTTGCCTAACGCATCTTGGATTTCTTTCAGTGGGATCCCTGTACTTTGTGCCACTTTGATAATGGCAATATAGCGTAAAACGACGGCAGGGAAGCGTCGCTGGTTACCTTGTGTTCTCGTACTTTGGATCAACCCTTTTGATTCATAAAAGTGTACCGTTGAGACGGGTACCCCTGAACGTTTAGCCACCTCACCGACCGTTAATGCCCTTGAATAATCCATCTTTAGCTCACTACTGCCGCGGTTTTTTGTCGCATTTGTGTCTTTCTCTGTCATTTTTAACTGCCTACGCTTGACCTCAACTTAACTTAAGGTTTTATAGTGCCAGCCTCTGAGTTTGTCAATTCAGTTTATACTCGTCATATTTCAAATTGCAGGGCTTTCCGTTTAGGCATAGTGCCTACCTGCACCTCGAATTATTTAGAGTATTACACTATTTGTGGTCTTTATTACGCTGTTAAAGCGCAGAAAGAGTAGGTACTCATAATGAATAAAACAACCATTGTCACACTATGTGCGCTGTTCATCGCTGTCGGTGGTGGCACTGCTATTTATACTTCTTATGCACAAGATGGGGAAAAACAGCAAGCGGCATACCAATACCCGCCAGTAAAAGTTGCTTTAGCACCAGTTACTCAAGACAGTGCACCACGTACATTCTATGGCGTAGGTGAACTTGAAGCAGGTAGCCAAGTGTTTGTTGCCGCGGAAACTAGCGGTCGTATTACCAAAATCGATTTTGATTCAGGCCAGCAAGTCAAAAAAGGCCAATTGTTAGTTCAACTTAATGATGCCGTTGAACAAGCTGATTTAGCGCGCTATCAAGCACAGTTGCGCAATGCCGCGCGTCTATATAATAGAACTCAAACACTCGCCGTTAAAAATTTAGTAGCAGAAGCACAGGTTGATAGTACGCGAGCGGAACGTGATATTGCCCAAGGGCTGATCCGTCAAACTCAAGCGTTGATTGCGCAAAAAGCCATTCGTGCGCCTTTTGATGGCATCATTGGTATTCGTCAGGTGCATGAGGGGCAATACCTGAGCCCAGGAGAAGCCATTGCCAGTTTGGTCGATACTAAAACATTAAAACTCAATTTTTCCCTCGATGAGCAAGCCTCCCCTGAGTTACACATCGGCCAAATTGTCGATATTCATGTTGATGCCTACCCTGAAAAAACCTTTCCAGCCCGTATCAGCGCTATCGATCCTCTTGTCGGTAAATCACGTACTGTTCAATTACAAGCCACCCTTGAGAATAGCGATGGAGCATTAAAGGCGGGAATGTATGCCAACGTTAATGTCGTGCGCCAAGCCGCCAGCCAAGTCCTGACGATACCAGAAACCGCCGTCACTTATACTGCTTATGGCAATACTGTTTTTGTGGCTGAAGGCAATGGTGATGCAATGACCGCTAAACAGGTTTCCGTCAAAACCGGTCAGCGTTGGAATGGGAAAATTGAGATTGAACAAGGCCTGAACGCGAAAGACAAAGTGGTGACTTCTGGACAATTGCGCCTCAATAATGGTTCTGCAATCACCCCTGTCGCACAAGATACGTTAGCCGAAACCCCAGTTAATACTGCTCAAGGTTCATAAGGAGGCGCAATGAAATTTACCGATATTTTTGTTCGTCGCCCTGTATTAGCACTCGTGGTAAGTTCGCTAATTGTACTCATGGGACTGTTTGCCTTAAGTAAGCTTCCTATTCGCCAATACCCACAGTTAGAAAGCTCAACGATCACTATTACAACACAATACCCCGGAGCATCTGCAAATCTAATGCAAGGCTTTGTCACTCAGCCGATTGCGCAAGCTGTTTCATCTGTTGAAGGCGTTGATTATTTATCTTCTTCATCGGTACAAGGGAGTAGTTTAGTGACGGTAAGAATGGAGCTAAACCGCGATTCTACCCAAGCACTTGCACAAGTGATGGCAAAGGTGAATCAGGTGCGCTACAAGTTACCAAAAGAAGCTTATGATCCGGTTATTGAGCTCTCTTCAGGTGAATCAACCGCGGTCGCTTATATTGGATTTTCGAGTACAACACTGTCGATCCCTGCTTTAACCGATTATTTATCACGCGTTGTTGAGCCAATGTATTCATCAATAGAAGGTGTTGCGAAAGTACAAGTGTTCGGTGGTCAACAATTGGCAATGCGTTTGTGGTTAGATGCCGATAAGCTAGCCGGTCGAGGTTTGTCCGCAGCAGATGTTGCGCAAGCCGTCAGACAAAACAACTACCAAGCCGCACCGGGTAAAGTCAAAGGCGAGTATGTTATCTCTAACGTTTACGTCAATACGGATCTCACCAATGTCACTGAATTCCAAGATTTGGTGATCCGCAATGATGGTAACGGGTTAGTTCGCTTACGTGATGTAGGAACGATTGAACTGGGTGCTGCATCCACAGAAACCAGTGGTTTGATGAATGGTGAACCCGCTATTTATTTAGGATTGTTTGCAACACCAACAGGAAACCCGTTAGTCATTGTGGATGGCATGAAACAACTAATGCCTGATATCGTCAAAACATTGCCACCAAATGTGAAAGTTGAGATGGCATTTGAAACATCACGCTTTATCAAAGCGTCTATCGATCAGGTCTTCCATACCCTTATTGAAGCATTACTGATTGTTATTGCGGTGATTTACCTCTGCTTAGGCTCCATTCGTAGCGTAATTATTCCAATATTGGCGATCCCATTATCTATGCTAGGCGCTGCTGCTTTGATGATGGCGTTTGGTTTCAGTATTAATCTGCTCACTTTACTCGCCATGGTGCTAGCGATTGGTTTAGTTGTCGATGATGCGATAGTCGTTGTTGAGAATGTGCATCGCCATATTGAAGAAGGAAAATCCCCCGTATTGGCAGCCTTGATTGGCGCAAGGGAAGTGGCAGGCCCCGTTATTGCAATGACGATTACCTTAGCCGCAGTTTATGCACCTATTGGCCTGATGTCTGGTTTAACGGGGGCTTTATTTAAGGAGTTCGCCTTAACCCTAGCAGGTTCAGTCATCGTTTCTGGTATTGTCGCTTTAACATTGTCGCCCGTCATGAGCTCATTTATGTTGAATTCAAAACAGAATGAAGGCCGCATGGCACACATGGCTGAACGATTTTTTAATTTCCTTGCGCATTACTACACGAAGGGGCTCAATTTTTCTCTGAAGCATCGTTGGATCACAGGTATTGTCGCTATCATCGTGTTTGTTAGCCTACCTGTATTGTATCAATCAGCCCCTCGCGAACTTGCCCCTGTTGAGGATCAATCCGCTGTTCTGACTGCAATCAAATCACCGCAACATGCAAACTTAGAGTATGTAGAGCGCTTCTCGCGCAAGCTGCACGATGTGATGATGGCATTACCTGAAACAGAAAGCACTTGGATTATTAATGGTACTGACGGTATTTCCGCCAGTTTTGGAGGAACTAACTTAACTTCATGGGAAGAGCGTGAACGCCCAGCTTCCGCCATTCAAGCTGACTTGCAAGGGAAAGTCGGTGATGTTGAAGGTAATAGTATTTTTGTTTTCCAATTACCCGCACTACCCGGATCGACAGGTGGCTTGCCAATACAAATGGTACTCAGAAGCCCACAAGGTTATCCCGTTTTGTATAAAACCATGGAAGAGATCAAACAGCAGGCTCGTGAAAGTGGCTTATTTATGGTGGTTGATAGCGATCTTGATTACAACAATCCTGTTGTTGAAGTCAAAATTAACCGCTCTAAAGCAAATAGTCTTGGCATTAGTATGCAAGATATTGGTGAATCGCTGACGCTATTGGTTGGGGAAAACTACATTAACCGCTTTGGTATGGATGGTCGCTCTTATGATGTGATCCCACAAAGTGTTCGTAGCCAACGTCTCACCCCCGATGCACTATCTCGCCATTATGTTAAAGCACAAGATGGCAGCATGATCCCGCTCTCAACCGTAGTTGATATTAAGACGCAAATTGAGCCCAATAAATTAACTCAATTTAATCAACAAAATGCGGCGATTTTCCAAGCAATACCAGCTCCAGGTATCACTTTAGGGCAAGCCGTCGCTTATTTAGATGATATTGCTAATGAGTTACCCGCAGGTTTCAGCCACGACTGGCAATCAGATTCGCGCCAATATAAACAAGAAGGAAACACCCTCGCCTTTGCGTTTATGGCGGCGCTGATCATCATTTACCTTGTTCTTGCTGCGCAGTATGAAAGCTTAGTGGATCCTTTGATTATTTTAATCACAGTACCGCTTTCAATTTGTGGTGCGTTGATCCCACTGGCACTTGGTTACGCAACGCTCAATATTTATACCCAAATAGGTTTAGTGACACTAATTGGCCTGATCAGTAAACACGGTATTTTGATGGTGGAGTTTGCGAATGAATTACAAGCACATGAAGGCATTGGTAAACGCGAAGCCATTCTAAAAGCAGCGCAAATTCGTTTGCGCCCCATTTTAATGACCACTGCTGCCATGGTGATTGGCTTGGTACCATTACTCTTTGCTACGGGGGCGGGAGCCAATAGCCGCTTTGGGTTAGGTCTGGTGATTGTGACAGGTATGTTAGTCGGCACTCTATTCACCCTGTTTGTGCTACCGACGATTTATTCACTACTCGCTCGTAATCACAGTGCTGCGGCATTAACACCAAGGCGCTATGAGCTTGCAGAGGCAGATCGCTTACTAAAAGAAGATGAGGAGAACGCATCATGAACCATCGCATGACGGATCGTCATTCAAAGAATAGCCGTGCCACTAATGATGTTCCTATCAGTAGCATGAGCAATAGCTTCGCTATATTAATGATTTATCATGGGGTTACCGCTAACGCAGTAAAACCAGAAACGAATAGTAGCTCATCTCAATCATATAGGATCAGAAAGTAGTACCAAAAACAGAAAGCCGTCTATCACTAGGCGGCTTCCTTGTAGAGTAGATTATTTACGGCCTTCATAGAGAGCAAAAACTAAATTACCCTCATGAATAATCGTAGGGTTTCCAGGTAACGCTGATAAAATCTGATCTTGAGAGCCTTCAACCACAACAGCGATATCTTGATAATTATGCTGTTCTAACAATGTTGGTAACTGATCTAAACGGTAGAAACGGTTTGCCGCATCAGGATATTTCATCCCATAACCTAGCTCACCCGTTTGATGTAACATAGTAATATCGCTACGCTTCAAAACCCAAGCGAGTGCCGTTCCTAACCCCACATTGTTAGTCAACAAATAGGTTTTATCGGATAACTGAACACGATGTTTTTCAATCAGTTTTTGTGGGGTGTTATTACTTGCCACTTTATCGGGGATCACATGACCGACAACGAGGCTTAAAGCCAAAGTACTGGCCGCTGCTACTGACCAAAAACGGCGACGATACGAAATAACCCCAACTAAGCCCCAAAACAAGAACGCCCCAGCAGCGAGCCATCTTTTATTGTTTTCATCGACTGCATACACATTCAATTGGGAAAAATAAGGTGCAGAAAACAGTGCTGTTGCGACTAATAAGCCAATGAAAATATTAATCACCGCATTGAAACGGATCGCCGCAACTTTCTTTTGTTGTAGGATTTTATCGATATAAGCCGCCATCAAAATGGCTAACGGTGCTAAACATGGCAGGATGTAGGTTAATAATTTGCCTTTTGTAATACTAAAAAAGATAAAAGGGATGATAAACCACATCAAGAAATAGATGTGTTGGCCTTTTTCTTTAACACTATTGATTAATGAGGCAAACAGATAGCCAAGCCATGGTAATACGGCAGCAATCAGTATTGGGATATAGAACCAAAAAGGTGAACGGTTTTGTGCATTATCCGACATAAAACGCTGAACGTGCTCAACCCAAAAAAAATAATTCCAATAATCAGGTTCACGCCCTGCCACCACTAGTGCCCACGGTAGGCAAACCACAAACATGGTAAACAAAGAGACAAAAGAAAAAGAGAAAATCTCTTTAAATTGCTTGTAGTAAATAGAGCTGACAAAGATCACTAAACCGGGGATGACTAATACCAAAAAACCTTTCGTCATCAAACCGAGCCCACCAGCCACGCCCAACAAAATGAAAGCCTGTAGTTTTTGCGAGAAAACTCGCGTAGTCAGCCCCCACTGATAAAAAAAGATCGACATGGTAATAAATGCCGTCAGTATTGGGTCTAGTACATTGTAAGTGCCAATGGTGAGTACCATTAACATAGAGAGGTAAATCAAGACAGCATTAAAGGCAAGATCAGCTTTTTTCCACGCCATTTTTGCCGATAAATAAACAAATAATCCACTGATGAGTGTGCTAAACACCACGCCCAGCCTTACAGAGACATTATTTTCGCCAAACAGCATTTGGAAAAATGCATTCACCCAATAACCAAAAATGGGTTTTTCGAAATAACGAATATCGAGAAGTTCAGGTACGCTCCAGTTGTAGCTTAAAATCAATTCACGACTGATTTCTGCGTAACGTAATTCATCAGGTTGCCAGAGAAGTCGACCATTGAGAGGAATAAAATAAGTCAGTAATACAAACCCAAATAACAGGCACCACTTAAGGTAGGCAATTTTATTATTTGCCATGTTCATTTTTCTCAACCATTCTTGTAATAAATATTTAATAATTAGATATAAATCCGAGTATCTTTTTTAGCACTAATGTGACATGTCACGCGACAACCATTTAGCATTAATATGGTTTAACTCGCTATTATCAATAGTGCGAGTAAACCTCACATAAACAAATAAACAATTCAATTGTGATTTTTAAACAATTAATCAATCAATATAAAATAAAGCGTTAGAAAAAACACTACTGCTCTCGGTGACTTAAGACTGGTATGGCTGGGAATAGTTCAACGTTCAACACAAAATCAGTCAATAAATAGAAAGATGATTATCATTATCAATCATAGCGAAATATAAATTCATCAAAAGAGTAATTAAGCAGGGCTGTTTTAATTTTTAATAAAAAAGCAGCTATTGATCACGATGCTGCAATCAATAACTGCGGTATTAACAACACTATTTTGCAGCGCTTAAAGCCTGCTCTAAATCCGCTAAAATATCATCAATATGTTCAATACCAATTGAAAGACGGATCATATCACGAGAGACACCCGCTTTCGCGAGTTCAGCATCGTTGAGCTGGCGATGCGTAGTGGAAGCCGGATGACATGCGAGCGACTTTGCATCACCGATATTCACTAACCTTACAATGAGTTTTAATGCATCGATAAAACGTGCACCTGCCTCTTGGCCACCTTTAATACCAAATGACATGATCCCCGCAGGTTTACCCTGCATATATTTCTGCGCTAATGCATGCTCGGGGTGGCTTGGTAGCCCCGCATATTTCACCCAAGCAACCTGAGGGTGATATTCCAAGTACTCAGCCACTTTTTGTGCATTTTCAGTGTGGCGTTCCATACGCAGCGCCAATGTTTCAAGCCCTTGTAAGATCAGAAAAGCATTGAAAGGTGATAACGCCGCCCCCGTACCACGCAATGGTGCAACACGACAGCGGGCAATAAAGGCTGCGGCACCAAAATGCTCAGTATAGCTAACACCGTGATAAGCGATATCCGGCTCAATCAACAATGAAAAACGCTCTGCATGTTCTGTCCATGGAAATTTTCCTGAATCAACAACCATGCCGCCAATTGATGTTCCGTGCCCACCGATATATTTAGTTAATGAATGAACCACAATATCAGCCCCATGTTCAAATGGGCGGCACAGATAAGGCGTTGCAACCGTATTATCAACAATTAAAGGGACACCATGGCGATGTGCAACTTCGGCTAATGCGGCAATATCAACAATGAAACCTGCTGGGTTAGTAATAGACTCACAAAAAACTGCTTTCGTTTTCTCATCAATTAATGCTTCTAGCGCAGCGAGATCGTCATGCTCAGCAAAACGTGTTTCAATACCAAAGCGAGGCAGTGCGTGCGCCATCAAGTTATAGGTTCCACCATATAATTTTGCGACAGAAACAATGTTATCCCCTGCCTGAGCAATGGTTTGGATCGCATAAGTGATTGCCGCCATACCAGATGCAACCGCTAACCCAGCAACACCACCTTCTAAGGCAGCAACACGTTGTTCTAAAACATCGTTAGTTGGGTTCATAATGCGAGTGTAAATATTACCTGCAACTTTAAGATCAAATAAATCAGCACCATGCTGAGTATCATCGAATGCATAAGAAGTTGTCTGATAAATAGGGACTGCCACTGCTTTTGTCGTTGGATCGGGTGAATAGCCTGCATGAATCGATAATGTTTCTAGTTTCATTTGTTATTGTTGTCCTTTTTATGCTGCGCTTAACTAATAACAATACACTGATTGTGCATTACCATTAGTAATGAACTCATTATATAAATAGATATTACCTAACGCTTTTCAGCAGACAACCCACTGTAACTTGAAATTATTTCATACAGACGAATATCTTAATAGCCAACTATCACGTGGCATTAACAGTACGTTATTCTCTGTTTTTCAAGTTATTTCTTATGACGTTAAACAATAAAAAAAGCTCACGACAAAACTGAAGTGAGCTTTTTTTGTCAACCTATAGGTTAGGGCCTGTTTATTGCAGCGCGCCGTAAATCACAGAAGTGATAGAAGCCAAACCACAAATCATAGTAAAAATTTGAGCAATGATTGATGTGCTATACCTTTTCATTGCTGGCACTATTTGCATTGATACCACAGGTAAGATAAACAAAATAGCAGCAATCATTGGCGCCCCCATCGTCTCTATCATCCCTAAAATGCTTGGGTTTTTGATAGTGACCAACCATGTTGTTAATACAATAAACAACATTGAACCCATTTCAATTTTTTTCACTGAAATAGAAGAACGAGACTTCACTAGGCCAACCAAACCTTCGTGTGCCCCTAAGAAGTGACCAAAGTAGCTTGAAACAATCGCAGCAAATGCCACAATCGGCCCTAAGTAAGAAATGATTGGTGATGGGTTGATATTAGCGATATGTGATAACACGCTGATGTTCTCTTTTTTCGCCACTTCTAACTCTGCTGGGTTTAAAGACAACACCACAGAGAAAACGAAGAACATCACAAAGCCAGTTAACATTAGCGCAGCACCACCAGTAATCATATCGGTTTTAATTACCGCTTTCTCACCGAACTGTAAGCGCTGGTCTTTCGTAAATTGGCTAATGATTGGGCTATGGTTAAACGAGAACACAATCAATGGGATCGCCATCCATACCACGACAGGCATCGCACTCCAATCCGGAGCCACTTCCAACATTGAGGTATTCCACTCAGGGATCAAGTACAGCGACAGTGCCAATAATATAAAGACCAGAGGGTAAACCATCATTGAGGTGACTCTTAGCATCAAATCACGACCAAATAAAACACCGGCGGTCATCGCACCAATCAATACCCCAGAAAGTAACCAACGAGGGATTGGATCCATGCCAATTTGATTTACTAAAAATGAATCGACAGTATTCGTGATACCAACACCATAGATTAATACGATCGGGTAGATAGCAAAGAAATAAGCAAAAGTGATGATATTTGCCCCGACCTTACCAAAATGCTCTTCTACCGTGTCAGTAATGTCAGCATGAGGGTTTTTAGCAGATAAAACAAAACGTGCCAACCCTTTATGGGCCAACCAAATCATTGGTGTTGCAATAATTGCAAGAATAACTAATGGCCAAAAGCCACCAGCCCCCGCTTTAATGGGGAGAAAAAGTACCCCGGCCCCTACAGCTGTGCCAAATAGGGATAAAACCCACGTAAAATCTTTATAAGTCCATTTATTAACTGGCTTGTCTGTCGTGTTCATAGGATTATCATTAATTGTTCGTATAAAAAAGATGAGCGGATTTTGCATCAATTGATATCGAGCACCTAGCTTATTTTTGCGCTTTTGTCTGGCTTTTTGGTGTAGATCGCAAAAAAAAGTACTTAATAATAAAAAATGAAATTAATAGGCAGATAAAAAGCCAAGTTGTGTTTAAAAAAAGAGCACTTAAAATTAACAGGCTATTAATTAATAGCGTTATTAACTATTCGAATTTAAATAAAAAAGTGACTGAAAAGAGTATTTCCAGCCACTTTTAATGATCGCTAAACCATTAGTTGTTTAGCTAAAGATATACCGGAACCAATATCTCAGTCGCGATGATCACGACCACTAAACCAACCAGCACAGGTATTGATGTCCTCTTCACCACTTCAAACGGTGAAATTTTCGCCATCCCTGACACCGCAACCACAACACCTGAAACTGGCGATAATGTGCGGCCTAAGTTAGATGCTTGTAGCATTGGGATCACTAAATAAGCAGGATTGACACCCATTTGTTTGGCTAAATGAGGAATTAATTCAACGAATGCATAGAAAGGCGCGTTACCAGAACCGGTTGTCATTGCCGCTAGCATAGTAATAATGACCAATGCAATCATCATCACAATGGCGCCTGAACCGAAAGACTGCGCTAGATCGATTAAGCCTTTAATAAAGCCTATGGTACTTAAACCTTGCGCAAATACCCCCGCAGCCACTAACAGCATCACAACGCTTGCAAATGCATCGGCCATACCTTTGTAGCAAGCATCAAGCCCTGAGTAAACATGCTTGGCACTAAAGCTACGTATGAACTCAATAATTGCAGCCATAATGATACAACCAACAATAATGGTAACAATGTGCAGTTCTGGCGCCCATTTACCATCAAAAATCAGTACACCAATAATTGGCGTGAACGGCAAAATGGCATAAAAGCTTGGTGCATGAGTTTTGATTTCGTTTACATCCAACATTTCTGTTTTAACGTTTTCTTTTCTATCGAGAAAACGCTGCCAGAAGAAATGCGCAATCGACATAGCAACAATCGCTGCGATTGAAATCGGCAGTGTCGTTTTAAAGGCAAAATCAATCAGAGGCATTTCAGCAGCCTTAGCCGCTAAAATAACATCCCCAGATGTCGGTGCTAAGATGATTGCAGCTGGAGATGCACAGATTGCCGCCGCAGCACCACGGCTGATGCCCACGTTGACCATCACAGGGAACAGTGTCGCCATTAACAACACCCCCAACCCTGTCGCCGAAGAAACCGCTAGTGACATCAAACATGCCACAATATAAGCCGCAACCATCAGCAAATAAGGTGAATTGATCATTTTTAACGGTTTAGAGGCGATCTTAACCACCACATCATTAGCACCAATGTGGGTCATATAAGAAGCAAACCCACACAGCACCATGATCATCATTCCTAGATCACCACCACGGCTCATCAATAGGAATTTAATGTATTCAAGAATATCAGTAACGCGCCAACCCGTTGCTTTTACCGATTCGGGCAAAATGCTTTTACCCATAATAGCGGTAATGATTAAGAGTAAAATACCTCCAGTCATTAACACGCCTGTTGCTGAGTAGCCTTTGATAATATAGCGCCCAACGCCTATCGCGACGATGACGCCGATTAAAAGCTCAATCATGTGTTTCTCCTGCCTGTCTTATATTGTAATTTTATCTCATCGTACTCTGCACAAATGTTAAGCAAAATTTACTGACGCGGATCATGCCCGCTGCAGATAATTATGATAAAAAAATCGCTGTTCATTATATCGAGTGGCTAATAATTTTTTGCAGGAAGGAATATAGAGGCTATCTCTCCAAATTTGTAGTATTTTTTGAAGAGAACACATTGAAAGGCTTACAGGTTAACGAAATTGTTCAAAAATCATATCACCAGAAAAACCACGATACTGTAAGTAACGAATTTGCTTACTTTTTTCTTTAAAATCTTGCGGAACTTCATCACCAAATTTTTTACAGCGCACTTGTACTGCGAGCTCAAACCAATCAACATCAAGGTTCTCAAATTGCGAATCGATCAAATGAGATGCAAAACCTTTTTGTTTTAGTTCCTGCTTAACTCTCAACGGCCCATATCCTTTACGAATATAGCCTTGCAAGTGCAACCCAAGTACACGAACATCGTCAAGAAAGTGTTGTTCGTTTAAGCGTGCAATCACCCTTTCAATTAAAGTGTCATCGATTATGCCTTCATTTTTTTCATACATACGACGTTTCATTCGTGCATGTAACTCCGCGGTTCCATAGTCACGGCGCGATAACATGAAGAGAGCATATTGATATAATTCAGATTCATTCATCGGTGGACTCTATAATTAAAGATGGGCAACATTCGTGCCCATTTTGTTCGATGCAGTAGTAAGAAACTTAGTGAACTTGTGCACCCGACAATAATTTATAAATAGTATCAGGTGTATAGCTACCGTCTTGGTAATAAATGGTCCAATCGGTAATGTCATCACGTGTCAGTGGATATACATTGCCTTCTTGCATAGTTTGAACATAAAAAGGATGGTTAATCAAACGACCTTCAAATTGATCACCATTCCACGATACTGGCTCAAACCACATATGCTCATGACCATCGTACTCTTCTTCAGCATCATGATAACCTATCCCACATTTCACCAAGAAACGCCATTCCGACTCTTCTTCTTCGGCTGATTTACCTAATAACTTAGACAGGAATCCTTTCTTCTGCGCGACGGGTTTAGGACCATAGTTATCTAACATATGGGTAAAGTATTGCCAGCGCAATTTCGCTTTACGAGACATATCCGCAGTTTCTTCGTCGGTACGCATAAACATCATGGCATTTTGATCTTCAAAACCTTTAAAAAAGCTTTCCAGTACTGGTTCTTCTTGTGTCACACGGAATAACATGACCGATGGGTGTTGATGTGATTCATCACGATCATGCCAATCTCCCATAAAGCGCTGTGAATTTTCATCACCAAACTGATAATTCATTTCTTCAAGAGGCTTTAAATCATCGATAGGTGTGGATTGTCCCACATGCTTTAAGCCTTCTTCGAATGGCAATGCCACTAAATATTCATAACCACTTTCGGTTTGACCGATAAAGATCGGTTCATTAAACACAATTTTACCATGGGTAATACTGTTATTCACAAAGCTCCAAAACAGCTCAGGAATACCATAATAAGAAGCTATTGGATGAGGGATAATAATTTCAGCTTCCGATAAGCCACAACGCGCAAGACCATGAGTATGGAACCAGTACATAGTCGGACTACGTTCAGAGTCTGATTGCTGTTCATCGTTATCATCTTGGTCATAAATCGCATGTACGACATATAATGAATCAATACTTGGCATCAGATCATCAATGAGCTGGAAGTTTAGCCACTCACGAGTGAAAACTTTCCCTGCGGCAGATAAATCCAAACCTAACAATAAATCAGGTGCCAGTATTTGGATCATTTTTAATTGCTGCAAATAGCTCACTAATGGCTGATCTTGAAAAATGCATTCAACAATCACGGCCTGTGGTGCAGCACTCGCTTCTGCATATAATTCAGCGCTAATCGGATCGGTGGCAAAATAAGGATTAATCACATATTCAGGGTCGCTATCAACCAGGGAGATATAAAAACGCAGCTCTTCATCACCACGTTGACAAGAAAAGAAAAAATCCCCTTCCCCTTCAGGTAAGTAATCGATTTCACCACCAGTAAAATATTGTTGTTGTTCTAAGCGTTGCTCGAGGAGAGATAAAGTAACTTCAGACGCTGGAATAGCCACCATCATCGAGGCTTCTTTTTCGCCCTGACCAGCAGCAATATCAAGATATTGTTGTTTATTATTCATTAGACAAACCCATAATTTATCATCTCTTCAGAGGATAGCAGCTTAAACTGGCAATTTGTATTGTGAATAGTCTTAACGGTTCTATATCGTGATATTAGGCCAAATATTTTAAAATTGTCTTTATACTCGTCATACTTCAAGCTGTAGAGCTTTTCATTAGAGTATGGCGTCAAACCTTGAGTTACTTAGAGCCTATACAACAATCGATTATTCTTCTTTTCAATAAATCAACACTCAGGCACAATGTTACTAATTCAACTGTCCAATCATGGATATTCCTTTTTTAAGCATGGGTTTACACTATGACAGAACTCACAAAAGAGCAAAAAAAATACGTTGACGAACTCGCAATGGAACGTGTTTATGATATGAACAATGATGATGTGTTAGTTAATGCACTAGAAAAAAAAGTTCACCAAATGGAAGATCATTTAAAAGCCTATTTCCATGAGCGCGTTCACTTCCATCAAAACAACCCAAAATAGTTTTTTAAGCTGTGAAATAAGGCCGATACCGTGAACTCTGTCGGCTTTTTCCTCTTCTAAGCGCCAAATATTCAACCTAAGTCAAGTTTTGTCAAAACAAAGCATTTAACGCCATTTATCAATCAACTAAATATGCTAACCTTAAATACATCTTTTATTGATGTATTTTCTTCTGTCTATTCCAATGTTGAGCTTACCTATGACACGCATTCAACTTAGTAAAGCGTTGCTATTCTCTTTTTGTTTTTCTATCCCATTCAGTTTTGCTGACAGCGATCGTCCCCTTTTTTCTGTCACCATGAGTGAATCAGGCGCCCCTAAAAATAATAGTGAGGGTGGTATAACCCGCTCATCATCAAGCGAATCTCGTGTATTACCTATTTGGGGTAATGAAGCGCGAGCTCAAGGCTATGATATCCCAGAGCCGTTTGGGGTGAGTTATGGTTATATGAATTTACGTCAAGATATTGTGGTAGATAAAATAGGCTTTAATTCAAATTCAGGAATGAATTTAGGGGAAATGCTTAATATTGAAACTGGCCATACCCGCAGTAAAAACGAGTCACATATGTTAAAGCTTGATGCTTGGGTATTTCCATTCATGAACGTATATGGCCTCTACGGAAAAACTAAAGGCACATCAAAAACAAATTTAGATAATGTAGAAGCTAAAATTAAATTACCTTGGGGAAAAGATTACATTATCCCTATCGGAAAGGATTTGCCTTTTGAATTAGACTACGAAGGGAAAACCTATGGTGGTGGTGTCACTTTCGCAGGTGGCTATAATCAGTTTTTTACCACATTAGATGCAAACTATACGAGAACAAATTTAGATATTTTAGACGGTGATATTTCTGCCTTAGTCATTACACCTCGTATTGGTTATGAGTTCGTTTTTGATCCATTAATCAGTGGTTATGGTAATACAAAAATCCAAGTGTGGACCGGTGCCATGTATCAAGATATTACTCAACGTTTTAAAGGAGATATCAGTAAACTCAATTTACCGCCAGAACTTAATCAATGGATGGTACTCGCACCTAAAGATACAAAATTCGATGTTAAACAGCATCTTGCTCATAAATGGAATAATACTGTCGGTGCACGCGTTGAATTAACACGTAACTTTAATGTGCTAACTGAAATTGGTTTTAATAACCGTAATAGCTTCTATATCTCAGGTGAGTTCCGTTTTTAATGTTTCCGCAACACCGTTTACAAAGGCTGGCACTGCTCAGCCTTTTTATTACCCTGCCAACTCAAGCCGAATTACTGCCTGATCGGCAAAAAATTGATACTTGGTTAAATCAACTTGGCGGCTCGAATAGTTTCGACGAAAGCAAAACTATCGATTGGGGTTTACTGCCCGGTCCCTTTTATACGCCAGAAATGGGTGTAGGCATTGGTACCGCATTAGTCGGTTTATATCGTATCGATAAAGACGACAAAATAACTCAGCCCTCATCCATCGGATTAAGCGGTTTTGCTTCATCCACTGGAGCATTTGGCGTAAATTTCACCAACTATAATTTTATTGACCATGACCAATGGCGATTATTCGTCTCTGGTACTCTCAATAACATCCCGACTTATTATTGGGGAAAAGGTTACGCTGCGGGTAAAAATGATCATAATAAAGAAAAGTACCATTCCCAAGAATTCCAAATAACACCTCGTGCGCTATATCGTCTGACTGATGCCACCTATGTTGGATTAGGTTGGAATTTTTCTTCTATTAATGCCAGTGATCCTGATGAAGGAGCTAAACGCTATTTTCAGCAAACTGAAGGGGGTCGCTCAGTCATTAACTCAGGTATCAGCGCTTATTTTAGCTACGATACTCGAGACTTTTTACCGAATGCACATCACGGGCAAACATTCGAAACAATCTATACCTATTTTTCACCTAATTTAGGCAGTGATACGCGTTTTCAAAGCACCCAGCTACAATATGCTTATTATCATGAACTCACCGAAAAAACCGTCGTCGCACTGGATAATTACGCGCGATTTACGACTGGTGATGTGCCATGGAACCAACTTTCTTTATTAGGTAATAGTAATCGCATGCGTGGCTATTATGAAGGCCGCTATCGTGACAACAATATTTTAAGTACTCAGTTAGAGCTAAGACATAAACTTGATTGGCGACATGGTATCGTAGGTTGGGTGGGAACAGGAACCATGAGTGATTCTCCCTCTGAATTAGGTGAAGGGCATTGGCTGCCAAGTATTGGTGCTGGATATCGATTTGAATTTAAACCTAGAATGAATGTGCGCCTCGATTTTGGTGTTGGTCGCAACAGCACTGGTTTTTATTTCCAAGTAGGGGAAGCTTTTTAATGCTAAAACCGTTAACCATCATCCTGTTTGCTCTCGTGTTGAATGCATGTCAAAGCAACCCGACAACGCATTTACCTGCCGTATCGCCTCAATTAAGCAGTGATACCTACGAATCTGCTAGCCAAAAATGGCCCGTTCTCGAACCTTTAAATCCACCGCAAGGGCTGAGAGCTTGCTGTGCCTTCGGCTATGATTTACAAGCACAACTGTGGGGTCTTCCCATTCCTTTTTATACCATCGATAATATCGTTGAGGCCGATAAATTGGGTGAACACCACTACAATGATAGCTTTTTTGGTGCGACCGCCGCTTTAATGGGTATAAGCAATGAAAAAATCGGACTTCTATATACAGATAGAAGTGGTTTCATTGATATTTCCCATGTAAGAGATACCGCAGATTACACCTTGTATTTATTTAGTCAGATCTACCCACGTTTAGGTGAAAGCTGGACATTACCATTGAGTGATGAGCTAGCAAGTAGGCAAATCGTTTTTATGGCTTTCGAGCCGCCCTCGAGTCCAGAACAGCGCTATACCTTAAGCGCTTATTTAGCTGCCAGACTCGCCTTTCAACTTGCGGTATGGCATGAGATAGCACAATGGTATGGTTATCAATCGGTTCCTGGCTTTTCTGAAGGCATATCTGCATTTTCACCAGAAGATCTTTATTCTAATTTGCTCGGTGCACGTTTATCAATGACATTAATTTTGCAGGGCCGTGCCCAATCCCTGCCCATGTTTTCTCAATCCATGGCAGGGATCTTGCCATACGCTTTACAGCAACTAGGGGCAAATGATAAGCCACACACCCGCAGTATGTTTGATCATGTGGATGGGCTATGGTGGAACAGCTATCGACGTATCCCTGAAAAATTTCTTGTCCTCACTAGAGATTACCAAACGGGCGACGATCGCTACCCTTTAATGCCATCACAAATGATACCAACTGAAGGTTTGCGTTTAAGCCTACCAACTTCTTATCTACATTATCGCTTACAGCAACTTGCACAATTTAGATTATTGCCTACATCAAATATGGCGCAGTTGCCAATTCCTAAGGATTTTTGGAGCGAAACCGATTTTTCAACTCTATCTGAGAATGCACAACAGCAAGATCAACAACAGCAACGAGTACTATTTTGAGTATATTATTACCACAGTTCCATAATGAAACGGTTGACTATTTTTCGTCCTGACACTCTAGATGAGTTGCTCATTTTTCAATCATTAAAAAAGCTCATTTTTGTATCTTCAGCCTCTGACAAAAGTCTGAATTTTCAATTTCGAACAAAAAACAAGCAATCGTTCGCACAAAAAACAACCTAAATAACCTTATAATAACCAAGTGAACTGTATAATTATTAGTCAAATTTAACTTAAGTTAACTCATTTTACCTGTAAAAACATTATCAATATTAATTAGTTTAATGATGAAACCAAAAAAAACAAACCGAAAACACCAATTAACAACAATAACATAAAAAAAGTGACAATTAAAAACAAAAAAATACAGTAATTTCGTTAAAGTCAGCCGGATAAAAGTAGCTCCCTAAAAATTATTCTGCTACTATTCGCTCGATTTTTGTTCAGAGAAATTAGGAGAAGCAAATGCCCTCTCGAACGATGAGGACAAAAGCCGTCTTCGCTTTCTTACTGTTATTTTTATTTTCGGGTTTGAGTTTCGGCTCAACTAGCACCAGTACCACACTCAAGAAAGAGTATTCTCACAAGGCCGTGCAGAGCTCAAATCAGGCTCAAACATCTCTGCCTGATTTGCGAAAATACCCATCCGGTACACCACGTAAGAAAGCGTTTTTGAAAACGGTTGTCCCTGTGATTGAAAAGGTCAATCAAGAAATAATGGCAGAGCGTAAATGGTTACTCTCTGTGCGCGCCAATAAAAAATGGAGCGCTCAAGAGTTACGTCGCCTAGCACAAATTTGTAATAGCTATGGTATGACTTGCACCACACCAAATCGTATCAATTGGGATAAGTTATTGAGCCGTGTTGATATTATGCCAACACATTTAGTGGCGACACAGGCTGCTACTGAGTCAGGTTGGGGAACTTCACAGTTAGCACAAC
Source organism: Providencia sp. 6390 (assembly GCF_058148425.1). Taxonomy (NCBI): domain Bacteria; kingdom Pseudomonadati; phylum Pseudomonadota; class Gammaproteobacteria; order Enterobacterales; family Morganellaceae; genus Providencia; species Providencia sp. 6390. The sequence goes on from NZ_JBYVYL010000009.1 coordinate 165,240, forward strand.
AAAACGGTAATCTGTTTGGTATGAGATGTGGCAGCGGCTGCCAGATCAAGCAAGGGAAAGTGAAAGGCTATTCAGCCTACGATTCTGTAGAAGAAACTGTATCAGCCTATATGAAAAACATGAATACCCATAATGCCTACGAGTCACTACGATCGTCTAGAGCGAAACAAAGACTGTCAAAGGATGAGCTAGATACTTCAAAGCTTATCAGTGATATGAAAGGGTATTCGCAGTTAGGTTCAACTTATAACCGTTATTTGCAAGAGATGTACGCGAGCAATGAAGAATTGATTACACAAGCTCAAAAAACGGCATCTAATCGAATTTAATTTGTATCACCAGGTACAAGCATTCACTAAAAATCCACTTTATTAAGAAGTGGATTTTTTTTATCTCTCATACAGGAAATTTTACCTGCATCACATCCTCTTTATTGAAAAATGGATTTTTTCTTATTGCAACCACGTTGATTATTAATATGATGTGGATATTCATCTATACTCTAAATGATTATAAGTGCAACTAAGTGACAGAAAATGAATTTCTAGTGGATCTCCACTAGTAAAAACACATATTGTCTTCAATGTTGCAGCTAGAAGTCTGACGAGCAACAACAATAATTAACAACTTGAGTCCTCTATGAATTTTTTCTCATTCGAATTTCTTGGCTCTTTTTTGGTGTTTTTCCTTATTTATTGGAGCTGCCAGCCTAGTGCAAAGCTTCAAAATGGGTTACTTATAACGGCAAGTTACTTTTTTGTTTATTCATTTAGCCCCGACTTTGCTTATATCTTATTCGGGTACACACTGTTTATTTATTTCCTAACCAATTGGTTATCAAATTGGCTCGCCAGTAAATGGATATTTACCCTTCTAGCTATCGGCATTATTAGCTGTTTCACCGCATTTAAGTACTATTCATTCTTTCAAGAAACATTGCAGCAAACCTTCGACAAATTCGGATTCAATGTTGGATTGCCTATCATCGAGTTATTAGCGCCGCTTGGATTATCTTTTTATGCATTCCATTCCGTCAGCTACACTGTTTCAGTTTGCCGTAAAGAAATTCCTAAAGCAGACTTCTTTGATGTCGTCTTATACCTTAGCTTTTTTCCGAGTATTGTCGCTGGGCCCATCAACCGAGCTAAAAACTTTATTCCACAAATCCAAGCGGACAGCCGAGAAATACTCGATGCCAGAAAAGCCATCCTGCTAATCTCATTAGCGCTAGTGAAGCTTTTCTTATTTAGTGCTTACTTGTCAGAAAACTTCGTCAATCCCGTTTTTGATGCCCCTGCTGGCTTTGGTGTTGGCGAAATACTTGTCGCCACCTATGCATATGCATGGAATATCTACTTTAACTTCTCTGGTTACACTAATTTAGTCACCGGTATTGCTTTATTGCTTGGTTTCCGTGTTCCGGTGAACTTTAATGCGCCTTATCTGGCTGCTAACTTAAAAGAATTTTGGGCGCGTTGGCATATTAGTCTATCAACCTTTATTCGCGACTATATCTATATTCCATTAGGTGGCAATCGCAAAGGTTTCAGCCGCATGAACACCAATGTCTTTCTCGCAATGGTGATATCCGGTTTATGGCATGGTGCGGCAATGACATTTGTCGTTTGGGGAGCAATCCACGGACTTGGTATTGTGCTACTTAACTTGAAAACACTCTGTTTAGAAAAGCTCGGTTGGACAAAAGGTATTCCTAATAAAGCACTTTCAACATTACTATCACGGATCATCACTTTCCATTTTGTTTGCTTCGCATGGATTTTCTTCCGCAGCCAAACTTTCGATGATGCGTTAATCATGATTTCACAATTTACTGCGCCTGGATTTATGGCTTCTATCAGTTCTAGCTTAGGGCTGCTAATTGCATTTTGGGCTTTACTGCTACTTTATCCCTATTTTGTGCAGTCATATCATTATGTCGCGAAAAAGTATCAAAACATCGCTTGGTACTACTACCCAATCCCACTCGCTGTCATTTTGACCATTATGTTCATGCTTTCACCTTCAGGAATGCCGGGATTTATTTATGCTAACTTCTGAGTTTAAAAAAAATCTAATAAAAACCGGACAAGTCTTTTTTATTGTTTTAGTCGCAGGCTTGTTATTGATTTGGCTCAATCAGGGCTCCCTGGAGCGCTTTTGGCAGCAAAAATATCATCGCGACACTCCATGGTCAGGTTTATCGGGTAACCCTGTGTGGGATTACGGTGCTTATTTAAATGATGGTGCCTTAGCGGCTGGCAGCGTATTTTTTTATCATGCATCGGGTCAGCAGGCACAAGATGAAAAAGAAGCCTCAGCACTTTCTGCCGCGAACCCAAACAACAAACTAGCCTTCCCTGATGGCTATCGCGTTGGTTTGCATTTTGTTAATGGCTATATATATCCTGCTGAATCACTGTCCATCACCTTCCCTGAGCTACTGAAACGACAACCAGCACGAGCAGCATTGAAATCAGATAAATTCGGCCCCATAAAAGCAATTCATACGGGGCCTATCATTGCCAAAACCATCGCAAAACTGGAAAAAAATGATCAGGTACTGTTTGCTGGCGACTCAATGATGCAAGGCGTGGCACCGCATGTAAAAAACATGCTATTGAAACAATATAATATTGATAGCATTAATTTGAGTAAGCAAAGCACTGGTCTTGCTTACCCTCGTTTTTTTAATTGGCCACAAACCATTGCTAAAGCCTTGGATGATAATCCCAAAATTAAAGTACTTGTGGTTTTCCTCGGTCCAAATGACCCATGGGATATGCCGCCTGATACTGGTTATAAATATGTGAAGTTTAAAAGTGAAATGTGGGAGCAGGTGTATCGTTCGCGCATTAATGATATATTAACGGTAGCGCGCCAACACAATGTCGATGTCATTTGGGTTGGCCCTCCTAATATGCGTAAAACCTCCCTATCAGATGGTATGCAGTTCTTAAGAGGACTCTACCAATCCGAAGTCGAAAATAGCGGTGAAATTTATTTTTCTGTCAATGATGTCTTTAAATATAAAGACCTCACTTATTCAGATTATTTCGGCGATGATAGCAGCAAAATCAAGCTAAGAAGTGGTGATGGGATCCACTTCAGCCCAAAAGGGCAGCAAGCGATTGCTGAAAAAGTGTTTTCACTCATCCATTATGATGTAGAAGAAGAAAAGGTCCCTCATGAAGCGGAACAGATTGCGTCAGGCCAAATCCAAAGTAGCGGCAGCTAGCGTTATCGCACTGCTGTCTCTCGGTCTGTTGTCTTGCCAACAAAGTACAGAACGGACAACTAAAGGCTCAACACGAATGCTAGCAGAAGCAGACGTACAAGGTCAGTTGATCAACAATGCGGAACCAAACCTAAGCCGCCTTGCTAACAAACTCAAGCAAGGCAATCAACAAGTCCATATTGTACAAATTGGCGATTCACACACAGCGGCTGACTTCTTCAGTGGTGATTTAAGGACTTTGTTCCAGCAGCGCTATGGTGATGCAGGCCCTGGTTTTGTTCCTGCCATTTCAGTACCGGGGCAGCGCACTGCGACAATCAATCGTAAAAGTGATAAGCAGCAATGGGAACTGTTTAGTAGCCGTAAAGATGAGCGCTTTGATTACCCACTTGGTGGTTTGATTGCATTGCCTATGACCCCAGCAAGTCGTGTACAGCTAGTCCCATTACAAGCTGCCGCAGGCACTTATCAGTTACAAGCACTTTATCAAAACTCATCGGGTGGGCAGATGTATGTCTCCCCTGCAAGCTCATCGCCTATTTCACTGCCTACAACGGGTAATACATGGCGTTTTTCTACGCCAGTAAACATTCAGCTACCTGCTGAAGTCACGGTAAGCAATGACAACAACCTAAAATTGGGTGGATGGCTCCTTCGCTCTAATCGTCCGGGAGTCACTTTATCCGCTATTGGTATTAATGGCGCAACCATTAATATGTTTGATAAGTGGCAGCCGCAATGGGTTGAAACGCTAGCGCAGATGTCACCTGACATGGTGATTTTAGCTTATGGCACTAACGAAGCCTTCAATGACAATTTAGACTTGGCGGCCTACCAACAAAGCTTGCGTGAAAAAATCCGTCAGATCCGCCAACGAATGCCTGATAGCGTGATCTTATTGATTGGCCCAAATGACTCCATGAAATTTAGCAATGCCGCCAGTTGCGAAGCGAAAATGCCAGTGCATTTGATGAATGTGATTAAAATCCAAAAAGCAGTTGCAGCACAAGAAAACACACTGTTTTGGGATTGGCAAGCCTTTATGGGTGGACCTTGTTCTATCCGTTCATGGGCAGCCCAAGACCTTGCTAGACCTGATAACGTTCACTTATCCGCTGAAGGTTATAAAAAGAGTGCCCAAGCACTCTACCGCCAGCTAAGCCAAATGTTGAATTAATTGGCTTCATAAATAAAAAAACCGTTCATTTGAACGGTTTTTTTATTTATCACACTAACAGCTACAAGAAAGCAAAGAAAACCATACCGACGATAGCACCTGTGGTACCTAAAATCGTTTCCATGACTGTCCACGTTTTCAACGTTTGTGCTTCTGTTGCGCCAGTAAACTTACCAAATAACCAGAAACCTGAGTCATTCACATGGCTTAGAATCAAAGAACCGCCTGAAATACACGTTGCTAGTGCCGCTAACTGTGCACCTGAATAACCTAACTCACCAATGACTGGCAGAACCAAGCCAACCGTCGTTAAACAAGCAACAGTTGCAGAGCCTTGGATCACACGTACTGCTCCCGCAAGGACAAAACATGCCACTGCAATCGGCAAACCTGCGCCAATCAAGGAATCACCAAGCGCTGGGCCAACCCCTGAATCAACGAGGATCTGTTTAAACACACCACCAGCACCGGTTACTAACAGAATAATACCCGCTGGCTGAATAGCCGCTGAGCACACTTCCATCACCTTTTCTTTATTCATGCCATAGCGGAAACCTAGGCCATAAATTGCCAGCAGACAAGCTAATAATAAAGCCGTAAATGGATGACCAATAAACTCGAGCCAATGCTCAAGGTTAGAGCCTTTTTCAACAAAATGAGTTCCAATCGTTTTTAGGCCAACGAGTACCAGAGGGAACAACACAAGACTCAAGCTGAAACCAAAACTCGGCATTCTGCCATGATCCATTTTTGGCGCTTGGTAATCAGCTGGGATATCAATGTTAACGTACTTACTGATGAAGTTACCGAATAGCGGGCCAGCTAATAGCATACCCGGAATAGCCGCACACAAGCCGATCAAGATCATCCAACCATAGTCAGCGCCCATTTGCGAAGCGACTAGCATTGGTGTTGGTCCCGGTAATAGGAACGCCGCCGCCGCTGCAACCCCCGCAAATAGCGGGATAGCCATACGAACAACGTTATGACCTGTGCGGTTTGCGACAGCAAATACCACACCGATCAATAAGACGATTGCCACATCAAAAAATAGTGGTAAAGCACAAATTAAACCTGCGATCCCAACGGCATAGTGAGCACGCTTTTCACCAAACAGATGCAATAGCTTATTGGCAACTTGATCGAGTGCCCCAGTCTCATGCAGGATTTTACCGAACATCGCACCGAGTGCGACAACAATCGCCAAAAACCCAAGCGTACCAGCCATCCCTTTTTGCATGGTGGCAGTAATATCTTGCACTGGCATACCTGAAAATAGCCCTGCACCGATAGACACGATCATTAGAGCCACAAAAGCATGCAAACGTGCATACATCACGAGGAACAGCAGTAGTACAACGGAGCCGACTGCCGTCAGCACCAATGTTAAGGTACTTAATGTTTCAACAGGCGTGTTCATGGATTGCCTCCAGATACAATTTGGTGGATAGCCGTACGAGTATTTTCAATCACCACATCAAGTGATGGGCGAATATCGACAACATGAACATCCTGTTCTTCTGATGTAGGCTCTTGCAGTGCCTGAAACTGTGAAACTAACATTTCAGGTTTAAAGAAATGACCTTTACGTGCTTTGAGGCGGTTTTCAATGAGCTCAGCATCCCCTTTCAGGTAGATAAAATAGAGATTCTTATTTCCTTCTCTTAATCTATCGCGATAGCTTTTTTTCAATGCAGAGCAAACAACCAATGAAATTGCATTAGTGCGTTGCATAGCAAAAATAGCGTCATTTAATGCAGCGAGCCAAGGTTGGCGATCATCATCATTCAGTGCGTGACCTGAAGCCATTTTTTGAATATTGGCTCTTGGATGTAGAAAATCACCGTCTAAAAAAGCCGCATTCGTCTGTTGCGCGACACCGCTTGCAACAGCTGATTTACCGCTACCCGATACCCCCATAAGGACAAACGTATAATTTTGTGTTTGGGTATCACTCATTGGAAACTCCTCAGGTGTTAAAATAGAAATTAGTGCTAATTTTAGTTTACTGATAATAGGTATTCGATTGTTACCGGTAACAAGTTACCAGTAACATTATCAGCAGTGCTGTTATTTTTATCAATTATCTTTGTGGGGAAATAAAGAGATCTGTGATGACTATCGCACTAATTCAGCACATCATTTATTTGTTTCAAATACTTTCACCAAGTAGTAACTCAAAACCAACATCAAACAGCATTTGTGGTAACTTCTTACCATTAATACGCGCAAGGAGTACCTCTGCGGCCTTGCGTCCCATGCTATCTCTTGGCGTTAAAATACTGGCAAGTTTTGGTGTCATGACCTGTCCAACATCATGACCATGGAAACCTGAAATGGCCAAATCATCAGGTACCTTAATACCAAGACGTTGGCATTCAAAAATAGCCCCTATTGCAAGGTCATCGTTGGTACAAAATAGGCCATCTGTTTCAGGGTATTTTTGTTTGCACTCATGCAATAATTTAGCGCCCAATGAATATGAGGAGCTGACTTGTGTCATCACATTACGCGGTTCCAACCCAGCATCTCGCATCGCTTGCTCATACCCTTGCAAGCGAATAATGGTTCGTTCGTCATGGCGAGCACCTAGATACACCACGTGTTGGCAACCGCGAGCTAACATCGCAGCGGTCATTTGTCGTGAAGCTTCAAAATTATCAATACCAACCGCGACATCTAAACAAGGCGATACGCTATCCATAATTTCAACAACCGGGATCCCCGCCGTTTTTAACATGCGTAGAGTGCGCTCAGTATGAGTTCGCTCGGCTAAGATCACGCCATCAATATTATAAGAAAGCAAAAAAGTGAGGCGTTCTTCTTCTTTTTCAGGTAAGTAGCCATAGTGAGCCAACATAGTTTGATAACCATTACGGTCTGCGACTGCTTCAATACCGCGGATCACTTCAGCAAACACTTGGTTAGTTAATGAAGGTAATAAAACCCCAATGGCATGGCTAGTTGCGTTAGATAGCAAATCTGGGGCTTTATTTGGAATATATCCAAGCTCCTCAACGGCTTGTGCAATTTTGCCACGTAGCACTTCGGAAACCTGTTCTGGGTTTCGTAAAAAGCGGCTAACGGTCATTTTCGTGACACCGATGCGATCGGCAACATCCTGTAATGAGGGTCTTTTTTTCTTCATATATGTAATAAGTCAGTGTTACCTAAGTTCTATACTAGTAACTATGTTCAGCGATCTTTTTACAGATAGCAATGTTTGTTACTGATTTACATCACAGAATAGTCGAGTTTTCCAATAATTGTCTCTTTTGTAGTTGACTCTATAGCATGAGTTCGCTAATTTTCGCGCTATATACCAATAAATATAACGAATCATTATTTAGCACTATGGAAATCAACCGTCGACACTTTATCAAGTCCTGTGCCGCACTGGCTGCACTTTATTATTTGCCTGCTTATGGGCGAAGCAATAATACAGTCGAACAAGCGTTATTTGGCCAACTGCCAAAACCGGATCAAATTCAACGGGTCATTAGCTCAGGTTCACCGTCTGATCTACTTTTATTCGCTTTAGCGCCTGAAAAAATGGTTGGGTTTTCCTCTATCAATTTACAAAAAGGCCATAGCGATTTATTTGCTAAACAATGGCAAACGCTACCAATATATGGGCGACTAGCAGGGCGTGGCAGTACGCTTTCCTTAGAAAAGTTACTCGATTATAACCCACAGTTGATCCTTGATACGGGCAATATCGATGATACTTATCGCTCTCAAGCCGAAAAAGTGGCACAACAAACCGGTATTCCCTATCTATTAATGGCTGGGGGGCTAGAAGACTCACCACAACAATTACGCCAATTGGGCGAGATACTTAATGTCAAACAGCAAGCTGAGCGACTCAGTTATGTAGCCGAACAATATCTACAAAGCGCCAAACAGTTTGCCAAAAAAAATCAGCATAAGACATTAAGTTTCTATCTGGCTCGTGGCGCTAAAGGGCTACAAACAGGAACTAAAGGCTCTATTCACACCGAAGCAATAGAAATATTAGGTTTACGTAATGTCGCTGATATACCTAACTTTAAAGGATTAACCGAAGTTTCCATGGAACAGCTGTATGACTGGAACCCTGATATTATCATTACTCAATATGAGGAAGCTGTTCAGTTTATCCATAGTTCAGCATTATGGAAGGGGCTAAGTGCCATTTTATCTAACCGCTTATTTACCTTTAGTGGCATGCCATTTGGTTGGTTAGATGGCCCTCCAAGTGTCAATCGCTTATTGGGCATGCGCCGACTACAAAGTCATTTTGATCAACAGATTGAACTGAGTATACGCGATGATATCAAACAATTTTTTGCATTGTTTTATCACTCATCGCTAACGGATGAACAAATTGATAAATTAATGAGTTCATCATGAATCGCACTGCTAAACAATTTTTCTTAGCAACGATTTTTATAGTCTGTTTTATCCTAGCATTAATAAGTGGTAAGTACTCACTAACAATAAGTCAGCTATTGAGTTTACTCTCTTCAGAACTGGGCTTTCAAACAGCTATCGAAGATCCTCGCCATTCTACCGTATTTTGGCAAATTCGCTTCCCCCGAACATTGGCTGCAATTATGATTGGTGGCGGGCTGGCTATCGCTGGAGCCGCCTATCAAGGCATGTTTCGTAATCCATTAGTTTCTCCAGATATCTTAGGCGTTTCAGCAGGTGCTGGGGTCGGTGCTGTGATTGGAATATTTTTTGGACAATCACTGATTTATATCCAATTGGCCGCTTTTATTGGCGGATTACTTGCCGTCACACTAGTTTGTCTGATCGCACGCATGGCACGCCAGCACGACCCTCTATTATCACTGGTTTTAGTCGGAGTGGCTATCAGTGCCTTATGTGGCTCAGCTATCTCGCTGATGAAAATTTTAGCCGATCCTTATACTCAGCTACCTTCTATCACCTTTTGGTTACTCGGTGGACTTTCATCCATTACTCAAGGCGACCTATTGTCCGCATTGCCTATTATGCTGATGGGAATTATTCCATTGCTATTACTGCGCTGGCGTATGAATTTACTGAGCTTGTCTGATGAAGAGGCTAAAAGCCTTGGCATCAATGTCAGTTTAATTCGAGGTATTTTTATTATTTCAGCCACCTTAATTACCGCCAGTGCGGTTTCTATTGCTGGCATTATTGGTTGGATAGGGCTAATCGTTCCACATATTACTCGAATGATAGTGGGCGCTAACTTTCGCTACCAGCTCCCAGCTTCAATGGTAATTGGTGCAATTATGTTACTGATTACCGATACTTTGGCTCGTAGCATCGCCGCAATTGAACTGCCACTTGGGATACTCACTTCCGCGGTTGGTGCGCCCTTCTTTTTGGCTATCCTGTTACAGACAAGGAGAGTCAAATGAGCCTAATGACGCTGCAAAATGTTGCAATTGGTTATCATCATCATGCCATTATCACCAATATTCACTTGTCACTTGCTACTGGTGAAATTACCTGTTTATTAGGTGCTAATGGTTGCGGTAAAACTACGCTGATTAAAAGCTTATTAGGGCTGATCCCCATTATTCATGGTGATATTATTTTAGATAAAAAACCATTAAAGTCTTATAAGCAGCCTGATATAGCGAAAGTGATTGCTTACGTACCTCAAGCACACGATACCCCATTCAATTTCAGCGTCATTGACATGGTCATGATGGGTTTCACCTCACAACTCTCAATATTTTCCATTCCCAGCCATAAAGAAAGAGCGCTAGCTGTTCATCAGCTCAAAAAATTGGGGATTGAGCACCTTGAACTACGTTTATATAGCACGCTAAGTGGTGGTGAGAAGCAATTAGTTTTGATTGCACGTGCCTTAGTGCAAAATCCACAGCTGTTGATCATGGATGAACCCGCAGCTAGCCTTGATTTTGGGAACCAAATCCGCTTATTACAACAAGTAGAACAACTCAAACAGCATGGCATCACTATTTTAATGTCAACCCATCATCCACAACATGCTGCTGCAATTGCCAATAATGTGATCTTACTTGATAAACAACGCGGAGCTTGCCAAGGCCCAGCTAAAAATATGTTAACACTTACTAACTTAGCTAATCTCTATTCAATCGATGAACAGAGCATTGCAACCCATTTTCAACTTCCCGCTCATTTTACTTGTTAAGGCCAAGGTTATGCTTATTGATCAATTAGATTTTGCACAAATGTATCAGCAACATATGCAGCAAGCACAACGCTCACGCAAAGAGCCAGAACATTGGGATAAAAAAGCACAACAAATGGCACAAACTTGCGCTAATCCCCAAGATCCCTATTTGGTCCGCTTTCGTGAATTGATTGATTATACTGATGCCAAAACATTATTGGATGTCGGCTGTGGGCCAGGTTCTATCTGTTTAAATTTAGCAAACCAATTCACATCAGTGATAGGAATTGACTATAGTCGTGGCATGTTAGAGGCCGCCCAACAACGCGCTCAATCACTCAATATCCATCATGCGCAATTTGAGCAACTTGCATGGGAAGACAGTTGGGCACATTTACCCAAAGTTGATATTGCCGTCGCATCGCGCTCAACATTAGTTGATGATCTTAAAGAAGCATTGCTCAAACTCAACCACCAAGCAAAGTTACGTGTTTATACGACTCACACTGTTAATCCGACTTTTATTGATGAAGAGATCATTCGCATTATTGGCCGAGAAGTGATACGCCTGCCTACCTATATTTATGCTGTAAATATTTTGCATCAAATGGGTATCAATGCACGTGTTGAGTTTATCAACAGTCCAGATAAAGGAGGCTTTGATAGCTTTGAAGCCTTTACAGACAGTGTTAATTGGTCATTGAAAAACTTAACGGCTGAAGAGACTGAAAAACTGCACCAATACTACCAACAACGCGTGAGCGCAGGTAAACCCATCGCGTACCCTTCTCGCAATTGGGCAATGGTGTCATGGGATGTCGTAGCACAAGAGGATCTCACGCTATGATATATCTGCCTGATAGCTTAATTGACCAATTGTTACTTGATGATATTCAGTATGGCGACCTTACGACACGTTCATTAGGGTTACATCATCAGCCTGCCACCATGACATTTACCACTCAACAAGGTGGCTGTATTAGTGGTCTTGAAATCGCATCACGTATGCTCAAGAAGTTAAACATTGATTGCCAATGTGATTATAGAGACGGTGAAATTGTTGAGGCCGGAAGTTGCTTGATCACCGCTTCGGCTACTGTAGAAGCTCTCCACCAAGGCTGGAAGGCGGTACAAAATATCTTAGAATGGTGTTGTGGTGTCAGTCATTACACTCATCAAATGGTGGCTATCCTTAAGCAGTTTCAACCTGATGCACAGTTAGCTTGTACTCGCAAAACCGTTCCCGGCACAAAAGCATTAGCATTAACCGCGATAATTGCGGGGGGTGCCATTATTCATCGAGCGGGTAGCGCAGAAAGTATTTTATTATTCACAAACCATCGCCAATGCCTTGCTGCTCCAGATGACTGGTATTCACACATTAATACATTGAAAATAGCCGCCCCAGAAAAACAAATCATTGTTGAGGCTGATAATATCGAGCAAGCTACCCTTGCTATTGAAGCAAGAGCAGATATTGTACAACTCGATAAATTCACTCCATCGGCGATCCGTCAGCTACAGCAAAACATCCTTAAACAAAAACATCACTGCCGCTTATCAGCCGCAGGTGGGATCAATCTGCAAACGATCAGAGAATATGCACAAACAGGCATTTCGTTGTTTGTCACATCAGCACCTTATTACGCACCACCAAGAGATATCAAAGTAAAAATTTTCACCTAATCACTTACGTGCAACCTAATTTAAGCTAAAGCCTCCAGTCAATTTGATGGGGCTTCTGCTTAATTAAATAAACGATAACTATCGTTATATAAAAAATAATATATCGAATTGTATAAACTGGAATTTCATAATGAAAATAAAACAAATTACCTATCTGGTTGGGATGGCTTTATTTACCACACATAGCTTTGCGGCAACGACAGAGGAGAAAACCAATCGCGATATTATGACTGTTTGGAGTACTCCACTTGCCGCTGATGAACATGTCATAACTCAAGCACAGATGCAGCAATTAAATCGCACCAACGTAGCTCAAGCCTTAAATACCATGCCAGGTGTTGTGATCCAAAAATCAGGCAATCGTAACGAAACACAAGTCAATGTACGTGGTTTCGATAGCCGTCAAGTTCCTGTGTTCTTTGATGGGATCCCCACCTATGTGCCCTATGATGGTACATTAGATTTAGGCCGCTTTATGACCAGTGAGCTATCAAGTGTGGAGCTCTCAACAGGTTATACATCATTATTGCAAGGGCCAAACCTAATGGGAGGAGCGATCAATTTAACCACCGCCACCCCGCAAAAACCATTAGAAGCCAATATTAGCCTAAACCAAGGCTTTGCTCGTGGTGCTGATAATGCACATAACATAAGTGCCCGCTTAGGGGGCCGTAATGATCTTGGTTTTATTCAGGTCAGTGGAAGTCAGTACAAACAACGCTTTATGGGACTACCTTCATCAGAAGACAATAACCCACTCGCAGGTACACATGGCCGTCGAACTAACTCTTCGACGGATGACAAACGTTTAATGCTTAAAATGGGCTGGACGCCACGTGAGACAGATGAATATGTTGTGACTTACCTAAAACAAGATGGTGATAAAAACAGTGCCCCAAGTGCGGATAATCCTAAACAACAAATTTGGCAATGGCCTGAATATGATAAAGAAAGTATTTACTTTAATGGTAATACCCAGCTAACGGATAGTATTGCATTACAAAGTCGCCTGTATCACGACAAATTCACCAATACCCTCCATCAATACAAATCTGTCAAAGATTATAAAAATGGTGTCTATAACTACAGCCATTATGACGACTACAGTAATGGTGCTGATATGCGTGTAGATTTTACGCTTCGTGAACTCGATATGCTGTCTTTTGCTGCACACTGGAAAGAAGACGTTCACCGTGCTCGTAGCAATAAAGAGGTTCCTTACGATCGCTACAAAGATCAAACATGGTCAGTTGCTAGCGAGTACCAATGGGTTGCCACAGACAAGCTCGATATTATTGGCGGAATTGGTTTTGATTGGCGCAGCAGCGATGATGGCAAACGCTACTTATATAATAGCAAAAATGTCGTTACAGGTATCGAAACCTATGATGACAATCGCCAACGTGCATTTAACTGGGAATTAATGGCGCGCTACCATTTGGAAAATAATGATACAGTACAATTCTCTGTCTCAGATAGAAGCCGCTTCCCAACACAGAAAGAACGCTACACTAAAAACAAGATGAAGAATAACGATAGTTTTATTATCAACCCTCATCTTGATGCAGAGCGAGCCCTCACCTACGATCTAACCTATAAAGGCCATATCACCCCTGATTGGTCCTACAATGCCAGCGCCTATTATAACCATGTGTCCGACGCCATTATGGCTCACTACATGTATTATGATGCCAAGGAAGATTCAGATGTCTATCAAAATAGAAATAGTGGAAAAGTCAATTATGCGGGTATTGATCTAGGTACTAATGGGCAAATTACCGATTGGATGTCTGCGGGTTTAAGCTACAGCTATATTCATGCAGATCCAAAGCACTACAGCGTAAAACATGTGGCTGAATTACCAACGCATAAAGCCTTCGCGTGGATTAAGTTTACCCCTTACGAGCCACTTAGCTTCACGGTAACAGAAGAAGCAAGAAGTTGGTCCTTCAATTATATCGATAGTAATGACAAAGTCCGCGGTTTTGCTAAAACGGATATACGCGTAGATTATGATCTAGGCCATGGTGTTTCAGTAAATACCTCCGTCAATAATTTATTTGATAAATCATACCAATATACAACAGGCTATATAGAAGAAGGCCGTAATTATTGGTTAGGCATTGAATATAATTATTAATATTTCTTATGTCAGGCAAGGAGGAACACCTCCTTACCTGATGATCAAAAAAATATTATTTTCATCTTGAATTTAAATTATTAAATAATAATTAGAAAATAAGTACTAACACCTAGGACTCGTCTCAATAAATAACTCAATAAGATCTTATAATGATGACTAAACCTATATTTCAGAGGTATATGGTTTTTTACACAAAAAAATAGGTTATGATCCATATCAAAAACTAACGAATAACAAAAAAACCAGCCATAACTCCGTTACACCTCTCAGATCAATATATTTGAGCTCAGGATTCAAAAAAGCTCATAGCTCAATACTTGCAGTTACTGAGTTCCCTATTTAAACTAGATGCATTACAAGCTTTTATAAAAAAAATATTAATTAATAACTTCTGAAATTAAGAAGTTTTTACCTTTTATTATATTGATTCCGCTGTTCTAGAGTTAAAAATTAGAGAGAGTCAGCCGCGTTTATGACAAATATCAAAGATTATCTCATTAATAATAAATTTATTTTTGAGACAGAAAGTTGTCTCATTTTTTTAAAGAGTGAGACTGATAAATTTATTGAGCTTTCAAAGCCTGCATCTCGTCTGCTAAGTGAAATAATTATTCTAAATCAACAATCCCAAATTGCCACAAGGGATGAATTACTTACTAATGTATGGGAAAAATATGGCTTAGTGGGTTCAAATAATAATTTGAACACCTATATAAGTGAAATTAGAAAAAAGCTTGAGCTTATTGGTATTGACCCGAAATCGATTGTTACGGTGCCAAAAAGAGGCTTTCATTTTGATTGTGAAACATTAGAAATAATCACTCACAAAAATAATACATCTATTTTACAAGAAGAAGCGTTTACTCATTATGATAAAAAGTCAGAACCAATTAAAACTGACCATCAAAATGTGAATAAAGATACATTTAATGAAATACAACAAAATCAAAGTATAATAGATAACACTGCTGAGAATAAGGTATTTCCAGCCACTCAAGGAGAGTCTTTAAATACTAATGAAAAAATATTGACTAAACCAACTAAAAAACAGGGTAATATCAGAAAAAGTTATATTTTATTTGCTTTAATTGCCATAGTAACTATTTCCTTTACCCTAATTTTTCATTTTATCAAAGACTCTGACGCAAGTATGCAAATCAATGGTTATATTACAGTAAGCCAAAGAGAAAAATGCATTATACAGACACCAATTCATTTTGCTGAAAACTCAACTGTCGATAACCTCGATTTTATTAATAAAAAACTTGATAAATACCATATTGATTGTAATGAACCTAAACGTATTATTTTACTTTCGGAACCCAATAATACACAACCAGTCGATAAAAATGTTTCTATCAGTATTTGTAAGGAAAAAAACACCAAATATGACTGTGTATCAATCAATGATCAGAGAATTTAAATGAAAAAATATATTTTATTAAGTTTATTTGCTGTACTTTCAGCTTTGGTGACAGCAATTATTCTTCATCAAAAAAGCCATAATGTTAGCCTTTGTCATTCGGAAATTTTATGGATAAAAGATAATGGAACAGATGAAGGCATTATGTTGAAATCAAAAACCAGTATCCTAGTTGATAATGATCATACAGGTAGAATGAATATGTATGGCTATATTAAACAAAACAATGTGTTTTATCGTTTAGATCGAGCTATCTACTTTAACTTTCAACCCATTGATAAAAATGATCATTATTCTATCCATTTTAACCAATTGTCCATCACAAGCTCAGATACTGTACCAAAAGAACTATTTGCTAATTTTATTCAGTTAGAAGAAGAAAAAATAAACTACTATGTCAGCATTACTAAAATGGATGACAATATTTATATTTTGAAAGATGAAGCTTATTCATCCTTCACCTGTTACGCAGATCAGTAGTCATAAAAAAGCCTACCAACAATTACGTTTAAGTAGGCAAGACCGTCAACATGGGAAAATGATGAATTTTGATTTATGGCACAACCATAACGAGAGTAATTCGACCACTGAATTTACCTGGCGTGACATCACCTCGAGTTATTAACGTAGATTCAGCCATGATAGGAGCAGCAACGTTAGCCTTCATGTTATACGTCAAGCCTGCCGATGCAGGGCTACCATTTAAAGTAATATAAGATCGCAGTGAGCCATCTGAACGTAAGTCAATCAAGCTATCACTCATATTAGACATCACTTGAATCGCCATATCTTTATTGCAAATAACCGTGAACATCCCACTTTGCTTATTATTATTCAATTGTTCTGGGTTTAATGACCCGTGATCTAGCACTAGCTGATTATTATTGACATATGAAAAATAACATTTACCTGCTGGTGGAGGAGCTATCCCACAAATACCACCTGGCAATATTGTTGCACTTCCTTGTTTGTTGGTTCTGCCAAGGAAGATCCCCACACATTCATCTGTGGTTATTCTACCACTGTGGCGGCTCTTACCTGATCGAGGAAACGATAATCCACACTGAGATTGCGCATCACGAATAATAGAATCCATGTTCGGATAATCAATAAAATTAATTGCACAAGACCAGTCAATTCGGTCAGCAATTCCCCCCGTTGTTTTACCTGAATGCAAGTGGTTAATCGTCAAATAACACCCTCTCGCTCCAGCACCTAATACATCTTTACACGGGTTAGGTTCATTAAAATAATTTGTTTTCCAATACTCCATCGTATAATGGTAAGTATTGTTTGTTGCACTTACACTTTCAACCTCATAAACATAAGAAAAATATGTTGAAGCCTGCCCCACGGTCATTGAAGAAAGCATTAAGAATAATACTAGCCAAAACTTAGCGATTATCTTATACATTACTTTATTCCTATTATATTTAGACTCTTGCTGGTCATAAATTTATTCATACTGTATTAAGAATGTGGCTGTAGATACAAAACGCCCCGGTTTAATCGTTCTATTATTAATGGCTGCCTGCGTCGCTTTAAGGAAGGTTTTAAACTTCAATTCATTGCGGCCAGCACTTTCAATAACCATCATCGGAGAATTTTCATTTAGTAATAACGGCGAGCCAGACTCAGTCTCAAAACCAATACCCAAACCAGGGTTAGTATCATTACCCTCTAAGGCAAGAAAGCCAGGTAATTGGCCATGACCTGTACCAATAAACTTAACTTTAAGTTTTTTCGCTAAACTCAGATCACACTCTGAAATGACTAAAGTGAGATCTTTCTTGGAAAATTCAAAGCCTCGTTCATAAATATCTAATAATCTGATATCACCAAAATTCACTTCAATATCTTTATCTGCAGGTGCTATGACACAAGGCGCATTAACTAAAGTACCTTTAACTTTCAAATCATTAGCACTTGCCACTGAACAAAAGCTACTTAAAGCGACACCAACGCAGAACAACCATTTCATTCGCATTATTGGTACTCCACAATGAGTGATCCATTAGCAATAAAGTCCCCTGTAGCGAGTTCATTATTTCCATTACGTGTTAAGACCGCCCAAAGCACACCCGGTGAACTCGGATTAATAAGATACTTTTTGCCTAGATCGAGCTCTTGATCACCTAACTGAAATTTAATAGCTAAATTATTAATGCCCGTATTTAACCCATTAATGTCAAAATGACTTTTTGAACCATTAAGCATTAAATACATCGCCCAGTTGTTTTTATTTTCACCACACTGGATTTGATAATTAACCTGTCTTTTTTGATCTTTCCCTTGAACCGATTTAACTGACACATTACCAAAATCAACTTCGATTGCTTTACCATCATCGATTTTACAAGGTGGAGGTGTAACCAAATTGCCTTTAATCTGTATGTCAGTTTCGTTGTCTTTTGCAATCACAGAACATGAGCAGATTAAAATACATACTATGGCGTAAACTAACTGTTTTACCTTTTGCATATATCACGCCCTTATTGGTATTCAACTTTCAGTGTTGCATTTGCTGTAAATTTACGAGCAGGTAAATCTGCACCACTTTGTTTAACCAAAACAGCATATAACTTAGGCGGAGTATCAAAACTAAATGCATGCTTTCTCTTAACAGGAAAATCCTCTGAATTAGCCTTAAAGAGTACAGCTAATCCATCTACATCTGTTTTTAGATAACGTTGATCAAATGCGGAAGAAACGCCTTCTATAAACATATTTAGATTAGGTTTCGTTCCACCTGCACATGTCACTTGATACTCCAGTGGTTGTTTATAGAGCTCGCCTTCGATCCTAGTTGTCATAACCTCACCAAAGTCAACTTCAATAGGTTGCCCATTATTAATTGAACAAGGTCGAGCCAGTACTTCCCCCCTAACTTCCACATACAAATAGCCTGAAAAGCCCATGGCATAATGGACGTTAAAAATAAGCCCTAGCAGTAATAACCGTGTAAAATATTTAATAGACATCATAAGTTATGGCCTTATTTTCTAGGCACCACAGAACATTGACTTGCGTTGCAAGTAAATTTTAAATCCACTGTGCCGCCAAAATCGTTTAAATAAACGAGAGTTGGGGATGCTCCAATATCGCCTGCGGTACTGCCTAATGACATCTCGCCCAATGGGGGAACCATAACAGGTTCAAATTTATCGACGTCACTATTCCCTTTTTTCAATTTAGTAATCGACATAAAGAAAGGCGATGGATTTTTTACGACAAAATTATTGCCTTGTTTACTGATTTTAATCTCATTTTCTTGAGGAATAAGATCCATTCTGTCCTTCTGTATTATGCCGCTAGGGCGATAAAACAGCTTAATTTTAGTTTGTAGTGCAATCTGTAAAACATTAGGTTTGTCACTGCGAGGTGGAATTTCACGTACATTTAAGTAATAAACACTTTCACGATCTTTTGGGAGTTGTGAAATAGCGGGGATCGATTGTACTTTTATTTGGCTCTTCGCATCGGCTTCAATACGATGAACCGGTGGAGTCACAATAAAAGGTGAATTCACTTTTTCATCTTTTTCATTTTCTATCCACGCTTGAGCTAAATAAGGGCTATTTTTATTTTCATTTGATAAAGTGATACTGACTGACTTTTCACCTTCATTATAAATAACTCGAGTCCTATCTAATGCAATCGCGGAATATGCAGACTGAGCAATCAATGAGGTACTTATCATTGCCAATATCGACGTTGTTTTTAGGAAATTCATGTTTTCACCATTGACGTAAAATTTATTGATGTAAAAAATAATTTATAATTATCGACATGGCAGTAATACTATATCTGCCATTGTTTCATCTAATTTTTCAGGTAATTGAATCTGACAACTCACATCATTACCCCAAGTAACACGAAGTGATTCAAGTGGGTTAATACCTGCTAAATATACAAATCCTTTATCTGATACAATCCCAACTTCCCTATTGGATTTATTCATTACAGATGCACCAAATGGAGGAGCACTATGGTCAGCCAATGTAATCGTTCCGAGTATTTTGCTACCTTCAATAATATTGAATTTACGATAACCTATCGCTCCTTCGGTTAAAGTCGCATACTGTGTTGATTGCAATGCTTCCGCATTATCTGGCAAGCTATCTAAATCAATTTTTAAGTTGTTACGGTTATAATCCATCACACTCGTGAGTACCGCTTTTCCATATCGATTCGTTTTTATTGGTGTAATAGAGTTTTGCACCGGAACTCCTTCAATACCATTAGTATCAACAAGGAGCCGAGAACCACCGCTAACAGAATTATTTCGATGAAATGCCCCACCTTCTGGAGTCATGGTCATTCCACCTTTTAACTGCATAGAAACTGCAGTTTGTTGGTCTTGAATATAAGTACCACTGGCATTTAATTCTGCGGTATCGCCATCATAGGTATACATTCCTGCGGTTGTTAATTTATCTTTATCCCAAGTTCCCGCAGAAATACTGTAGCTACTTCGATTATCAATACGGTTATAATAGTTCACATTATTGCTGTGTGAGCCGCCTGCATACGCACCTGAATAACTAATACTGGACTTATTATCATCTAGCGGTACGTTTAAATTGACATACACACCGTCATCATCACTACTATGAGTTTTATTTTTATAAGCCGTCAAACTTAAGCTAACATTTTTTATTTTCCCAATATCAAAATAATTCGAAATCGTAATATTGTATTGATTTGATGATGAACGATTCCAATACGTTTGATGCGAATAATTTAAATAAACGTTGGTATTAATATCTGAGAATGCCGTACCAAAAATAATAGTGTATAGCTCTTTACCGCTGTCCACTGTACCGCTGTTATAACGACGGTCGAGGAACTGAGACATATTCATATAATTCTTTTCAGAAAAACGATAGCCTGCAAAAGTGAGCTGACTATTAATTTCATCAAATTGCTTAGAGTAGGTTAAATTATAAGAATTACCGGTAAGTGTACGATCATTATCTAGACTACCCATTTTCGCTCTGGAAACGTTAATATTTCCAGATAACACACCAAATGGAGCAAAGTCTCGACCAAAACCTATCGCCACATTTTGGTATTCAGAAGAGCCTAATAAGCCACCATAAATAGTAGTATTATTTGTCGCCCCCCATGACAACGACCCTAAACTGAATTCGGGACCATGTGTATTGTGCTCATCTTTCGTTGGCTTACCCACTACAAATTGGTAAATAAGTTGCCCTGGACGTGTCAATGTACCGAGTTTAGAGGTTTCGACTTTGAAATTACTGGTGCTTCCATCCTGTTCTTGAATAGAGACATCCATTGTACCGCCACCAAATGAGTTAACATCTTGGATCCTGAATGGGCCTGGGCTCACTTCTGTTTGATAGATAATACGACCATCTTGTTTCACAATAACGGTCGCATTTGTTTTTGCAACACCCGCGATTTCAGGTGCATAGCCCTGCAAGCGAGGAGGAAACATCGATTCATCCGTCTCTAAGCTTGCGCCGAGGTAGCGGAAACTATCAAATAATGTCGAAGATAAATATTGCTCACCTAATGTTAAGCGAGAGCTTAATGAACGTATTGCGCGGTAAGCATAGATCTGATTCCATGCCCAAGTGCGGCTGCGCTTATTCAGCTCACCATTTTGTGATTGCCAATCAGCTCTTAAGCGCCATGAACCATAGTTGGCTCCCATCGTACCCGTAGCCGTTAGGCCTGTTTTCGTTCCTTTATTATTACCTTGTTGCTCTTTTACCAAGCGTCCGGTTGCATTATAGTCAATAAATGCACCGGGAATACCGTCGTCCCAACGCGTTGGCGGATCCCAACTAGGGTCATCATATTCCATATAAGCCTGAGGGATCCTAATTTGTAAGGTATTTTTCGCTAAGTTACCTTGGAAGCTCATCTCAGGTACGCTACGAATATCTAGGCATTGCCCATCATTTAGCCATGTGATTTTGCTATACCAATCTTTTTTCAAACCCAATAATGGGTATATTTCAGGTGTAATACAGGCTAAAGACTCTTTATTGTTATAAGTAGGGATGAAGAATGTGACTGGCTCTTCTGCCAGTATTTTGACTTTATTAACTTCAAAGTCTAAAGAATAGTTACCCGGCGGTACATAATCAGCATGAGAAAATTTACTGAAGTCGATATTTTCAGTACTGTCATTATCCAAAAAGTCAGTATTAAAATCGACGGCTTCCTCTGACCATGCAATTATTGGCATCAATATTAAAAGCATCAATTTGGTAATTAATTTTAATTTTATGCTTTTCATATCACTAAACCATCAATCAAAATTGAAAAAATAAAAATGATAGGTCATAAACATATGGCGTATTTGCGCCATATGTTTTCTAGTCAAAGCTTATTGGTAGATAATTTTGAAGTTAGCTACAGTGTCAAAACGACCAGTCGTCGCTTTCTTAGCTGGGTCTTCATTACCTTTCACGTAGGCTTCAAAGTGCATAGTCGTTTCTGAGCCATCACCATTGCTCAGTGCATAACCATCACCAGTGCCTGGGAATGCTTTACCAAACTCAACAACTTTGCTTGCACCATCAGTGATGATGATACCGGCGTTTTCAACTTTGCCACCTAAACCAAGTAAGTCACCAGCGAAACCAGTGAAACCTGACACAGTAGAACCTGTGAAAGTGATTTTTGCGTTTTTGTACGTTTCAGTTGAGCAGTTTTTCAATACGATATCGAAAGGACGGCTATCTGAACGGAACTTACCAGAAGTGAGTTCGTGCAATGCGATTTCACCGAAACGGACCGTTTGATTCAGATTGTTATCATCAATTGAGCAAGGAACATCATTGATAAAACCGTTAAACTTGATAGTACCTTGCGAACTTTCTGCTGGTGCTGGTGCTGCGGGTTCATCTGCTGCCACAGCTACCATTGAAACACCCATGCTCAAACCTAATGCTAGACTTACCGCTAATTTATTGAATTTCATAAATATTTCCTTTTTTATATAGGAAGACACTTCCCCTAACTCGATTTATCCTGCAAACAAATAAGTCATTAAACTGACCATCCATGAATTTGGAATTAATTCAGTGTTCCTTGCTGTACTAATACCTTTTTTGAGTAGAGGCTTTTGAATTAATAAATTAAATCCATTTAACCTATATTTTTATAAAAAATTAAAACTTCACAGATTTCCGCATTCCATTATTTACAACCTAACTTTCCTCTAGTGCCATAGATTCAATTTTTAGTTAGATTCAAAACTTATTAATTTTGATATAGAACAAAAAAGTCTATTTCATCTAGCTACGCGGATATTTTCTATGGTCAATTCTACATAATCAGTATTTATTGTCAAAATACATACACAAGTAGCGTAATGACAGATTAATATTCTAGTAAATTAGATATTGCGAAGATTAACGCTAATAATGGGTAAAATTATATATATCAGTAGTGAGACTTAGAAAAATTTATATAAAACCGTAAATTTCTATTTATAAAAATTAAAAAATATTTCAAAATTCAATGAAAATTCCATGGGGATAAAAAACTATAATTTCACTTATAATGAAATTAAAACTTAAGTTAATGATTGTATTTTGATACTAAAATTCTTTTTCATAGATTAAATTCGTTTTTTTATTTAAGTAATATATTCACAGTAAGATAATTCCCAATTAAATTATCAACCAAAAGTAACATTCTGTTTCACCAGAATGTAGATTTTTAGTTAATTTAATGTGTGGGAATGTTTATTTTATGGCGTGAGTATTATTTACTAGAATTACATTTGATACAGTAATGTTAATATTCCGATATGAAATTTATCTTTTTATATTTTTGCAGAAAGGTTTTTTATTAACCGTGGATGATTATTATCATTTTGAACATTATTTTTATCGTACAGCTAAAATGTGCTTTACTCCGTCCATATACTTTTAATAATTCACGTTTCAGCTAACGGAATGGCGTGAGTGAACACCATCACCATACCTTAACGAAAGGTACTGTAGATTGAAGTATGAAGAGTATAGATATGGTAAACTACCCTCAAACAGCAATGACAGTTTTGAGTAAGGCTCTTGACCATGAAAAAAATGAATGAAGAAAAATTGCTCGCAATGGCGGAGCGGTTATGTGAAGCACGGGGTGTTAGACTCACATCACAACGGGAAACTGTTTTACGCTTAATCGCCAAACAGCATGGAGCAATCAGCGCCTATGACTTACTTGATCTGCTTCGTGAAGTCGAACCGCAAGCGAAGCCCCCTACGGTCTATCGAGCTTTAGAGTTTTTAATGGAACAAAGCTTTATCCACAAAATTGAATCAACCAACAGCTATGTGATCTGCCACCATTTCGATAACCCAAGCCATATCTCGGTTATGTTGATTTGTGATCATTGTGGCAGTGTTGCGGAAAGTGATTGTGGGGCAATTGAAGCCGCCATTTTAGACCTCGCTAAACAAAATCAATTCCAACTACGCCATACTGTGGTAGAAAATCACGGGTTATGCCAAGCTTGCAGTGAAATCGTCAGTTGCCCAGATCATGAACATTGTGATCACGATCATGAACAACAATCCGTAAAAACAAAGAAAAAACATTAAAAAAAAACGATTTGATAGGCGACATTAAACAGACACAGATCACTGACCCATAGGGGTTTGAATTGAAAAATACCCTTCTATATCGCAGGCAGATCCCCAAAAGCAATAATGGGTACAATCTGCCAGCAACATTTTAATCATCTTTGCAGTGCGATATTAGCACCACTCACCATTACGGATCACACCCACCGCTAACCCTTCAATAGTGAAGTTTTGCTGGCGTAAATCAACAATAATAGGCGCGAACTCAGCATTTTCAGCGATTAATTCAACGCGGTTTCCTTGCTGCTTGAAACGCTTTACTGTTACTTCATCTTCAATACGTGCAACCACAACTTGCCCATTATGAACATCTTGTGTTTTATGAACAGCTAAAAGGTCACCATCCATAATTCCAATATCTTTCATCGACATGCCATTTACACGCAGTAAAAAATCCGCATGTGGTTTGAAAAGTGCTGGATCAACTTGATAATGGCTCTCTATATGCTCTTGGGCTAATAATGGCTCACCCGCCGCTACACGACCAATCAGAGGAAGCCCTTGAGTATCATTTTCTTCTTCAAGCAGTAAGCGAATACCGCGAGAAGCCCCAGAAACAATCTCAATTACCCCTTTACGCGCTAACGCCTTAAGATGCTCTTCTGCCGCATTAGGCGAACGAAAGCCAAGGCTTGCTGCTATTTCAGCGCGTGTAGGTGGCATACCCGTCTGAGAAATGTGATCGCGCACCAGATCATAAACCTGCTGTTGTCTAGCCGTCAGTGCTTTCATCTCGTTCCCCTGTTTGTTTATACAGTCAGACTGTGAGTATATACAGGTAAATGAAGATTTGAAACACTTAAATCACGCAAGTGCCACATTTGTCGAGACCAACCGACACTTTAAGACTAGCCAGCGAGATAACGCTGCCACAACACGGTGGCCCAAATGACAAGTGCCAGTCCAATAGTGATAAATACTGCCGCTGAACCAATATCTTTTGCTCGCCCCGATAATTCATGATATTCACTGCCTACACGGTCAACAACGGCTTCAATCGCACTGTTAATTAACTCAACAATAGCCACCATGACGACAGAACTAATCAGCAATAGTCGGTCGATATAACTGACGTCCAAACATAAAGCAATAATCACCGCAAGGATCGCTGCAACGGCTTCTTGGCGAAATGCAGCTTCATTTACCCATGCCGCTTTTAATCCTTTAAGGGAATACCCCGCAGCCTTAATTACACGCGTGAATCCCTTAGTTTGGTTTGCCATATTTATTCCTCAAAATTACAAACGTTCATTATTTTTTGCGGTCAAAGTTAACTGTCAGTAACAGATTTGCCAGTTGATTTCTGGTATGCTTGCAAGGCATTGTTAACAAGAGGCTATAATCATTTATGTCACTATGGCGTAAAATATATTACAACACGTTGAATTTACCACTGAAATTACTGGTAAAGAGTAAATTAATTCCAACGGACCCAATTTCAGAGCTTGAGCTGGATACCAGTCGGCCCACATTATATGTGCTGCCTTACCATTCCAAGTCTGACCTTTTAACACTACGTCACCAATGCTTATCTATCGGCTTGCCTGATCCTTTAGTCGATAATGACATCAACGGGACCAAACTACCTGCTTACGTCTTTATTGATGACGGCCCGCGGGTCTTTCGTTACTACTCTCCAGATCCGCGTAAAGAGTCGGTAAAAATATTTCATGCCTATCTAGACTTACATCGTAGCAACCCGAATCTTGATATCCAGCTACTGCCTGCGTCTGTCATGTTTGGTCGTGCTCCGGGGCGTGAGCGTGAAGGGCATACCCCTGCGCCACCATTACGTTTACTCAATGGTATTCAAAAATTCTTCGCCGTCATCTGGCTTGGGCGAGATAGCTTTGTGCGTTTTTCACCTATTGTTTCAATGGGGTTAATGGCACAAGAGCATGGTACAGATACCATTATCGCCAATAAACTGGCTCGCGTAGCACGTATTCATTACTCACGCCAACGCCTTGCAGCTGTCGGCCCGAAACTTCCTGTACGCCAAGAGCTATTTAACAAGCTATTGACCTCAAAAGCGATTGAGAAAGCGGTTGAAGATGAGGCTCGCAGCAAAAAAATACCTGTGAAAAAAGCCCAGCAAAATGCCATCAATATGATGGAAGAGATTGCGGCTAACTTTTCTTATGAAGCAGTACGTCTTACCGACCGTGTGCTTGGTTGGACTTGGAACCGTTTGTATCAAGGGATCAACGTTCAGCACGCGGAACGTGTGCGCCAATTAGCGCAAGATGGCCATGAAATTGTTTATGTTCCATCACATCGTAGCCACATGGATTACTTACTGCTTTCTTACGTTCTCTACCATCAAGGGCTAGTTCCACCGCACATTGCCGCTGGTATTAACTTGAACTTCTGGCCCGCGGGGCCAATTTTCCGCCGCTTAGGTGCATTCTTTATTCGCCGAACGTTTAAAGGAAACAAACTTTATTCAACGGTATTCCGTGAATATCTGAGTGAGTTATTTGCGCGCGGTTACTCGATTGAGTATTTTGTCGAAGGTGGTCGTTCACGTACTGGTCGCTTGCTAGAACCAAAAACAGGAACATTGTCGATGACCCTGCAAGCCATGTTACGTGGTGACTCACGTCCTATCACTATCGTGCCTATTTATATTGGCTATGAGCATGTTATGGAAGTGGGAACCTACGCCAAAGAGTTGCGTGGTGCGGAGAAAGAAAAAGAAGGCTTTTTCTCGATGATCCGCGGTTTGCGTAAATTACGTAACCTAGGACAAGGCTATGTCAACTTTGGGCAACCTATTTCACTCACTCAATATTTAACTAAACACGTTCCTCATTGGCGTGATTCGATTGATCCTATCGAACCGCAGCGCCCAAGTTGGTTAAACCCCGTTGTCGGCGGTTTGGCTGATAACATCATGGTCAATATCAATAATGCAGCAGCGGCGAATGCGATCAACCTTTGCTCAACCGCATTACTTGCTTCACGTCAACGCTCGTTAACACGTGAGCAGCTGATTGAACAAGTTGAATGTTACCTGCAATTATTACGCAATGTGCCCTATACCGCAGATGCCACAACGCCAAATAAAACGGCTGAGCAACTGTTAGAGCACGCACTGCAAATGGATAAATTTGAAGTCGAAAAAGACAGCATGGGGGATATCATTATTCTTCCTCGTGAAAATGCGGTTCTAATGACTTACTACCGTAACAATATCCATCACTTGCTGGTACTGCCATCACTGATCGCCAGTATTCTGCTGCACAATGAACGTATTAGTCGTCAAGAGATCCATTATCAGGTTGGGCAAATTTACCCATTCCTCAAGGCAGAACTGTTTATGCGTTATAACAGTGAGTCGCTGACCGAAGTGGTTGATACCTTGATTGATGAGTTAGCCAGCCAAAAATTAGTGTGTTTAAAAGAGGACGATATGGTGGTATTAAATCCACGCCGCATTCGTCCATTACAGCTATTAGCCGCAGGGGTTCGAGAAACCTTGCAGCGTTATGCAATCACACTGTCTTTACTCAATGCTAGCCCTGAAATTAGCCGTAATACATTAGAAAAAGAGAGCCGTATGTTAGCTCAACGTCTTTCTGTATTACATGGCATCAATGCGCCTGAGTTTTTTGATAAAGCCGTATTCTCAACGCTAGTCGAAACATTGCGCGAAGAAGGTTATATCGATAACGATGACAATGATATTTTCACCGCAAATGCGAAAAAGCTATACGCCGTGATTGCTCGCTTAATGTCGCCAGAAATACGTTTAACTATCGAAAGCGTCAGCCAGCCAGAAGAGCGTTCTGCTGAGAAAGAAAAAACATCAGAAAACTAGCAGTAAGAGTTTAAAAGAAACAAGGGGTAATGTAGATCACATTACCCCTTTGATTAAAATGAAAAAATCTCACTTTAGAATGACAATTCCTAATACACATTCCATATTATTCCAATAAAATAAGACCAATAAGATGTAACATAAGTAGGCGACAAGTACGAACGAACGCAGTCAACCACACCTCATTTGAAGTATGACCAATATTAGAAAGTTATCTCAATTGATAATAAATTCTCCTTCCTTGATTAATTCCACTATCTATTACTTCTTATTTAATCCAAATAAGTACGTTTTCATTATTCATCGAAATATATAAATTACACCGCAAAATAAAACGGCAATATTGAGCTGGGTATTAATATCCACCAATGAAATTACTCATCAACTTATATATCAATAAGTTATTTTTAAAAACTTAATATCTACCTATCACACAATACTAATGGTGTTTAGCTTCTTGAATGCTTAGCGATCAGTAATGGAAATATTTTCATTATGGAAACACCACTTTAAAGGATGGAATAAAAGGAATAGATAAATGATTTTTGGTATTAAGCATGACAGTATCAAATCATCTCAAATACGCTTATTACTTCCCGCTTTACTCTCCGTCTCCATCATGCCGATCGGTTCAGTATTTGCGACAGAATTTGTGGATGGGATGGAAGTAAAACCTTACCGCTTACAGGCAGGGGAAACCATTCACAGCATAGCCCCTCAATATGGTCTGACAGTAGAAGAACTGAAAACGCTAAATCAAATGCGCAGGTTCACCCGCGCTTTTGAAAATCTATCGGCAGGAGATGAAATTGATGTTCCGAGTACCCACGCGGTAAAGACAATAGACAAAAATAGCACTGAAAAAAAGCAGGCTGACGGATCAAGCCATGAAGTGGAAAGCTGGTTGTCTCAGACAGCGCCTAGCTTTTTCGAGGCCATGAACACCCAAAGCCCTGAAGAGTATCTTTCTGTGCAAGCCAAAAGCATGGCTGTTGCCAAAGCCTCATCAACAGTAGAAAGTTGGCTGAACCAGTATGGTACGGCACAGATTGGAATACAGCCGGGCAAAACACTGTCACAGAGTACGCTATCTGCTGACATGCTGTTACCAATATATCAAAACCCAGACTGGCTGGTATTTACCCAGTTTGGTGGACGGAACCTTGATGAGCGCACCACGCTGAACTTAGGGGCTGGGGTTCGCCGGTTCAATGATCAATGGATGTATGGTGCAAATACCTTTTACGATGCTGATATTACCGGTAACAACCGTCGAGTCGGTATCGGGGGAGAGCTGTGGTCCGATTATCTGCACTTCTCTGCCAATGGCTATCTGCGACTCAACAATTGGCATCAGTCACGCGATTTTGACGACTACGATGAACGTCCCGCTAACGGATTTGATATCGCCGCCAGTGGTTGGTTACCGTCTTATCCACAGCTTGGAGGTAAGCTGAAATACGAACAGTATTTTGGGAATGAAGTGGCGCTGAAAGATAAAGATACTCGCCGTAAATCGCCAAAAACCATGACGGTAGGTGTGAACTACACGCCTATCCCATTAGTTACCCTTGGGGCTGATTGGCGTAACGGGGGCGGAACTGATGATCTTCAGCTTCAAGCACA
Source organism: Providencia sp. 6390 (assembly GCF_058148425.1). Taxonomy (NCBI): domain Bacteria; kingdom Pseudomonadati; phylum Pseudomonadota; class Gammaproteobacteria; order Enterobacterales; family Morganellaceae; genus Providencia; species Providencia sp. 6390. Next base: position 195,122 of record NZ_JBYVYL010000009.1, read on the forward strand.
GCTTAACTATTCATTTGGTACGCCTTGGGATCAGCAAGTGTCATCAGATGCAGTGGCGAATCAGCGCACGCTTTCAGGCAGTCGAATGGCACTGGTTGAGCGCAATAACAACATCGTACTCGAATACCGTAAACAGGAGCTGATCAGTCTAGTACTGCCGCAAGTCGTCCGTGGTCGTGCAGCCAGCTTGCAATTATTGAGTGCCATGCTGAAAGCAAAATACGGCGCTGAGCGTATTGAGTGGAACATGCTAAGCGAATTTTCAGCCAAAGGCGGGAAAGTGCGCTCTGTTGGCAGAAGTCTGACGACTTGGCAGATGCGCCTACCTGCTTGGCAGGCGGGTAGCACCAATACTTATACCCTGAGTGCCATCGCATGGGATGGCAAGGGAAATGCCTCAAAACCGGCCTATGTACAGGTGATTGTCGATGCAGGACTGTCTAACCGCAACTCTCACCTGACGGTAGGTTCAGGCAAACTCAATATCGCGCAGTCCGAGATATTGACTCTGACAGTACGAGATGAGCAAAACGCCCCAATGATTGGGCTGGCTTCATCTATTCAGTTGCCGTTCACCTTCACGATAAAGAAAGGTGGACCATCCCTATCACCTTCGCAAAGTGGCATTAAGTTGGCGGCACTGAAAGAAACCACGCCCGGTGTGTACACCACCACCATAACAACTGGCCAGCTTGCTGGCACCCTCACCTTTAATCCTCAGGTTGATGGCATCAGTATGGCTCCGATAACGGTCGAAGTGATGGCAGCACCCGTGGGGATACATATATTTCGTAACGGTATTGCCATGACTGAGCGTCCAGTGGTTGGCGATATTTTGACTGCCACCCCGGACTGCCAAGTCAACTGTATTCTGCCAACGTCTTGGCAATGGGAAGCGGAAACAACTCAAGGGTCTGGGCAGTATCAAGCCATCCGTGGCGCGACCGCGATGACCTATATCGTCACAACCGATATGCAAAAGCGCAAACTGCGCGTAACCGCACAATAACTACGCCCTAGGGCATTTAAACATATAGGTAAAATTAGATGAGCAACAATAAGCAACAAAACCCAATGACTGGCAAAGGCAAGCTATCTCTCCTGATTGCAGGTGCAGTTTTGAGTATGGCGGTCAGTACGCCAACGCTAGCCGCCCCAGCCAAAGCAACCACTGTCTCGGTTACCTCCTCTGAAACAGCAGCGGTTATCGGTCATGCGCCCGTTCTGAAAACAGCGGGTAAGGTCACAGCCACTGACGTTAACAAGGATAATGTGTTAGGGGAAAATGACACTTTGACGGTGTCAGGCTTTGACTTCACCGATGAGGATGGCGATACAATAAACATTAGCTATGAGTGGTATCAAGACGGAACCGTCATTTCCGGTGAGAACAAAGACACCCTGAAACTAAAAAAGGATTGGCTGGGTAAAAAGATCACGGTCAAAGCAGTCGCAAAAACTGATTCAAAAACTACCGATCCGGCAGAGAGCAAATCTGAGGACGCTAAAGACTACCTAGATATTACAAACACCTCAGTGGGCGATAAAGGGCTCCCAGTCGTGAGTGGTAGTGTTGTGAAAGCTGTGACCATTTCGGGTACCGCTGAGGTTGGTAAGAAACTAACAGCAGCTGCTACCTGTCACGATACTTGTGGTAGCAATGTGACTTACCAATGGCAGATTCAGGATGCCGTGGGTTCAGGTTCATACACTGATATCCCGAGTGCAACTACGAAGGAATACACCGTTCTGGGTAAAGATCAGAAAAAGAAAATCAAAGTTATTGCTTCTAGCAAATAATCAGTATCAGCCGCAGCGGAGCCACTCCGTTGCGGTATTTTTTACCCACTGCGACAACAGAAGAGGACATTCATGCAATGACTAATAGGACAAAAATCAACCTTCTTATTCGTCTGATAACGCTGACAACAGGACTGGTCATCGGAGGAGGAGTGTCCGCTTCTGTGATCGAAGTTAATGCCAAGACATCTCCCGTTATAGGGCATGCACCAGTCGTGAAGGGGGTTAAATTTGACAAATCGACGCCCGCTGTCAATGACACCGTTACTGCCATTCCAGACATTGAAGATGCGGATCAGGATACGCCAGTAGAATCCCTTTATCAGTGGCAACTGGATGGTAAAGATATTCTAAAGGCCACGCAAAATAGCTATAAACTGGTTGCCGGAGATGGCAACGGAAAGAAATTGACGGTAAAGGTCACGCCACGAACAGACTCAGCAATCACTGAACCAGCAAGCGGAGCAGTGTTCACTTCATCCCCCATCATCACCCTAGGACTTGCCCCTGAAGCCCTTGGTGTAGATTTTGATTTTAATCCAAACGTGGGGCAGCGACTAACCGGAAGTTATCGCTACCACGATGCGGATGGCGATCCCGAAGATACCTCTGGTACCCGCATCGAATGGATCTGTAAGCGTAGCCATAAAATAACAACTCTAGCAACGACCAAGAGTTATACAGTGAAAAACGCAGATATAGGGTGTAGCTTTGCTTTTCAAGTAACTCCTCGTTCGCAAAGCGGAACACCGAATACAGGTATGGCATTTATGTCGTCTTGGTACGTAATAAAATAATAATACCACCATCAGCAATACGACTATATAACGGCAACCAAATTGGGGGATCGCTCCGGATATGGATATAACATGGAGATAGATTATGCGAGTTTAGGTTATGGCACTCCTACGTCAATAAACGTCAGTGAATACTACAAAGGGGGCAGTGATCCCGCTAAGACGCATAAATATTTCATTGGCGATCGCACTGTAAGTGGTTCAACAGTGACTAATACTGGAGGTTCTATAAAGTTTGGTAATAATTCAAGCTATAGTGCAGGAGATTCAATTTACCTTACTGTCGAAATGAATTTTCCAAACAACAAAATGGTAATAGGCACATCGCCTGACATAGTATTAGCGCCGTGATGTGACATCGCTAATTTTGTCATCAAATCAGTGGGGTAAGGCGCATCACCTTACCCCTTTTACTCTTCAAAAACTGTTTTACCAATAACTCAATAAAATCCCAACAAATAAAATAAAACCCACATAATTATTATTCATAAAGGCTTTAAAACAGGGGGCGCGTTCTCTATTAACCATCAATTTTTGCTGATAAACAAACAGTAATGCAGACAGTAACAAAGCAACATAATAAGCGATGCCTAAATTGGCAAGCAGGCCAATTGCCACCAGCACACCCACCATCACCACTTGTAAGATACCGATGATCAACTTGTCATATTGACCGAATAAAATTGCTGTTGATTTCACACCAATTTTCAAATCATCATTGCGATCAACCATCGCATATTGCGTATCGTAAATCACTGACCATAAAATATTAACTAAAAACAGCAACCAACAAACCAGTGGTAACGACTCACTGACCGCAGAAAAGCCCATTGGGATCGACCAGCCAAACGCCGCACCTAAGACGACTTGTGGTAAGTGGCTGACTCGCTTAACAAACGGATAAACCCATGCCAACGCCAGCCCTGCAATAGACAGCCAGATAGTCATGGCATTCAGTGTCAAAACCAGTAAGAACGACAGCCCCACTAAACCAGCAAACAATAGTTTGGCTTCTTTTTCGGTTACATCACCGCTCGGCAGCGGACGATGTTTTGTTCTCTCAACATGTCCATCAAAATGGCGGTCGGCAAAATCATTAATCACACAGCCAGCTGCTCGCATCAAAAACACGCCAACCGTAAACACGATCAGAATATGTAAACTGGGTATACTTTGAGCGGCAATCCACAGTGCCCAATAGGTTGGCCATAACAACAGTAATGAGCCAATGGGCCTATCTATACGCATCAAACGGCTGTAGGCATGCCATTTAGTTAGCGCCATACTTACCTCCACTGTTCATGCTCCTTCTATATTTTATAGGCAGGTGATTCAGGTAAAAACAATTCTGTTAATAATAACGGTTTTTCAGACAATCGTAATAGAGAGCGACGGATCCATCGCGAATTTTGCTGCCCTATCTGAATATAATCACGGCTAAGATTATCATGACTAAACAGATAACGCCCTAATGGCACGGCACCGATATCAATTAGTTGCTGATCTTCACCTGTTAACGTTTCTTGTGGAATTAACGTTCTCCCAAGTAACCAAGGTATATTATCACCAAACATAATCACTTCACGTAACCAATAGTGTTCACTGACAGGCAAGCTCTGCGCCTCATCTTCACTTAATGCGTCTCGTGTGACATAGCGTTGCGTATAAGGCACGACAGTTACGCGTTGGCAGTACTGCTCTAAGCGTTTTGTCATTGACCCCTGCTCATACAGCCAACTTAAAACATTATCAGGGACAAGATCATCAGTATCAGATAACCAAGTTATTGGGCGAGGGGTAAAAAGCGTTTCATCCATTACTTATAATTCCACCACAGGATCGTGTGGTATTGCATCATTTATCTATAAAGGATATCACGTTGTTTTATTGCAAGGTTAAAGATAACTAACAATTTAGTTAAAAAGTCACGAATTCAACACAATTTGTAAATTTTCAGTAAAAAAAATTTTAATTACTAATGGGTTAGAGAGAAAAGTTAAATCATTAATATTGAAATGATTAACAAACAACAACCTATCTAAAAGATAGGTTGCTGCTGTTGGTAAATTAGACTATTAACGCCATGTTTTATAGCGATTAATTAGTCCATTTGTTGAACTATCATGGCTACTGATTTCATCGCGGCTTTCTAGCTCAGGCAAAATACGGCTAGCAAGCTGTTTGCCTAACTCAACACCCCACTGGTCAAACGTGAAGATGTTCAGGATCGCACCTTGCGTGAAAATTTTATGTTCATACATCGCAATCAATGCACCCAATGAATAAGGTGTGATCTCTTTGAGTAAGATTGAGTTAGTTGGGCGATTACCTTCAAACACTTTGTAAGGTGCTACATATTCCATATCCGCTGGGTTCTTACCCTGTGCCGCAAATTCTGCGTCAACCACTTCACGCGTCTTACCGAACGCCAGCGCCTCAGTTTGCGCAAAGAAATTCGATAATAGTTTATCGTGGTGGTCACCCAACGGGTTATGAGTCACGGCAGGTGCAATAAAATCACAAGGGATCATTTTTGTTCCCTGATGAATTAATTGATAAAACGCGTGCTGGCCATTAGTTCCAGGCTCACCCCAAATAATCGGCCCTGTTTGATAAGGCACTTTGTGACCATTACGATCGATATATTTACCGTTTGATTCCATATTCCCTTGTTGGAAATAAGCCGCAAAACGATGCATATATTGATCATATGGCAGAATCGCTTCAGTTTCTGACTCAAAAAAGTTGTTGTACCAAATGCCAATCAGGCCAAGCAAGACAGGGATGTTGTTTTCAAATGCCGTTTGTGTGAAGTGCTTGTCCATCGCATGAGCACCTTCCAGCAGTTGCACAAAGTTGTCATAACCCACTGATAGGATGATTGACAAGCCAATCGCTGACCATAATGAATAACGACCACCAACCCAATCCCAAAACTCAAACATATTTGCAGTATCAATACCAAACTTCGCCACTTGCTCGCTATTGGTCGACAGTGCAACAAAGTGTTTGGCAATATGCTGTTCGTCTTTCGCTGTTGCCAATAACCAGTCACGAGCAGAATGCGCATTGGTCATAGTTTCTTGAGTGGTAAAGGTTTTTGATGCAATTAAAAATAGCGTGGTTTCAGGGTTAAGAGGCTTCAGCGTTTCAGCGATTTGTGTGCCATCAACGTTAGAAACAAAATGCATATTCAGATGGTTTTTATAAGGGCGCAGCGCTTCAGTGACCATAAATGGTCCTAAATCAGAACCACCAATCCCAATGTTTACCACATCAGTGATGGCTTTCCCTGTGTAACCTTTCCATTCACCACTAATAATGCGTTCACTGAATTTATGCATTTTTTCCAATACGGCATTAACATCAGGCATCACGTCCTTACCGTCTACATAAATCGGCGTATTATCACGATTACGCAGTGCGATATGTAAAACAGCGCGGTCTTCTGTGCGGTTAATTTTTTCACCACTAAACATGCTGTCGATAGCACTCTTTAGCTCCGTTTCCTCAGCTAATGCGAATAATTTGTTCAGTGTTTCTTCAGTAATTCGGTTTTTGGAGTAATCCACCAAAATTTGCCCGTCAAATGTCGCGGAAAATTTGGTAAAGCGATTATTGTCTTGTTTAAACAGATCACGCATGTGGGTATCTTTCATTTGCGCGAAGTGTTGCTCTAGCGCCCGCCATGCTGCCGTTTGGCTTGGATTAATACTTTTCATGGATAACACTCTCCAAAATATATGAAATAGGAATAAATTGTAACCCGTTGAGCTTTCTCAACCTATCGGTTTCCTGCGTTCTCTCAATACTGATGATATTGGTCAATTTTTTGCAATTTTTCCAGAGCTTATTACAACTATCGGGAAAAGCGATAATATAAAAACGATGTGACTGGCGTGAGAGAATGTCGTCACCATACCTCAACGAAAAACGCTACAACTCGAAGTATGCCGAGTATATCGGGAAAAACGATAATAAGTAGGCCATCATTAAAATTACTGATTTGCATCGATTCTTCATTGACGACATTAGCCTAACCCGATATTTCTATATGCAAAATAGTTTGCCAAAAGGGATTGATATCATGAATGCAGTAGCGTCTTTGTCAGAAAATAGTCCGTTCGTTATCGCCAAATTTGGTGGTACCAGTGTTGCCAATTTTGAAGCGATGAATAAAAGCGCTGACGTTGTTCTGTCTAATAGCAATGTCCGTGTGGTCGTGCTCTCGGCTTCAGCAGGTATCACCAATTTGTTGATTGAGCTTGCCGAAGGCTGTGACATAGACAAACGCAATGAACTACTGCAAAAAGTACAAGATATTCAATACGCTATTATTGATAAACTACAGCATGCGGATGTAATACGCGAAGAAATTGATCGTTTATTAGAAAATATCGCACATTTAGCTGATTCAGCATCACTCGCCACTTCCGATGCTCTCACCGACGAAATGGTCAGCCATGGCGAATTAATGTCAACATTACTGTTTGTTGAAGTGCTCCGCCAGCGAGGCGCAAACTCACAATGGTTTGATGTCCGTAAAGTCATGAAAACAAATGGGAGTTTTGGAAAAGCTGAGCCTGATTTACTGCAATTAAAAGAGGCGGCACAGCAGCAATTATTACCACGTCTGCAAGACAATTTAGTCATTACTCAAGGCTTTATTGGTCAAGACGGCAAAGGACGTACCACGACCTTAGGTCGAGGAGGCAGTGACTATACAGCGGCATTGCTGGCAGAAGTTCTGAATCTATCTCGCGTTGATATTTGGACGGATGTACCCGGTATCTACACTACCGATCCACGTGTTGTTCCTTCTGCACAACGTATCGATGAAATCGCTTTTGATGAAGCAGCAGAAATGGCAACGTTTGGTGCTAAAATCCTTCATCCAGCAACTTTGTTACCTGCTGTTCGCGCGGGGATCCCCGTTTTTGTTGGTTCAAGTAAAGAACCACAGGCAGGCGGTACATTGGTTTGCGATAAAACGGTCAAAGCACCACAGTTTAGAGCGCTGGCTCTGCGTCGCAAACAAACATTACTAACGTTACATAGCCTAAAAATGCTCCATGCACGCGGCTTTTTAGCAGAAATATTTACTATATTATTACGCCATAACATTTCCGTTGACCTGATCACCACTTCAGAAGTGAGTGTGGCACTGACATTGGATACAACAGGTTCGACAGGCACCAATGGTAGCTTGCTAACCAACGCATTGATGACGGAGCTTTCCGCGCTATGCCGTGTTGAGGTTGAAGAGGATCTCGCGCTGGTGGCGATTATTGGTAATGAACTGTCTCAAGTGAATGGCTTAGGCAAACAAATTTTCGGTGCCTTAGAGTCATTTAATATTCGGATGATCAGCTACGGTGCAAGCAGCCATAATATCTGCTTATTAGTACCCGGCAGTGATGCAGAAGAGATTGTACGTACGCTGCATTCTAACTTGTTTGAATAAAAGTAAGGCGACTGGTATTAAAGCCGCCTCAGACCGCAGACAAACGTATTTTGTTTGTCTGCGGTCGTTAAGGTTTTTGAAATAAACAAGGAAAATCAATTCATTGATTTTCGGCTGATAACACGGAGCGGGAAAAACCACGCTTTTATCCCGCTTCGTCAACAACCTCGGGCGGCTGATATTAAAGGCCGCCTTTCCCCATTATTTTATTAGCTTCTGTACATTATCGGTATACTTCAACATTGAAGCCGTCACATCTTTATTTTCTTGTAATAGTTTTAAATTAGCTATGGCGACACTATTACCCGATTTTGCCGCTCGTTCAAACCACATCATGGCACGGAAAATGTTTTTTTCACCGCCAAGTCCTTTTGCATACATCACCGCAAGGTTATTTTGTGCATCACTCACATCTTTAAACGCTGATTGTTGCAGCAATTCACGCGCCTTTTGCGTATTCTGCTGTACCCCTGTTCCTGTTAAATAAAACAAGGCCAACTGGTTTTTAGATTGAACGTCATCTTTTTCAGAGGCGAGTAACCAACCCACCACTTTTTGGCTATCAATGTCAGGTAATTGGCCCGCAAGATAGAGCTGCGCTAATTTTATTTGTGCCTCAGTAATATCATCATCAGCCATACTCATATACCACTCTATGGCTTTGTTATGATCGGCCTTAACACCACCGAGTCCTTGTTCATAAAATTCAGCGACCCTCATGGCTGCAGGCGCGGAGCCATTATCAGCACCTTGTTGATACCAATCAAAGGCACTGACCAAATCTTTGCCTATTCCATCACCCTTTTCATAGCCCCTACCCATCGCAAATTGCGCATCTGAATTACCTTGCAGTGCCGCACGTTTGTACCAGTAAATAGCTTGATAGTCATTTTTTTCAATTAAGCGGTGACCTTCATAGTAAAAGTCCCCCATATTATTTTGCGCAGTAGCGGATCCCATATTGGCTGCTTGGCGATATAAATTAATCGCTCTTTCTTCGTCTTGTTCAACGCCTTCGCCATTTTCATACAATACAGCTAAGTTATTGACTGCTGAAGCAACACCTTGCTGAGCACTTTCTTCATACCACTCTCTGGCTTTTTGATAATCAACATCACCACCTAGCCCATCATGGTAAAACATACCCAATGCAAATTGCCCGTAGGATTGCCCTTGTTCAGCCGACTCTGAATACCATGCTTTTGCTTGTTTGTAGTCTTGCTTAACACCGAGACCGCGCTCATATAAAAAACCTAAGCCATATTGGCAATATGCATCGCCTTGTTCTGCACCTTTACGATACCAACGCGCTGCTTCTTCATATTTTTGCTGGTTTTGTGCCAAAAGGCCTAAATAATAGTCACCATCAGTGTTACCAAGATCAGATGCCTTTTTAAACCAAATAAACGCGTTTTTTAAATCAGCAGATAAATAATCAGTGCCATCCATATACACCAGCCCAACATCAAGCATGGCATCAATATCGCCCGATTCGGCTTCTTTTAATCGATTGGTAAATTCTTCAGGAAGGTTATTCTGCGGAACAGTCAGGGAGGCTGGTGATTGCTGCTTTTCTTTTACAGAGAGCATTTCTGTTGTATCTGCTTGCACAAAAGCTGTATTGCCTAGACAAAGCAACAGCATTAAAGGTCGTAAATTCATCAGTTCAGTCCATTCACCAGCATTATGTATATAACATAACACTCCTCATGAAAAAGGATAAGTGATTAAGACGTAAAATATAGGCAGAATCGCAATATTATTTGGGGGGAATTCCCCCCAATAAGCGTTTCGTTAATTGACCCGATAACCACCATGTTTGCTGGCAAACAGGTTAAATTTACCCCACTCAACTAGCAGCGCCTCTAGGGTTTCATGGCTCACTTTGCATAGACTCGCAATCTGTGACACCACAAATTGGTTTTCTCCAACCAATTCAGGTGAAAAAATTTCAGCTATCCAACCACATTCTTTCACTGTTACTAACCAACCATCATTAGTTGCGAATTTATGTACTGGTATCATGCCTTCTTTTGGACTTTCCTTCGCTAGCAGCTTGTCTTCATCCCGTTGTGCCTGATGAAAAGCATCGATCTCTTCTTGGGAAGGGATAGGATCGATAGATTGCGGATCCTCTAAGTAAAGGTAGATCTCTTCTGCCCGTGCTGGCGTTAATTCGCTGCGCAACCAAATTTTATTAAAACAATGATCATCAAGCATGTCATCCGTATCCAATTTATCCATAATTTGCAAAATGCTCATCATGGCACTGACGAAATCTTCACTCATGAAAAATGTTTCAGGCGCAGCGTTGTTTTGGATCTTGTAGGGATAAACTGCCGTCGCCGGCAGGGTATCTTCTATAATAAATTCGTAGCTCATAGCTCACAGTCTCTTTAGGTTTCCTATTCCTATAAGATGGTGCCTAATATATGAAAAATCAATCCTCTGGGTCGTAACCTAAGTTTGGTGCCAACCAACGCTCCAATTCTGTGTTCGACATGCCTTTACGCTGTGCATAATCTTCGATTTGATCACGTTGTACCTGAGCAACGGCAAAATACTTACTTTCAGGGTGGCTAAAATACCAACCTGAAACCGAAGCACCCGGCCACATGGCATAAGAGCTAGTCAGCTGCATACCAATTTGCTTTTCAACATCAAGTAACTGCCAAATTTTGGCTTTCTCTGTGTGTTCAGGGCACGCTGGATAACCCGGTGCAGGGCGGATCCCTTGATATTTTTCACGGATCAGCTCTTCGTTCGGTAAGTCTTCATCAGGTGCATAGCCCCAATACTCTTTTCTTACCTGCTGATGTAGGTATTCAGCAAATGCTTCTGCTAACCGATCTGCTAATGCTTTCAACATGATTTTATTATAGTCATCATGTTGTTGTTCATATTGGTCGGCCAATGCATCTTCTTCTAAACCACCAGTGACGGCAAATGCACCAATATAATCCGCTTGACCACTGTCTTTAGGTGCCACAAAGTCCGATAAGCAATAATTAGGAAACTCTTTTTTCTCTGTCTGTTGACGTAAATTCAATGCAACACAATTTACGTTATCACGAGTGGATGATGTGTATATTTCAACATCATCCCCCACTCGGTTAGCAGGAAACAGTCCAAAGATCCCTCTTGGCACTAAAGATTGTTTCTCTGCTAGTTGATCTAACATGGCATTAGCATCACGCAGTAATTTACGCGCTTCTTCGCCTACTATTTCATCTTCCAAAATACGTGGGTACTTGCCAGCCAGAGACCATGTCATAAAGAATGGTGTCCAATCGATGTAATGACGCAATGTTTCAATCGATGCTTGAACTTCTTTCACACCTAAAAAACGCGGCACAGGCGGCTGGTAGTTTTGCCAATCAATTTTTACTGCGTTTGCGCGAGCAACCTCCAATGAAACAGGCGGTGTTTTCGGTCTTTTACGTCCATGTTGTTCACGAACCACTTCATATTCACGGCGTGTTCGTGCCACAAACTCTTCTTTTTGTGTCGCAGAAAGTAGCGCTGAAACCACGCCTACTGTACGAGATGCGTTTTGAACATAAGTGACTGAATGACTATAGTTAGGCTCTATTTTTACTGCGGTATGAGCTTTTGATGTTGTCGCCCCGCCGATCATCAAAGGAAGTGTAAAACCTTGCCGTTCCATCTCTTTCGCAACATGTACCATTTCATCCAGTGATGGCGTGATCAAACCTGATAAGCCAATAATATCAACATTCTTTTCTCGTGCTGTTTTCAAGATAGTTTCACAAGGCACCATGACGCCTAAATCAATAATTTCATAATTATTGCACTGTAAAACAACCCCAACGATATTTTTACCTATGTCGTGAACGTCGCCTTTAACCGTGGCTAATAATATTTTACCCGCGCTGCTGCCTGACTGCTTGAGTTCTTGAATATAAGGCTCTAAGTAGGCGACAGCTTGTTTCATCACGCGAGCAGATTTAACCACTTGAGGTAAGAACATTTTGCCCTCACCAAATAAGTCACCGACAACATTCATGCCGTTCATCAATGGTCCTTCTATCACTTCGATTGGGCTAGCTGCACGCTGGCGAGCTTCTTCTGTATCTTGAGTGATAAATTCAGTGATCCCTTTTACCAAAGCGTATTCTAAACGCTTTTCAACTTCCCATGAGCGCCATTCCGCTTGCTGAATTTGTTGCTCACCACTACTGGTCGCACGATATTTTTCGGCTAGATCTAATAAACGCTCGGTGCTGTCATCACGACGGTTTAGGATCACATCCTCTACCGCATCTTTCAGCTCTGTAGGCAGATCATCGTAGATCGCTAACTGCCCTGCATTGACGATCCCCATATCCATCCCGTTACGGATCGCATAATAAAGAAACACGGCATGAATCGCTTCGCGAACAGGATCGTTGCCCCTAAATGAGAACGAAACGTTAGAAACACCACCTGAAATCATTGCATGAGGAAGCTGCTGTTTGATGTCCTGACAAACTTCAATGAAATCGACGGCATAGTTGTTGTGTTCTTCGATCCCTGTCGCTACCGCAAAAATATTAGGGTCAAAAATGATATCTTCTGGGGGGAAACCAACCGTTTCTGTTAGTACTTGATATGCACGACGACATATTTCAATTTTGCGCTCACGGGTATCTGCTTGGCCAACTTCATCAAACGCCATGACAACCACTGCCGCACCATACTTACGAACCCGTTTTGCATGTTCAATAAAAGCCGCTTCACCTTCTTTCATTGAAATAGAGTTAACGATCCCTTTGCCTTGAATACATTTGAGCCCTTTTTCAATTACATCCCACTTGGATGAGTCAATCATGATAGGCACACGGGCAATATCGGGCTCCCCTGCGATTAGATTCAAAAACCGCACCATGGCTGCCTCTGAGTCCAACATCCCTTCATCCATGTTGATATCAATAATTTGTGCACCATTTTCAACTTGTTGGCGCGCAACATCTAACGCTTCTTGGTAGTTTCCTTCTTTAATTAAACGCTTAAATTTTGCAGAGCCTGTAACGTTAGTTCGCTCACCCACATTAACAAATAGAGATTTTTCACCAATATTCAGTGGCTCTAAACCTGATAAACGGCATTCAACCGGAAGGCTTGGTAAAACTCGTGGGGCAATTCCTTGTACAGCCTCAGCCATTTTTTGAATATGTAATGGCGTTGTTCCACAGCAGCCACCTACAATATTGAGAAAACCAGCTTTCGCCCATTCATTGATTTGCTCAGCCATATTTTGTGCGTCAAGATCATATTCACCAAAAGCATTTGGTAAACCTGCGTTAGGGTGTGCACTCACATAGCATTCAGCAATGCGCGATAATTCAGAGACATATTGACGTAATTCGTCAGGGCCCAATGCACAGTTCAAACCAAATGAAATCGGTTTAGCATGACGAAGCGAGTTATAAAATGCTTCAGTCGTTTGTCCTGATAGTGTTCGCCCTGAAGCATCGGTGATAGTGCCAGAAATCATCACAGGTAATTTAATGCCCAATGATTCAAATTCAGTTTCAACGGCAAAAATAGCCGCTTTTGCATTCAAGGTATCAAAAATGGTTTCGATCATGATCAGATCAACACCACCTTTCACTAAAGCACGTGTTGATTCGCGATAGGCTTCAACAAGTTGATCAAAACTGACATTACGGTAAGCGGGATCATTAACATCAGGGGATATCGAAGCAGTTCGGTTGGTTGGGCCTAAAACACCAGCGACATAACGCGGCTTTTCAGGGGTTTTTAGTGTCCACTCATCGGCACACTCACGTGCAATGCGCGCTGCAACTTCATTAATCTCTGCGGATAACGATTCCATTTTATAATCAGCCATCGCGATAGTGGTTGAGTTAAAGGTATTAGTCTCAACGATGTCAGCGCCTGCTGAAAAATATTGGCTATGGATGTCTCTAATAATTTCAGGTTGCGTTAAAACAAGTAAATCATTATTTCCTTTGAGATCACTTGGCCAGTCAGCAAATCGTTCACCGCGAAATTGCTCTTCGCTAAGTTTATGGCGTTGGATCATGGTGCCCATAGCGCCATCCAGTACTAATATCCTCTTTTTTAATTCTTTTTCTAATTGACTGATTTTATACGACACTTGCACCGCCTCCTAAAAAACAACCACCATATACTCAAGATAATTCAAGATGCAGGTAGGCGACAAGTGAAGATAGTCGGGGAGCATAGATAAACACTGTGACTCGGCGAGCGTAGCGTAGTCCCTTAAGTCTTAACGAAAAGCCCTGCAACTTGAAGTATGACGAGTATAGTCATAAGTTAAATTATCGCTATTACCATCCTATCACAGTTTTCACATCGAGAATTCGAGCCCATGATGAGAGTTTTTCAGGTTGTCTCAGATCCAATTTTTCACTGATCCGATGAGTATTTTGGAGTGAGATCATCCATAATAGAAACAAAAATTCATTCCAGTCAGGAGAGACTTAATGGCGACTGCATCAATTAGTAAAAAAATAAAAAAGGCAAAGGGACCCGCTAGTGGCGCGCCAGCAGCAGGTCAAGTCCAGTCATTAAGCCGTGGACTAACACTTTTGGAATATATTTCTGAATCAACAGGTGGCATTGCCCTCACTGATCTTGCGCTGCAAGCTGGCTTACCCAATTCAACCACCCACCGCTTACTGATGACCTTAGAACAACATGGTTTTGTGCGCCAAACGGGTGATTTGGGGCTATGGGTGATCGCATCAAACGCATTTATCATTGGCAGCAGCTTCCTCGAAAGCCGCAATTTACTTGCATTGGTCCACCCTATCTTGCGCCGTTTAATGGATGAGTCGGGTGAAACTGTCAACTTAGCTATCCTTGATCACACTGAATTCGATGCAGTAATTGTTGACCAAGTACAATGTAACGCCTTAATGCGTATGTCAGCACCCATTGGCGGGAAATTACCCTTACATGCGTCGGGTGCAGGTAAAGCGTTTATCGCAAACTTACCAGAAGATCAGCTTATCCCACTACTCAGCAAGAAGGGGCTACATGCCTACACCCCCTACACCCTAACCACGCCATCAGCGCTAAAAGAGAACCTACAGCAAGCCAAAAAACAAGGTTTTTCTTATGATGATGAAGAGCATGCATTAGGTCTAAGATGCATCGGTGCATGTATTTATGATGAACATAAAGAAGCCTTTGCCGCCATTTCCATCTCAGGTCCGCTATCGCGCATCACCGATGATCGTGTGACAGAGTTAGGGGCGATGGTGATCAAAGCAGCGAAAGAGATCAGCCGCGAGTACGGTGCGATCCGCTAATTTGGATCTTAATAAACTATTGAAAGTCAAAGGCATGTGATATGTTACATGCCTAACTACTAAATTTCATTAATCCCTTTCTTGAGGCCAATTCTCAAGTTGATGTGAGGACAAAAACTGAGCTATATTGCGATACTTTTCAATTAATGCAAAAGCAATCGCTTCTGTTTCTGCATCCGCTTGACCATCAATATTACGTGGGCGAAAATGCATTTGGAATGCACTGATCGTTTTTTGTGTCGCTGTATCTAATTGACCTGAAAGAGGAATGTCAGCATAACCATAAAACTTGAGCGCTTTTTGCAATAATAAAATGTTGCTAGGCTCATCTACAGGTCTATTTGATAAATAGTTTGTGACTGTTTTTGCATCTGGCCAAGCGCCAATACCTTGTTTTGACAATGCCTCCCAAGGGAACGCTCTACCAGGATCTTCCTTACGTAACGGTGCAATATCACTGTGACCAATAATGTTTTCAGGTGGTATTTGATAACGCTGCATAATATCTTTAACCAGCGGAATTAATGCTGAAATCTGCGATGGATTAAACGGTGCCCATGTTCTATTACCATTTTGATCATCTTTATATCCTGCATTGACAATTTCAATACCAATTGACGTGTCATTCAAGCCTGTACGATGAAGCCAAGAGCTAGCCCCCGCATGCCATGCTCTTAAGTTTTCTGGCACCAGCTGTAAAATAACTGGTTTATTATTGTTATATTGAGGCTGGTTCAGGATCAAATAATGCGAGCTAACTTTTCCTTTAGTTAGCAGGTAGAGAGAGCGCTCATCATCAGAAACGGTATAATGCAGGATCACATATTGTATCCTTTGATTACTATTCTGTGATGGGTGATTTGTATCAACATAGTAACCTGTTTGTGGCGAAAATGTTGAGCAACCTGAGAACAAAAATATTAAAAAAAACAATAAATTACGTAACATTCAAAAATCCTTTTATAGTACCTTTAATTTACATTTATTTTATTGTACCTTTTTATTTGCTCACAAAAATACACAAAACGCCAACAAAACCCTGTTTTAGGTAATAGTTCATCCGAAATAATATCATTATTGGGCAACTATCCCTTTTTCATGTTCGATTTCTGTTGTAATTACTTTAACAATGTCCCCCACATCAATGTCCAGAAATACAACAATTTCGATAAGCTTATCTAAACTTAATTTATTAATACCACGCTCATAACGGGATATCTGTTGTTGACTTAAATTAATAATATCCGCTAATTCATTTCCCGATAAACCTTTTTGCATTCTTGCTTTGCGTAAGTGATGCCCTAATAAGACATATACATTTTTTCTTTTTGTTATAACCATATCCCTCTCCTAAAATAGGAAATATACTCTAAATAATTCGAGGTGCAGTTAGGCGACAAGTGAATGAGTCGCTGGGAGCCTACATAAGTAGGTGACTAGTGCGAGTGAACGTAGTCAACAACACTGCAACTTGAAGTATGACGAGTATAGGTATTATTTTTGTATTCACTCTATTATAGGATGTCGAATGTCTATTAGAAATAGTTCAAAACAATTAAATTAATAAAAATTAATAGGTTAAAGTTATTAACCAAATAATACAGTTATTATCTTTTAATTATTTAATAGTAATTCATTGCTTTTAAATCACTTTTTATTTTTCAAAACAATATAAATATTTTTATAATTAATTATTTACATTCGACATATTCATAACTATTTACACTTTAAATAATCATAGAAATAGTTAGAAACTTAAAAAAATAACTTTATTTCTCATCCGAAGAGTAATGATAAAGATAATATGATATAGATCATACTTTAACGAAAAAAAAATAATAACTAGAAATAGTGTTTCTGTAAAAATAGTAACCACATTGACGACATAATATTATAAACTTAATAACTGCAATATCACTAACAAAAATAGAAATACAAAACGAAAAATTAAATGATATTTAATGTGAAAGGTTAAAAATCAATCTAACCGACTGAGTTGTGACCTCAGGACGACTATTCCTGCTTTCCCTTGCAGGTATTGCTCTAACTCTATATCGCTCACTTTCAAAACTCGTTTCAACGAAGAGGCATTTCTAAAATAAATTTTGTCATCCTGACGAATAGCTATCCCAACATGGCTAACATCTAATTCAGGTTTATTCGAATAAATACCAATATAGTCACCTGTTTGTATCGCACCTAAAACAGAATTATTAATATATTTTGTTGGAATGTATCTAACTAACCGATTAGTCATAGGTAGCCCTTTCATTAGCAACTGCCCATTACTTTTTTGATTAAGTATTTTATTTACCGCAATTGAATTTGGACTAATAAGCGTGGTGACATCAATGACAGAACCATCCGCTTGCTGTAACCAGTCGGTAAAAAAATGCCGACGCTCAACATACGAAATTCCATTCTCTGAATAGCGAATTTTTGCTAGGTTACGAATAAAACCATCGTAATCATTAGAACGTTTGAAAGCTTCTGTATACTCAATAAACGTCATACAATCCATTGATTTTAAATTTACAATTAACTTTTCTTCAGCGGTCATTTGTGAATTCAATGTTCGGTTATTATAAGGTGTACCAAGTAAGCTTTCAGTTATCACCTTCACCCGTAACTCAGGTTCTAAGCCTAACGCCTGTTGCTGAATATTATTCAGGATCGAAAGTGACCCTGACTCCAAGAGCACAGATCCTGCATAAGCCACTGAAGAAGTAAAAAGTAGCATTGCTACAACTAACCGTTTTAGCATGAAATTTCCATTAACATCAATTGAGATATCTACTCATTACTAGACCACAATTTTGTTATTTAATTCCATTCGCAACAGCTCAATAACATAGTTTAGCCAAGCAAATAACTACTTACAGTAAAGAAAACGCCTAGGTTTGGTACCTCTCTTAAATAATCTTGATTCAGATCACAGATGACTCGAAATTTGTCTATCAACCATTGCAACTATTGCCATTTCAAGAAACAATGTTACCGGTAACATACAGTGAATGACAAAAAGATTTTTAGCGTATATACCCGATAAATGCCGAGTTAATCGAAAAAAATCTCTATTATAAGGTCAGTAATCATGAGCAATTCCAGTACAATAGAAAAACATCCTCCTACCGTTCATCCTGAAATCATGCGCATCACAGAGCGGATTATTGAACGTTCAAAAAATACACGTGTACGCTACCTTAAAAAAATCGAACAAGCTCGAAGCAGTACTGTGCATCGAGCTGAGCTAGCTTGCGGCAATCTTGCTCATGGATTCGCAGCTTGCCAACCTGAAGATAAAAATATCCTCAAAAGCATGACACGCTCTGACATTGCAATCATCAATTCTTATAATGATATGCTGTCAGCTCACCGCCCTTATGATAGTTACCCAGAACGCTTAAAAAAAGCACTCCTTGAAGCAGGTGCAATTGGTCAAGTCGCAGCGGGTGTTCCTGCAATGTGCGACGGCGTTACTCAAGGGCAAGATGGTATGGAACTCTCCTTGCTAAGCCGCGATGTCATTGCAATGTCTACCGCGATTGGGCTGTCACATAATATGTTTGATGGTGCTTTATATCTCGGAATTTGCGATAAAATTGTTCCCGGCCTCATGATGGGCGCTCTTTCTTTTGGTCATCTTCCTGCTATTTTTGTTCCTGCTGGCCCAATGGCAACGGGTTTGCCTAATAAAGAAAAAGTACGGATCCGCCAGCTCTATGTGGAAGGAAAGGTTGATCGCAATGCACTACTAGAAGCTGAAGCTGCCTCTTATCACGGTATTGGTACTTGTACCTTTTATGGGACAGCGAATTCAAATCAAATGGTTATGGAAGTCATGGGGCTTCACTTACCCGGCTCTTCCTTTGTGCAGCCTGATTCTCCTTTACGTGATGCGTTAACTGATGCAGCAGCACGTCAGATCACTCGATTAACAGAACAATCAGGCAATTATTTACCTATTGGCAAACTTGTTGATGAAAAGGTGATCGTAAATGGGATTATTGCCTTACTCGCCACAGGGGGATCAACGAATCTAACTATGCATCTCGTTGCTATTGCACGAGCAGCAGGCATCATTATTAATTGGGATGATTTTTCAGAGCTATCAGCCATTATTCCATTGATTTGTCGTATCTATCCGAATGGACAAGCTGATATCAATCAATTCCAAGCCGCAGGCGGTGTTGCTCTACTGATCCGACAGCTATTATCTAAAGGCTTATTGCATGAAGATGTCCATACTGTCGCAGGCTATGGCCTCTCTCGTTACACCATGGAACCATGGCTGGATGATGCCGTTTTAGCATGGCGTGAAGGTGCTAAAACCTCATTTGATCAACAAGTGATCTCAGATATTAATCAACCTTTCTCTCAACACGGGGGAACAAAGGTTTTGGCTGGTAATTTAGGTCGCGCAGTGATGAAAACATCAGCGATACCGGAAGAAAACCAACTGATCGAAGCACCTGCTGTCGTATTTAACAATCAGCACGATATTTTACCCGTTTTTGAATCTGGAGCGCTAAATCGAGACTGTGTTATTGTTGTGCGCTTTCAAGGACCTTCTGCAAATGGTATGCCAGAGCTACACAAGTTAATGCCGCCGCTGGGCGTGTTAATGGATAGAGGCTATAAGGTTGCTCTTGTCACTGATGGTCGCTTGTCAGGTGCATCAGGCAAAGTACCCGCAGCGATCCATGTAACTCCTGAAGCTCATAATGATGGACTGCTAGCTAAAGTACATGATGGTGATCTGATCCGCGTCAATGGTTTGACCGGTGAATTAACACTGTTAGTTGATGAGCAAGAACTTGCTAACCGCCCAGCCTATCAACCTGATTTAAGTTCGGAACATTCAGGCTGTGGCCGTGAATTATTTGGGGCACTTAGAAGCCATTTTTCAGGTGCCGAAGAAGGTGCTTGTAGTATTAATTTTTAAATTATTTCAACGAATTAGGGAAATATTATGCATAATTGGAAACTCGCTGCTGTAGATGTGCTCAATGCAGGCCCTGTCGTTCCTGTCATTGTAATTAATAAACTTGAGCAAGCCGTTCCGCTTGCAAAAGCACTAGTAAAAGGTGGCGTGAAAGTCCTTGAAGTAACACTAAGAACAGAGTGTGCCGTTGAAGCAATTCGTTTAATTGCCAAGGAAGTACCTGAGGCTATTATTGGGGCAGGAACGGTTATCAATGCTCAACAACTCGCGGCTGTCACCAAAGCAGGTGCTCAATTTGCCATCAGCCCAGGTCTCACTGAAGAGTTACTCAGTGCAGCAACGCAAGGAACTATTCCGTTGATCCCTGGAATTTCAACCGTCTCTGAATTAATGTTAGGTATGAATTACGGATTAAAAGAATTTAAATTCTTCCCAGCTGAGGCTAATGGTGGAGTTAAAGCCCTTAAAGCGATAGCAGGACCTTTTTCACAAGTAAAATTCTGCCCTACAGGTGGGATCTCGCCAGCAAACTACCGTGATTATTTAGCATTAAATAGTGTGCTATGTATTGGTGGCTCATGGCTAGTTCCTGAAGATGCTTTAGAAGCGGGTGATTACCAACGTATCACCCAACTTGCAGAGCAAGCGGTGAGTGGTGCCAAGTTATAATAACCACCATTCAGTTAAGGTATTGAAATAAACACAAACAATCAATTTATTGATTTTTAGTGAATAATACGGAGCGAGAAAAATCATGTTTTCATCTCGCTTCGTTAATAACCTTAACCATTACAACTTATTGGGCGTGGGTAAAGCGCAGCTCTTCACGGTACGCATAGACATCCTCAATATAGCCGTTACGAATTCTCTCTTGTAAGCCTTGCCAATATTGAGCCGTGAACAGCTCCGCATGTTTCTGCTGCAAATAGGCACATACTTTGGGGTCTTGACATAAAAATTGAGGAAATTCCTCAGGGAAAACATCATTTTCAGCCACGCTATACCAAGGCTCACTGGCAAGCTCTTGCTCAGGGTACATAGGCTCTGGTATTTTCCGGAAATTAACTTCACTCATATAACAAATTTCATCGTAATCATAAAAGATCACACGACCATGGCGAGTCACTCCAAAATTTTTAAACAACATATCACCGGGAAAAATGTTCGCAGCAGCAAGCTGTTTAATCGCTTGGCCATACTCATCAATGGCATGAAGTAACTGCCCTTCATTTGCATCATCCATATAAATATTCAATGGTGTCATTTTTCGTTCCATATACAAATGGCGAATTAATATTTTCTCCCCTAAATCTTCAATCAATGAAGGTGCTTCTTTTAATAATTCCGCCATCAATTCATCACTCATAAAACGTTTATCAATAATAAAGTTTTCAAACTCTTGCGTATCAGCCATACGCCCGACGCGATCATGTTCTTTAACTAAACGGTAGCACTCCTGTACACGCTCCCGAGTGACTTCTTTTTGTGGAGCAAACTTATCTTTAATCAACTTAAAAACACGGTCAAACGAAGGAGAAGTGAATACTAACATCACCATCCCCTTAACCCCTGGGGCAATGGTGAATTGTTCACGAGAAAAATTAATGAAAGCCAAATATTCACGATAGTATTCCGTCTTACCATGTTTTTGACAACCAATTGCCATATACAGTTCTGCTATTGATTTACTTGGTAAAATCTCTCGTAGCCAAAACACTAAGGCTGCTGGGTATGGGGCATAAACCATGAAGTAGGAACGAGCAAAACCAAAAACAATACTCGCCTCATCAAACCCCGTTAAACAGGTATCAATGTAGATTTCACTATTTGTATTACGATGAATAGGTAGTAAAAATGGGTGAACCTCATTGTTGACCACTAATTTTCCAACTAACCAAGCCGCTTTGTTACGATAAAATAGCTCATTAACAATGTGAAATGACACTGTTTCATTAGTAATATTAGTGAATCGCTGCATTAACGCATCAACAACACATTGCACATCACCAGATAAAGATTGCCACTTTAACCTCAAAGGCAATGCGCCTAAGATCCCTGTTAGTACCTCATATAAATTACTATTAACATGATATTCTTTGGTTAATGGACGAGGTAAATCACTGAAACGACGAGCAGGCTGTGACGTAAAAATAAATAGATTGTCTTGGGTTAATTCACGATGCTTAAATAAACGGCAATAAACGGAATTAAAAAAGCTTTCAGCAATTTCAAAACGTGGGTAGCCTGGCAGTAATGAAGTAAAAACATGCTTAATTTTTGATATCATTTCGGGCGTTAATGATTGAGATAGCCCCATAAACTGCAGCTGAGCAACAACCAACCCTACATGATGATCATAAAGCTTTATCCTTTGTTTCATCGCATCTTGAACAGCATGCCAATCTGCCCGCTCGAACCGCTCTTGAGCCCCAGAGGTAATTTCTAAGAAACGACCATATTGAGCATCAAAGCCTTGCAAGATAGTTTGTGAGATGATTTGTTCAGTCGATAATGTCATAGCGGCTCCCGATAAAAAATGGCACTCTAAAGTGCCAATAAAACAAACAGATATCTATGAACAAAAGAAAAACATGCTTAGCTTAGTTAAAACTGCTCTTCTTCCGTTGAGCCTGTTAGCGCTGTAACTGATGAGGTTCCACCTTGGATCACCGTAGTCACTTTATCGAAGTAACCCGTTCCCACCTCCTGCTGATGTGAAGAGAAAGTATAGCCTTGCTTAATTGCAGCAAATTCGCGCTCTTGCACTTTCTCAACATAATGTTTCATCCCTTCGCCTTGTGCGTAAGCATGTGCCAAATCAAACATGTTGAACCACATACTGTGAATACCCGCTAATGTGATAAATTGGAAGCGATAACCCATTGCTGAAAGTTCATCTTGGAAACGAGCTATCGTTGCGTCATCCAAATTCTTCTTCCAGTTGAAAGAAGGTGAACAGTTATAGGCTAATAATTTATCTGGATATTGCTCATGGATAGCCTCAGCAAATTGTCGAGCAGCCTCTAAATCAGGCTTTGATGTTTCACACCAGACTAAATCTGCATAAGGTGCATACGCCAGCCCACGGCTGATTGCTTGCTCAATTCCTGCATTTGTTCTGAAAAAACCTTCGTTAGTTCTTTCGCCTGTAATAAAATCAGCATCATAAGGATCACAATCGGATGTTAATAAATCCGCAGCATCAGCATCAGTTCTAGCTATGAGGATCGTAGGCACTCCAGAAACATCAGCAGCTAAACGTGCAGCAACCAATTTTTGTACGGCTTCTTGTGTAGGCACCAGCACCTTCCCCCCCATATGGCCACATTTTTTAACTGCAGCCAATTGATCTTCAAAGTGCACAGCTGCAGCGCCAGCCTCAATCATCCCTTTCATCAATTCGAAAGCATTCAGTACCCCACCAAACCCCGCCTCTGCATCAGCAACGATTGGCAGAAAGAAATCGATATATTCTTTATTTTCAGGACCAATTCCATTTGCCCACTGGATCTGATCTGCTCGGCGAAAAGTATTATTAATCTTCTTCACCACCGATGGCACAGAATCAACAGGGTATAATGATTGATCTGGATACATACTTGATGCGGTATTAGCATCAGCAGCGACTTGCCAACCAGAAAGATAGATAGCTTCAATACCAGCTTTCGCCTGCTGTAGAGCTTGGCCACCAGTTAATGCACCTAGAGCATTCACATAGCCTTTCTTAGAATTACCATGCAGTTGATCCCATAACCGTTGCGCGCCTTTAGTCGCTAAAGTATGTTCAGGATTCACTGACCCACGCAGCTTCACCACTTCTTCAGCACTATAAGGGCGAGTGACCCCTTTCCAACGTGCTTTTTTCCACTCGTTTTCTAACTGGGTTATCTGCTCTGCGCGTGATGTCGTCATGTTGATATTCCTTATAATGTAGGGTAGTTCGGATATTTTTATATCTATTAATCAATAAGTTGGTAACCAGGAATGGTTAAGAATTCAATTAATTCATCCTGCGTTGTGATCCTTCGCATTAAGTCTGCCGCTTCACGGAAACGACCATGTTGGAAGCGTTGATCACCAAGCTCTTTTTGAATCACCTGTAACTCTTCATCTAACATCTCTTCAAAAAGTGCTTTAGTGACTTTCTCACCATTTGAAAGCGATTTACCATGGCGTATCCATTGCCAAATAGAAGTACGAGAAATTTCTGCCGTTGCCGCATCTTCCATCAGCCCATAAATAGGCACGCACCCATTGCCTGAAATCCATGCCTCAATGTACTGAACTGCAACACGAATATTTGCCCGCATACCTGCCTCAGTTCTTTCACCATCACAAGGCTGTAATAACTCTTGAGCACTAATTGTTTGATCCGATTCACGTGAAATGTGCAGCTGATTTGTATGTTCACCAAACGCTTGGTTAAACACATTCATTACCGTGTCAGCAAGCCCTGGATGGGCTACCCATGAGCCATCATGGCCATTACTTGCTTCAAGTTCTTTATCCGCTTTAACCTTAGCTAATATCGCTTTATTTTCTTCTTCATCTTTACTTGGAATAAAAGCAGACATGCCGCCCATCGCAAAGGCACCTCTGCGATGGCATGTTTTGATCAACAAGCGTGAGTAAGCACTTAAGAATGATTGAGTCATTGTCACTACCTGCCGGTCAGGTAGCACTTTATCTGAATGCTCTTTTAGTGTTTTGATATAACTAAAAATATAATCCCAGCGCCCACAATTTAGCCCAACAATGTGGTGACGCATGTAATACAAAATTTCATCCATTTGGAAAACAGCTGGCAATGTTTCAATCAAAACAGTCGCCTTAATCGTTCCTCGTGGTAAACCTACAATGTCTTCCGCGGCACTAAATACATCGCTCCACCATTTAGCTTCCTGCCAAGACTCAAGTTTAGGTATATAGAAATAAGGACCACTGCCTTTCGCTAATAGCGCAGCGTGGTTATGGAAAAAATAGAGTGCAAAGTCGAATAAGCCACCAGGGATTGGCTTGCCTTCAAATAAAACATGCTTTTCATCTAAATGTAGGCCACGTACACGAGCAATTAAAACAGCAGGATCTGATTTTAGTTGGTAAACTTTGCCGTTTTCATTGGTATAGGAAATATCGCCTCTTATCGCATCGCTCAAATTTATTTGGCCATCGATCAATTTATCCCAAGATGGAGAAAGCGAATCTTCAAAATCGGCCATAAAAACTTTAACATTTGCATTCAGTGCATTTATCACCATTTTTCGCTCAACAGGCCCTGTTATCTCAACACGACGATCTTGCAGATCTTCAGGTATGTTTTGAATTTTCCAGCCACTACTTTTAATGGAATCGGTTTCTGAAATAAATTCAGGAAGCATACCTGAATCAATTCGTTGCTGCTTAACCAATCTTTCTTTTAATAGCAAATCTCTACTAGCTGAGAACTTCTCTACTAGTTCAGAAAGAAATGTAATAGTTTCAGCTGTTAGTACGCTGCGATCTTGCTGATTAAAGCTGTTGATGAATGTTAAATTTGATGTTGATAATTGCTGCTCCATAGATCAATCCTCATTCTTATCTGCCGATAGAATTAAGACTAACTCAAAATAAAAATAAATCAAAAACAGTTTCCATTTTAATTTAAAATATACACATCACATTGTTTTTAATGAAGTTTAATTGCAATTTAATTATGATTAATAATTCCTTTTCCGCAACAACCTATGTTAAAGATACGTTAAATCAATGTGTTGCATAAGAAACAATTTTTATCAGCTTATATCGAAAAACAAAAAAAGCAGCCATTCTTAATGGCTGCTTTATCTATATCAACGGCAATATAACAACATTTATATCTAAGAAAAATTAGAAATTATAAATATTAATTTAAATTATAATAAATTATTGGTTATTAATTTTTAATTTCAATCCAGTGTCGGTTTCATATGAGTAAGATCAAACGGTGTGATCTGATACACAAAATAGTTTAACCAATTTGAAAAAAGTAGGTGCCCGTGACTTCGCCAACTGATAATGGGAGAGTTTTCCGGATTATTATCTTTGAAATAATTACATGGAATATTTGGCGAAATCCCAGCGCTAACATCACGATAATATTCTTGTGCTAAAGTATCACCATCATATTCAGGATGACCTGTGACAAATGCAAGCCTCTTATCTTTGGAAGCAAACAGGTATGCCCCTGCCTCTTGAGAGCTAGCGAGTATATCTAAATCAGTGTGCTGACGAATAAGATTTTCAGGAAAGTCAGCATAACGAGAGTGTGGTGCATAAAATGTCCCATCAAACCCTCTGGTTAATAAAGAAAAAGGCTCTAATGTATCATGCTGATATATTCCTGATAGCTTTTCTTCACGCGTCCATTTGGGTAGATCATAGAGAACTTTAAGAGCTGCCTGCACTGCCCAACAAACAAACAATGTTGAAGTCACATGCTCCTTTGCCCAATGAATGACTTCCTCTATTTGCTGCCAATACGCTACATCATTAAATTCAACCAACCCTAAAGGCGCACCTGTAACAATTAATCCATCAAAGTTGTGTTCTCTAATGTCTTCAAAGTCGCAGTAAAATGTATTTAAATGCTCTGTTGGCGTATTTTTGGATTCACGTTGATCAATTCTCAGTAACTGAATATCAACCTGCAGTGGAGTATTAGATAACAAACGTAAAAATTGATTTTCAGTCTCAATTTTTTTAGGCATTAAATTAAGTATTAATACTTTCAAGGGGCGGATCTCCTGAAGACTTGCTCTTGTCGTTGTCATGACAAAAACATTTTCTTCTCGTAAGAAATTTACCGCGGGCAACTCATCTGGTAAACGAATTGGCATCATTCATCCCCTTTTATACACTTATACGTTTAGACTTCTAGAATGCCAAATAATCTAACGAATGTTGTCACAGTTGTCGAGCCTTTCAACTCAAATTGAAATAATTTCAAGTAATTAGTAGACAATTTTCTATAACTACAAATATAGCATAACAGCAACCCATTGATTATAAACATATAATACGAATAGCTGCCATTTTATATAATTCAAAATTTGTTAGAGCTTTTTATTATATTTTATACGTATGATCTGGAGGGATGCGGGAAAAAATTATGCATAACAATTTATCAAACACGATAAGTATGAAGCCATTTTTATGACTTATATATTGATATTAATAGTGAAGTAAAAAACAATCTCGCTCAAAAACGGTTTATTTAACCATTTAAATAAATTAATTTATAAAATATTCATTGTTAAAGCTATC
>NZ_JBYVYL010000010.1:0-211795 GCF_058148425.1 Providencia sp. 6390
TAACAGTGGCGGTGAAGGGACTCAACTGACCAACACCATTACGTTTATGCCAAGTACCCAAGAGTGGCGACCGCCGTATCGTTATAAACCGACGGCGGATGGCAATGAATTAGCTACGGTGGTTGGACCCCCGGGTGAAGAAATCTACACCAACGCGCAAGGTGCGGTGACGGTCTATTTTCATTGGGACAGACGTGGAAAAGCTGACCACAGCGCCTCCTGTTGGGTGAGAGTCGCACAGGGTTGGAACGGCGACGGGTTTGGTTTTATGGCGATCCCCAGAATAGGGCAAGAGGTAATAATATCCTATCTAAACAATGATATAGATAGACCCATCGTGGTTGGATGTACCTATAACGGCCGAAATCGTCCGCCAATAGACTTACCGAAAGACAAGACGCGCACCACATTTCGCTCAAAAACCCACAAAGGCGAAGGGTTCAATGAACTGCGCTTTGAAGATGATAACGGCAGGCAAGAAATCTACCTGCATGCGCAGAAGAACTTAGCCATTAATGTCCTGAATTCGCGTGGCGAACGGATTAATTATGACCGCACAACCAGTATTGGTCATGACGATGAGTTGGTGATCGCCAATAACCGCACTGTTACTGTTGAAGGTCATCAAGCGCATAAAACCACGGGCAATTATCAAAACAAAATTGATGGTGACCAGCACACCACGATTGAGGGCGATAGCGTTGAAGCCGTGCAAGGGGTGATTAGCACCAATGCACAAGGGGATATCACGTTGCAAAGCAGCAGTAAAATTACCCTGAAAGTCGGTGGTAGTTTTGTGGTGATCCACAGTGGTGGTGTTGATATTAAAGGCCCTGCGATAAACCTCAATTCAGGGGGCAGCCCAGGGGATATTTTACAAGCGACTAATCCAGCCGTATTGAAAGCCGCAGCCAGCACCGGTGCTGCCTTTGTGGCACATTGCCCAATGAAAGAAACCCAAGAGGAGGAATAATGGCTAAATTGGATACCTGCTATGCCATTATCGATGCGGCTTCTGAACCGGATGTTTTTACCTTGTTGGAAGAGTTCGATCCACCTGCCAGTTGCTTATACAGTGAGCCGATCCAACCTGAGATTGCTGAACTTGCGCCGTATTTGGTGGAAGCGACACCTGAGGTGAGAAAGTGGCTCAACCAACGCGATACGCCATGGGGCATTTATGTGTATACCCAAGCCACCATGCGTGAACTGCGGCAACACCTGCGTAAATATTTGATGGTGATGATCCCCGGTCAAGACAAACCAGTGTTTTGGCGCTATTACGACCCACGCAATGTATGGGATGTGCTCCGCACGTTTGATAACTGGCGTTTACATACTTTTTTAGGGCCAATCAAAAAACTGGAAACACAATTATGGGGTGAGCACGAAGAGTCTGATTTTGAATTAGAACGCCGCCGCTACCCTGAAAGCGTCAAACAAAGCGGTAAGTTGATGAAGTTTACTGCAAGCCAATACGCTGACATTGAGGGGGTGTTTGAGCGTCAATTTATCCGACGCGTCAGTTACTTTTTCCTTAATGCGCGAGTGTCGATTATTGATGAAGATGAATCGTTTTGCTTAGATGAATGGATTGTCAAAGCGTTTGAACGCCCACCATTAAACAGCGTGAAGTTAGATCAATATTACAGTGACCAATCGCAAGTGATCAGTTGGGAAATGGCATACGCATTGGTGAATTTTTGCCAAGCCAACGGCATCCACGATAAGCACTCCTATATGTTGCTGTGCTACATCTTGATCACTTACCGTATTTATCGGTTTGAAGATGTGCCAGAGGATTGGAAAAGTAGTTTAGCGAGTGAGGTTGGTTCTGGGGACTATCGTGTATCTAAGCTAGCAACTGACGTGCTTTTTGAAATTCCTAGCTTTAGTAATTAGTGTCACTATGAAGTAAATAATGGCTCTTATACTTATTTAGTACCTTAATGAAGATGATTTTAAGCCAAAATAGGTGAAATTATGTCTGCAATAATTCTCATAGATGATACGGATACAGGACATGGTAAATATGGAGCAACACAAGTTATTTCAGGCTCTTCAACGGTAAAAGTAGATGGGCGTTCTGTAGCCAGACAAGGTGATAGATTAGCTTCGCATGGTGGTCATTCTCGCGTTATTTCAGGTGGTTCAGGATCTGTGTTTATTGATGGGCTACCCGCTGCTAGAGATGGAGATGCTGTCAGCTGTGGTGGCTTATTGATCGGGAATTCTAGTGTGAATATTGGCTAAAAACCTATTTCAATGATCTACTTACCATAGCATTCAAAACTGTTATAACAGTTGATTGTATTGAGTGTGTATTAATCATAAGGAATGATTATGTCATCATTAAAAAAGATATACTCCGGAGTGATGGGGAAGGCTTGTCAGGAATGTAATATTCCACCTAATTGTATACTGGAGGCTTCAATAACCTTCGGAGATAAAACAGATGTTTATCGTAAAGAAAATCATTTTTTTAAGCGATATACCTATTTGATAGAACCAAAGAAAGGGCACAATGCGCCACTAAAGCTCACAGCTACGCCCATGAATTGTGTTTCTCATAACCCGAGTTGTCCTATGGGAAATGTTTTTAATGAAGATGGTTCACTATACGCGGATTTTTCAGCTCAAAAAAGCTTAGATGGAGTGCTTAGTTACCGTAAACCTATGTCTGGATTTTCTCTTGGGGAAAATAATCCTATCTCATTATTAGACAGTTTTATTTATCGTCAGTCTTTTATTGATGACCCTCGCTATCGGCAGCGTTATAGTATGCGATTGTCTGAATGCGGAGCTGTACCATTTTTAACTATCCCAAAAGCAATGAAGTTGCTGAGAGCATCTTTTAGCCCAATGACGCATGGTGCTGTCATGCTTTTTCAAGAAGGGCGACGACATCTAGCATCAGCGCAATTTGATCTTATTTTATATAGGGAACTTAAGGTTGGCGTTGAAATAGGTTTTGAATCAGAAATAAAAGATAAAAAAAGTGGTGATAGACAAGCTGAGCAAAAAGCTAAAAATATTGCTCGGGGATATAAACCTACACATGGAGGGTGGACTAAACGAACACATAAATATGATATAACGAGAGGATTAGGCATTAAAGGTGAAATCACGAGTATTACTGGGGATGAAGAAGTTACATTTAATGCAGAATTGAAAAAGGAATTTATTCAACATAAAAATAAGCTTGGCTTTACCAATAGCATAGATGTGGCCTTTGATAAAATAAACTCAGTATTAAGCAGTGGAAATAAAGTAAAATATCCTATAGTTAAGACTGAATTTTGTTATCCAACACTAAGTATCAATGGTGGAATAAAAACACATCAATCTTCTGATTATGGTGTTATCACACAAGGAAATTTGTCAGTTGGATTTGCTCCTCTTTTTGGCTTCCAAATTACATTAGATCTATTAACTGTTTTTGCAGCATATGCTCATATTGATTTTATTGTTAGTGATTTGAGAGCATCTTTGGAAGAAAAAAAGGAAGAAGTTGAAGAGGGAAAAGAAGGTTATTACGCGACAATGGAACTCACGCTAACTTTTAGTTTCGGTTTACATGGTAATTTTAATTTCAAAACTAATGATGAGGGAGATTTTGAGTCAGATGGGCGTAGTATCAAACTTCAAGGGGAACTAATTGGCAAGGCTCATTTAGAAGCTGGGGTGAATTATTGGGGGATTCAAGGGTTTTTCGAGATCGGAGCTGAGATTACAACTTCTTTACAGATCGAGTTTGATAAAGAAAAAGGTGATGATTTAACTGCTGTTATTTATCATGATGGTATTACTGCAAAAGTTTATAATAATTATAGTGTTGGTAATAATAAAGATTCTAGAAAGTCAAAGGGAAATACAAATGGAAAAATTAGCGTTGATAAAGATATTAAAAAATGGGTGATTTATGAGGCGATGGACAAAGATGAATCAGAGTGGCGTTTTACATTGGGTTAAATTTATTTATTTCAGTGGAGTTATAATGTTAACAGCAAATTCAAATGCAGAAAGTATAATGAAGACAAACTATGTAGTAAGCTTTAATACCCATGATGCTTTTTGTATGGTGAAAGTTAATGATATACTGATAACAGATAATACAGATGCGACGCAAGGTAACTATATGGTTAGTAAAACAATTAGCTCATTACTTAATAATGGAGCTAATACATTAAGTGTCACGATGCCAAGTGATAGCTTAACAAATAACATGTGGTGCTCTGCTACAATTAAAGAGATAAATAATCAAACTACCTTGGTTGGTGTTAAATTAATAGTTGAAGATAAAGAAATTAAGCCAGATGAAAAATTCCATTCTAGTAAAGTAGATTATTTCGGTAGTAGCCCTAGAGCTAATAGTACGGAAGAAGGTATGCTTGAAATAACAAAAACATTCTTGGTGAAGGATTTGCCTGATTGGAATTGGACTAAAGGAAAGCCTATTACTGATAGAGACATCCCACAGGTTAAAGCCTTCTATCAATCTTTACAAGAAGCGTTTAAGCAGCAAGATTTAGATAAAATTTATGAAATGACTAAAGGTATGTGGGAAATTTTAGCAAAGGAACAGGGAAGTACTCCACAGAAAATGTGGGATTCGATGAATTTCAAAAAATTCTTTGAGCAAGGTTATAGGTATTCTCCTGTTGATTGGAATGAATATGAATTAAATTCATATATGAATGGACGAATTTTTCGTTATGAAGTTGGTTATGGTCGGATATCACCAATCGAAATTCAAACTCCGAATGGCGATTTTTTCTCATTAGACCCTTATTTATCTATCATTGATGGGAAAGTAACAGTAGTTCGCTAACTGGCATTTAATTACTATTTTTCGCACCCCATAAACAGACATTATTGTATCTATTTTTGGGGTTTCTAGCCTATAATGGATATTATAGTGTCTATTGTGAGGGCGATATGCAGTTACTATTAATCAATGATGTTGATGTCAGTAAGGCGTTTGCTGCACATTTGCGCTCGCAGCGTGAAAAAGCAAAAATGTCGCGCGATGCACTTGCTCATCGCAGTACGGTTCCTGCATCAACTATCAAAAAGTTTGAATTAACAGGCAAAATTTCTTTTCGGCAACTATTGTTATTATGGCAATGCCTTGATGATTTAACTCGGCTGTATACATTAGTTGATCCTGTGCAAATACAAAAAAATCGTATGCCAAAGACAATTGAAGAGGTATTAAAAGATGGTTTTTAAGCCCATTCAGCAGTTACAAGTGACGCGAAAATTGTCTACGGGTGAAGAGGTCGTTGTTGGCGTTTTGGCTCAAAATACACGAGATGTATTTTTTCAATATGATGCTGATTATATTGCTAACTATCACAACTTATCTCCTTTTAATTTAAAGGCAAACTCAGAATTACAATTATCACCTAAAAAGCCTCATGGGGGGCTGTATGGAATATTTGCGGATAGTTTACCTGATGGTTGGGGGAGGCTATTGCAAGATAGAGTTTTCAGACAGCAGGGGATACCAGTTCATGAAATAACCGCGATGGACAGATTGGCATTTGTGGGTGATCGTGGCATGGGTGCTTTATCTTATAAACCTACGTCAGACTATACACCATGTGATGAATATGATGTTTCATTGGCAAATTTGGGCTTAGAAGCTCAGGCTGTTTTTGATGGGCAAACTGATGAAGTATTTGCTCAATTAGTCGCGGCAGGTAGTTCAGGCGGTGCTAGGCCTAAAGCTCAATTGTATTTTGCAAAAGGTGATTTTGCACATTGTCGTACTTATGAAAAATCAGGTGATGAAGCTTGGTTGGTTAAGTTTACTTCCAAAAACTTGCCTCTTGGTCATGATGAAGGTTTATGTGAATCTATTTACCTGACGCTAGCCAAAATGGCTGATCTTGATCCCCCTGAATGGCGCTTGATTGATGCTCCAGCGCAAAGTGGTGCGAAAGCATGGATAGCGTTGAAACGTTTTGATTGGGTGAGCAATGGTGTTAGTGGCCCATCTGGTAGATTAGTGATGCATAGTGCATGTGGTTTGCTTGATGCTGATTTTAGAGAGCCATCTTTGGATTATGCAACTCTGATAAAAGTGAACCGTATTTTGTGCCAGTCTGTATATGCAGGGCAATTGCAATTTACAAGAGCGATTTTTAATTTATTCGCAGCTAACCAAGACGATCATAGTAAAAATTGGTCGTTTATACAGGCTGATGATGGCCGATGGTCACCAGCCCCATTCTATGATGTTACATATAATCCGAACGCGATGAATGAACATACAACATCATTTTTGGGTTTTGGCAAGAAACCTCCACGAGAGACAATACAAAAGTTGGCAGAGGATGCAGGCTTTGCTAATTGGGAGCAAGCACGTATTTGTATTCAAAAAATTGTTGATGCGTTATCTTACTTTCCAAAACTGGCTCAAGAAATATCAGTATCAAAAACAATACAAAAAGAGATTGAACAAACTCTTACTGAAAGGCGTAAGAGTAATGCTGTATTATTTGAGAGATAAAGTGGAGGAGACCACTTTATCTCTCCCAAACATCACTCACCCAGCAACTTACGATAAATCGTTAAATACCTCTCGGCGGATTTATGCCAACTGACATCTCTTGCCATCGCATTTTTTTGTATTTGCTGCCATTGTGTTGGCGATTCCCACAGCGCAAATGCGCGATCAATCGCTGCTTTTAAATCCGCGGGATCGCTGTCATGAAACACAAATCCGGTTGCGGTTTTATGTTTAATCGCCTCCAGTGAGCAGTCTGTCACCGTATCCGCTAAGCCACCCGTATGGCGCACCAGAGGTAAGGTGCCATAGTGTAGTGCATACAGTTGAGTCAAACCGCAAGGTTCAAAACGGCTTGGCACCATCAACACGTCCGCTCCGGCAATAATTTGATGAGATATGGGTTCGTCGTAGCCAATAATCACGCGGATCTGATCGGGGTACTGTGATTGAACATGGCGATAGGCATCTTCCAGATCGTGATCACCACTACCGAGTAAAATAAATTGGCTGCCAGCGCTAAGGAGATCAGGTAAAACATCGAGGATCAGATCTAAACCTTTTTGGCGAGTCATGCGACTGACAACAGCAAACAGCGGCTGATCAGTTTGTTGAGCTAAGCCAAGTAATTTTTGGATAGCAAGTTTGTTTTTCGGTTTGTTTTTTAGGCTGCGGCTACTATATTTTTGCGCAATCAATTTATCGTGAACGGGTGACCATACGGCAGTATCGATGCCATTTAAAATTCCACTCAGCCGCTGTTCTTGATTGAGTTGGTTTAATAAGCCATCGAAACCATACGCATAATGGGGATCTAAAATTTCTTTTGCATAGGTTGGGCTGACGGCATTGGTGTGGTTAGCATAAAACAAACCTGCCTTCATAAAAGAAAGCTGGCCATAAAATTCTAAACCATTCACATTAAAAAACTCAGGTGGTAACCATAATTCATGAATATGATGTGGCGAAAATAGCCCTTGATAGGCGATATTGTGAATGGTGAACATGCAACGGGCAGGGTAACCATAGGCGGCCAGATAGGCGCAAGCCAGTGCCGCGTGCCAATCGTGCGCATGGACGATTTCTGCCCGCCATAGTGAATCACAACCTCTAGCAAGCTCTGCCGCAACAAAACCTAATACCCCAAATCGGCGATAGTTATCATGATAAGCATTGTTATAGCCGTCGTGGTATGGGCTACCTTCACGTTGGTATAAGTGTGGCGCATCAATGATATACATGGGTATGTCTTGATATTGGCTGTAATAGAGCGTGATTTCGCCTGCGTAAGTATTCAATGTGGTGACTTTTTGTTTATTGGTGGCTTGATTGATGATCGCAGGGAAACCGGGCAGCAATACCCTTGCATCGGTACCATGTTGTCTTTGTGCGGCAGGTAGCGCAGCGACCACATCCGCTAAGCCACCGGTTTTGACTAAAGGAAAAAATTCGGCAGAAACATGTAATATTTTCATTTTGACTCCTTACTTCTGTCTCGAGGCTAGCCGTATATTTTTTACTGGTGACTTAAGCTTGAAATACAGTGTTGATAGCGGAGGAAGCGTTAACTCGATTGAGTGGTCGCAACCGTGAGTTTTGATCGGCTGGCTGGTCATTGATGCCGTGGTTTGCGCATCACTTCCACCATAAACATGAGCATTGCTGTTGAGTATGATTTGGTATTCACCCGCGGTTTTGACGCCAATACGGTAATGTTCACGCATCACTGGGGTGAAATGGCTCACCACAAAGAGTGCATCGCCATTGGCAGCGTAACGAATGAAAGTAAACACAGAGTTATCGTGATCGTCGACGATCAGCCATTCAAAACTTTCTGGGTGATGATCATGATCGTATAGTGCAGGCGTGTCGCGATAGATGAAATTGAGATCTTTCACAAAACGTTGCATGCCTGCATGGGGGCTAGTGGGGATGTCGATCAGCTCCCAATCTAGTTGTCCATCGTGATCCCATTCACGCCATTGCGCAATTTCCCCTCCCATGAATAGCAGTTTTTTGCCTGGATGTGCCCACATAAAGCCATAGTAAGCACGCAGTGTGGCAAACTTTTGCTCAGGGGAGCCTGACATTTTACGCAACAATGAGCCTTTACCATGTACCACTTCATCGTGGGATAACGGCAAAATAAAGTTTTCGCTCCATGCATACATCACGCTGAAGGTCATTTTATTGTGATGAAATTTGCGAGCAATCGGGTCGAGCTCTAAATAATCGAGGGTGTCATGCATCCAACCCATATTCCATTTGTAGTTGAAGCCTAATCCACCAATAGAAGGGGGGAGTGTGACACCTGAAAAGTTGGTTGATTCCTCTGCTGCCATTAACACATCTGGCTGAATTTGATGCAGTAACTCATTGGTGTGTTGTAGTAAGCTAACCGCTTCAAGGTTGACGTTACCGCCATATTCATTGGCGATCCACTCACCATCAGGTCGGCTATAATCGCGGTAGACCATGGATGCAACCGCATCGACCCTTAATCCATCAAATCCAAAACGTTCGACCCAATACACTGCGTTATCTGCTAAAAATCGGCGAACTTCAGGGCTACGGTAGTCATAAATCAGAGTGCCCCAATCACGATGCCGGCCTTCCTTTGGGTCGGCATATTCATAGAGTGCGGTGCCATCGAAGTTTGCTAAACCACTGGCATCAGATGGGAAATGGCCGGGCACCCAATCGAGGATCACATTGATACCTTGTTGATGTGCTTCATCGATAAAATCTATTAGGTCTTGTGGTGAGCCATAGCGGCTGGTTGGTGAGTAAATGCCTAATGGTTGATAGCCCCAAGAGCCATCAAAAGGGTGTTCGCTGATAGGTAAGATTTCGAGGTGGGTAAACCCCATTTCTTTTACATAAGGCAGTAATGTTGCTGCCAGCTCACGATAACTTAGCCATGTTGTGCCATCTTGTGCGCGTCGCCATGAACCTAAATGAACTTCATAAATAGACACAGGGGCATTGCGTTGATTTGCTTGAGCTTGTTGTTGAGTTGGATAACGTTTTTGTGGAAGAGGAGAAACAATCGATGTGGTATCAGGTCGTAATTGGCTGCGAAAGGCGTATGGGTCTGATTTAAACTGTAATTCGTCATTAGCATCGAGTATTTCATATTTATAACGTGTGCCTGCGCTGATGGCAGGTAAAAATATTTCCCAGACACCACTTTCAGGACGATAACGCATTGGGTAGCGACGACCATCCCAAAAATTAAAATCACCAACGATGGAAACTCGTTGTGCGTTGGGTGCCCACACACAAAAATGTGTCCCACTGATATCATCGAGTTGCCGTAAATGTGCACCTAACTTCTCAAATGAAAAAGTTTGCAGAGTGTCTGCATCGTTAAGTAATGCACCAAAGCGGTAGGGGTCTTCAATGATTTGCTGGCTATCACCCCAGTTAATCTGCAAGATATAGGTAAAGTTGGCCTCTAAAGAGGCAGTATGACCGCAAAAGAAACCACGTGGGTCAATTTGAGATAATTGAATAACCGGTGCCGCAGTGAATCGATCTAAAATAGTCACTTGTTGGGCATTAGGCAGTAATACGCGAAAATAGGTCACTTCTCCCGAGCGATGCATACCGAGAAATGAGAATGGGTCACGATATTTCCCTGCAAATAACTGATCAATGATCTGTTGCTGCTCAATTGCTTTCATCATCTCTCCTGAATGATCGAAGTTAACGCCTTTAAGTATAGTGATCTTGCTAGAAGGCAACTTGATTTTTCTTGTTCTATATAACGATATGGCTCACTAATTTGATGCTAAGAAAGATTGAGATAAATCAAAAGTTATCGAATTAGTCAGCAAATATAATTATAAGAATAAGTGTTAACGAGAGGTGT
Organism: Providencia sp. 6390; assembly: GCF_058148425.1. Classification (NCBI taxonomy): domain Bacteria; kingdom Pseudomonadati; phylum Pseudomonadota; class Gammaproteobacteria; order Enterobacterales; family Morganellaceae; genus Providencia; species Providencia sp. 6390. Next base: position 10,389 of record NZ_JBYVYL010000010.1, read on the forward strand.
TGGTAAAAGTAATCAAAAATAGATGAATTAAAAATAATCTTGTTTGTCATGATAATAAATCGGCAGAGTAAAAAGTCAATAAAAATAATCTTTATAATTCATTATGTTAATGACTTTCCATTTAAGATGTTCTTGATTAAACATTATTATCATTTATAGATGAAAAATATAACACTCTAATTAGACGCAATATCAAAAATTAATATTGTTAAATGGAAATCGCTATTGCTTTATTAGTATTCCTCCGTAAAGATAAGGGTAGTGATTAATAAATGATTAAGACCCAGAGAGTTATTATGGATCAACCGACAAATTCAACAGAAACCAATCAAAAAACGAAAAATGAAACGCGTAGAAAACTTTGGATGGTAATAGCCTCCATTATTATTGTTTTACTGTTTGTTGCCTATGGCGCTTACTGGTTTTTGGTATTACGTTTTCAGGAATATACTGATGATGCGTATGTTTCAGGGTTGCAAATTCCCATTATTGCGCAAACAACCGGTAATGTAACGCAAGTTAATTTCGAAAATACCGATTTAGTTAAAGCGGGTGATGTGTTGGTGGTATTAGACAAAACCAATGCAACATTAGCTTATGAGCAAGCGAAACATGATTTAGCGACCACCGTACGTAAAACTAAAGAGCTGTATATTAATGGTGATGAGTATCAAGCTCAGATCCAAAAAAATAGAGTCTCACTTACACAAGCACAACAAGATTACCAACGTCGCGTGGCTTTAGGGCGTAGCGGTACGATATCAAAAGAAGATCTGCAACATTCTCAAGAAGCGGTACAGCTAGCACAAGCGGCCCTTGATATCTCTATTCAGCAATATAATGCTAACCGCGCATTATTGCGCAATACTGAGTTGAAAAAGCAACCTGCTATCCAGCAAGCAGCTGACAGCGTGCGCAGTGCATGGATTAATTTGCAACGTACTGATGTTAAAAGCCCGATGACGGGCTATGTGTCGCGTCGTAACGTGCAAGTAGGCTCACAAGTCAGCCCACAAGGGTCATTAATGGCGATAGTACCTGTGCAGCCTGTCTGGGTAGATGCTAACTTTAAAGAAACTCAGTTAGAAAAAGTGCGTATCGGGCAGCCTGTCACATTGACCAGTGATTTTTATGGTGACGATATTATCTTCACAGGAAAAGTCGTCGGTCTCGATATGGGAACCGGTAGTGCTTTCTCTTTGTTACCTGCACAAAATGCAACCGGTAACTGGATCAAAGTGGTTCAGCGTCTGCCTGTTCGCGTGGAGTTAGATCCTGAACAAGTGGCTAAGTACCCATTGCGCATCGGCTTGTCGATGAACGCAACCATTGATATTAAAGATGAAAATGGTCCGGTATTGGCTGAGGTTCAGCGTGAAACACCTGCATTTGAGAGTGATGTATTGGTACTGAAGCTCAATGAGGTCGATGTCGTTATCGACACTATCATTAACCAAAACGCGGATTAGCCCGAAAGGAGTGGATGTGGCCGATATTCAACCACTAAAGGGCTCAAAACTGGTATGGGCAACGATTGCATTGTCACTGGCAACCTTTATGCAGGTGCTAGACTCGACCATTGCTAACGTTGCCATTCCAACGATTGCAGGTGATCTCGGTGTTTCGATGTCTCAAGGGACATGGGTGATCACCTCGTTTGGTGTTTCCAACGCCATTTCAATTGCGATTTCAGGGTTCCTAGCCAAACGTTTTGGTGAAGTTCGTGTATTTTTGTGGGCAACGGCATTATTTACCATTTTCTCATTGTTGTGCGGCTTCTCTGATAGTCTTGGCATGCTGATTATGTATCGTGTGCTGCAAGGCGCTGTGGCGGGGCCGGTTATCCCGTTGTCACAAAGCCTGATCATGCGTTGCTATCCACCTAAAATGCAAAACATGGCGTTAGCATTTTGGTCGATGACTATCATTTTAGCTCCTGTATTCGGTCCTATTTTTGGCGGTTATATTAGCGATAACTTCCATTGGGGTTGGATCTTCTTTATGAACGTTCCTCTTGGGATTTTTGTGGTGATTGTTGGCTCAATCATTCTGAAAGGCATGGAATCGAAGGTAGTGAAAGTCCCGTTCAACGTGATTGGCTTAGCATTGCTGTCTGTTGGCGTTGGTTGTTTGCAAGTGCTACTGGATAAAGGGAAAGAGTTAGGTTGGTTAGCATCGAATGAAATTGTCATCTTAGCGGTGATCTCAGCGATTGCATTGGTGTTCTTAGTGATTTGGGAACTGACCGATAAAAACCCGATTGTCGAATTAGCGCTGTTTAAATCACGAAACTTTACCATCGGCACCATCTCAGTCAGCTTAGCCTATATGGCCTACTTTGGGGCAATTGTCTTGTTGCCGCAATTATTGCAAGAGGTGTATGGCTATACTGCGACTTGGGCTGGTTTGGCATTGGCTCCAATCGGGTTGCTGCCCGTGCTATTTTCTGCGCCGGTTGCCAAACTTTCTGACTTCCTTGATATACGTTGGATAGTCACCTTTAGCTTTGTGTTCTATGCGATCTGTTTCTTCTGGCGAGCCTATACTTTTGAACCAAGTATGGACTTTACTGCGGTCGTCTGGCCTCAGTTGGTGCAAGGGATGGCAGTTGCTTGCTTCTTTATGCCATTAACGACATTAACATTATCGGGGCTGCCACCTGAAAAATTAGCTTCTGCATCGAGTCTGGCTAACTTTTTCCGTACCCTTGCAGGCTCAATTGGAACTTCTATTACGACGACCATGTGGAGTGATAGGGAAGCCGTTCATCATAGTCAGTTAACGGATTACATTACTGATTACAATCCAGAGTCCCTTGAGATGTATAAAGAGATGGGTGCACATGGTTTAAGTAATGAGCAAACATCAGGTTTTATTGCGCAAGAGATCACTAGCCAAGGGCTGATTATTGCCGCTAATGAAATCTTCTGGTTATGTGGATGGGTGTTTATTGCGTTGATTATTACTGTTTGGTTTGCCAAGCCGCCATTTGGTAGCAAAGCGAATAAATAATGGATTAGGGTGCTAACTAGCACCCTAATTATTTATACTGTGGCTTGAAGTATGACGAGTATATTTTTATGGATAAACAATATTTAAAGTCGCTGACGTCTTTATGGTGCCTTGGGTGGCTCGCTTTGGATCCCATGCATAATAATAAGCCGCCATTGGAATACTAAAGTTAGGCTCTAATTGCCCCCCTGCATTGACATAAAACAGTGATGTTGCATTGCCACGGCTATTTGGATTTTGTGAGATGACAATAGGTGTGTTCGGCGTGCTGGTTTTGACTAAACGTATGCCAATACCTTGTGCCGCATTCGCTGTTTTATCGATCAAGACTGAATTATCGGAAGCAAGTAGGTTGTTGCTAGATAAAAAGATATCAATCGACCGCTCTGCAATATTGTTTCCCCCTCCAAGGTTTTCACAACGCATATTTAAGGCGAATGGTGTGTAGCCTGCATGAGGATCGTTGATCACTTGTTGGCGACTCAATGTGGGCAGGGTAACGACAAGACCCGAGTTTTTGAATACGCAGGTGGTTAATTTTGGGGCGTACTTTAAAATCAATGGCTGACCAAACATATCGCGATCATCATAAGGCCAATGGAACCCGTTAAATAACCACTGTAATATCTTAATAATTTGTTTTACTGGCCATAGCACAATGTCAAAAAATGACATGCCACTTAAATCTGTGACAAATAAGATATCATGCAGATTGACGGTATCACCACTCACCATGGTACCTGTTTTTGGTACCAGAGAAAATTTAATCGTGACTGGAGTATTGAGTTCAGAAGCAGAGTGCCTGCCAGTTTTTTTCAGTTTTTTATTAGGAATATCATTAATGATTTGCGCCCTAATATTATATTTTCCATTATTAAAACTTAATATGGTAGCGTACTTTTCATCGGTATTGAGGATCTTGGTGTAGCCAAATTCGCTTTGTACAGTGGAACAATTGAAACTCCCTGAATACTGGGTCGACATTGTGGTTACCCATTCAGGTGTTGCAGGCGTCAATTTATCTGACAGATCGATACTAATTGGCGGTGCATAGCTGACGCCTTGTTCATGGCAAATTGCATAGCTATAGCCACTAAAGACCATCAACAATAATAAAAGTGTGTGTTTTATCATAATATGAGTTCCATTATTGGCAAATGCCAGCAACGCTATCTAAATTTTCAGGCAAATGATTGATCACACAGTCACCATCATTCAGTTGAATAACGGCGGTTTCAGGGAAAGCCTCAGCTTTCAAATACAAGACACTGGCTTGGCCAACATAACCGATAGCATTACCGCTGAGGTCAGTAATTTCAGCGCCAAAAGGCAAGGCTTTGCCATCTTTTTGGAGGGCACGACTGACCCAAGTGTTGCGAGTATCTGTTTTGAATTTCACTAAATTCACTGAGCCTTCAATCGGCGCACTATTAGCAATATTGCCAATTACTTCAGCACCTTGAACATTTTCTGTGTTCGAGAGGGTGATAGAATTTTTACGATAAGGTGTGGCGTAAGGTACCAATGCAAGACCTTCTTTATTGGTTACAATACTTTGGTCACCATTAACCATCAGCCCTTGTGCTTTTGGCGCTTGTACTATGGTCATGGTGTTACCAATTTCATTGGAGGCAAGCACATCCCAAGGAATGGCGACTAGACTACCACGAGCGCTTAAACCTGTTTGGCGATAATCATTTGATTCACTGAGAGAGCTACCGACAGTCGAGACTGTTGAGCGATAAGCGACGTTTGCGCTAGCCATGTTTTGTCCGCCTTGCTGGTTACTTCCAGATAAGGAATAGCTGAGGCGGTTGGCTTCTAGTGCAGTGCCACTTAAAGAAACGGTACTTTGTTGATAATGAGAGTCTGTGGTGGTTAAACCCGTACTGACCCAGACATTATTATCGAACAAGGTCATTGGTAGGCTAACGGAAACATAATAACGGTTCTCTTCTTTGCCTTTACCATCACGGACTCTACTGGCGGAAATAGAGTAGCTGACATTGGCATATGAGTTCGCGTATCCCAGTTGATATTCACGTGTGGTTGGTGTCGTAGACCAGTAGTCTCTCTGAGAGCCTGAAATATAGGTGGTCCCCCAATTTTCAGGGAGGCGCTGGTTTAAGTTAATCGTAAACGTATTTTTAGGGCGCACGCCACGCATTGAGTCCCATGTATTCATATCAAAAGTGGGAGCCTCTTGATTAGGGCGAGACTCTTGAGCCTGCTTATCAAGAGCATCTTGATAGAAGCGATAACCTTCATGAGCATGGATTGAATCGCTAAAACTGTAATAGCCTTTTGTTGAATAACGGTAGGCCGCTAAAGTGAAGTTAGTGGCCGTGGTATCTAAGAATTTGCTGTATGAAACTCGCATGCTTTGCCCGCGGTGAGTTTCATTAGGTAGTTTAGTATTCGCATGGGTAACATCGACAGAAACAGCGCCAATAGGTAGGTTCCAACCTGTTCCAAGCAGATAGGCTTGATAATCTTCACTGGAGATAGTGCCTGCATAACCTGTTATCAAGTTATTAAAACCATACTCAACAGTGCCTTGGATAAACTCTGGTTGATAATGGCCACTTTCTTGATTCACCTTACCAGCCAGCAACGCATAATTGCTCACACCTTCTTTTAACATACCCGGTACAGCAGAAAACGGTACGGTGAACGACTGCTCCTGCCCATTGGCTTCTTTTACGATAACTAGCAGGTCACCGGCTGAGCCTGTTGGTTGGATATTATCGATAGTAAATTGCCCCGGTGGAACGTTTTCTTGATAAATAACGCTACCGTTTTGCATCACTTTTACTAGGGCGTTAGTTTGCGCAACACCTCTTACAACCGGTGCGAACCCCTGTTGTGATGTGGGGCGCATATTGATATCTGATGCAAGGGAAATGCCGCGGACACGTACTGAGTCAAACAGGGTACCTTGAGAGTAAAAATCACCTGCCATAAAGTTAGATTTATAGAGAGGTAAGGCTTTGCGTAAGTAGCGAGTATTGTTCTCCCACTTCAGGCTACTGCCTGAGTGTTTGCGCATTGAACTGCTATCACGAAACTGCCAAGAGCTAAGGTTAATGCCTGATTCAAAGCCTGCATAGATATCATCGCTAGAGGACTTATCACCATTTTTATTGTTAGTTTTATAGTAAGTGGCGTTATATGACAGCATAGCGGCGGGGATGCCACTTTCCCATGACTCGGGTGGAACATAACCGACCTCAGTTCGTAGTAAAAAGCTTTGTGGGATGGTCATTTTGATACTGAGTGTACTGATATCCACATCATAGCTACCACCCTGAACCAGTTGTTCTAATGTATAATCTTGAGTTTCTTCTGTTGCTTCTGGTAGCTTAATGCCTAGTAATGCAGCTTCTGTTTTACTAAGCAGAATTGTGTTGTGTTCATCTGTAAAAACAAATGGATAGCGGCCTTTCCAGTCGCCATTAATATAGGCATCCATTTCTTGGATACCGGCAGGCATACTTTGTTCTTTATAAAAGCGAGACAGGTTGGATTTCGCTGAATCACCCGCGAGCAAAGAGGTATCAAAATTGACTCCCCAGCTTTCCGATGTTCCGAGAAGCAGGAAAACTGCCATTAGGCGCCAATGATAGCCATGCAACTTCATTATTACAGATTCTCTTTTTCTATTTCGCAATCATTGACTTAGTTTTGTAAGCACCGAGATCATCAACATATAACAAACTGTAGTTTTGCTCTGACGTCACAGCTGTTTTTGCCGGAGCTAAGCTATTGGAAAATGGGGCAATCATCAGAGAATCAGCAAGCATTTTATTACCGTTTTTATCGCTAATATTTGCGATAGTGATGTAATAAGGGCTGTTATTGGTAATGCGGAAACTTTGATTTTCTGCTTTAACCGCCAGTTGTTCGACAGCTTGTTCTACACCTGCTTGCAATGATGTTGGTCGGTAAAAAAGTTTGATACGTGTTTTAATGGCTAGCTGCATGGTATTTTTACCTTGCAGATGATCAGGGGTTGGTGGAATGTCTAACACATTCAAATAAAAAACAGATTCGCGATCGCTTGGTAACGTCGCAGGTAGTTTTTTAATGCGTAATTGTTGACCTGCGTTGCCTGAAACTTTGACAACAGGTGGGGACAGTAAAAAAGGAACATTTGCTGTTTCAGGGGTAGAATTGATATCACCATCATCAATCCATGATTGAACCAATGCGGGATCATCACCGTTATTAATTAATTGAATGATGGTTTCGTTATTTTTCTCTGGATAAATAACACGAGTACCATTAACAACGATATTAGCGAATGCTGTATTAATGCTTATAAGTAAGGAAAATAAAATAATTAAGCGCATTTTTATAAACTCAGAGAGATAAGCTAGCCAAGCTAATATATTAACTTGGCTATATATACCCGTTATAATTCAAGTTGCAGCGCTTTTCGTTAAGGTATATGTGACTACGCTCACTCGCGCCAGTCACATAGTTTTCTATGCTCCTAGCGACTCACTCACTTGACGTCTTGCTGTAGCTCGAATTATTTTCGGTATATTAGTAGGTTATATATTATTTCAAGAAACATTATACGAGTTTAATTATTCATGTTAATTGCATACTTTTTCATGCTCTTAACCGTATTATGCCATCTTCGAAATATAACGAGTCTATTACAGATAAGAAATGGTATAAGTTACATTAGAACTTAAGCTACCGACTTGAGCCGGCAATGCATTCGTTTTGTAGTAATAAATATCTAATGCTAAAGTTTCAGGTGTTGCTTCATTGCCTTTAATATTTGTGACCAATGGCTGGTTTAATATTAGAGGAGTTTGATCTGTTGTTTTTGTAATAGCAAAGCCAACATTGCGCGCAAATTTTACATCACTTTCATTTACTGTTGTGTTCAGCAAATATTTACCGTCTGTAGAGATATTATTGGCGGAAGAAAAGTAAATTTTTAACGGTGCATCTGCTGTTTTGCTAGCAGGCGTACAGTTAGAAAAAGTTAAAGAAACTGTTTTTTTGTTCTTAGTGATGATACCTGGCTTGGTACCTGCTTCATCTACACTGATAGGGTTCAAAGCCACGGTAAAATCAGCGCTTTTGCCACCATTGATGGTACAAGTCGTATCAGTAATAGCACCGCTAAAGTTGATCACACCACCTGCTGAGCTATCTTCAGCCATTGCTGGGGTGGCTGCAAGGATTAATGCTGTCGCAGCAGATAATGCAAATTTGTTATTCATTTTCTTCTCCGAGAAGAGCTGTGTGTATGTCAATAAAAAGTAATAGCAAATCATTAAATTCCTGTTATTTACGGGAATTTAAACGAAGCTCGTGTAAAAATATTTATTAATTATCTAAATTTTAAATTAAATATAAAAATACCAAATCACGCTTTTGGCAAAGGTGTATTGGTATTTAGTTCTCATTTAAGTTTGAGATAAATTTGATTTATATCAATTTTGATAGGCGGCTATTATACGTGTAATCATCTGTTTAAAAAGAGGGTGAAATTTACGCTAATTAAATTTAAAAATTAAATATCGAGTTACGCTCTTAAATAGTCACCTATTACGTGTAAAAAGGCGTAATAAGAAATGAGATTGGAGTTTTATTTTGAAATTTTATTTATTTCAGAGTTATGTGTATTCTTTACCTTTAAATGTAGGGTTAAAAACTTGTTACTAACTATTTCTTTTTGTGAAATTATGTTTTTTTATTTATTTTAAATCAATACGTTAAATGAAATACCTCTTTTGAGGTAGTCTAATAATAATGATAAACGATAAAATTTCCTTATGATTTTTAATCTAAACATATGTGTTATTGTGATATTTTCGTCCAACAAATATTGTTATATAAAAATAAATCATTATATAAATTGGTAATTATCAACAAAAAATATAGTTGTTAATAATTATATTTACTTACAAAAATCGTATTTCTAGTTCATAAGTTAATTTAAGGCTGGTTAATTATTAACCTTTGAAAGGTTTTTTCTATTACAGCAATAGATGAAACCGTAATAAAGCCATATTATTTACAAGGTTTATTTTAAAAATAAACCAAATTAACTCAAATATCATTTGCTTTATATCTTACATATAACAATATCGGCACCGAGCTAGTAAACTTTATGACTAATTAGTTATTTTATTAATACCTACAGAATAGACTCGTCATCCTTCAATTTGCAGGGCCTTTTGCTAAGGTATAAGTGACCATGTTACGCTCGCCGAGCTACAATGTTTACCTATGCTCCCCGCCTAACTTTACTTATCGGCTACCGAGAAAATATGGCAAAAATATTAATCATTTTATTTTGATAGTGCATGATAATTTACTGCGTTACTATCATTTTGTTAATTATTTATGTGATATTCTTTTTTCAGTGCGACACATGAGCAGTTGCAGAAAAGTTAAATAGCTGATTTGGGAATAACCCCGTTGAAAACTAACTTTGGCCTATTTGGTTCTTCTTGAGTCAATGGCTCAACTTCATGAAGGCTTTGTTTACAGCGGATCACTAAGTGTTGGTAGTCGGCGGTGCCACTGCTTTTCCATGCAATTTCTTGTTCTGAGAGTGCTCGGAGAGCTTTTGCTGGAGTACCAACAATGAGCATATTGTCGGCAAATATAGCTTCCGCTTTGACAAAGGCACATGCGCCAACAATTGAGTTTTCGCCAATAACGGCACCATCCATAATGACACTGTTCATACCTACCAATGCATTACGCTTAATATGGCAGCCATGTAAGATAGCGCCATGACCAATGTGGCCATCCTCTTCAATGATGGTATCGAATTGTGGAAAACCGTGCATAACACAGTTGTCTTGAACGTTCGCGCCATCTTTAATAATTAAACGACCAAAATCCCCTCGTAAGCTTGCATTTGGGCCAATATAAACATTTTTGCCAATGATTACATCGCCAATGATCACAGCGGTTGGATGAACAAAACTGTCAGGGCTGACAACAGGTGTGAGCCCATCTATTTGGTAAAAAGGCATCGTGAACTCCTTCCGTTTAATTTTGCATTGCACCTGTTTATGCGGCGATCTCTTTTAATGCACCACCAAACCGCTTGAAATATAACGTCGTTGGCTGAGGTAGCTCCCCAACTGTCGTTTCACACATTTCACTAATATAGCGTGTTGCTGCTAGCTCGACGCGTTGATAAATATTCGTGCATAAGTTCCTTGCGATTTGCCCTTCCCATGGTGCAGGAAGTAGCTCGTCGGGTAATTGTGGATCTTTTAATACCACTCTACGGTAAAAGTGGATCAGTAATAAGCGTAGTTGAAAACAGTGTTCAGGGGAGATTTGTTCATCAGTTAATTCTTTAAGTAATAAGGCAAGTGGGCGAAATAAGGTAATGAAGTGGTGATAATGCTCTGCGACTTGTTGTAATGACCAACTGTCTGAAACCAGTTGTTTGAGGTTTTTTTCGGAGCGGCTATAGGGATAATCGGCGCGAAAATAAATGACTTGCTCAGTGGCATTCAGTTCATTAAGCAAAGTTGGGATGTCACCTTGAGCACTGCTAGGAGCCGCCATTAATGAGGTGTTAAATTGCCCAAACCCTAACCAACTTAACTCTTTTTTTAACCTGATTCTTTCGTCTTTATCTGCGGTTTCTAGCAATAGCAAATCCCATTTACCATCCCAATCAGGTTGCTCACTTTGATAAATTTTACTTTCTGCATGGCGAAATTGGTTTTGACCACGCCCAGAGATCCGATAGTAGCTGCGTCGACCGATCTTCTCAGTATCCAACCAGCCTTCTTTTTGTAAACGAAATACCGAAGTGCGCACAAAACGGTCAGTAAAACCCATCGGTTCTAATAAGTTAGTCAGACTGCCTAGCCAGACCTCACCGCCACGGTGATGCAGAGCATCACCGTAAAGAGAGATAATCAGCGATGTGCCGCTAATAGGTTGGCTTGTGAGCGCATGCTGTATAAATTGGCTAAGTTTGGTATCCATTTTTTGATTATCCGGCAAATTTTTGTATCATAAAAGTATGCGAACAGTAGACAATATCTATTTACAGACTTCAAGCTACAGCATCTGACTTGCAATATAGTGACGTCGCTTGCTCGTATCAGCCTCCGTGTTTTCTATACGCTTAGCGACTCATTCCTTGTCGCCTAGCCGTATTTGGAATTATATAGAGTATATATAGCTTATATTGCAACTCTTGCATCAATAACGCGTTCTGCTTTGCCTTGTGAGCGAGGAATATCGCCACAGTTTACGATACTGATACGCGTACTGACCCCAATCATTGATTTTATGCGATGCTTAAGGTTGTGACAGATATTACAGCGTTCATCATAAGTGAGTGCATCGGGCTGTTTTAATTCAACCCGAATAGATAAGCTATCCATGTTCCCCTTACGGCTAATTTCCAACTGATAGTGTGGGGAAAGCTCTTTGAATTGCATGATTTGTTCTTCGATTTGCGATGGAAAAACATTCACACCTCGTATGATCATCATGTCATCAGAACGGCCGGTAATTTTCCCAATACGACGCATATGGCGATTAACCCCTGGCATGAGATGAGTTAAATCACGAGTTCGATAGCGAATAACTGGCATGGCCTCTTTTGTAAGGGTAGTGAATACTAACTCACCTTTGTCGCCAGCCGCTAAAGTTTGCAATGTGTCAGGTGAAATGATCTCTGGATAAAAGTGGTCTTCCCAGATAGTCGGGCCGCTTTCACCTGAATCAGCGCATTCCATGGCAACCCCAGGGCCCATAACCTCTGATAGGCCATAAATATCCAATGCTTTAATACCAAGGCGAGTCTCAATTTCAGTTCTCAGAGCTTCAGTCCAAGGCTCTGCACCAAATACCCCTAATCTAAGTGAGCACTTACTTGCATCTCCACCCATGATTTTCTCAAGTTCATCGATTATGCTTAAGCAGTAAGATGGCGTTACCATGATGACATCAGGTTTGAAATCCGCGATGAGTTGAGCTTGTTTTTCTGTTTGCCCACCAGACATCGGTATTACCGCAGCACCAAGACGCTCTGCACCATAATGTGCTCCTAAACCGCCAGTGAATAAACCATAACCATAGGCAACATGGATTTTGTCACCTTTGCAGGCACCCGCCGAGCGTAGGCTGCGGGCAATTAAATCAGCCCAATTATCAATATCTTGCTGTGTATAACCGACAACGGTTGGGCGCCCTGTTGTACCCGATGATGCATGAATACGGATGATTTGATTCATAGGTACTGCAAAGGTGCCAAAAGGGTAGTTTTCGCGTAAATCTTGCTTGGTGGTATAAGGAAATTTTTCGATGTCGCTTAGCTGTTTAAAATCATCGGGGTGAACACCTGCCTCATCAAATTTTTTGCGATACATAGGCACATTTTTATAAGCGTGAGTGAGTGTCCACTTCAGTCGTGATAGCTGTAAAGCCTCAATTTCATTTCGAGAAGCAAATTCAATCGAGTCGGCAGTGTGTTGTAGTTGTATGCTCATAATTGCTTATCCTTATAATTATAGGTTACTGCATCTTGAAGCTTTACTCATATACCGAGTCAGGGTGGGTAGAGTGAGCTGAGTGCAGCTATAGCCTGAGAAAGTAATGTAGGGTTCAGGCCTTATATATTCGTCATACTTGATTTGTGGTGCTTATTCGTCTCAGTTACATACTTATGTATGCCCCTAGCGACTTATTTATTTATCGGCTAGCCGCGCCTCGTATTATTTAGAGTATAAATAGAACAACGACCAGATACAGACAGCGATTTACTGATTAAACACGTTCAATAATCATCGCTATTCCTTGGCCGACACCAATACACATGGTGCATAGAGCAAAGCGGCCTTGTCGGCGATGTAACTCATTGGTGGCGGTGATCGCTAATCTCGCCCCGCTCATACCCAGTGGATGACCCAAGGAAATAGCCCCTCCGTTTGGATTCACTTGTGGTGCATCATCAGCTAACCCTAATCCTCTCAGCACGGCGAGTGCTTGAGCGGCAAAAGCTTCGTTGAGCTCAATGACATCCATTTGCTCAATTGTGAGCCCCGCCATTTTCAGTACTTTTTGTGCTGCGGGGAGTGGCCCAATCCCCATCAATCGTGGCTCCACTCCACAGGTTGCGGTAGCGATAATGCGTGCTTTTGGAACTAACCCTTGTGTCTTCGCCGTTTCTTGAGAAGCGATAATCAGTGCCGCTGCACCATCATTTACCCCAGATGCATTACCCGCAGTCACTGAACCGTTATGGCGAAAAGGTGCTTTGAGTTTCTGTAATTGTTCCCAAGTGGTTTCAGGGCGAGGGTGCTCATCCTCTGCGACCACAATGTCACCTTTGCGATGTGTGATGGTGATAGGAACAATTTCTTGCGCAAAAATACCATGTTGCCGTGCCTGCTCGGTGCGTTGTTGACTGCGTAAGGCAAAGTGGTCTTGATCAGCTCGGCTGATAGCGTACTCTTGAGCAACATTTTCTGCTGTTTCAGGCATAGAGTCAGTTGCAAATTGCTGCTCCATTAATGGGTTGATAAAACGCCAGCCAATTGTGGTATCAAACAGTTGTGGTTGCCGTGAGAAAGCAGACTCTGATTTGCTCATCACAAAAGGGGCGCGACTCATTGATTCAACGCCACCTGCAATCATTAAATTCGCTTCGCCCGCTTTGATGCTTCTTGCTGCGAGTGCAACTGCATCAAGCCCTGAGCCACATAAGCGGTTAATTGTCGTGCCTGAGACAGATAATGGAAGGCCAGCCAACAAACCTGCCATTCTTGCAATATTACGGTTATCTTCACCTGCCTGATTTGCGCAACCTAATATAATGTCATCAGTGAGTGACCAATCGAGCTGAGGTTGTCTTTCCATTAGTGCTTTTAAGGGGATAACGGCAAGATCATCAGGGCGTAAAGAGGAAAGTGCACCACCATAACGCCCAATAGGAGTCCTGACCCCATCACAAATAAAGGCATCTCTCATCACTCTTCTCCTGTTAAGCAATGGCCGAGGCGATGAGCTCGTCCTGAAAACCAAGCCAAGGTTTTTCCATGTTGATTGGTCACCTCAACTTCATATAACCCAGTACGCTTGCCTTGATGTTTCACTTGCGCAATTGCAGTAAGCGTATCGCCTTCAAAGCCTGGGCGGATAAAATCAATCGAGCAACTGGATGCCACGGCAGCAAGTCCATGACTGTTGCATGCATAAGCAAAAGCGGTATCTGCTAGGCTAAATAATTGCCCGCCGTGGCAGGTTTTGTGGCCATTTAGCATTTGTGCCGTAATGCTCATAGACAGTTGCGCAAAGCCTTCAGAAACTTGCTCAATGGATATTTCCATCGCTTTTGCGCATGCATCATCGCAATACATAACCTGTGCCGACCGTTGTGCCAGTGTCATATCTGTTGATGTATTCATTGAAGATCCTTAGCTGGTAGCGTTTGGTAACCTGCCGCCAATTGCCTAAGTAATGGATTAGCTCGATAGCGACCATCACCATAAAACTTAGTAAGCTGTTCTAGCGTATAAAGAATTTGTTGCCAACCAATCTCTAATCCCCAAGCGAGAGGGCCTTTTGGGTAGTTAACGCCATAACGCATCGCGTTATCGGTATCTTTTGGAGTCGCAATTCCTTTATTCACAATATCTAACGCCTCATTACATAACATGGCGACTGTGCGCATTGTGAGTAATGCAGGGTAGTCAGGTAGCACGATCACATCCTTGTTTAGTGATTGAAAAAAGGCGATGACAGCTTGATTTTCTTGTTGGCTGTTTCGTGCTGCGCAACTGATAGTAATCGCTGTTGCCTTGCAATAGTCAGCCGATAAATCAAATTGAACTACGCTTTGATGGTGTTTTTGCGCTTCAATAGACGCTAATTCACCGTTAGTTAACATAACCATAACATTACCGATAAAAAGTGTTGGCTGTTCATGAGCGTCACATTTAGATCCTTCGAGGAGGATCCCGTTTTGTCGTAACAATTGCGCAAATGTGGGTAAACTTTGCCAAGCGCCTCGAGCGGTAATTAAAATTGAATTGTTGTGAGGGATTTTTTCTGCGATTTTGGCGCTAGGGAGCGGTGTTGCTTCATGATAATGATAAAAACCACGGCCTATTTTGCGGCCTAAATGTCCTGCTTGTACCAACTCTAATTGTTCAAAGGAGGTTTGAAAGCGAGGGTCATAACCAAATGCTTGAAAAATGGAATCAGTGACAGCATAGTTCACGTCATGACCGATGAGGTCAGTGAGTTGTAGTGGCCCCATTGCGAAGCCGCCTGCATCACGTAGCACACTATCGAGCGTAGCCGGAGATGCGATTTGTTCTTCAAGTGCGCGTAGAGTTTCCGCATAAAAAGGGCGCGCGATGCGGTTAACGATAAATCCAGGTGTTGAACGGCACACTACGGGGACTTTGCCCCATGCTAAAGCGAGGGTTTTTAGCTGTTCAATGACTGGCTCGGCGGTTTCTCTTCCACGGATCACTTCAACCAGTTTCATTATCGGTGCTGGGTTGAAAAAGTGTAGGCCAGCGAACCGTTCGGGGTGCTTGAGTTGGCTTGCAATTGCAGTAATGGATAATGACGAAGTATTGCTGGCAAAGAGGGTGCTTTGAGAGCAAATATCTTCAAGTTGGCTAAAAATAGCTTGCTTGATAGCTAATTTTTCGGCAACGGCTTCAATGACCAATTGAGCAGGCGCTAGCTCCACTATGCTATGAACTAAGGTAATTTGTGAAAGCAGGGTTGCCGCTGCTTGAGCTTGCATTTTACCTTGTTGGACGCGTTGATTTAATCGCTCAGTTAATGACTGTTTTGCTGTCTCAAGTGCGTGGGTATTGATATCAAAAAGCAATACATCGTGCCCTGCGGTGGCCGCGACTTGCGCGATGCCAATACCCATAGTTCCAGCACCAATGACAGCAACAGTATTGATTATTGAAGTCATGTTAGCGCCCTTTAAATATGGGGTCGCGCCTATTTAAAAAGGCGTTTACACCTTCGCGATAGTCTTCGCTACGACCGCCTAAACGTTGTAAATCGCGTTCAAGGTCTAATTGCTCGTCTAGTGTATTGGTAGCAGCGCTGTAGATAGCTTTCTTAATCAACCCCAATCCATACGTGGGTTGGATTGCGAGATGTTGGGCTAATGTATTAACGGTATCGGTGAGTCGCTCGTTTTCAGTGACTTGCCAGATCATGCCCCACGCGAGTGCTTGCTCTGCACTGATTTTATCGCCAAGTAGCGCCATGCCCATGGCTCGTGCATGTCCAACTAATTGAGGTAAAAACCAGCTACCACCTGAGTCAGGAACTAAGCCTAAACGGCAAAAAGATTGAATAAAATTGGCGCTTTTAGCAGCAATAACGATATCGCTCGCTAAGGCAATGGCAGCACCTGCTCCAGCAGCAACACCATTGACTGCACAGATTATTGGTTTTGGTAAACTAGTGAGTCGGCGAATGAGTGGGTTATAAAAGGTTTCCACGGAATACCCTAAATCAGGCGCTTGGTCACTGGCGGTAATATTGCGGTCATTGAGGTCTTGCCCAGCACAAAAACCGCGACCTGCACCAGTAATCACTAAACAGCGAACAGCTTGATCACGTTCAGCAATTTTCAATGCTTCACTGAGTTGGTGATGCATTTCATCATTGAAGCTATTGAGCTTATCGGGTCGATTTAAGGTGATAGTTAGCACGCCCGCTTGTTGCGTAGTTAGTATCATTGCGCTGTCTGGCATATTATTGTCCTGTAAATTTAGGTTGTCGTTTTTCAAAAAAAGCATTGATGCCTTCTTGGCGGTCATCTGTACCGGCTAACCCAACAAAATATTGGCGCTCAAGCTGTAAGCCATCGGTAAGTGAGATTTCTTGAGCTGCATTAATGGCGGCTTTGGCAGCCTTCACTGCCAGTGGCGCATGTGTTGCAATGCGTTGTGCGATTGTTTGCGCATATTCAACGGTTAGTTCGTCAACACAAACTTGGCTTACCAACCCAGCCTGTAAGGCGTGTTGTGCATCAATTGCTTCTCCAGTGAGTACCATATGCATTGCAAGGGATTTACCTACGCCACGTACTAAACGCTGTGTACCACCGGCTCCGGGTATTAGCCCTAATGTGATTTCAGGAAGGCCAAAACGAGCCGATTGACCGGCAATGGCAATATCGCTGGCAAGTACTAGTTCGCAGCCAGCACCTAATGCATAACCGTTTACTGCACTAATAATGGGTTTGGTGATTTGGGCAAAACGGCGCCAAACAGAAGGGCGTTTATCCGTGATCGCAGAAGCTACTGTCTGTTGTCGTAGCTCTTTCAGGTCAGCGCCAGCGGCAAAGAAGCGAGAGTTTCCTGTGATAAGTATCGCGCCAATATGCGGATCGCTATCAGCTTGCTCAAGCTGTTCGACGAGCTGCTCTAGGCAATTAGTACTTAAGGCGTTACGTACCTCTGGACGGTTTAAGGTTAATGTCCGTACTCGGTGGTTTGTTTGTGCTAGGATCCAATCTGTTTTCATTTTTCCTCCTACACATCAAAATCGAGTACTACACCATCGCCTTTCGGCCATGATTGGCAGCTTAATATGTAGCCTTCAGCAATCTGATCGGGTTCGAGGCTGTAATTCACGCCCATTTCAACTTCACCCGAGCGGAGTTTGCATTTGCAGGTTGCGCAAACTCCGCCTTTGCATGCATAGGGCAGATCAGCACCTTGACGTAATGCCGCATCGAGAATGCTGTCATCTTGACTGTCCATGGTGATTGTCATCGTTCGCCCATCGAGTTGCAGGCTAACTTGGCGATTATCAGATGCGACAGCCGCTGGTGGCCTAAATTTCAGTGTTGAGGTATTAAACCGTTCACTGTGGATATGCTCTGATTTCATTCCATATTCCATCAATGCTAATTGCACATCGTCCATCATGGCTTCTGGACCACAAACAAAGGCACGGTGGTATTGTTTGAAATTGAGTAATCGTTGACCGAGCGCCATTAACTGCGATTTGTTAATACGCCCACTGAGTAGTGCGCTCTCTTGTTGTTCTTGGCTAAATAAATAGAGCACTTGAAAGCGTTGGGCAAAACGATTTTTAAGATCAGCAATAACTTCTTTAAACATGACTGAGCGACTATTTTTATTGCCATAAACTAAAGTGATATGGCTGTGTGGCTCAGTTTGTAGCGTGGATTTAATGATTGAGAGGATGGGGGTGATCCCTGACCCCGCCGCCACGGCAAGATAATGAGCTTGGGTATTGGCTTCGGGCTGATAGCCAAATTTACCTTGTGGGATCATCACATCAAGGCTATCACCAACACTCAGTTGTTGGTTGATAAAATTTGAAAAGCGCCCTTTATGAATTGCTTTAACACCAATTTTTAATGTGTTTTCATCTGGTGAGCTACAGATGGAGTAGCAGCGACGTAAATCTTCACCATTAATTAATGCTTTAAGTGTGAGGTGCTGGCCCGGACGATAGTGATATTGCTTGCGTAAGCTGTTGGGAACGTTGAATGTCACAGCTACCGCATCAGGCGTGTCACGTTCAATAGCCGCAATACTTAAACGATGAAATACAGTCATAGTGTGTCCCTAAATACATTTGAAGTAATCAAAAGGCTCGAAGCATTCACAACAGCGATATAAGGCTTTACATGCCGTGGAGCCAAATTCGCTTATTTTTTCAGTTTGTTGACTATCACAGCGTGGGCAGTGGATCGGCCCTGATTGTTCTGGATGTTCACAGGATTTTCCAGCAGGTGGAGCAATACCAAAATCGCGCAAGCGCTGTTTTGCGTTTTGATTCATCCAATCGGTTGTCCATGCAGGGGTAAGAACCACTTCTATTTCGATATGTGAAAAGCCTGCGCGGCCTAAAACATGTTTTATCTCATTGAGTAAAAATTCTGTTGCAGGACAACCTGAATAAGTTGGTGTAAACAAGACTTTCCAGCCATTCGACGTTGCTAACACATTGCGGATCATGCCAAGATCAGTAATCGAAAGCGCAGGCAATTCAGGATCGGGTATTTGCTGTAATTGCTGCCAAATTTGATGGATTTGCGGCGGTTGTAACCCACTTAGCGGTTGTCTCTGTTGCATAACATCACCATTCACAATTAGGGTAAGTGCGCTGAACAAATTGCAACTCGGTCAAAAGGATACCAAGGTGCTCGGTGTGGCAGCCCTGTTTACCTCCAGTGCGATAGGCATTTTGCTCAGGTAACGCTAAGGTCGCCTGATCAAAAGTTTCACTGATGGTTGCTAACCATTGTGGCTGTATGCTTCGAGGGTCGACGGCAATACCCACTTTAGCCAGTTCAATTTCAATATCATCGGCATGGAATAATTCACCCGTAAATCGCCATAATTGATTGACCGACAGTTGAATTTTTTGGTGACTCTGTTCGCTGCCATCTCCTAAACGGATCATCCAATGGCGGCTAAAGCGTAAGTGATAAAGGGCTTCTTTCAGCGATTTTTCGGCAATGGCGGCAAGCTGTGGATCTGCGCTGTGAATAAGTGCTTGGTAAAGCGGTACGTGATAGGCATCGATAAAAAATTGGCGAACTAATGTGTCATTAAAACCGCCATTAGGCTGTTCGACGAGTAATAAGTTGCAGAACTCACGTTCATCACGCAGAAAGGCGATTTTGTCTTCATCAGACTCATCGCCTGCCAGCGTCGCTGCATAGGCGAGAAAGTTTCTGGCTTGCCCTAATAAATCTAAACCAATATTCGACAGCGCAAGATCGATCTCCAGCTCAGGGGCGTGACCACACCATTCACAGAGGCGCTGTGCCAATATCAACGGCGTATCACCTTGTCGTAAAACATATTGTTTGAGTGCTTCGTATTGGTTCATTTTTCACCCTCACATGTTTTTGATGCCATCAGGGATGGTATAGAACGTTGGGTGGCGGTAAACCTTAGTGTCAGCCGGATCAAAAAAGGCACTTTTATCTTCTGGCTGTGAAGCGACTAAATGTGTGGCTTTGACTACCCAGACGGAACACCCCTCGCTACGGCGTGTGTAAGCATCGCGTGCATTTTCTAACGCCATTTGGTCATCAGCAGCATGTAGGCTACCAACATGGCGGTGGGATAGCCCTTGTTTGCTACGGACAAAAACTTCATATAATGGCCAATCTTGATTGCTCATCATTTTTCCTTTTTTATCAATACAATCTGTCACTAAGCAGCGGACTGCATTGCTTGTTGCTTTTGACTGTGCGCCATTGCACCTTCACGAACCCATGCCCCGTCTTCCCAAGCTTTACGTTTAGCTTCAACGCGTTCGTAATTACAAATTCCTTCGCCTTTAATCACTTGATAAAACTCTTCCCAATTAATTTCGCCGAAACGATAGTGACCAAGTGACTCATCCCATTGCAGGTCAGGATCAGGGATAGTCATACCGAGTGCTTCAACCTGAGGGACGGTGTTATCAACAAATTTCTGGCGTAGCTCATCGTTGCTAAATCTTTTAATTTTCCACGCCATACTTTGTGCACTGTGTGGGGAATCACTGTCATTGGGGCCGAACATCATCAACACCGGCCACCAAAAACGATTGATGGCGTCTTGTAACATAGTTTTTTGTTGTGCAGTGCCATTGGCAAGAACGGTAACTGCTTCATAACCTTGGCGCTGATGAAAACTCTCTTCTTTGCAAATTTTCACCATAGCGCGTGCATAAGGGCCGTATGAAGCCCGACACAAGGCAACTTGGTTAACAATGGCTGCGCCATCTACTAGCCAGCCAATCACACCGATATCTGCCCAACTGAGGGTGGGGTAGTTAAAAATTGAGGAATATTTCATTTTGCCATCAAGCATCTTTTGGTAGATGTCTTGGCGCGAACAACCCAGCGTTTCAGCGGCACTATAGAGGTAAAGACCATGTCCTGCCTCATCTTGAATTTTGGCTAATAGGATCGCTTTACGCCTAAGTGTTGGCGCGCGGGTCAGCCAATTCGCTTCAGGTAACATACCAATCACTTCTGAATGGGCATGCTGACCGATCTGACGGATCAGATTTTGCCTGTAGGCATCGGGCATCCAATCTTTTGGCTCAATATTGATGTCGGTTTCGAGCTTACTTGCAAAATTTTCTTGGTTCTGATTATTCATTTGCTCACCTAAATGATTCGAATTTTAGTTCATTAAAATAAAAAATGAATCATAATTATTTAACATTAATGCTAGGAATCGTTAACAAAAAAATCAATGCCAATTGTTTGTGTTTTGCGATGTACCTCACAGTTAAAAATAAAATGTCATTTAAATTCATTTGGTTAATTTTGTGCAAATGGTGGTGTTAAAGGGCTTTTGAGTGATTTTTGGTGGTTTTGGTTATTTATTTGTTAAATTTATATTGGCATTTCAACTTGAGTTTATGATACATATTTCAACATCAATGTTGATTATTGTTTTCTTTTGGGGGCGTAATGCAGCAATTAACAAGTTATATAACAGGTCAATGGTTATTTGGTGAGGGCGAGAGCCGCAAAATCTATCATTCGTTGACTGGTGAAGCCTTATATGAAGTGACAACTGAGGGCTTACCTTTAGTTGATAGCCTTACTTATGGGCGTAAGTACGGTGGTGATGCATTGGCGGCAATGACTTTTCAGCAGCGTGGGCAAATGCTTAAAGCAGTCGCAAAATATTTATTAGAGCGTAAAGGTTATCTTTATGAAATATCAGCACAAACAGGGGCAACCAAGGCTGATAGTTGGGTAGACATTGAAGGGGGGATCGCAACGCTATTTGCTTTTTCAGGGCTAGCAAATCGTGAATTACCGGATGATACTATTTGGCCTGAAGATGACATGATCCCTTTGTCCAAGCAAGGGCAGTTTATCGCTCGCCATATTTTAACTTCTCGTCGTGGTGTTGCCCTGCATATTAATGCGTTTAATTTTCCCTGTTGGGGAATGTTGGAAAAGCTCGCGCCAACGTGGTTAGCGGGCATGCCTGCTATTGTTAAGCCTGCAACAGCTTCAGCGCAGTTAACGCAAGCAATGGTGCGTTTAATGGTTGAAAGTGGATTAGTGCCTGAAGGCGCAATACAGCTAATCTGTGGCGGTATAGGTGAAATGTTCGAACACCTTGATTTTGAAGATGTTGTGACATTTACAGGTTCTGCGGCAACAGGGCAGAAATTAAAATCTCATCCACGGTTACGTGAAAAATCGATTCCTTTCACTATGGAAGCGGATTCTCTTAACTGCGCCATTCTTGGTGTGGATGTACAGCCAGAACAGCCTGAATTCTCTTTATTTATTAAAGAAATTGTACGTGAGATGACATCAAAGGCAGGGCAAAAGTGTACTGCTATTCGCCGCATCATCGTACCCAAGTCACAATTGGAAGTTATCAAGCAAGCCCTACTGAAACGTTTGTCTGGGGTTACTGTTGGTGATCCTGCCGTTGAAGGTGTTCGTATGGGAGCTTTGATTAATCAAGAACAGCGTGATGATGTTCAAGAAAAAGTATTGTTCTTGCAACAAAATGGCTGTGAAATACTTTGTGGTGGAACAATTCAAGATTTTAGCGTGATGGGCGGTGATATCCAAAAAGGAGCATTTTACCCGCCAACTTTGTTGTACTGTGCCGACCCCTATACTTATCAGGCCGTGCATGAAACGGAAGCATTTGGTCCTGTCGCGACGCTGATGGGCTATCAGACAACCGAGCAGGCCGTTGAACTAGCAATTATGGGGGGGGGAAGTCTCGCTGGAACGGTGGTGACGGCAGAGGCGTCAGTCGCCCAACAGGTTATTCGCCACAGTGCCAGAGCCCATGGGCGGATGTTGGTCCTTAATGAGGCTGCGGCGGCTGAATCGACAGGTCATGGCTCACCTCTACCTTTGTTAGTGCATGGTGGGCCAGGTAGAGCAGGGGGAGGTGAAGAGCTGGGTGGATTAAGGGCAGTTAAACACTACATGCAGCGAACGGCCATTCAAGGAAGCCCTTCGATGTTGACCGCGGTGACTAAACAATGGATCCGTGGAGCAGATGTGCATACCGATCCTGTGCATCCATTTAGAAAATATTTTGAAGACTTAGTCATTGGTGACACGTTATTAACGGCAAGGCGTACCGTCGCAGAAGCTGATTTGGTCAATTTTGCTTGTCTCAGTGGTGACCATTTTTATGCTCACATGGATAAAATAGGTGCGGCACAGTCACTGTTTGGTGAACGCGTCGCTCATGGTTATTTTGTGGTATCTGCCGCTGCTGGCCTATTTGTTGATGCAGCTGTTGGCCCTGTAATTGCGAACTATGGAATGGAAAATTTGCGTTTTATTGAGCCTGTGAAAATCGGCGACACTATTCAAGTGCGTTTGACTTGTAAGAAGAAAATTAAAAAAGTGCAAAAAACCGCAGAAGATAAGCCAAACGGTGTGGTTGAGTGGGATGTTCAAGTTTTCAATCAACATGGTGTGGCGGTTGCGTTATATAGCATTCTGACGCTAGTTGAACGCCGTGAAGGGGATTTTGCGTAGTCGTGATAGCTATCGATAAGGAAAAAACCGTTGTGTTAGGTTTTTCCCTTCAGGCAATATTAATGATTAATAAATTGCGCTTGGTTGAGCTGGCTAAGCGCGTTATTGACCGCAAA
Organism: Providencia sp. 6390; assembly: GCF_058148425.1. Taxonomy (NCBI): domain Bacteria; kingdom Pseudomonadati; phylum Pseudomonadota; class Gammaproteobacteria; order Enterobacterales; family Morganellaceae; genus Providencia; species Providencia sp. 6390. The sequence goes on from NZ_JBYVYL010000010.1 coordinate 34,041, forward strand.
AATTTCGCCTCGTACTTCAGGCACACCAAAGGATTTTAAACGAGCACTGTGTTTTGTAAGGTAAGCCTCAGCATGCTGCTGTGATGCAAATAGATAGATGCCACCTGCTTTGCTAGTGGATGGGTTTTCTGTCCATATTTTCCAAATAAAACCCGGCTCTAGATTAATAGATTCGGCAAGCTCTTTCATTGCTCCCGCCATTTCATCACCCCAAGGCCCTTGATAGGGGAAATCAACCTGTAAAATAACCTGCATAACCGCTCCTTTTTGATTTGCTGATCACAGTATACTGATTAAGTTAAATCATTACTTTGATGATTAATGGGTTTTCAAACTGTCACGTTTAGCGGCTTCAAAGGCTTCTAACGTGTTTAAACGTGCTTGTTTATGATCAACAATCGGCTTTGGATAGTTCAGCTGAAGCTGATTGGCTTCAGCCCATTCATAAGGGGAGTGAATATATTTGTTAGGTACTGCCTGTAGTTCAGGCAGCCAGTGGCGAATAAACTCGCCATGGGGATCAAATTTCTGTCCTTGGGTGGTTGGGTTAAAGATGCGAAACCAAGGCTGGGCATCGGTTCCTGTTGATGCTGACCATTGCCAACCACCGTTGTTTGCCGCTAATGAACCATCAATCAGCTGTTGCATAAAATATTGCTCACCAAGGCGCCAATCAACCAGTAAGTCTTTGACTAGAAAACTGGCGGTGATCATTCTGAGTCGATTGTGCATCCAACCTGTCGCATTGAGCTGACGCATTGCGGCATCAACAATAGGGTATCCTGTTTGACCGCTTTGCCATGCTTTAAGATCTTCTTGAGAGGTATTCCATTGCATATATCGCGTCCATTCAATAAACGGTTGATGTCGACATAGGCGAGGGAAAGCGACTAGCAGATGGTGATAAAATTCACGCCAAATCAACTCATTCAGCCATGTAAATGCACCGCTGTCTGGTGAATCGAAAACGTGTGGATTTTCGGCCAGTAAACGGTTTAAGCATTGCCGTGGTGACAATACGCCAACGGCTAAATAAGGGGATAATTGGCTGGTGCCCTCAATGGCTGGAATATCACGATGTTGTGAATAATCCTGTACTTTCATGCGGCAAAATTGCCTCAATTGCTGAAGTGCGGCAGTTTCACCAGCGGGGAAATGAGGAGCAATGTCGACAAAATCATCTTCAAACAGTTGTGATGACTGAGGAACGATGAGCGCTTTCCCTCGAGCTTTAGGTGCTGGGTATGATGAATAATCCGTAGTGACTAACTGAGCGATAAAAGCACGGCGGAATGGCGTATAGACTTGGTACATTTCGCCCTTTTGGTTTGTCACTGAATTGGGCGCTAATAACAAGGCATCATCAAAGGCATGGATATGAAAAGACGTCGACTGACGGATTAACCACTCATCACGTTGATGTTCATTCAGCTCGTATTGGCGATTGAAAAACAGATGATCAGCTTGCTGCTGTTGTGCAAAATCAAGCACCCATTGTGCCGCTTGTGAAAAATCATCTGTGGTATGGCAAACCAAGGGGATCGCCAATTGAGCCAGTGAGTGGCGTAACTTAAGTAAGTTTTGATGTAGAAAAGTGATTTGCCGTGGTGAGAGATCATGTGCTCGCCATTGTTTCGGTGTGGCGGTAAACACAGCGAGTACTTTTGCTTTAGGATCAGCACAGGCAGAGGATAACGCTTTATTATCGATAACTCTTAAGTCGTTACGAAACCAGACTATATGGCAAGTTTGTAATTGCGTCATCATCTACCTCCGGTATATATCAATATTTAATCCAATTTTGGATGCTGATTGATTAACGATTGGCGTTTTTTCTCAAGCTCGGCGATTTGTTGCTCAATATCTTCTACTCTTTGTTCAATATTGTCATAGTGTTCGCTTAAGATCTCTTTCGCCTCAGCACGGTCAGATGCCGCAGGTGTTGCCCCCCTAAGTGGTTTATTGGCGGTTTCTGGCATTTTGATCCCAGTATACAAACCAATCAGAGCGATAACTATCAAATAGAAAGCTGGCATATACAGGTTGTTGGTTGATTCAACTAACCAAGCCACGACAGTTGGTGTGGCACCAGCAATCAGAACTGAAATATTAAAGGCGATTGCTAAAGCACTATAGCGAATATGTGTTGGGAAAATCGCAGGTAAAATAGACGCCATTACCCCAGTAAAACAGTTAAGTAAAATAGCTAAAATCAGTAAGCCAACAAAAATCAAACCAACTGAACCACTATCAATCAACATAAAGGCTGGGTAAGCTAAAATGATCAAACCGACGCTACCCGCAATGACGAATGGGCGACGACCAATTTTATCACTGGTTAAACCAATAATTGGTTGGACAAATAACATACCTATCATGATGGCAATGATGATTAACACACCGTGATCAGCCGAATAATTCAAGTTATGTGATAGGTAGCTTGGCATATAGGTCAGCAACATATAATAAGTGACGTTAGTAGCGATAACTAAGCCAACACAGATCATCAGGCTCTTCCAATATTTTGATACCACTTCACGGAAAGATACTTTCGGAGGGTTTTGAATATTGGCTTTATCTTGTTTCTCTAACGTTTCAATGTGCTGTTGGAATGCAGGCGTTTCTTCAAGTGCATGTCGTAAATACAGGCCGATAATACCTAATGGCAATGCTAAGAAGAATGGAATTCTCCAACCCCAATCATGAAAGTTTTCTTCCCCAACAATCGTGGAGATCAGCACTACGACACCTGCACCTAGGACGAAACCGGCGATAGAACCAAAGTCTAACCAACTTCCCATAAATCCACGTTTACGGTCAGGGGAATATTCGGCAACAAAGATCGCTGCACCTGAATATTCACCACCAACAGAGAAACCTTGTGCTAATTTAGCCAGTAACAATAAAATCGGTGCCCAAATACCAATACTGGCATATGACGGTATTAAGCCAATACAGAAGGTGCTGACCGCCATAATAATAATGGTGACGGACAATACTTTTTGTCGACCATACTTATCCCCTAAAATCCCAAAAACAACGCCGCCTAATGGACGAACTAAAAAGGGGACTGAGAAGGTGGCTAATGCAGCGATCATCTGAACGCTCGGTGATGCGCCAGGGAAGAATACTTGGCCAAGTACATAGGCTAAGAAGCCATATACACCAAAGTCAAACCATTCCATCGCATTACCCAGCGAAGCAGCTGTGATTGCTTTTTTCAATTTACCATCGTCAATGATGGTGATGTCGTTAATATTTAGCGGTTTTTCTTTTTTCTTTCTGAACTTCATAATGGCATCATCCTATTGTCTGAATTTCAAAAATGTGCTGAGCTGCATTATTAGATTAGTCATAATTTGCAGTACACATCAATAAATTAATTATTATTTTTAAAAGCCCTCAATATGGGCAATATGTAATGTTGAACTTTTACTAATAATAAGGGTAAAACTATCGCTAATAATTGCGAGGAGAAGTGCACAGAACAGGAGAATAACGAGAGAAATTTTGTTGTAATAAATGAGATAGAAAAAGCAAAATTTAAACCTTTATATGACCTAACATTTGAGTAATTATATAATAATATCGATTAAATGTAAAATGCCGGCTGTTTATGCTAATTAATGCTATTATTTTGTGTGTTTAGTCTAAAAAAATGGCGTTTATTTCTCTTACTATTTTCAATACATTAGCTCTTGGCTACAGGTATTCTTTTCGCTTATTGTTCGCCTTATTTTGCATTCGATAATTTAGAATATTTATTTGACATTCTTATTTCGTAGTTTATTAAATAATTGTAAATATTATTTTTTTTGTCATTTTTAAGTTTAAGTTAAAACTTGATTTATGCTGAACCTAGACTCTTCTTTTGATATTAGTGGATGATTGTTCTGTTCTTGTTGGCTATTGGTTTTAGCTGGTAGGAACAGTGGGTTTAATTAGTTACACTGAATGCAGCATATATACTCGTCATACTTCAAGTTGCAGCGTTGTTGAGCGGCGTTCATTCGCACAGGCCACATACTTGTGTATGGTCCCAGAGACATACTCACTTGCCGCCTAGCTGTACCTCGAATTATTTAGAGTATTATTTAATAAAAATGAAGTATGACAGGGGTTTTATTATCACCCTACGTAAATGATTTTAATCTAATCTGACTTTAAAAGAGTGCCACTATGAAAAAACAGACTGTTGCAACCTATGTCGCGAAAGTTCTTGATAATGCAGGTGTTAAGCGTATTTGGGGCGTTACCGGAGATTCACTAAACGGTTTAAGTGATAGCTTACGTCGCCTTGGAACCATTGAATGGTTAGGCACTCGTCATGAAGAAGTGGCTGCGTTTGCAGCAGGTGCTGAAGCGCAAATGACGGGCGAACTTGCGGTTTGTGCTGGCTCCTGTGGACCGGGCAATATGCATCTGATTAATGGATTGTATGATTGTCACCGTAACCGCGTACCCGTATTGGCTATCGCTGCACATATTCCATCGAGCGAAATTGGCAGTAATTACTTCCAAGAAACTCACCCAACCGAGTTGTTCCGTGAGTGTAGCCATTATTGCGAAATGATTTCTAATCCAGAACAATTGCCACAAGTTCTTGGTATTGCAATGCGCAAAGCCATCTTGGAAAGAGGCGTTTCTGTGATTGTATTGCCTGGTGATATCGCACTGCGCGATGCGCCTGAAAATGCGGTTGATACATGGTATCAGCCACAGGCTCCCCTGATCATGCCACAGCATACTGAAATTGCTAAATTGGCAGATGCACTCAATGAATCAACTAATATCACACTATTCTGTGGTGCAGGTTGTGCAGGTGCTCATGATGAAGTGATCAAATTGGCTGAAACTCTGAAAGCGCCAGTTGTACATGCATTACGTGGTAAAGAGCATATTGAATGGGATAACCCATACAGCGTAGGCATGACAGGGCTTATTGGTTTCTCATCTGGTTATCATGCGATGATGAATGCGGATACTGTTGTTCTATTAGGTACTCAGTTCCCATATCGTCCGTTCTACCCTCAAGGCGCTAAGATCATTCAAATCGATATCAATGCAGGGAGCTTGGGCTCACATTGTCATATCGATATGGGTATGATTGGTGATATTAAAGCGACTTTAACTGCGTTGCAGCCTCATTTAGAGGTTAAACAAGATCGTCACCATTTAGATAGTGCACTGAAGCACTATGTTGAGGCGCGTAAAGGGCTCGATGATTTGGCAAAACCGGGTAAAGAAGGGGTGATCCACCCACAATATTTAGCCAGCCGAATCAGTGAATTAGCTGATGATGATGCCGTTTTCACCTGTGACGTGGGCACACCAACGGTATGGGCTGCTCGTTACCTGAAAATGAATGGTAAGCGCCGTTTAATCGGTTCATTCAACCACGGTTCTATGGCAAATGCGATGCCGCAAGCGATGGGTATTCAGTCTGTCGATAAGAAACGCCAAGTGGTGACAATGAGTGGTGACGGTGGTTTCAGCATGCTGATGGGTGATATGTTATCACTAGCGCAAATGAATCTGCCGGTGAAAGTGGTTATCCTGAATAATGGTGTGCTTGGCTTCGTGGCGATGGAAATGAAAGTTGGTGGCTTCTTAACAGAAGGAACTGATCTGCATAACCCTAACTTTGCTGCGGTAGCAAATGCAGCAGGTATTAAAGGGATCCGCGTGGAGAAAAGTGAAGACATTGATGCAGCACTGAAAGAAGCATTTGCCCATGATGGCCCAGTGGTAGTGGATGTTGTGACGGCAAAACAAGAGCTTTCAATGCCACCAACGATCAATGCGCAAGAGGCAAAAGGCTTTAGCTTGTATATGCTGAAAGCCATCCTCAGTGGTCGAGGCGATGAAGTGGTTGAATTAGCAAAAACTAACTGGTTACGTTAGAACATAAATAACCCGCCATGATTAAAATGGCGGGTCAGACCGCTGACAAACGTATTGTGTTTGGCGGCGGTCGTTAGGGTTTTTGACATCAATTAGGAAAATCAATTTATTGATTTTCGACTGATAACACGGAGCGGGAAAAACCATGCTTTTATCCCGCTTCGTCAACAACCTCACCCGCCATGATTAAAATGGCGGGTTTAATATCCTGCCGCAGACTGGCTTCGCCATAAATGTGCTGCGACTAAAGCACGCCAAGGCGAAAACTCTGCTAACCATTTTTCGGTCTCTTTTGCGGTCGGTTGTGTTTCCATTTCTAATAATGGTTGTAAATTGCGTCTCACAGCCACATCACCATGCAATGAGCCATCAAGGTAATTAAAACCACGCAAAAGTGCATAACTCACCGTCCATGGGCCGATGCCTTTTAGGCTGAGCAGTTGATTTGTGAGCTGCTGTTGATTGTGTGGATCCACTTGCAGCGATAAATCGATCTGTTTATCAATAATAGCGGCACAAAGTGCACGGATCGTGACAATTTTTCCCGCAGAAAAACCTGTTTGCCGTAAGGTGTCATCGTCGATGGCGGCAACCTGTTGCTCGTCAGGAAAGCACCAAATACCCGATGAGTGCATACTTCCTGCCGCTTGGATAAAACGTCGACGTATTGCAATTGCTGCAGTTACACTAATTTGTTGGCCAATAATTGCCCATACTAATGCTTCAAATGCACTGGCTGATTGATAGATGCGCAGGCCACGTTGGCGCTGAATTAATTGGCCAATGACGGGATGAGATAAATATTGCGTTTCGAATTGTTCAATTGATTGTTGTAAACCAAGCATATGCTTACCAATTTCAACCATTTTATGATCGCTGGTGGCATTATTTGAACCATCTACTTCTAGTGTGATTGAGGCGGTCTGTTCATTGATAGCAATAATCAATTGCGCCGGCAAGTTACTACAAAGTATGCCTTTACGGAGCACATTATTTTCAACGATTTCTGCAATGTTTTGTCTATCTCTTAAATGAAATGCAAAAAAATCATCAGCACGAAAATTAGCAGGTAGAATAAGCTGTGAGGTTGCAGTTGGCATGGTGTGAACCTTTATATTGTGACACAACGCATTTTGGCATTATTAATTTTGATTTCAAGGGTGTTATCCTAGTTATCCGATAAGAAAAGAGTTAGAGTTTAATCTGATGCTGTTGAATAAAACAAAGCAAGGATGTGATGATGAAGGATCCAGAAGATCGCTCAGTGCATGAGGGTAGCAATAAGGCATTTCTTCATGATATTCCGAATACACTAAGTACCACCTGTGAGGTTAAACCGTCCTTAAGTCCAGCAGGCTTGGGTGGGTGGTTAATATTGCCAATGATTGGCATCATTATCTCTCTATTTTATTTGCCACTCACTTTCTGGGCAGCCTACGCAGATGTATTTGAATATTGGACTTTGTTAACAGATCCAACATCCTCTTATTTTATGCCGTTGTTTAAGGAATTAACCTATTTTGAAGTTATGGGTAATGCCATTCTTTATGCAACGCTGTTGTACCTCTGTTATCTTTTTTTCACTAAAAATAAATTAACAGTGAAAGTAATTATTTTCTTCTACGCATTTTCATTAGTATTAGTTATTACGGATGTTATGCTAGTCAAAGCATTGCTTTCAGTTCCTGTCGATGACAAAGATATTATAGACATTATGCGAGGTGCAGTGGTTTGTGCTATTTGGATACCTTATTTTTTAGTCTCAGTTAGGGTGAAAAATACCTTTGTGAATTAACGAATATACTCTAAATAATTCGATGGTTGAAAGGAGGGGGCATGATTTACTGTAAAAGAGTCTATGATCCAGTTTCACCAGAAGATGGATATCGTGTGCTGATTGACCGGTTATGGCCTCGTGGAATAAGAAAAACTGATTTGCAGTATGATGAGTGGAATAAAGCGGTTGCTCCATCCAATGAATTGCGTAAATGGTTTCATCAACATACAGACCGATTTGAAGAGTTTGTAGAGCGTTATCATCAAGAGCTAGATCAGAATGCAGATGCATGGAAAGCTTTGGTAAAAAAGATACAACAGGGTAATTTAACATTGTTGTACAGCGCTAAGGATCGGGAGCATAATCAAGCTAGGGTGCTTCAGTCTTACCTAGAAAATAGTATACTCGTCATACTTTAAGTTGCCGCTTTTCGTTGAGGTAGTTGAGGTATAAGTGACTGCACTCGTTCGCACTAGTTACATACTTCTGTATGCTTCTTACGACTCAATTATTTGTCGCTTAGCTGCATCTTGAATTATTTAGAGTAGATTAAGAAATAAGGTTATTAAAAATGGATGTAAACCAGCCGACTGCTGCAACGGCTTCACAAAAAGCGCCACTACAGGGGATTGGTGGATGGCTTATTTTCCCTGTGATTGGTTTGTTTTATATGCTATATCAAACCTTAATGATGGTGTTATTCGATATTAATCAAGTTAAAACGGTGTGGCATTTAGTCACAGATGTGAACTCTGATTTTTATATTAGTGGTTTTTCTGCGGCGTTTTATGCGTTACAAGTGAGTTATGGCATATTAGCTGTATTGTTCATATGGGCGTTTGTGGCTGCACTAAAATGGCAAAAAAAGGCCAAGACCTTATTTATTATTACTATGTTGTTATACAGTTTGATGATTATCGCTTCTCGCTTCGTGTTCCCAAACCTATTTGGTATTGAAGTCAAATATGGTTATGTGATGACGGTGGTTAACAGCGGGTTTTATTGTTTCATTTGGATCCCTTATTTTTTGGTTTCTGAAAGAGTGAAACAGACGTTTACGCGTTAACGTTCTATTAGTCGTCAGAACTTCCTCCTAAGGAGGAAGTTCTCTTTAACTAAAAGCTAACGTCTTGTATTGAGGCCAAAATACGGGTTAAACTGGTAAAATTGTTCAAGTCTGTATTGTTATTCTTAGCCTCGGTCGTGGCCCCTCGAATGGCTAGTAATAAGCTGATTGAGTCAAAAGTGATACCAATAATATCTGATGTACTGGGATGTCCATTAATACCTATACGATTTATAGGATCTCCTAGGTTATAAATATAAGGGTTAATGTTACCTTTATTAAATGGGCTCCAACTATCAGGGCTATGGAAACGCATCAGAGTAGGGTTAAATACACGATAGCCATTGTCTAAAAAGTACCAGCCAGTTACTGGATCAATATGTATCCCTGTTTGGCCTGGGCTGTTAGAAAATAAACAGCGAAAACCATATGGTGTATAGCTTAAATGTGAAATAGCATCACCAGATTGCACTAGGCAAGGTGTCCCATTAGTCAATAACCCATATTGATACTGCTTCTTTTGATGGCTGGTTTCACTCATATGACCAAAAGATTTATAAGTGCTATCATTAAACCATGTTATTTTTTTGTTTCCGATTTCTGCATTAGAAATATGATGGTTTGCATAATAATAGCGGTTAATTTGGCCATCAGGGAGATATTGGGCAATCAGTTTATCTTGAGCATCATATTGATAGCGGCAAACTAATTGGTTACTTTGACTTCTTACTTCAAGCAATCTATTTTTACTGTCGTAAATCAAGATTTGTTTTTTCTCATCTCTAATCAGATTTCCTTTTTCATCATATTGTAGATGAATAACTCCAGTCCGATCAGAAATAGATATAAGTTGTGTAGGATCTAGTTTATTAAATTCATAATGGATAGATTCAGAGCCAGATGAATATAAATTCTCCATTCTGCAGATATTTCCAAAATAATCATAATGATATGTTTGACCTAATAACTTTCGTTTACTACTATCCTTGGGTGATTCTATACCAGAGCAATAATAATGATGTAGGCGACCATTACTGTCATATTCAAATTGCTCATTATTTAAAATTAGATTATCCCGTATTAGTATACGGCGACTCAATTTACCTTCTGTAGTATAAGATTGTGTTAAAATTTCCATAGAGTCTTGTGTACTAAATGCTCTACGGATTTCACGATTAAACTCATCATAACCAATATTTGTATTCAGAGTAGAATCTTCTCCAACTACGAGAATATTTTCTAGGCGACTAAAGTTATCGTAAGTATAAGTTACCGATTGTCCACCTTGTTTGAATTGTTTTAATCTACCATAGTCATCATATTCATAAAAATGTTCTTTTCTCAGTGCATCACAGTAATACTGTAACTTTCCTAACATAGAATATTTATATTCACATGAGCTTTTATTATGTTCTTCCTCATTGAGTTGCTCATTTTTTATTTTACCAGAAGGATAGTATTCAAGTATGTTTTTGAGTTGTCCATCCGATGCTTTTTTTAGCTTGCCTGTAAATTGGGAATAAGAAAAATGTTGGTTGACTTGTGGTGTTTGAAGGTCGCTTAATACTCCTCCTAGCAGATATTCATAGCGGCGAGACTGATAATTATTATCAGAAGTAATAATTTTATTTGGCAATGATTCCCCTCTGTGATAACCGTATTGAGTGATCCGTCCGCCAACAATGTCACTACTTACTCTTCCTAAACCATCATAGCTGGCTTCCGCGAATTTGTGGTTATTTATTGAAAGGCCTGTTGTAAATTTGTCAGCAGAAAAACTGGCGTATGTTGAATCCATTCTTGTGCCATCTGGCAGGGTCGTTCTCACTAATCTATCAAAAATATCCAATTCATAACGAGTTATATCTCCAGTACTGTTGATTTCTGTTATTTTGCGGCCAAAGCCATCGTATTCATATGATGTACTCGCGCATATTGTTTTATCAGACTTCACCATATTTATTATTTCTATTTTGCCAAATAGATTTTTTTGGCTAATCATGATGCCTAGCCCTGGCTGGCATTGTCGAGAAGTCATGGATATTGGATCATAACTATCTTCTTCGATCCGTCCATCATTATAAGAAGTGCTAATTAACCCTCCCCAGCCATCATATAGGTGGTGTTTTATGGCTTTGATGGGGCTTAGCTGCCTTTGTTGATTTGAGGCCGATAAATCCCATAGCCAGTCGGTATTAGTTTCGCTCGTGACTAAACCTTGCACATTAAATTGTCGAGAAAGTGTTTCACGATAAGTTCCAGTGTAATTTTCTGATAAATGGATGGCATCATCATCCTGTTCTTCAATTGAACATATTCGTGACATTCCATCAAACCGGATCCGACGATTAATCCCTTCAGGTGTAGTTTCCGTCATGATTGGCCAAAGATTTCCCTCTGTAGAAGAAGGATATTGCCAAGTATATAAGCGCTTAACTTCTTGATATGTATCCGCAGCAATAATTTCTTCACTGAGTAAACCTTCAGGCGTATAGCGATAATCAAGCATTGTGTTATTTTCATCTAAGATTTTTAATTTTCGCTTTGAGATTAACGCAGTGGTAGTTGAAAACTGTTTTTGTACGCTATCGTGGCCAATAGTGGTTTCTGTACAATTAATAGTGGAATCCGTAAATTGATATGCAAATGTAGATATTGTTTCGAGATTATTCATTGATGAATCTATACGAGACAATAAACTGTGTTGACGTTGTTCTGGAGAATTGAAATAACTATAACGTTTAGTTAGAAGACCAAAAAGCTCATGTCGATCGAGGCAGATATATTTTGTTATTACTGAGCCTTCAAAGGTTGGTATGTTTTTCCAGAAATAATGAGCAATTTTGTTGGGTGCATTACCGTAAGCTGGTTTTTTAATTGTTGATTTTAAGAAACGGCTGAAGCCTAGGGGATCGGCAGGACAATTGTCCTCTTCACCCGCAGCAGGATAATACTCATTAATTTCCTGAGTTCCATCTACGTATCTAGTGAGTAAGGTATTTCCCCATATATCTGTTTGATAGAGTTCTTTTTCTTGACGAAATGCGCCAGAGCTTAAATCAGTATAAATGGTATCCTGTCTGGCAAGCAGTTGTAGGTTAGCGGGCTGCCAGTAGTAATTCAAACCGGTAGTTTCATTATAGGTAAATTGACGAGTTAGGCGTTTATTGCCTTCGGTTTTTTGTTCTAAAATCAGTAGATGAAACCGATTAAATGTTCGCTCAATACTAGAAACTATATTGCCATTCTCAACAATATTTTCTGTTGATGAATAATTATAATTACCTGTAACAAGATATAAATTATCCTGCTCTGGATCAATTTGATTCCTACCGGAGGAAAAGCCCGTGAAATTAAATGTGGGACTATATTGATAATTTTTAATAATTGCAGGTTGTTCATTGCCGGGAAATGCATGAAGCATGGTTACGCAAGGAATTGTTTTTGTATTAGTTAATCTCATTCCTGTAGCATCATATTGAACTTGCTCATAATAACCGGTTGGTGTATGAAAATGGCTTATTGCTAAAAAAGTGTTTTGCAAGGTTTGATAGTTAAATTTATAGCCAACAGATAGAGCCAATGAAGAAAATGGTAAACTTACATAAGTAAGTTGGTTATTATTATACTTAAATAGTATTGTCAGCATGTTACCATTATCATCGGGATATCTGGCACGACTACAGACTTGATTCAAGTAATCTAATTGAAATATAACAGTTCCAGTATTTCGATATCTAATTTCAGTCAGGCAAGGTGAACCTAGAATAAATCGCCCATATATAAAATCATAAGATTCACCATTTTCGAATGTTACAGCAGTAGTGACTAATAATTCGCTGTTGAGAGCAACTTTTTGTAGAGTTTCAACCGTGCCATCTTTATTATATAAATAAAAGAGATTATGACTTTGTGATAGAAGACGGAAAGTATTGAGCTTTTTGTCCAAAAACACAACTTCTTTTCCTGGTATAACGACCTCACTTTTAAAGCTTTCTCCATTATTTCTTGTCAGAAGGCGGTTTTTAAGATCATAACGAGTTGAGGATAGATTCCATCCAGTACCAAATCCATTATTTAAATTATTAAAAATAGAAAATGATAATTTAATTAGATAAGAAGAGCCTTGTATATTAAAAGGTGATAATGTAATTAAATTAAGTGATGCAGAATATTGACCTGTCCTAGGGTCAACACCGGCAGAAAGATATGAATTAAAATTAAATGCATTGGAGTATAATTCACCCATATTAATTATCCTCATTGATATATTTAAGGGGGAATAACCATTATGAATAAAAATTTATAATGGTTGTTTCATATATTCAAAAATATAGTCAGACACCCACTCGACTTAAAGTCAGTGTTCTTTCTGTATCAGCTAGAGAAATCACAAACTGATGCTCAGTACCATAATTATCGATTAACCACATTTCATATATACCAGTCTACGAAGGACTGGCCCATGAGCACCCAGTGACACTGTAGCCCCAGACGCAACTTCTTCCCATTTCATCCCGAACATTTACGCGAGATATACCTACGGTGTAAAACACCCTTTAAATAAAAAACGATTACTACTATGAGTATTTTCAAGATTGCAAAAATAGTCTGTTTAATTATCTTTAGAGCGAGATAGTGAACGTAAGTTATAGGGAAGTGGCCAAGTATAGGGCTCCATTATTTGATGATGCATATCACTTTTAGTCACATTTTTTTGGCGACTCTGTATTGTTTTTAAAGTAGGATATATATTATTAATAATCGTAGAGGGAATTGCTGAAAGAAGGATTGAACTATCTAACGAAGCAGAAAAAGTAACAAGTCGGATTAACTCTATCTCATCTTCAGTTAAAGGTATTTTTTTAAGATCTCCAGTGGTCGTCTCTTTTAGCATAGATATTTGAATATGGCATGGATGGTATCCATTTACATAGCATCGATTAGATAATTCTTTAATAGTAAAAGAGCTTATCCGTACTGCATTCATGTTTTTTTTAATCACCAGAGGGATATATGCTTTCCTTTGATGGGAATAAATTAAACGGCAAACCCAACTAGTATCTGTAGCATTTTTGTAAAGGATACAGGCATGCCAAGAATCTAATATATACCTATTCATATTATATTTAAAAACTGGTTTTATACTTTGATGTTTTCTTTGACGTAATTAACAAGTTGTTCGATAGATATTATTTTCTGTTGAGAGAAAAACTCATCTACGATACGGACACCATAATTACTAAATATAAAAATTTGCATTTCAACATAATCTAGACTATCAAAATCTAGTGTTGAAAATAATGATTCATAGAATATCTTATCTTCACTTACATCTTTCATTAGAAAAATCTTTTCCTTTATCTCTTTGAAAATATGACTATTCATTTCATTCTCCTTACTCTTTTCGATATAAATTTATGGCTTTTTTCGCTTAAGAATAAAATTCCTGCTTGTTTTCTATTCCTGAAAAAATAGATAAATTATGATAAAATATCTTAACTTAGTGTTTTATTTTCAGATTTAATTAAATAAAACTAGCTTTAATTGGTGGTTAATTTAAATAATTTTATTTTAAATTTAATTATTGATTAGCAATATTCAGTAGAGGGATAAATAAGGTAAACTATATTAATAGAATTTCCAATTCTTATTAAACATTATGATGTAATATCATAATATTAAAAAATTACTCTACTGATATAATAAATAATTTAATTCTAATATTTTTACTGATCCTATTTTGATATGGGTAGCTCAATATATGAGCTAAACCCCAAATAAAGTTCTATACTCATCATACTTCAAGCTGCAGGAGGGTTGACTACGTTCAGCTAGCCGAGTCACATAGTTTATCAATGCTCCCCGTTTATCTTCACTTGTCGCCTACCTGCAACTCGAATTATTTAGAGTATAGGTATTACATTTGGTAAACTTTGTTACCGGCGAACCATGTTTGATTTATTTTCCAGTTTCGAATGTCTTGAGGTAATGGATCCGTTACTGTTCCATTTATAATGACAAAATCAGCCCATTTACCAACGCTAATACTACCTATTTGATCTCCCCACCCAGCAATATTAGCGGGTGCCTGAGTATAAGCATATAATGCTTCGTCAAATGAGAGTGCATTTTCTCCATGCCAAGGCTTACCATCACGCTCCCGTAATACGGCATCACCTAACTGTAACATTGGTGTTTCTACTGCCGTTGGCCAATCACTTCCTAAAACTAATTGTACTCCACTAGTTAATAAAGTTTGCCAAGCATAACTGCGCTCAAGCCTTGGCTCACCTAATCTGGATGGAGTATAGCTACCATGGATTGCATGATTTGGCTGCATAGAAGCGACGACATTGTATTGCGAGAATTTAGGAATTGTCTCTTTATTTACAACTTCAATGTGTTCAATTCTATCTGGTAGTGTAGTTTTTGATGGCGAATTAATAAAAGAAGCCATAGCCATATCTACACCATTATCTCCAATTGCATGAATAGCAACAGGAAATCTTTCATTATGGGCTAATTGAACTAGCTTATTTAATTTTTCTTGTGTGTGAATTGGGGTACCGTGTATATCTAGACGGTCAGAATAAGGTTCATTTAATGCTGCGGTATAAGTTGATAATACTCCGTCAGCAAAATATTTAATATATCCGAATTTGAATTGAGGACCTTGCTTCCATAAGCTTTCTTGCTTATGGGATAACTTATTCATGTCATCGCGTTGTTTAGCATATCGTTTAAAACTTTCCGGTGTAGCTTGTTTATCAGAGCTATCAGCCATTAATCCAAACCAAACTCTCATAGAATAAGGTTGTGATAATAGTTCTTGATAAGTGTCTAGCCCGCCAGCCCACATATCATGAACCGATGTTACTCCTAAACTATTGAAATGGTGAATTATATCTTTTAATGCAGCCGTTTTTGGTAATTGAGCCTGAGCGGTTTTATAGCTAGAGGCTGCAGCAACAAGCTCCATTGCATTTTCTTTTAAAATACCAGTAGGTTCACCTGTTTTAGGATCTTTGACAATTTCACCCCCTGGAGGTGAGATTGTATCTTTTGTGACATTGATTTGTTTCAATGCAGCGGTATTAAGCCACATAGAGTGGTAATCGCTATCAAGAAGGGCGATAGGTCGTTCACTGACCACAGCATCTAATTCTTGACGAGTCGGTAACTCTTGGTTTTCAGTTAAAGTGACATCCCATCGCCCACCAACAATCCAAGCACCTGCTGGCAGTTCTTTATCCTTTTTAGATATTATTTTTAACCATTCTGAGCGATCTGCAATATCATAAAGATCGACTCCGTAGGTAAGATCTATTCCTCCTAATAAATGGGTATGCGCATCAGTAAAACCAGGAACAATCGTGCGTCCTTTCGCATCAATAATCGTTGTGTTTTTACCTTGTAGCTGTTTGACATAAAATTCGCTTCCAACAGCAATAAATTTGCCATCACGTATAGCGAATGATTGAGCTCGAGGTTTTTTAGGATCAACAGTACGAATGTCACCATTGATTACAATCACATCTGCTAGCTGTGTTCCGGATAGCCCATAGGATAGCCCAGAATTACTAAGAAGAGCTGTTGTAAACATTAGTGCAAATAATGGCTTTTTTTGTTTCATTTTTTATCCTTACAAGATAGATATTGCAAGTTATTGCTATGTATTTTGTTCAATCTTTTAAATGCTAAGACTGGAACTTATCCAATAATCTTTATGAATTAATAATCCAGAAAAATTCTCCTTTTCAATATATTCAACTTGCCACCGACACCTCAACCAGTTCATGAATCTTGTTTATTATTTGTTTATGAAAGATTAACCTATAAAAACCATTTTAATTGGTGTGAATGACTTTATTTAGGAGGGGATCATCATGCTTTGTCAGTTATATTTGTAAGGTTGGTCAATAAGTTAACTGGTCCGTGATGAAAATAGATTTGCAATCACTTTTAGTATTGGTGCTTACATAAACTTTTTAATATGAATATTAAAATTTGTTGATTCTAGTTTGTTTCTGTCAATATTGATTCTTGAAAAGTATCCACTGCCAAATAAATAATTAACAAAAATTTAACAAGTTAAATATTTTTAATAACAATCTTGAAGTGGGTGTTTTTTAGAATTTATTAATGATTCGTTTAATTAACGGTTAGTACAATCCGATTTAATTTGTTAATACAAGATCTTTTAAATTCAGTGAGGTGAAATTGGATAATATAAAATACATCTAGTGGCATGCTCTGAAAGAGATAATAATTTCTTGTTGATAATGAGTATGTTGAATATTAATATTCTAGAAAGTTAGCAGCGAAAATTGAATTAAGAATATTGCTTAATTTCTAGCTAATATAGCTAGTTAGAACCGCCGTTAATGTATGTCAAGAAAATAGAGTGCATAATGAATTACTCGATTTTATGACTCATTCTGCTTGGTCGAAATAGGTATTGTATAAAGCTATTTTTAGTCATCAATAGATTAAAAATTAAACATTAAAACTAAAAATTTTACTTTTGCTTGCATTTTGTTACAAAAAACAATTATCATTTTGTGACGGCAATCTCGTTTTTGAACAAACATAGAAAAGGAACTATTATGAAAAATATTTTTAAACTTATCGCAATTTCTATTTTGGGATTAGCATCATTTTCTAGCCTTGCTGCGGGAAATACTATATCTGCATGGGGAAGTACAATGGGAGAAGCTGAAAGTAAGATTGCTCAGGAAGCTGAAAAATTAGGAGTATCTTATGAAATAACTAGCGCTAGAATGGGGGATTATTCCTACGTTACTGCTAAACTGATTAAGTAAAATCAAATACAACGAAAAGCGACTAATTATGGTTTTTCGTTTTTCGTTGTTAACTCTAAAACAGCTAACATTATCATTTGAATATTAAGCGAACTAAAAAAACTAGATTAAAAAATAGCAATGAACAGAAAACATTCCAATCATTTTCAGCGTTTATTAATAAAAATTACGCTAGTTACTACTCCTTTGCTAGTTACACTATCAGATTCTACTAAGAATAATCAAACTTCAGCTTCAACTTCAATGGCGGCTAATGCCCATAACATTTCTAGAACTTTATTGGATAGCTTAACTAGTTAATATACTTTACCATCAATATGAGCCATGTTTCTTATTGTATTAAGTTATTAACAATTGATTTTTTATACATATCTATATCGAAAGTATAAACTATTTTAGTGATCATTATGTGGAAAAGGCTGTTGTTTATCCTCAAATAAAATGTGAGCTTAGTAGCCTTAAATATGTATAAGCTATGAACTATTTTAGGTAATAATTAGAGATACATAGAGTGTTCTACCGTTAAATAAAGGCTATATAGAAGTTCTATAAGGTCATTCTCAACATAGATAATACCTCAGTTGAGGTTTCGATATTAATCAGTAATTTTATCTTACCTAAGGTAGCATTCGTGATACTTCAATAAATGCTTGCGGTAATGTTGTTTTAAATCGCAAGCCTTCATTAGTGCATTGTTCTGTTTCTTGCTTTACTTTGGGTGATTTCATCTGCATTTTGTTTGTTTTATGGTTTTTAAGATCACAAAATTTCAATTTTTTGAAATAAAACTTGATCTGAGAATTGGAGTTAATTGATAATAGTTTCAGAACTTATGAGAGTTAAAGTTTCAAATTCAAAAGTACCAAAATAGAATCAATCTAATATGTGAGAACCTAATAATGAAATACAGTATCTTGACAATGATCATCACTGCTTTATTAGCAGCAGATGCAGCCAATGCTGCTGAAGTTTATAATAAAGATGGTAATAAACTAGATGTTTACGGAAAAATTGATGTACGCCATTATCTCTCCAATAGTAGTGGTGAAAAGAGTGAAGATGGTGATGATTCTCGCGTCCGTTTAGGTTTAAAAGGTGATACTCAAATCACTGATAAATTAACTGGTTTCGGGCGTTATGAATGGGAAACTAAAACTAACAAATCTGAAGCTAATAATGAAAATAAAAATCGCTTAGCCTATGTCGGTTTAAAATTTGCTGATTTTGGCTCGATAGATTACGGTCGAAACTACGGTGTTATCTATGACACAAATGCATGGACAGATGTACTTCCTCATTGGGGTGCTGATACCATGGCCCAAACGGATAATTTTATGACTAAACGTGGTCGTAATTTGTTAACCTACCGTAATAATAATGGGTTTGGTTATATTGATGGGTTAAGTTTTGCTCTGCAATATCAAGGTAAAAATGGCGATAATAATAAGTCAGGTACAGGTATACCTAAAGATAGTAATGGCGATGGTTTCGGTTTTTCTACTGCCTATGATCTTGGTTGGGGATTAACGGTAGGGGGAGGGTACTCAAGTTCCTCACGTACACCGAGCCAACAATCTCACTCGGTAGTTTCTAATGGAGTTAACTATTATAGTGCAACAGGTAGTCGCGCTCAGGCTTGGAACGTCGGTGGTAAATTTGATGCAAATAATATTTATCTAGCAGCTATGTATGGTGAAACATTAAATACAACTCGCTATGGTGATTTGGATTTAATCGCTAATAAAACTGAAAATATAGAACTAGTTGCTCAATACCAATTCGATAATGGTCTGAAGCCATCTATTGGCTATAGTCAATCTAAAGGTAAAAATTTAGGTAATGGCTATGATAATGAAGATTTGATTAAATATATTTCTTTAGCCTCTTTCTACAGTTTTAATAAAAATATATCAGCAGTTGTTGACTACAAAATTAATTTGCTAAAAAACAACGAGTTCACCAAAGAGTATGGTATCAATACAGATAATGTACTTGGTCTTGGCTTAGTATATCAATTTTAATAAATACTATCTTTGCTAAAAAGCGAGATATGTATCCTGCTTTTTAGCAAAATTTATTTTATATTCTTTATGGGAGCAGTTTATTCTAATCGAGAGTATCGGTAGATTTTACTAAACAAAGGGTATGAGTTATCCCACACTGCTCAACAAACACTTCATCATGTGAAACCAGCAGTAATGTGCCTTGGTAATCACGCAATAATCTTTCCAGTAATGTCTTTGAATCAATATCAAGGTGATTGTCTGGCTCATCTAATAGCAAAACCGCGGGCGGCGTTGGGCTATTTGTCAGTGCCAATAGTGTTGCCTTTAGTTGCTCGCCACCACTGAGTTGATGGAGAGGCTGTAGGGATTTATCGCCTCGAATTCTTAACATACCAAGTTGAGTTCGCCATTGTTCAACGGTAAATGCAGGCTGATAACGCTGTAATGCTTCGGCGACAGGTAGGCTTTTATCCAACAAATTTAGGTGTTGATCGAGATAGCAGAACATTGGACTGATACGATATTCACCTGTTAGTGCAGATATTTTTCCTGCAAGGGTTTTCAAGAGCGTTGATTTTCCACTGCCATTATGGCCTTTAATATGCCAATGCTCTCCTGTATAGGCAGTAAATGATAAAGGTTCTGTATGACCGTAAGGCAGCTGTAGCTCAGAGGCAAAAACAGTCACTTTTTTCCCATCGGCTTGGTAATTCAGTGTCATTTTTTGCTGTTTAGTATGGATAAGTTGATCTTGAGCTTCTTGTTGCTGCTGTTGCAAATCACCCATTACTCTTTGATGGCGCTCCGCAACGTTTGATTGCCTTTTTTGTGCTCGATTGGTTTTCATATCAAGTAGTAATAACGATTGTGAGCCGCTATAGCGAACTTTCTCACCTTGTTTTCGGCGCTGTTCGGCTTTTTGCAGTGTTGTTTGTTGTTGGCGTTTTTCTTGGCGAATTTGGTTACCTAGTCGTTCGGTTTTAGCTTCAATTGCCGCGGTTGCAAAGCTTTTTTGTTCTTCATACAGCGCATAGCCACCCCCATATTCATGTAACCCCTTATCGGTTAATTCAAAAAGGGTGTGCATATGTGCCAATAAAGCGCGGTTATGGGTGATCACTAATGAACCTGCACTATGTTCTGTGAGTTTTTCGCTTAGCCACTGACGCCCATCATGATCCAAATGGTTATCCGGTTCATCTAATAATAAAAAATGATTTTTATTTAAAAAGGCACGACATAAGGCAAGTCGTGTGCGTTCGCCACCACTAAGATGATTAATTGGCGTATCTAGTGTAACGGGTAGCTTGGCTGAATCTAATAGGCTTTGCCATTTGGCGGGTAAATGCCATTTATCCTCTAATAGAACCAAATCATCCATCGTCGGGTGGCCTGCGTTAACCCGTGCAAATGTGTTGGTGAGCTGACTAATACCTAATGCATCAGCAATCGAATTGCCTTGCAATCGGGTTAATTGGTCGACATGGATAAAAGGCATCATCCACTTTATATGGCCAGATGTTGGCGTTATTTGCTCTGCGAGCAGACGCATTAAAACGGACTTGCCTTTACCATTATTGCCAATGAGCGCGTTTTTTTGGCATAACAAGGTTCCACTCAAATGAGAAAACAGAGTGGTTTGGCTAAATTCAATACTAAGTTGTGAGAAATGACACGCAACAGTCATGTGTACCTCCTGAGAACAGGGGCAGACAACGTTGGATTATCTCTTAGGGAGAAAAGCGAGTGACGACCATTGTCTGCCAAAAACAGAAAAAGAAATACCTGATTGGGTATTTGTGAACATTTTCTGGCAGATCTCAAATCATCGTCGGGGGATACCTTAAAGTGAAAAAGCGATTTAAATATTTAAGCAAACTCTACTCGTTTAGGCAAATATTAATTAAGTAAAAACCAGTTAGTTCAACACTAACTGGTTTTGGTGCATTGCCAACGAGATTTTTATGGCTAGATTGCAGTCGACTGAGCCGCTTTCAAATGCTCTGCCAACCATTGTGCGATGCGCTGTTTTTCACTTTCATTCAGCCACATGCCCAATTTGGTACGACGCCAAATGGCATCATCTAATTCAGTGACCCATTCATGTTCAACAAGATAGCGCAGTTCTGCTTCGTAGACGTTATGGCCAAATGCTTCGCCAAGATCACTGAGGGAATTTGCACCTTCAAGGATCAGTTTGCTTTGACTACCATAGGTTCTCGCAAAACGTAGTGCTATCCCTTCAGGTAACCAGCTATAGTGCTGGCGCAGTAGGCGTGCATAGCCGTCACGATCACAGCCTTCGATATCACCGCCCGGTAGCACACCATTTTTTGTCCATGCCGTGCCTGCATTTGGGTAGTAATGAGCAAGTTTGCCCACTGCCGCTTCTGCAAGTTTACGGTAAGTGGTTAATTTACCACCGAAAACAGATAATAATGGTGCTTTGCCATTCTCATCGTGAATATCTAATGTGTAATCACGAGTGATTGCTTGAGGTGAGTCTGACTCATCATCACATAGCGGGCGAACCCCTGAGTAATCCCAAACAATGTCATCTTTAGTTAATTGTTTCTTGAAGTGATCATTGTAGACTTTCAACAGATAATTCACTTCATTATCATCGATGTGGACATCTTTCGGGTCACCTTTGTATTCAACATCGGTGGTACCAATGATAGAAAACTCATCCATCCAAGGAATGACGAAAACAATACGGTTGTCTTCGTTTTGTAAAATATACGCTTGTGGTTCGTCGTGAGCACGTGGTACCACAATATGACTACCTTTGATCAAGCGAATGCCATAAGGTGATTTGAGTTTTAAGCCATCATCAAAGAACTCTTTTACCCATGGGCCAGTTGCGTTCACAAGACCTTTTGCTTTCCAGGTTTCTTTTTCGCCAGTGCGCAGATCTTCAGCTTCGACAACCCAAAGGCCATCTTCACGATATGCACGAGTGACTTTAGTCCGAGTACGAACCTCACCTTGCTTACGGACCACTTCTTGAGCGTTTAATACCACTAAACGAGCATCATCAACCCAGCAATCTGAGTATTCAAAACCTTTATTAAGTTCTGGTTTTAACACAGAATTTTGGCCGAATTTTAACCCTTTACTACTTGGCAGACTAGTACGTTTACCCAAATGGTCATATAGGAACAAGCCAATACGGATCATCCAAGCTGGGCGAAGGTGAGGCTGATGTGGCAGACGGAAACGCATTGGAAATGCAATGTGTGGTGCCAATTTTAACAGGACTTCACGCTCAGCCAGTGCTTCGCTGACTAGGCGGAACTCATAGTGTTCCAAATAACGCAAACCACCATGGATCAGTTTTGAACTCGCAGATGAAGTTGCACTGGCTAAGTCTTGAGCCTCAAGCAGCAATACAGATAGTCCACGGCCAGCGGCATCTGCCGCAATACCAGCGCCGTTGATACCGCCGCCGATTACAATCAAGTCTTTAGTTTCCATGCATCCCCCTGAGATGTTCGAAACACTTTCTATAATGTTCGTTTTCGCTCATTCATTGTAATCAAAATCGATTAATATGCCAACTATTTAGCGACAAAAAACAACAACTGCGTGATAAAGGTAACAATTTTTTTTCAATAACCACAAAAATTATAAGTCTATTTTGAATGAATGAACATGTTCGAACATTAACGAGCGATCGTCATTAGGAGAGCAACAAATGGAGATAAGGGGGAAATGATGAGATGATAGAGAGCCTACCATCTCAAAGGATTAGCAAAGTTCTAATTGGACATTATGTTGTTCAATGACTTTTTGAATACTATCTGGTGGTTGCTTATCGGTGAATAAGTAGTCGATAAGGTTCATGTTACCGAGGTTAACCATCGCATTGCGGCCAAATTTTGAATGGTCAGTGACTAACATCACGCAACGTGAGTTTTCAATAATGGCTCGTTTGGTGCGTACTTCATGGTAATCGAACTCAAGTAAAGAGCCGTCCATATCAATGCCGCTGATCCCTAAAATGCCGTAATCGAGCCTAAATTGAGAAATAAAGTCTAAGGTCGCTTCGCCAACAATACCACCATCGCGTGAGCGAACTTCACCACCCGCGAGGATCAGGCGGAAGTCTTCTTTTGCCATCAATAGCGTTGCAACGTTTAGGTTGTTAGTGACCACACGTAGGTTTTTATGATTAACCAATGCATGGGCGACTGCTTCAGGTGTGGTGCCTATATCAATAAACAGTGTCGCGCCGTCTGGGATTTGGCTAGCAACACGTTGTGCGATACGCGCTTTTTCATCTGACCACATAATCTTACGGTCGTTATAAGCCGCATTGACTGAGCTCGATGGCAGCGCAGCACCACCATGGTGGCGCTGGATTTTATTTTGTTCAGCGAGATCATTGAGGTCACGACGGATAGTCTGAGGGCTAACCTCGAAATGTTCGACAAGCTCTTCAGTGCTTACATAGCCTTGAAGGCGAACGAGCTCGATGATTGCATCATGTCTCTGGGTCTGTTTCACGGTGTTAGCCTCTGTATATTATTTTTATCTGGATCTCTGGTGTTTGAAAGTATGGCGATTATCCCATAATCCCATTAATAAGCCGATAATTAACCCTGATATATGTGCGGCATTGGCAATATCAGTGCCTAAAATACCTAAGTTGCCCAAAAAGAGCCAGACAATAACAAAAATCATTAAACCACGCGGTGCGCTAACATCTTTTTCAGGTTGGCGTTCACCCGTTAACCAAACATAGCTGATTAATGCGTAAACGACACCAGATAGCCCACCAAAGTTCGATTCACTATAAATGGATTGACCCCAATTACAGAACAGAGCCGATACTAGAAAGACGGTCAGGAGTTTGCCAGTTCCAAGTCTACGTTCAACTTGGCTTGCTAAATACCACCATAATACGAGGTTAAACCCTAGTTGAGAAAGGGAAAACTGTACGAAAGCAGGGCTAAACCAGCGCCATAATTCGAATTGTTGCCCTTCTCTAGGCCATGCAAGGTAACGCAACACATCAAGATGTTGAGTCATCGATAACCATAGATATATACCCACACAAATTAACATAACTGCAAGGGTTAATGGCCCTGATTGTGCTTTTAAGTAATCTAATGTGAGATGATTACGATACTTAAAGCCAGTATGTGTTGTACCCGTTTGCCAACTGGCTTCGGTATAACGTGGATCAGTTGGATTTTGCAAAAATAGCTCAAGTTCGTGGCGTACTTGCTCAACTTGTGTTTCATCATCGAGCCAAATTTCAACTTGCTGCTGCTCAGGAACCGTATGAATTTTTAATTGGATATGTTGGCTTGCCATATAATCGACAAATGCCTGAGCGACTCTTGGGTTTTCGAAGGAAACAACATGGATCATGAAAAGTGCTTCTCGCTTAGAGGGCCGTTACGGCTTGTGGATATTCCCTTAACCAAGCCTCGAAGCCACCGTTTATGCTATAAACGGATTCGAAGCCGATATTGATAAGATATTGCGCAGCCCCTTGGCTACTGTGACCGTGATAACACATGACCATGACAGTTTGTTCATAGTCAGTTTGTTCTAGGAATGTGCTCAGGGTTTCATTGGTTAAATGATAGGCACCGCTAGCGTGTCCAGCTCGGAAACTTTGCGGGTCACGAACGTCCACTAATACTGCGGAGCCATCGACCCAATGTTGGTATGCCTGTGCAGGGGTGAGTGTCTCAAATTGTTCCATAAAATACCGAATAGTCAGATAATAAAGGGCACTCAGACCGTAACGAACAAAGGTTGTTTGGTTGCAGTCTTAACGTCAATGATGAAAACCTGTTTGTTGGCTTTCCTTTAACAATGGCAAAGAAAGGAAACCTATCTTTGCCCTGTGTCATTAAATTACGAGGTTGTGCTCAGCAATTAGTAGAATGAATGTTCACCACGTTGGTGCTCAGTCAGATCTTTCACGCCTTTAAGTTCGCCTTCGAACATTTTCAGAAGTTCTTTTTCGATCCCTTCTTTTAACGTTACATCGACCATTGAACAGCCGTTACAACCACCACCGAATTGCAAAATAGCAAAGCCTTCATCAGTGATTTCCATCAGTGAAACACGACCACCATGGCTAGCTAATTGTGGGTTGATCTGTGATTGTAAGACATACTCAACACGTTCGATTAGCGGAGCATCATCAGAGACTTTACGCATTTTAGCGTTAGGTGCTTTGAGTGTCAGTTGTGAGCCGAGTTGGTCAGTCACGAAATCAATTTCGGCATCATCTAGGAATGGTGCGCTGATTTCATCAACGTAAGCTGATAAGTGCTCGAATTTTAGCTCTTGATCAGTCGCTTCAACAGCATCTGGTGGGCAATAAGAGACGCCGCACTCAGCAGAAGGTGTGCCCGGGTTGATAACGAACACGCGAATTTGGGTGCCTGGCTCTTGGTTTTCCAACAATTTGGCAAAATGAGCCTGTGCTGCTTCAGTAATATTAATCATAATTTGCTCAATTTAATAATAGTTGACCGCATTAGTTGGTTATAATACGCCCATTTACCCCTATACTACAAGGTGCGACATATCGTCCAAGCCTGTACAGTCTGTGCACCCGCACAAATCAGCAATTGTGCTGCCGTTTGCATGGTGGCTCCTGTTGTCAGTACATCATCAACAATAGCAATATGTTGCCCTATAACAGAATGGGTTAAAGTAAATGCGCCATTAAGATTACGGTGACGGTGCTGACGTTTTAATGTTATCTGCGCCAGTGTATCACGAGTGCGCAATAATGAATTTTGTGAATAGGGGATATTTAGCCAATCGGATAAATATTCACCAATTAAGGCAATGTGGTCAAATCCTCTCATCCACAATCGTTTAGGGTGTGGTGGGATGGTGATTAGGCGTTGAGGCTTGTGCCAAAAATGTTGTCGATAACCTTTAAGCCAATGCAAAACGAATACCCTTGCTAACACAAATGCTAACTGAGGCTGTGGGGTAAATTTATAGTGGTGGATCAGCTTGCGTAATGGCGCTTGATAAGGACTAACACTAATTAACCTATGCCATGCAGGTGGGTGCCGTAAACAACGGCCACAAGTAAGGCTGCTATGCTCAATAGGCAGCCCACAACAAAGGCAGCAGTTTGGCATTGATGGTAGCTTTTTGAGGCAAAAAGAACAAATGCCGTGATGAGCTAATTTTAAAGCCTGTAGGCATAGCCAACAGGCACCTTGCATTGTTAGCATAAGCATATTCCTGTGAAAAAAGAGAGTGTAACCATGACACAGCTGTATTGGGAAACAATTGGAGAGGGTTCTCAAGATCTTGTGCTGCTGCACGGATGGGGCTTGAATGCAGAGGTCTGGCGATCCATTATTCCTCGATTAGCATCGCATTTCCGTTTGCATTTAGTTGACTTACCTGGTTATGGACGTAGCCAAGGTTTTGACGCGATGGACGTGCAATCTATGGCTAACACCGTGTGGCAGCAAGCACCTAAACATGCCATTTGGTTAGGATGGTCACTTGGTGGCTTGCTGGCGAGTCGTATTGCTCTTGATCATTTTGCTCAGGTGAAAGGGCTGATTACGGTTGCATCATCACCGCGTTTTCAGGCGTATGAGCATATTTGGCCGGGGATCAAATCAGAGGTGCTATTAGGCTTTGAAAAGCAACTTGCGACGGATTTTCAACGTACTGTTGAACGATTCTTAGCGTTACAAACGTTAGGAACTGAAAGTGCGCGTAATGATGCAAGATTACTCAAGTCAGTCGTGTTAGAACAACCGATGCCCAAAGTTGATATCTTGAATGCAGGTTTAGAAATTTTGCGTGTTGTGGATTTACGTGAAGAGCTAAAAAGTCTTACGGTGCCATTTTTGCGTGTTTATGGTTACTTGGATGGCTTAGTACCCCGTAAGGTCGCCACCCTACTGGATGAAATGTACCCTAACTCGCCTTCAGTAGTGATGCGCCACAGCGCTCATGCGCCTTTTATTTCTCATCCAGATGAGTTTTGTGAATATGTATTGGATTTTTTGGCTCGTCTAGATGAGTCATAAATAACAGAGAACAGTACTCATAAAGGTACTGTTCCGTGAAAATTAGCGTTTGAATTGTTCATAAGCAGGTGGAGGGCCACTTTGCTTTGAGCCAGTATTGACAGCAGAAGGGATCTGAAGACCTGATGTCGCTTCGCCATAAAATGGAGGTGGAAACGAATCTGTTGCGTCAATTTGTTCTTGTAGGGTTAAAGGCAAATCAGGCTCTGGCTCAGGTAGTTCAGATGGCATTGGTTGAGGAATTGGCGGAGCAGGACGTATAGGTTGCCTTTCTGAAAACACCAAAGCCTCGTCAGGCGCTGAAGGGGCTGCTTGTGAGTTCTCAGCCGCAGCCTTATAAAATTTTTTGTATTTAACCTTATTTAGTGGAAGGTAATGTTTGCGGTTATAATCCTTCACTTTATCGACGAGTGATTTGATAAAGCGATCAGCATTATCAAATTTTTCGACTCCAGTGTCAGGGTCAAATAAAGTAAAACTGATGGTATCGCTTTCAGGTGATTTACGGATATAGGTAGCCAATGCATCTTGCTCGATAAAAATCTGTAGGCCTATTTCTTGGTTTGTTGCTGCAATCTGTCGAACATCTTCACGTAAATCCTTTTCAACTTTATCAATCTCTTGATACTCAAAAAAGTGACTATCTGATATTTCTGTGATGGGATTAAGCCCACGAATTGACATTTGTTGGTTGTACTTCTCGAATTCGAGGCTGCATAGATGATTTTTTGCTGCATTAAGGCAAGCTGTTATAAAGTCTTCATCTGGTTCGGAAAGTTGTGTTAATAAATCCCGATTTAAAGAATTGACTAAACATTTAAAATGAACATTATTTATTAACTCATTAGAGTCATGTACATTATTACCCACGCTTTCTTCTAATACATTAAATAATGCATTGAAATATTGATAGGCTAAATTATGCACCTCTTTATTATAATGCTTAAAATCCTCATGTTTCCTAAAGATATAACAAGCATCTTTTTGATAATGATGATCCAATGATTTTATTATATCTGAGTCTTTATCTTTTATTTTGATTTTACGAGAATAGTTAAAATACCTTTGATAACGTTTGGCGTTGTCTAGCGGTTGCTGAACATCAATAATGTTCATTATCCTAGCTATGATGTGATCTTTTGCCATTTGTTTTTCAGATGATGAGGAATTTTTACACTTAAGGTCATTTTGAGCTTGAGATAGCAAATCAATATAGCTTATCCCGTTATTCTCAGCGGAAGAAATAATAAACATACCAGTTAACCCTTTCGGTAAGTTATATTTCACTTCTGATGGGGTGGTTTGATTATTTGAATTTTTATAATATTCATTTATGCTGTTTGAAAAATGGCATTTATCAAAGCTAATCATACGGAATTCCTTATAGATTTAGTATGTTAGGTATTTTAAAGAATTGTTCAGTGAAAACTTTAAATAAACGACAATATTTTAAGTTGGGTATGTGCTACGGGAGAAGTGTATATACTCGCCATATTTCAAATAGCAGGTTTTTTTGTTGAGGTATAAGTGACTCGGCGTAACTAGCCGAGTCACAGTATTATCTATGTCCCGGCAGTCTTCGCTCGTCGTCTATCGGCAACTCGAATTATTTAAAGTCATTATGGGTCCTAGCATTAGGAAACAGCTCGCTATAGGTTGGCGGAGTACTTGAATTTGTTGTTTGATATTGTTGTGGTAGAGGCGGCGCTGATAGCGTTTGCCCCTGTACGTCTGTTTCAGGGGATGCTGACTTATAATATTTTTTATACTTAACCCCATCAATAGGTAGATGGGGTTTTTTATTATAATGGATAACCTCTTTGGTCATAGCTGTAAGGAACTCATCGACACTATAGAACATTTCAGTGCCTTTTTTAGGATTAAATATTTCAAAAGTCGTAATAGAAATAGGAGGGTGTTCAGCAGTGTGTTCAATTGGTGATTGGGAAATATACGCTGCTACTGCATCTTTATTGGCGAAAATTTGCACTGCTATTTCTTTATTATCTGTCTTAGCGAGAGTGATATCTTTGAGCAATTCTGTTTTGAATTTTGTAATTTTATCAATTCTAAACAAATTCTTATATTCGCCTTTATATGCATTTAGAAGGCCTTGTTGTTGCATTTTCTCATCATATTCTTGTAGTTGCTTATGCATCATATGTTGAGATGCGATATCGAGGCAGGCGCGCATCAACTTAATATCTGGCTTCGATGGAACATGAGGAAAATGGGTGAGTAGTTTGCTCAGAAGAATTTTATTTAGTGTTGTGTTTTGAATTAGTTCTTTACCGCATTTTATATATTTGAAATTTGAAAGATATTGGTAGGCCAATTTATGAACGTCGTCATTATAATTATAACAGTTATCATAATGACCCATGCTATTAGTTTTTTTAAGATTTTTGGTAATATTTTATCCTTCTTTGAACATGTGAAAATCAAATAATTGTTTTTCATTCAAAGTTGACTTTTTAATTTTAAATTTACATGAGTTTAAAGCATATTGTTGATAGCGTTTGTTATTATCTAATGGGCGTTGAATATCAATGATTCCATTCAGGCTACTGCGTAAATAGCTATGGTAAACACTCTCTTTATTTGGATTATTTTTAATATAGTCTTGAGATTTAGATAGCAAATCAATATAGCTTGCTTTGGTGTTTTTTGTTGAAGTTATAAGGAAATAACTTGTTAACCCCTTAGATAAATTATACTTAAATTCAGATGACGGTTTTGTATGGCCAAGCTTGTTTAAATGATTAGTTAGATTATTAAAAAATTGATTTTGATTAAATTTGATCATAACACTTCCTTGTTTATGGTGGTTAACAAGGGATTTTAGTGTAAAAACCAATAAAAACTTTTAAAAAAAGGGGCTAATAGCCAATATTTGCGACTTTATTTTATATACTCGTCATACTTCAAGTTGCAGTGTTGTTGACTACGCTCACTCGCACTAGTCACCTACTTATGTAGGCTCCCAGCGACTCATTCACTTGTCGCCTAACTGCACCTCGAATTATTTAGAGTATAAACATGATGTGAGCAGTCATTGCTTTCTGGGCATCCTTTACAGCTAGTGCCTGTTAAACAGGCACTTAAATCGACTTTCTCAAGTTTACCCATTGCGACTAACTTATCGGCCATAGCTTGTACCAATGGTTTTGGTGCTTTGAGTTGTTCGCTGAGAAGGTCGGTGTCAGCTTGCCCATACAGTGCAACTAAATCTCTGATTTGTAACAAGCTGACCATATCTACCTCTTAGTGACAAACTTTATCTGAACAATCGCAACAGGATTTTGCCGTTTTGCTGGCTAAATTAAGTGTGACTCGGCTACGCATGCGGCGTAGTACCGCAAACAGTGCAAGGTTAAATACCACAACAGCAACAATCGTTATCAAACTACTTTGTGGATGTTGGCTAAATGTCGCGGTCTGATAAAACAGTGCGGAAAGACTATAAGCAACGTTAAGACCCCATAGAATCGAGAAGGTCATCCAACTTTTGTTGGTTTCACGTGCAATCGCTCCCATTACCGAAACACAAGGCACATATAACAACACAAAGATCAGGTAGCTATAAGCCGCAATATTAGAGCCAAATTTAGCTGCCATGGTGCCCATCGAGCCTGTTGCCATTTCTCCATCACCTTTGCTCGCTTCGATTGGGTTAGAAAGCGCGCTCAAAGTGAAAGTCTCTTTTAAGCTATTCCATGTTTCAGATACCGCATCTTCAAGCTCTGCAAGTAAGTCAAAGGAAGCTGCATCGAAAGGCTCTGTGGTGATGCTCTCAGCGGTATAAAGGGTATTCAGTGTACCAACCACAACTTCTTTGGCCATTGCACCTGTGATCAAACCAACCGTCGCTTGCCAGTTATCAGTATGCACACCAATTGGCTGTAAAACAGGAGTGATCACTTTACTGACGGAAGCTAAGGCAGAATCATTAATATTATCAACAGGCTTGCCTGACAGCGAAAAGCTATTGAGTGCACCAATAAACATGCTTGCAACAACAATCACTTTACCAGCACGGATCACAAAGCCTTTCAAACGCTGCCAAGTTTGTATCAGCAAGGTTTTTGCATGTGGTATGTGATAAACCGGTAATTCCATCACGAAAGGAGAGGCTTCGCCACGCATCAAGGTGTGTTTAAGTAATAAACCTGTCAGTATGGCGACGACGATACCTAATAGGTAGAGAGAAAACACCACGCTTGCACCGTTTTTGCCAAAGAACGCAGCTGCGAACACGGCAAAGATGGCTAAGCGTGCGCCACAAGACATGAAGGGAGCCATAAGAACCGTAATCAAGCGCTCACGTGGAGCGTCTAATGTGCGGGCTCCCATAATCGAAGGAACGTTACAACCAAAACCAACAATAAGCGGGACGAATGATTTGCCCGGTAAGCCTAGGGCTTGCATCAATCTATCCATCACAAATGCAGCACGGGCCATATAACCTGAATCTTCTAAGATAGATAAAAACAGGTACATCATACCAATTTGTGGAACGAGTGGCAGAACGGTGTTAATACCGCCACCAATGCCTTGGGCAAGGAAAACCGTTAACCAATCAGGGAAGCTGAAGTAAGCACCTATCCACTGTATACCATGAATAAAGATCGCTTCAGAAGCACCTTCGAAGAAAGGTTGTAATGCACCACCGATATTAATGGCCAACACAAACATCAAATACATAATAAACAAGAAAATCGGTACACCTAACCAGCGGTTGAGGATCACACCATCAAGAGCTTGTGTCAGTTTATTCGGTTCCGCGGCACTGTTATTGATTGCTTTTTCGCAGATTGCAGCAATAGATTGATAGCGTGCATCGGCGATCAGCAATTCGGCTTCTTCGTTTAAGCTATTTTTGAGATTTTGTTGGGTCGTATGTAGTTGTTCATCGGAGATATTAGCGCGTTGGCGGCTGTAAATATCACCTTCAAGAATTTGTAATGCTAACCAGCGGCGTTGTTGCTGGCTAAATTGTTGTGCTGAAATTTGTTCTGATAAGGAGTCCACTTCTTGTAGCAGTGCCGTTGGGTATTCAACTAACGCCTGCATATTGTTTTGTGGGTGGCTATCAATGGCCAGTTTAAGTTTATCGATGCCTGTTGCGCGGGTAGAAACCAATGGGATCACAGGGCAGCCGAGCTGTTGTTGAAGCTTTTCAACATCAATATCTATGTGTTGGCTCTGTGCAATATCCA
Organism: Providencia sp. 6390; assembly: GCF_058148425.1. Lineage (NCBI taxonomy): Bacteria > Pseudomonadati > Pseudomonadota > Gammaproteobacteria > Enterobacterales > Morganellaceae > Providencia > Providencia sp. 6390. The sequence goes on from NZ_JBYVYL010000010.1 coordinate 66,877, forward strand.
ACATATTCAGCGCGACAATGCATGGTACGCCTAATTCAATCAGCTGAAGTGTTAAATAGAGGTTGCGTTCTAAATTAGAAGCATCGACCACGTTGATTAACATATCGGCTTCACCACTTAAGATGAAGTAGCAAGCTATTTGCTCATCTAGCGATGTTTGTTCTGAAATAGTCGTTAGCGAGTAGGTTCCCGGAAGGTCAACTAATTCAATATTATGCTCTGGTGTATTAAAACGACCAACCTTTCTTTCAACGGTCACACCCGCCCAGTTACCAACTCGCTGGCGAGAACCCGTTAATTGATTGAATAAGGTGGTCTTACCGGCATTTGGATTGCCAATCAGGCCGATAGTTAATGGTTTCATAGAATTTTACCAATAGTAAAAATAAAAACGGTGATACGTTTTATTAAGCCGAGGTGGCTTCATCAACATTCAGTAGTGCTAAATCTTTTTTGCGTAGTACTAAGCTGACCCGATGAGTTTCGATTTGTATTGGATCGCCTAAAGGTGCAAGGCGGACGACTTTAAAGACGGAGCCGGGCAAGAGGCCAAGCGACAGCAGCTTTTGTCGGTAAGCGGGGCTGATCTCTGGTGAAAAACCCAATATTTTATAGCTGTGTTGAGGAAGTAGTGACATAAGGTCTTCCATTACTATGGATAATAATATTGATAATTATTATTAGAAATATAGTCATATACAAGCAAAAAACGAGGCTAAACAGAAATAAATCTAATTAATAATGAGAATTATAATCATCAACGATTAGCTATATTTAGCCTCTTTTTTCGTCAAATTGAATTGATATGGATCAACGATGCATTGAGTTTACTGATGAGCGCAGGCTTCGAGAGAAAATAGCTAAGGTGAATAAAGATGTGTCAATGTATTCGTTTTGTTAATTATTAACGTTGAGAAATTGGTTGGGTGGATAAAAAACCTCTACAATCAATCTATTAAAATGATTGTAGAGGTTGAGCGCTATTAACGCTTTTTGCCAAATGCAGCGGCCAGCGCATCACTCATTGCACTGTTACCTGCTGAGGAATTATTTTTTCGTGACATGTCACGCTGTGGCGTAGGCGCTTTACTTGATCTTTTATCTGTTTGGTTACTTGCTCGACGTGGTGAGCTGTTGGACTCTCCCGGTTGCTCATCAAGGCGCATGGTGAGCGCAATACGTTTACGTGGGATATCAACATCAATCACTTTCACTTTAACGATATCACCGGCCTTAACCACTTTATGTGGGTCTTCAACATAGCTGTTGGAGAGTGATGAAATATGTACAAGACCGTCTTGGTGAACACCAATATCAACGAAGGCACCAAAATTGGTTACGTTAGTCACCGAGCCCTCTAAGACCATGCCAAGGGTGAGATCATTCATGGTTTCAACGCCTTCAGCAAAGGTGGCGGTTTTGAACTCAGGGCGCGGGTCACGACCCGGTTTTTCTAGTTCTTTAATGATATCGGTAACCGTTGGTACACCAAATTGCTCTGTAGTGAAATCACGAGGGCTTAAGCTGTTCAACGCTTGTGAGTTACCCATGATCTCTTTGAGTGGTTGGCGAACTACCTCAAGAATTTTCTCAACCACAGGGTAAGCTTCAGGGTGAACTGTCGATGCATCAAGCGGGTTATCACCATTGGTGATACGCAGGAAGCCCGCACATTGTTCAAAAGCTTTTGGTCCAAGGCGAGCTACTTTTAATAGCTGTTTTCTATCATCAAAACGACCATTTTCATCACGCCAGCTGACAACATTTTGAGCAATCATTTTACTTAACCCAGCAACTCGAGTGAGCAGGGCAACAGAAGCGGTATTCAAATCCACACCGACTGAGTTTACGCAGTCTTCAACCACAGCATCTAGTTTACGTGCTAATTGCGTTTGGCTGACATCGTGCTGATATTGGCCCACACCAATCGATTTCGGATCAATTTTCACTAATTCTGCCAGTGGATCTTGCAAACGGCGAGCAATAGAAACGGCTCCACGTAGAGAAACGTCTAGATCAGGGAACTCTTGTGCTGCCAACTCAGATGCTGAGTACACTGATGCACCCGCTTCGCTGACAATCACTTTTTGTGCCGTGACTTCAGGGTATTGTTTTTGTACCTCAGCAAAGAAACGCTCGGTTTCCCTTGATGCAGTACCATTACCAATAGCCACCAGTTCAACCTGATGCTTTTGGCATAATGCAGCGACGATAGCGGCTGCTTTTGCCGCTTGGCCTGTATGTGGGTAGATGGTATCCGTTGCAATGAGTTTACCAGTTGCATCGACAACCGCGACTTTAACACCTGTACGTAGACCCGGATCGAGACCCATGGTTGAACGCATACCCGCTGGCGCTGCCATCAGTAAATCATTGAGGTTACGAGCAAACACGTTGATTGCCTCTTCTTCGGCTTTTTCACGCAGTGAGCTCATAATTTCTGTTTCGAGATGCAAAAGTACTTTGACACGCCATGTCCAGCTGATGACGGCTTTGCGCCATTGATCCGCAGGTTGATTATTCAAACGTAAATCAAGGTGGCGGGTAATGATTTCTTCGCAATAGCTTTCTTTTGGTGGTTCTTCAAACTGGGGGTCACAATTCAGTGAAAGCTGCAAAATGCCTTCATTGCGACCACGGAACATCGCTAACGCACGGTGGGATGGGACTGATGAGACGGGTTCTTGATGCTCAAAATAGTCACTAAACTTAGCGCCTTCAGCTTGTTTTCCATCAATTACCTTGGCAACAATATGCGCATTTTTCATTAAGTAGTCGCGAACTTTCGCTAACAGAGTGGCATCTTCGGCGAAACGCTCCATTAGAATATAGCGAGCACCATCAAGAGCCGCTTTGATGTCTGCAACACCTTGTTGTTCGTTGACGTAACTTTGTGCTAAGTCATCAGGTGACTGGCTTGGATCACTCCACAATGTATCCGCTAAAGGCTCTAAGCCTGCCTCGATGGCAATTTGTCCACGAGTTCGGCGTTTAGGCTTATAAGGCAGATAGAGATCTTCAAGTTCGGTTTTATTCAGAGTATCGTTAATAGCGGCAGCAAGTTCGGGGGTTAGCTTTTGTTGTTCTTCGATAGATTTGAGAATGGTTTGTTTGCGGTCGTTTAACTCTCTTAAATACCCTAAACGACTTTCAAGCTGACGCAGCTGTGTATCATCTAGCCCACCCGTGACCTCTTTACGATAGCGTGCAATAAAAGGAACGGTATTACCCTCATCCAGTAATGTGATAGCAGAAAATACCTGTTTAGGTTGCGCTTGCAGCTCTGCTGCAATTATTTGGCTCAAAGTTTCATTCATGTCGCTTTTTAATACCTAATCATCAAAGAACAGTTAAAAAATTCATGGCACTGTTATACTTGCATAGGCGCAGAATTTCTAGGGTGAAGTTTACTCTATTGAATGAAGTTTATTCGAATGAATGAAAGAAACATTTCATATATAGTTTGTGGTTATCCAATTTATTTACTGATTGACTGGAAATATGAATAAGAGTCTCTTGATCACTCGTGAAGGCTGGGATGCACTAGACAAAGAACTTAAATATCTTTGGAAAGAGGAACGTCCTAGAGTTACTCAATCTGTTTCGGAGGCCGCGGCACAAGGCGATCGTTCAGAAAATGCGGAGTATATTTATGGCAAAAAACGTTTACGAGAGATTGACCGTCGCGTACGTTTTTTATCTAAAAGACTGGATCAATTAAGAATTGTTGAACCCGATCCGCGACAAGAAGGACGTGTTTTTTTCGGAGCATGGGTTAAACTTGAAGACGATAGTGAAAATATCAGAATATTCCGGTTAGTGGGTGCTGACGAATTTGATCCTGCAAAGAATTGGATATCGATTGACTCACCAGTAGCACGCGCACTGGTTGGTAAGCAGGTTGACGATGAAATTACGGTAAGTACACCCGGTGGGATCGTCGACTATTGCGTCTTAGAAATTAGTTATAAACCACTAACCAGATAACGTGTAAAATTATTCATTAAATTTCAACTTGATGGTAAATTATAACATTAACTATTTTATATTTAGCTTATACACAAAAAAATTCGGGTTTGAGGGTGATTATCGAGTATTAGCCGAATCACATGAGTAACTTGAAGTACAATGAGTATAATCATATTTTTAAAAATAATTTCGATAGATTGCACATCTTGAGGGCTACAAAATGCAAGAAAGCTATAAAGTTCTTGTCGTCGATGATGATATGCGTTTGCGTGCCTTGTTAGAACGCTACCTGACAGAGCAAGGGTTTCAAGTTCGCAGTGCTGCGAATGCCGAGCAAATGGATAGGATCCTAACAAGGGAATCCATTCATCTAATCGTATTAGATCTAATGTTGCCAGGTGAAGATGGTCTGTCAATTTGTCGTCGCTTACGCAGCCAAAACAACCCGATTCCAATTATTATGGTGACGGCAAAAGGCGAAGAAGTCGATCGTATTGTTGGTCTGGAAATTGGCGCAGATGACTATATTCCGAAGCCTTTCAACCCACGTGAATTACTGGCACGTATTCGTGCGGTATTACGTCGTCAAGCGAATGAGCTGCCAGGTGCACCATCTCAAGATGATGCCGTGATCACTTTTGGTAAATTTAAACTTAACCTTGGTACGCGTGAAATGTTCCAAGGCGAAGAAAATATGCCTTTAACCAGTGGTGAATTCGCAGTACTGAAAGTACTGGTATCGCACCCAAGGGAACCATTATCTCGTGATAAGCTAATGAGCTTAGCAAGAGGTCGTGAATATAGCGCCATGGAACGTTCGATTGACGTGCAAATCTCGCGTTTACGTCGCATGGTTGAAGAAGATCCTGCTCACCCACGTTATATTCAAACGGTTTGGGGTTTGGGCTACGTATTTGTTCCGGACGGCAGTAAAGCATGAAGCGACTGAGGTTCTCTCGACGTAGTACATTTTCTCGTTCGTTATTTTTGTTCGTAGCATTACTTTTTGCTAGCTTAGTCACCAGTTACATGGTGGTGTTGAACTTTGTTGTCATGCCAAGCTTGCAGCAATTCAACAAAGTGCTGGCTTATGAAGTACGAACATTGATGACGGAAAAAATGGTGCTGCAAGATGGAACCACAGTGCGAGTATCTCCTGCGTTACGTAAAAAAATCTATAATGAATTAGGTATTACCTTTTATGCCCAATCTGCCGCAATGGAAGAAGGTTTGAATTGGGCTAAAGAATATGATTTTCTCAGCGAAAATATGTCTGAGTATATTGGTGGCGAAGCTCAGGTACGCTTAGAGCTTGGCCGTGAATACCCCATCTTATGGTTAACATCTTATCTTGCCCCTGATATATGGGTGCGAGTTCCCCTGACTGAAATTGGGCAAAACCAATTTTCGTTGGTGTTCCGTTATACCCTCGCCATTTTCTTATCTATTTTTGCAGGTGTTTGGCTATATATTCGCTATCAAAACAAACCATTACTTGAACTTGAATACCATGCGAGTCAGGTAGGGAAAGGGGTGATACTCCCCGCGATGCAAGAGAAAGGTGCGACGGAGGTAAAAGCGGCTATTCGCTCGTTTAACCATATGTCTGCTGGGATCAAAACTCTTGAAAATGACCGCACCATATTGATGGCAGGGGTCAGTCATGACTTACGGACACCTCTTACTCGTATTCGTTTAGCGACGGAAATGATGAGCCCTGAAGATGGCTATCTTGCTGAATCAATCAATAAGGATATTGAAGAGTGTGATGCGATCATTGGTCAATTTATGGATTACCTGAAAACTGGCCAAGAAATGAATATGGAGTTCTGTGACCTGAATGCGATCTTAAATGAGGCCGTGACTTCAGAAAGTAGCGTGACAGGTGAAATTGAAACGGCATTTGAGCCAGGTAATTTGATCGTTAATGGCAACCCATTAGCGATTAAACGCGCTATTACTAACATGATTGTGAACGCTTATCGTTATGGTAATGGTTGGATCAAAGTTAGCAGCGGCAAAAATGAAGATTCGGTTTGGTTCCAAGTGGAAGACGATGGCGCGGGTATCAAAGAAGAAGATATCCAACGCCTATTCCAGCCTTTTGTACAGGGTGAAAAAGCACGTAGTAATACGGGTACAGGTTTAGGTTTAGCGATTATCCGTCGTATTGTTGATGCCCATGAGGGCAGTATCGAAATTCATAAAAGCGAACGTGGCGGCTTTGCCATTCGAGCGCTCTTACCGCTAAAAGAAAAAGAAGAGTAATTCATACTGGTCATACTGCAAGTTGCAGCGCTCTTGGTTAAGATATAGTGATTATGCTAGTTTGCGCTTGTCAACGGCTTATGTAGGCTCTCAGCCACTTACTCACTAGTCACACCCCGGATTATTGAGGGGTTTTTATAACAACTTGTGTTGTTTCTATTTCTTTGTTGTATTCACTCCTAGCTATTCATTCTATAAAACAAAACCACATAATTTATAAATAATATAATCGTTATATAAAAGACTTGATGATTGCTTTGCTTTGATAATGATTTTTAATTGAATAAGTGAGGTGAGTTTTATGAAGATTAATTTTTTTACGACTATCCGCAAGTCTCAAAGCTTAGATGCGTTGACTGCGATGAATACAATACAGAACGAAAAAGTAAGCTTACCCGCAAAAACAGTCCGGGTTGCGAATACTCAAGAGCGTTATAAACAAGGATCTCAAAAAGAGCCTAAAAAAGTGACTTGGGGTAAACAATTGGCCACTGTATTAACAACACCTTCTGTAAAATTAATCGAATCAAAATTGTCTTCATCGATTCCTACACCGCCGCCGATGCCTGAAGCAACCAATTCTCATCAAGCTGAAGGGGGGAAATCAGGGATGGATAAAGTGATTGCTCAGTTGCAAGAGAGTCCTGTCTTTAAGAAGAATGCGGAAAAATACCAAGCGGTAAGTAGCGAGCCAACGGCCTCATTAAACACGCCACCACCTCCACCGCCAATGGCAAAATTTAAAGGAATTACAGTTCAACCTAATACTGATGGTAAGTCAGGGATGGATAAAGTGATTGCTCAGTTGCAAGAGAGCCCTGTGTTTCTTAAGAGAGCGGAAAAATATCAAGCGGTAAGTAGCGAGTCAATGGCCCCATTAAACACGCCACCACCTCCACCGCCAATGGCAAAATTTAAAGGAATTACAGTTCAACCTAATACTGATGGTAAGTCAGGAATGGATAAAGTGATTGCTCAGTTGCAAGAGAGCCCTGTGTTTCTTAAGAGAGCGGAAAAATATCAAGCCGCAAGTAGTGAGTCAACGGTCTCATTAAACACGCCACCGCCACCTCCGCCAATGGCAAAATTTGAGGCTATTACGAAAAGGAATACAGCACAGCCGAATATTGATACTAAAGCAGGGATGGATAAGGTGATTGCCGAACTCAAAGAGCATCCAATATTCAAACTAAAAGAAAGTAATTAACAAGTTCCCATCATAATAAACTCGCGTCAGCGAGTTTATTCGTCTATACCTATAGCATATTAAGATCTTTTTATGACAGTTTGTCACTTTTGCCACAATACCAACTAACTGAGTGTAAAAAACATTACCATCTGATTTTATTAATTATTTGATCCCTCAGTCTTACATTTTTCGTCAATAGACACGCTAAAATAATCAATTGTCATAAAACTGTCATAAATCAGACATGTTGTTGTCATCAAATTGTCCTATTTTTCCTACCGTGACATTTCACCAACAATTTACACTGAGTTGTTTCTATACATCCCCGGAGGGATTATGAAAATGATGCGTACAACCTTAGCTAGCGTAATGGCAGCAACCCTTTCAATGACTGCGATGTCTTCTTTTGCTGCCACAAGCTTAACTGGTGCGGGGGCAACCTTCCCAGCGCCTGTTTATGCTAAGTGGGCGGACTCTTATCAGAAAGAAACAGGTAACAAAGTGAACTATCAGGGGATTGGTTCTTCTGGTGGCGTTAAACAAATTAATGCAAAAACAGTTGATTTCGGTGCGTCAGATGCGCCATTGACTGATGAAAAATTAAAAGAAGATGGCCTGTTCCAATTCCCAACCGTGATTGGTGGTGTGGTTCTGGCAGTTAACGTAAAAGGTATTCAGTCAGGTCAACTGACTTTAGATGGCACAACATTAGGTGACATCTATCTGGGTAAAATCACCAAATGGAATGACCCAGCTATCGCTAAATTAAACCCAGGTGTCAATCTACCAGACCAAAATATTGCTGTAGTGAGACGTTCTGATGGTTCAGGTACCACTTTCGTTTTTACTAGCTACCTATCAAAAGTCAGCTCAAGCTGGAAAAATGATATCGGTGCTGGCTCAACGGTTAATTGGCCGAAAAACAGTGTCGGCGGTAAAGGTAACGATGGCGTTGCAGCCTTTGTTCAGCGCTTACCTGGTTCTATTGGTTATGTTGAGTACGCCTATGCAAAACAAAACAACCTTGCTTATACTAAGCTAGTTTCTGCTGATGGTAAGGTGGTTTCACCAACAGGTGCAAGTTTCAGTGCCGCAGCGAAAAAAGTCGATTGGTCGAAATCATTCGCTCAAGACTTAACTAACCGTGATGGCGATAACGCATGGCCAATCACTTCAACCACATTTATCTTAGTCCATAAAGACCAGGCGAACGCTGAGAAAGGCAAAGCGGTGCTCGACTTCTTTAACTGGGGCTATGAAAAAGGTGGTAAACAAGCTGAAGCGTTAGATTATGCTGTTCTGCCTCAAGAAGTCGTGACCGCAGTTCGTGCAGCATGGAAAACAGAAGTTAAAGATAGCCAAGGCAAATCACTGTTCTAAAATGTGAGCCGAGGGATGGTAGTGGCAGGCGGATGATGAGGAACACCATCCGCCTTCTAACGTAGTAACTAAATCCTACTAGTAAAGTAGGTGTAGGGTGAGAAAAAGCGCATGGCCGAAAAAACAACGGCATTTAAAGCACCGAGTAAGTCAGGCGATGTGATATTTGGCGCATTAGTTAAGATTGCTGCGCTAATCACATTGTTAATGCTTGGTGGCATCATTATTTCCCTTATTTTTGCCTCGTGGCCGAGTATGCAAAAATTTGGGTTTTCATTTTTATGGACCAAAGAATGGGATGCACCCGCAGAGCAGTTCGGTGCCCTTGTGCCAATTTATGGCACCATTGTGACATCACTGATTGCTCTGATTATTGCAGTACCTGTGAGTTTTGGTATTGCTCTGTTCTTAACTGAACTTGCCCCCAATTGGTTAAAGCGCCCGTTGGGTATTGCTATTGAGCTTCTCGCTGCAATTCCAAGTATTGTTTATGGTATGTGGGGGCTATTTGTTTTTGCGCCTCTGTTTGCTGAATATTTCCAAGAGCCTGTTGGCAACGTGATGTCGAGTATCCCGATTGTCGGTGAGCTTTTTTCAGGTCCTGCATTTGGGATTGGTATTTTGGCAGCAGGGATCATCCTTGCCATTATGATCATTCCTTATATTGCCTCGGTAATGCGTGACGTGTTTGAACAAACCCCTGTCATGATGAAAGAGTCCGCGTATGGTATTGGTTGTACCACATGGGAAGTGATTTGGAACATCGTATTACCCTACACCCGCAATGGGGTGATTGGTGGTGTGATGCTAGGTCTCGGTCGTGCACTCGGCGAGACCATGGCGGTGACCTTTGTGATCGGTAACACCTACCAATTAGATAGTTTCTCATTATTTATGCCTGGTAACAGTATCACTTCAGCGTTAGCCAATGAGTTTGCTGAAGCGGAAGGTGGTTTACACACTTCTGCGTTGATGGAACTTGGATTGATCTTATTTGTTATCACTTTCATTGTTCTTGCCATATCCAAATTGATGGTTATGCGTTTAGCGAAGAACGAGGGCCGTTAATATGTCGACATCTCAACACATGATTGCTAATGACAAAGAACGTGCTCGCCGCCAAGCATGGCGTCGCCAAGTTAACAGAATGGCGCTGTTTGTCTCCATGCTGACGATGGCATTTGGTTTGTTTTGGCTGATTTGGATCCTCTTCTCAACAGTGACCAAAGGGATTGATGGGATGTCCCTGAACCTGTTCACTGAGATGACGCCTCCACCAAACACTGAAGGTGGTGGCCTTGCTAACGCAATAGCAGGGAGTGGATTATTGATTTTGTGGGCAACGGTGATTGGAACTCCGCTTGGTATTTTAGCGGGGATCTATTTAGCCGAATATGGCCGCAAATCATGGTTGGCATCTGTCACACGTTTTATTAATGACATTTTGCTCTCTGCACCTTCGATTGTTGTCGGTCTATTTGTTTACACCATTGTGGTTGCGCAAGTGCAACACTTTTCGGGTTGGGCGGGTGTGATTGCATTAGCGTTATTGCAGATCCCTATTGTTATCCGTACCACAGAAAATATGTTGAAATTGGTGCCAGATAGCTTGCGTGAAGCAGCATATGCGCTAGGTACACCAAAATGGAAAATGATTTTATCTATTACGCTTAAAGCATCTGTATCCGGGATCATTACGGGTATTTTGTTAGCTATCGCTCGTATTGCGGGGGAAACCGCACCATTACTGTTCACATCACTGTCGAATCAGTTCTGGAGTACCGATATGAGTGAGCCAATTGCTAACTTACCTGTAACCATCTTTAAATTTGCGATGAGCCCGTTCTCCGAATGGCAAGAGCTGGCATGGGCAGGGGTTCTATTAATCACCCTATGTGTCCTGTTAATTAATATTATCGCACGCGTTGTGTTTGCTCAGAAAAAACACTAAACCCGGATTGAATAAAGAATTATAGAGAGAAGTTGCCATGATTAATGCAAATGAAATTGCAAACAGTAAAATTAAAGTACGTGACCTTAACTTTTATTATGGAAAATTCCACGCATTAAAAAATATCTCGCTGGATATTGAAAAAAATAAAGTGACTGCATTTATCGGCCCATCAGGCTGTGGTAAATCGACTCTGCTGCGTACTTTTAACAAAATGTATGAACTGTATGGCGAGCAGCGTGCGGAAGGTGAAATCCTATTAGATGGTCAAAATATCCTGACTGATAAGCAAGATATTGCGCTATTACGCGCTAAAGTTGGCATGGTATTCCAAAAACCAACACCATTCCCAATGTCAATCTATGACAATATCGCATTTGGCGTGCGTTTATTTGAGAAACTATCACGTGTTGATATGGATGAGCGTGTTCAATGGGCGCTGACTAAAGCTGCATTGTGGAATGAAACAAAAGATAAGCTGCATCAGAGTGGTTATAGCTTGTCTGGTGGTCAGCAACAACGTTTATGTATTGCGCGTGGGATTGCCATTCGCCCTGAAGTGTTATTACTGGATGAGCCATGTTCAGCTCTCGACCCAATTTCGACAGGGCGTATTGAGGAGTTGATCAGCGAATTAAAATCCGAATATACCGTGGTGATTGTCACTCACAACATGCAACAGGCCGCACGCTGTTCTGATTATACGGCCTTTATGTATTTAGGTGAGCTGATTGAGTTTAATGAAACTGACAAGATGTTTACCACGCCTGAAATGAAACAAACTGAAGATTATATTACTGGCCGTTACGGTTGATATGGAGCCGACTATGGATACGCTGAACCACAACAAACATATTTCCGGACAGTTCAATGCTGAATTGGAACATATCCATACTGAATTGATGACGATGGGAGGGCTGGTTGAAGAACAGCTCACCAAGGCGATCACCGCCATGCACAATCAGGATGAGGCTCTAGCACGCGAAGTTATCGAAAATGACCACAAAGTCAATATGATGGAAGTGGCGATTGACGAAGAATGCGTGAAAATTATCGCTAAACGCCAACCAACGGCAAGTGATTTACGACTGATTATGGCGATTTCAAAAACGATTGCTGAATTGGAACGTATTGGCGATGTGGCCGATAAAATCTGCCAAACCGCATTGGAAAAATTCTCTCATCAACACCAACCACTGCTGGTGAGCCTTGAATCATTAGGCCGCCATACGGTGCAAATGTTGCATGATGTGTTGGACGCTTTTGCACGCATGGATCTGGAAGAAGCCATCCGTATCTATCGTGAAGATGAAAAAGTTGACCAAGAGTATGAAGGCATTGTACGTCAACTGATGACCTACATGATGGAAGACCCAAGGACCATTCCTAGTGTATTGACCGCACTGTTCTGCGCTCGCTCTATCGAACGTATCGGTGATCGCTGCCAAAACATTTGTGAGTTTATTTTTTACTATGTCAAAGGGCAAGATTTCAGGCATGTAGGCGGGGATCAGTTGGAAAAAATGATGACCAAAAAATAGCCGTCATACTTCGCGCCGTAGCGTTGTTGGCTGCAATCACGAACCCTAGTCACATACTTATGTATGCTCCTAGGGCTTCGCTCTTTTGCCGCCTAGCTACAACACGAATTATTTAGGCTATTCATAGTGCGATTTATTCATTTCATAGTTTTTAAGTTGTTATCTATCGCGGATCTCTTGTCATCTACTTTCGTATGCTCCTAGGGATCCGCTCAATCGCCGCCTAGCTGTAGAACAAACTATTTAGGGTATATATCAGCTCCCAGCTCCCATAGATTTTAAATAATCGCACATTAAGTATTCCATTTGGTTATAAATATATTAATTAATAGTATTTCAAGAAATAAGGCATCCTTGATAACTTGAGATGGTCGATTTACACAAATTTACCGTCAGGGGTGTTCAATGAAAGCTCGTGTTTTAACTACTGCATTACTTGCAGGACTTGCGCTGCTGGCTAACGTCGCCAAGGCAGATAAACTGGATGATATCAAGCAGGCTGGTGTTATTCGTGTTGCTGTGTTTGATAGCAATCCACCATTCGGGTTTATTGACCCGCAAAGTAAAAAACTCACGGGCTATGATGTCGATATCGCGCAAGCAATCGCTGATAACCTTGGCGTGAAATTAGAACTGCGTCCAACCAACCCTGCGAACCGTATTCCATTGCTCACTTCAGGCAAAGTGGACTTAATCGGTGCCAACTTTACGATCACTGATGAACGCGCAAAACAAGTTGATTTCTCTATCCCTGATTTTGCGACAGGACAAAAATTTATCGCGCGTAAAGGCGTACTAAAAACCCCTGATGATATCGCACCACTGCGTATCGGTGCCGATAAAGGTACGGTTCAAGAAGTGACACTGCGTGAACGTTATCCAGATACTAAAGTCATTTCTTATGATGATACACCACAGGCGTTTGCTGCTCTGCGTAATGGTAATGTGCAAGCCATTACTCAGGATGATGCAAAACTGGTTGGTTTGTTGGGTAACTTGCCTGAAAAAGTGAAGGCTGATTTTGAAATTTCACCGTTTAGTATTACACGTGAATATCAAGCGTTGGCTGCCTCTAAAGGTGAAAACCGCTTAGTGGAAAACGTCAACGAAGCGTTATTGAAACTCGAAAAAGATGGCCAAGCAGAAGTGATTTATAACCGTTGGTTTGGTCCAGAGACTAAAGCTGCTCAACCACGTGGTGATTTCAAATTCGCTCCGCTAGATCAGCAAAAGTAAATTTTAGTTCTTAATCAGCTATATCAACCCTGCTAATCATAGCGGGGTTTCTAGTTATAAAAGGCAGCAACTATGTTTGAAAAATTTATTAGCGGTGAATTTTTGTCGCAGCACTTTTTGGCTCCCGAGTACTTAACATGGTTTGGCTATGGGTTATTGCTGACTATTTGGATCTCGGTATGTACCATTGTGGCTGCAACGCTATTAGGTTTTTTGGTTGCCTCGGCGAGGGATAGCCAAATTGCCCCATTGCGTTGGGTCGTCAACGCTTATATTTCGATTTTCCGTAATACGCCTTTGCTGGTGCAACTGTTTTTTTGGGCTTTCGCATCTCGGGATATTCTTTCACCTGCGGTGATGGATTGGCTGAATACGCCCCATAAAGTGACTTTTATTGGGATCACCTTAAGTTGGCCATCATACGAATTTTTAGCCGGTTTTGTCGGTCTCACGTTATATACCACTCCTTTTATCGCTGAAGAAATTCGTTCAGGTATTCGTGGTGTGCGACAAGGCCAAAAATACGCTGCTTTTGCATTAGGTTTAACGGGATGGCAGTCGATGAGATATGTGGTGTTGCCGCAAGCCGTGAAAATTGCCATGCCACCGTTATTAGGGCAGTACATGAATGTGGTAAAAAACTCATCATTAACCATGGCAATTGGCGTTGCTGAGCTTTCTTATGTTTCACGTCAAGTTGATAGTCAAACTTTAAAAACCTTTACTGCTTTTGGTATCGCAACCGTATTGTATATTGCCATCATTGCGGTGATGGAAGCTTGGGGGCAGTGGCGTGCACAACGTAATTTAACGGTGGGAGCGTAAAATGGATTTTTCTGTTATAGAACAAAATTGGCAGTATCTGTTGTTCGGTACTTTCCCTGATGGGCCAATTGAAGGTGCGTTGCTAACGTTGATTATCAGCCTGATAGCCGGTGTTGCATCGATTATACTTGGCACGCTTGGTGGTGTTGCTTTGGCAATGTTGCGCGGCTTTTGGATGAACTTATTTGCTGCATTTTTAGGTTTTTTCCGTGCAATACCCGTCATTATGTTGATTTTTTGGACCTATTTCTTATTGCCTATCGTCTTTGGCACCGATATTCCAGGTATTACATCAGTGGTCTGTGCGTTAGCTTTGATTACGTCCGCTTACCTCGCTCATGCGGTAAAAGCAGGTATCTTAGCAATTGGTCAAGGGCAGTGGCAGGCAGGTTTATCGTTAGGGTTCAGTCGCTGGCAGGTGTTGTGGCAGATTGTTTTGCCTCAAGCACTGCGCATGATGGTGCCATCATTTATTAATCAATGGGTGGCGTTGATTAAAGATACTTCTTTGGCTTATGTGGTGGGTGTGGCTGAATTATCATTCTTAGCCAACCAAGTGAATAACCGTGAAATGGTTTATCCAATGGAAGTATTTTTATTCGTTGGATTTATCTATTTCGTGATGTGTTTGACGCTAGAAATCGTGGCTAACTTTGTTGCGAAACGATTAAGTCGTCAAAATCAATCCAAAGCATCATCCGTAAAACGCTCCTTGTTGTTTTGGCGGCGACAAAAACTATTAGCATTATCTTAATAAGATATTTATGGCGGCGTTGAGTGGTCGCCATAAAAATTTCTTTTTTTTCCATATCTTCCGATTCATCTCGTTGTATCAGTCAGTTAGCGCATTTTCTTTGGCTGTATTTACGCAAACGTTTTCTTTTTTGCATTTTAACGGTAACACTCTTGTTTTGTTTGTTGTAGGATAGGGCGAAAAAAACTTTTTTTGGGCGCTATATCTCATGAGTAATCAATCTTCTGGCTCTGTGCAGCAGCAGGGTCTGTTTCAGCGTGTTTTTAAATTACAAGAACACGGCACAACGGCAAGAACAGAAGTCGTTGCAGGCTTCACTACATTCCTCACTATGGTTTACATTGTCTTTGTTAACCCGCAAATTCTCTCAGTCGCAGGTATGGATATTAAAGCAGTATTCGTGACCACATGCTTAATTGCGGCGATTGGCAGTATTTTAATGGGGCTACTGGCAAACCTACCTATCGCTGTTGCACCGGCAATGGGGCTGAATGCCTTCTTTGCGTTTGTGGTGGTTGGTGCAATGGGCTACTCATGGCAAGTTGCGATGGGGGCGGTGTTCTGGGGTGCGGTTGGCTTGTTTATTTTAACCTTATTCCGTATTCGTTATTGGATCATTGCCAATATCCCATTAAGTCTGCGTGTGGGTATTACTAGTGGTATCGGCCTATTTATTGCCATGATGGGGTTGAAAAACTCAGGTATCATCGTTGCAAATCCAGATACCTTGGTCTCTATCGGTAACTTCACTCAACATAATGTCTGGTTGGGCGCACTTGGCTTCTTTATCATTGCTATCCTCGCTGCGCGTAATATTCATGCAGCGGTTTTAGTATCGATTGTGGTCACCACATTGATCGGTCTTGCATTAGGGGATGTACAGTTTAACGGTATCTTCTCTTTGCCTCCGAGTATTACAACGGTGGTTGGGCAGGTTGATATTATGGGTTCGCTGGATCTGGCGCTGTCTGGGGTGATTTTTGCCTTTATGTTAGTTAACCTGTTTGACTCCTCAGGCACCATGATTGGTGTGACAGATAAAGCCGGTATTACTGATGCGCGCGGTACTTTTCCACGCATGAAACAAGCTTTGTATGTGGATAGTTTAAGTTCAGTTGCAGGCTCTGCAATGGGTACTTCATCAGTGACAGCCTATATTGAAAGCTCTTCAGGGGTTTCTGTTGGTGGGCGTACAGGTTTAACCGCACTTGTCGTCGGCGTGCTGTTCCTATTGACCATGTTTATTTCACCGCTGGCGGGTATGGTTCCTGCGTATGCAACAGCAGGTGCGTTGGTTTACGTTGGTGTGTTGATGACATCCAGTTTGACTCGCGTTAAATGGGATGATTTAACTGAATCAGTGCCTGCGTTTATTACTGCGGTGATGATGCCATTCAGTTTTTCAATTACTGAAGGGATTGCATTAGGCTTTATTGCTTATTGTGCGATGAAAATTGGTACTGGCCGCTGGCGTGATCTGGGCTTATGCGTGATTTTAGTTTCCATTCTATTTATTTTAAAAATGGTTTTGGTTGACGCTTAATTATCCCTTCTGGAAAACGGCTATTATTATAAACGGCTCTCGTAGTAAGAGCCGTTTTGCTATAATGATTAAAAGCAAAATGCAAAAAAATAGTCTAATTGCTGTGCAAGTGCTTCCACTGTTTGCGGGATCCTGCTAGATTCCGCAACAGAAACTGACTTTATCAAGGTATCAGACCATGAATTCACCAAAAAAACCTGCAAGCAACACTGCTGGCAAAACAAAGAAAAAGTACCGCAAATCTAAAGAAGAGCTGAATGCGGAAGGGCGTGAGCGTAAACGCGAGAAAAAACATCGCGGTAACAAAGCAGGTGCTCGCTACCAAGAAAAATCAGCGAATGGTCAGTCAGGCAGCCAAAATCAAGCGAATGACCCGCGTATTGGCAGTAAAAAACCGGTGCCTTTGATTGCCGAAGAAAAAGTGATCGCAACGCGCCCAGCGAAGGTGAAAGAGCCTGCTGAGAAAGTAAAATTATCACCAGAGCAAGAGCTGGCAATGCTGGAGCAAGATGATCGTTTAGACAGCTTGTTAGCACGTTTAGAAGATGGTGAAACCGTCACTGCGAAAGAACAAGAGTACATTGATACTTGTTTAGATCGTATCGATGAATTGATGTCTATTTTAGGCATCGAACTAACGGATGATGAAGAAGAGGAAGACGAAGAAAAACTCGATGACATCATGCGTATTTTGAAAAGTAAGTAATCTATTTTTCCCTGCCGTCCCTAGCCGCTCTGCTGGGGACGATTTGCTTGAATTTTGTTCAATCGGTATCACTCTTGGCGTTGAGTCAATTCTCTAAAATGAATCATGCGTTATACTTTATGGTATGATGTATATAATTTCGCCAATAAAAATGTATAAAGTGCAACCTATTAAGTGACAATTTGTCACTATTGAGGAATGTTAATGTCAGAGCAAAATATCGTTTGGGATCTTTCTCTTATCCAGAAATATAATTATTCAGGGCCTCGCTATACCTCATACCCAACGGCGCTCGAATTTAACCAAAACTATGATGAAAGCGCGTTTGTCGCGGCGACACAACGTTACC
Organism: Providencia sp. 6390; assembly: GCF_058148425.1. NCBI lineage: Bacteria > Pseudomonadati > Pseudomonadota > Gammaproteobacteria > Enterobacterales > Morganellaceae > Providencia > Providencia sp. 6390. The sequence goes on from NZ_JBYVYL010000010.1 coordinate 84,588, forward strand.
CTGATAACCCGTTATCGCTCTACGTGCATATCCCTTTCTGCCATAAATTATGCTATTTCTGTGGTTGTAATAAATTGGTGACTCGGCAAAAACACAAAGCCGATGAATATCTACAGGTGATTGAAAAAGAAATTATTCAACGTGCAGCTATGCTAAAAAACCGCACAGTGACCCAGATGCATTGGGGTGGTGGCACTCCAACCTATTTAGATAAAGCGCAAGTCAGTCATTTAGTTTCTTTATTAAAGGCGAATTTTCATTTTGCTGATGATGTGGAAATGTCGATTGAAGTCGATCCAAGGGAAATTGAACTCGACATGATCGACCATCTACGCAGCGAAGGGTTTAATCGCTTAAGCATGGGCGTACAGGATTTTAATAAACAAGTTCAAGTTTTAGTGAACCGTGAACAAGATGAAGAGTTTATTTTTGCGTTAATTAATCGAGCAAAAGAGGTCGGTTTCACGTCAACCAGCATTGACCTTATTTATGGTTTGCCAAAACAAACCCCTGAAAGCTTTGCTTTTACCTTGAAAAAAGTGGTTGAACTTTCCCCCGATCGCCTAAGTGTATTTAACTATGCTCATTTGCCTAACTTGTTTGCCGCACAGCGTAAAATAAAAGATGAGGATCTGCCGAGTGCGGAACAAAAGTTGGATATCTTGCAAGAAACGATCGCAACGTTGACCACGGAAGGCTACCAATTTATTGGTATGGATCACTTCGCGAAACCACAAGACGAGTTAGCTATAGCTCAGCGTGAAGGTATCCTTCATCGTAATTTCCAAGGTTATACTACTCAAGGTGATTGTGATTTGTTGGGGCTTGGGGTTTCTGCAATTAGCATGCTAGGAGATAGCTACGCTCAAAATCAGAAAGACTTAAAAACCTACTATGCTCAAGTTGAACAGCAAGGGCATGCTTTATGGCGAGGTCTGGCATTGACCGATGACGATTGTTTGCGCCGTGATGTGATTAAAACGTTGATTTGTAATTTCCAGCTGAACTTTGCTCAAATTGAAGCGCTATATCCAATCGATTTTAAAGCCTATTTTGCAGAAGATTTAGAATTATTGGAACCAATGGTACAAGATGGTTTAGTTGAAATGACAGAGGAAGGTATTAAAGTTACTCCGCAAGGGCGTTTGTTGATCCGTAATATTTGCATGTGTTTTGATGTGTATTTGCGTAATCAAATGCGCCAACGCCAATTTTCTCGCGTGATTTAATGGATTAAGGCTCCGTAATCTACAGAGCCTTAAGACTTTTAGCGTTCGATTTTTTCTAATAACTGATAGGTTGCAGTGATGCGTTTCGGGATCGGTATCCACTTGTTGGATAGCATCACGATGGCCGTTTTCTCTTCAGGGATAAACACCGCATAAGTGGCGAAGCCATTAGTTGAGCCTGTTTTGTTGTAATAGGCGCGTGCTTCAGGTGCCATTACTGGTTTGATCAATTCTACTTTTTGTGGTTTTAATGCCATATCATCACGGTTGCCTTGCAACAACTGCGAAAGGGAGACCGGCCACGGATAGCTTTCCCACATCATATCTTGCACAAATGAATCTGTCAGATAAAACCCTGTATGGGTATCTTCAATCGCTTCCTGCCAAGGTTTAGACACTTTAGTAGTTTGCATATTGATCTCTAAAAAGCGGATCAAATCTTTCGCATTTGATTTCAAACCGTAGGCTTCTGCATCAAGAATTTCAGGGGTAACACGCACTGGTTGATCTTTCTTGTTATAGCCTTGTGCATAGTACTGTTCTTGGCTTTTCGGCACATTAACATAAGTATGTTTTAAGCCGAGTGATGGTAGCATCATTTTTTCCATCGCTTGGGAGAATGGCATATTGAGTTGTTCTGCTGTGACAATACCTAATAGCCCAACTCCAAGGTTTGAATAAGAGCGATATTGACCAATTGTCTTCTCTGGAAGCCATTTTTGATAATAAGCCATTAATTGCTCACTCGTCGCAACACCATTTGGAACAAATATCGATAATCCAGATGTATGAGTTGCAAGATTCATTATTGTTACATTATCAAAAGCACTGCCTTTTAGTGCAGGTAAGTAATGACTAACACTTTGGTTAAAATCCAATTTCCCTTGTGTTTGTGCATAGGCAGCGAGGGTGGCAGTAAAGGTTTTTGATAAGGAACCAATTTCATATAGGGTTTTATCGCTTACGGCGACTTGAGTTTGTTTTGACTGCACACCGTAATGGTAGATCTGCTGTTTGCCATCAACAGAAATAGCAACAGACATACCTGGGATTTGCTCTTGCTTCATGAGCGGTTTGATTATGTCATCAACTTGTTGTTGCGTTAGCGCAGAGGCAGAAAGGGAGGTCAGTGCTAATCCTAAAGCGATAAACATCCGCCCCTGACGAAAAATATTTTTCATAGAGTTATCCATTAAAGTAAAAGTTTTAGTTGTTGCTGATTAATTTCAGGTATGCTGCCACTTTAGTTCAAATTATTTCTTAAACTCGTGTTAGCCTATTGTTGATGTAAATTATGCCTACGTTAGGTCACGATTTAAAACGATATAAAATTCGATGAGGTAAAAGAAAAACTTATGGCAGGCAATTATCGTCATCGCCTCCCTTTAAATGCTTTAAGGGTATTTGAGGCTTCAGCAAGGCATCTCAGCTTTACTCGAGCTGGACTTGAATTAAGTGTTACTCAGGCTGCCGTGAGTCAACAGGTGCGTTTGCTTGAAGAACAACTCGGAGTGGTATTATTCACCCGTTTGCCTCGAGGGCTTGCGTTAACGGATGAAGGGCTGGCCTTGTTACCCGTCTTGAGCCGTTCGTTTGATCAAATAGAATCATTGCTTCAGCAATTTGAAGATGGGCACTATCATGAAGTGTTGAGTGTTTCTGTGGTCGGAACATTTGCCGTTGGTTGGTTATTATCTCGATTAGCCGCGTTTGCTGATCTCTACCCGTACATTGACTTACGTATCATGACGCATAATAACGTGGTTAACTTAGCCGCTGAAGGGGTAGATTTTGCTATTCGTTTTGGTGAAGGTTTATGGCCCCTAGCTGAAAATACCGCTTTGTTCTCGACGGCTCATACTGTGTTGTGTTCTGAAAAAATGGCACATAAATTAACCCATCCATTGGATCTCAAAGAGCACAATCTCATGCGTTCTTACCGTAAAGATGAATGGGAAAAATGGCAGATTGCAGCCGATCTAGAACCATGGCGGGTCAAAGGGCCGATATTTGATTCATCAAGATTGATGGTTGAAGCGGCATTACTGACTGACAGTATCGCCCTCGCGCCAAGCTGTATGTTTGAGCATGAGCTAAGCGCAGGAATGTTAGTACAGCCTTTTGAGGTCAGTGTAACACTTGGCGGATATTGGCTGAGTCGTTTAAAATCACGCCCAATGACTCCAGCAATGATGATTTTTCAAAACTGGTTGCTAAGTGAAGTCAAATTGCCAGACAATAAACTGGCGTAATATACGCCAGTTTATAAGTAAGCTATTTTCTATAGTATAGTAGCTTCTGCTTGATAATAACTTTTTGATTTAATTATTTCCCCGCTATTTTCATCATGATTTATAATCTCTGAAAAAAAATAGTCGGGTTCAATATTAAATATTTGAGTTAAATAATAAATAGTCTCGACATGAATATTCACTTCGCCATTTTCATAGCGAGATTGGTGTTGTTGGCTAATACCCAGAAGAACACTGAGTTCTTTTCCTGTCATACCGTGTTTCTCTCGTAATGTTCTTATTTTTAAGCCAATAATTTTAGATATATTTTTATCCATATTTTCCAACCCCATTATATTTATCTTAATAAGTGTTTGTCACTAATCAAAATAAAGCTTATCCTTCGAGAAATGATTAATTTCATTTATCTCTTTATCATTTAATTGAAAAAAAACATCTACATTGACGTTAAAAAAATTAGCGTATAAATAAAGTCGATTTAAGTTAATTCTATTAATGCCTCGTTCGTATCTTGATTGTTGTTGCTCACTTACCCCAGTAACTTTGGCAAGCTCGGTTAATGATATTCCTTTCATTTTACGATAATAGGTGATTTTTTTACCTATTATCTTAGATATTGGGTAATAATCAGGCATAGTTAAACCCTTTTATTAAGAGAGAAAACGCGGTATTTTTCTCTGAGTATTAGAAGCCAAAAAAAATTAAATAATAGAGATAAATCTACAATTATATGTAAATAAATGTAAATTAAAAATAACTGTATTGTGTTACTAATGCTCTCTATCTTTTATGGTTGTATTTTAAATATCATTTAAATAATGGAAATAATTTTATTTAAATATAAGTATTTATATACTGTTTAATAAAAATTAATGATAAAGCAATGTAAATTCCACGTGACTTTTAAAGGTACCAGGAAGCATCCCACTGCCAGATCCTTTTACTCTTGCAGATAAAGGGATTTCAACACTACGACTAATGCTATCAATAGGAAAAGTTATTTTTGTTCCATTTTTGATAGTTGATTTATCCAATGTGTTGGCTAAATGCAATGCAGCATTTTGCGAGGTTCCTGTATTGATAAAATAATCGTTATTTGTTGGATCACTGATTCCATTGATGATCATAATTGCTTCTTTAGTATTAATTGGGCAATTTTTAAGCTTTACTGAAAAATCAATCCAAGGAGATGCATTATCATCACGGATATTCCAAGTGTTGATCTTCTTGAAATCAATTAAGTAGTCATTTTTTTCTATTTCACATGGCATTGCAGTGACATAGCCTGAAATATGAATGTTAACTGTATCTGCTAATGATAGTGCCGAGTAGATAAAGAGTGAAAGTAATAGTACGATACGTTTCATCATCCTCTCCCTATAAGTAAATGATAGTCGCAGTGATATTGGCAGAAATAGATCCCGGAACCACATTACCTGCACTAGAAAAGGCGCGAGTTCTTAATGGGATGGTGGCGGTTTGGTTTGCTACAGGTGCCATAAGGGTTTTCTGATTGCCTAGCGGTGTTATGCCATCAGCCGTTTCAAGTTGCACAGCAATATTTTGTGCCGTTCCTTGGTTTTTATATAAGCTATTAATATCACTACTGTCGACAGTACCGCTAAATGTTAATTTCACTTGATCAATGCTTGATGAGCAGTCTGTTAAGTTGATATTAAATTCTTTCCATTCAGAACCACTTTGCGGCGTATTAAACAGATCGATAGGAAGTCTTTTTAAGTCGATATTGATATTGTTGCCGCCGGTAATATTGCAACTTGCCGCTTTAATGTTGCCATTAAAGACTAAATTGATATTTGTCGCAGCGTGAGAGGCAACCGGTACAGTTATAATAGAAATTAATGAGATACAGCAAATGTACTTATTCATATTTAGCTCCTACTCATAACGTATATTGACGGTAGCAGTGGCATTAGCTGAACCCGGTGTGATATCGCTCGCTGTTTTGATGTAGCGCGCTTTCCAGCCGAAAATATAGTCGCCATTAGGTACGTTGTTTTGAATGGTATTTTTAATGCCGAGTGGGATTGGTTGGCCGGCCTTATCGACTAGTTGGATTGCAACACCAGTGGCTTTATTGGCACCAGATAAAGATAATTGTCCTTGAGATGGATTATCGGCACCACTAGTCGCCGTTACGGTGGCTTTAATATTGGTTCCTGGTAGACAGCTAAGAGTGATAGGAATATCTACATCCGTACTGGTGTCACCAATATTTTTAAATTGAGTATCGTACCAGTCACCCATATTAATAGTGGGAACAGAACTTTTTAATGAACAGCTGAGCACCTTAATTTGAATAGCATTTGCCGGCATATTTAAAGCCGCTAAGTACCATGTTGAGTTATAAGGTGCTGGGTTAGTTTGGGTAAAACGAGCAACTACCCCCGATGTTAATGAGCCTGTCGTTGTGACTACACCGGTTTTTTTTATCACGATTGTCCAAGTGGTTGCGAAAACTTGCCAGCTATTTACTCCTGAGCTAGAAGGGCCAAAAGAAGCGTTGAAATTACCGATACCCGCCGTTTGTATTGTGACGCCAATACCTGGAATATTGGTTGCTGCGACGCTATTTGCATCAGGCGTCCAGCCATTGACATAGTTTCCCCTTAAATAAGATGGCCCACATTCTCCACTATTGGGGGCATAAGTATTCAAGGTTGACGAGCTGTATGAGACAGTTAGCGTATCAAGATTTCTAACCGTTGTATCATCGTATTGGATCGTAAATACCCGTGAAGGAATATTTGATTGTAGGTTATTAAAGTCCGAGTTTTGCACACATGCTGCAATAGTATATTCAGAATAAGCAAACAAACACCCGAGCATCGCCGTTAATTTAACTGTTAATTTTTTCATTATCGTTCTCGCTATTACTGACACACAGCCGTGGTTTTATATAGCCCTAAATAATTCGCTAATCCGGCTAAGTTATAATTCACCTGACATTGCTGTTTATCGTTATATTGGATTACAAAGTGACCACTTTCAGCTAAACCAGAAAGATAGATTTCTCCATCGCTACCAACCATGCCATTAAGATTATTGTTATCTTTAAAAATAGCTTGTGCCCCAAATGGAACTGGTTTGCCATCTGCGAATGTGATCACGATTAAGGCACGATAACCCACATTGGCAACAAAGCTGGCTTTCGCTAATGCACCACGACTAGGGGCAACAGTTTGGCTGGTTAAATCCATTTCAGTATTTTCGGGTAAATCAGAGGTCTCAATATCAATCACGTTTTTACGGTATGCAGTAATATAAGGTACTAATGCATAGCCCTGATTATTGGTGATAACACCCGCTTGATTGAGAATAGGTACTCCGCCCGCATGAGGGATCTCTACTAGTGCCGCAGTTTCACCGAGTTGTTGGCCTAAAACGATACCGCCTGAATGGGCGACTAAGCTACCGTTGGCGCCATAATAGAGGTTATAGTTATTTTTACTGTAGCTGGTTCCACCTGACACTTCACCATATTGTCCTTTATAGGAGGCATTTATATTGCCAGATGAGCCTTGCCCTTTATTGGCAACGCTTTGTTGAGCACTCCAATTAAGACGGTTATTTAACTGAGCGGCTGAAACGCCAACTGTTCCCGTGCTATTACCTTGGCTGCTACTGCTAGTATTGACGTTGATATAGGCCGTGTCTTCAAACAAGGCAAATGGAATACTGAGCGAAAAGGCAAACAGGTGGTCATCTTCACTTCTTTTTTTTGTTTCAGTGTAATACATATAGCTACTGGTATTTTTATTATAGGTATAATTCAAGCCATAACTAATACCGTTCCAACTGTTGTTGTAGCCGAGAGTTGCTGATTGTGTTTTACGATCGCTATTCCAATAGTCTTCACTGACGAAACCCGCAGAAATAGAACCGTAGGTATCACCTAGATTTTGATTGAGTGTGATTTCTCCGCGGTTACGACGGCGCTCAATTTCAGGGGTATAGTGAGTATCTCGATAGCCATCAAACACTTCTGATAAACTGTAAAACCCCTTAGTTGAATAACGATAACCTGCTAGAGCAATGTTAGTGCCAATATCGTTTAAGTTTTTGTTATAGCGAAAGCGATAAGATTGGCCTTGATATTTATCATCATTACTTAACGTTGAATTTGCTTGAGTGATATCGACAGATACCGCACCAAGTTGACCTAAGTTTTGCCCTGCACCGAGAGAATAAGATTGATAATGTTCACTCATTTGGCTACCACCATAGGCAGTAATACCATAAGGTAAACCATAAATTAAGGTGAACTGACCAAACTTGGTTTTATCAACATTACCGTCATAAGAACGATATTCGCCGCCCGTAACGCTGTAAGAAAGATAGCCTTCACGCTGTAAGACAGGTAATGAGGCAAAAGGAACAATTTGCACTTGTTCACTGCCGTTAGATTCTTTAATAGTGACATATAAATCACCACTACTGCCCGTCGGGTAGAGATCGGTTATTTCAAATGGTCCAGCGGCAACATCGGTTTGATAAATAATATAACCATTTTGGCGCACGGTGATTTGGGCGTTGCTACGAGCGATACCTCGAACGATAGGGGCGTAACCACGCAGACTTTCAGGGTACATATCATTATCAGTGGCAAGTTGTGCACCACGAAAAGGTACGCTATCAAATACCATTGAAGGGGATACACTGTCACCTAGGACCAACTGGCTTTTTAGACTATTGATGTTACGTGACGCATAGGTATAAATAGTATCCCATTTACTTGATTGGTTATCATTGTTTGACCAAGTGGTGTAATTACGCAAACGCCAAGCGCCAATATTGAGGCCAGGTCGTAAATTGACATAGTTAGATGTGCTATTCGAACCATCATTTTTACGATCATAATTTTTAGAGCCACTATAGCTATAGTTAAGCAATAGTGCGTTTACACCGTTGTCAATATCAGCTAAATCCACGTAACCACGCGGGTTATTATCTAATGCGATTTGTGGAATGCTGAGATACAAACGTTGTGCGTTAAAATCAAACTCACTTGTTGCATCTGGGATCGCCGATAAATTAGCGCACTCTTCACCTGCATGAGCAAGCTCTGGGTAATCGGCAACTTTAATGCCAAATTCTTTGAGATCGGCAAGCGATAAACAAGGTAATAAGGCATTTTGTTTATCTTTCTCAAAGCGTAAACTTTTAGCACCAATTAAGTTATTGTTAATATAGATATCAACATAATAATGACCAGCAATTTGTTGATTATTTTCGAATTGCGATAAATCGACTGATCCTTTATTCGGCAGCTCTAAAAAATCAGGGTCAAAATAGACTTCTTTTTCCGCATGCACAACGGTGATATAGCCTAAATATAAAAATAGGCCAATGCATATTTTATTTATTCTCATGTGAAGACCTAATTTTATTATTGATTATATTTTCGTTTCAGATACCACACTAGCCGAACCATAATCATTAATGATTTCCCATTTAACAATGCCATGAGCAGATGTGTCATTTATTTTAAATGAGGTTGATGTAAATGGTGCAACATAAGAAATATCTTCTGCTTTTTTGCCATTAAATGAAATGCTCTGAAAATTAATATAATAAGGTGTTGGGTTGTTTACCGTAATTTGATTGCCATTTTTAGACCATTTTAATTTTTTTTGCTCTTCAGTAAAATTGACACTTTTAATTGATGTAGGGCGGTATATCAATTTCATTTGCGTTTTAAACGCAATCTGTAATGAGTTTTCAGTTCTTTTTGTTGCAGGTATGGTTTTAATATTTAACCAGAACAATGTTTCTTTATTATTAGGTAATTTATTATCAGTTAAAAAAATTCTTAACGCATTGGTTTTTTCTTGATTTAACCTAAATAAAGGCGGTGTGATGGTGAAATCAGATTGTTTATCTCCTTGTGCACTTTCTATCCACGACTGAATCAAATAAGGGATTTTATCTGGATTTTCGACGCTAATGGTGACATCTTTACTGCCTTCAGGATAAATAACGCGAGTTCCACCAATGATGACTCCAGCATTGGCTGTATTGATTAACATCACTATTGATATAAAGAAAAAAATAATAGGTTTCATATTACCGCCGCCAAGTATAGAGAAATAAGGCCTAAGTCCTTTTAAGCCTTAAACATCAAATTAGTTGTAGTTAATTGTAAACGTCGCTGTGCCGTTTGCGATACCTGATTCTACGTCGGTATCTTTAGCAATATAACGCGCTCTAAAGTCTAGGTTATTCACAACACCAGTACCTGACTGTAAGGCATATTGTTTTGATGCGGTGAATAATGGTATTACAGCGTTCAGGTCATCAGTAATTTGAATGCCGACGCCTTTAGCTTCATTAGGATCGGTTTTTAATGCAATCACACTGTCATCACCTAAATAAGTTTCAGCATCAAATTTAACCGAAGCATTACTCACTGTTGCAGGGCAGTTGGTTAATTTAATGGTAAATTTTGTCGCAGCAGCGGTATCACCTGGCGCTTTAAATGCAGTTTTAGATATTTTGCCTAGGTTAACGGTTAATGCGTCAGAGCCGGATGCTAATTCACAAGCCTGATCAATAATCTCACCTGTAAAATCAATATTGCCATCAGCTGCCAATGCATTATTAATTGCAAAGATAGAAGTAGCCGCAATTAAAGATGCAATTACATTTTTTTTCATTGGTATTTCTCCGAGAAGAATATTTTTTATTTAATGGGGGTATTTAGAGTATTACGCAACTACTCCAATGACGGGTATTTTCCCGCTATTTTTATTAATAAACAAGTTGAGGGGTTTTTAGCTTTAAATTTGACTTTTTGTTTTAAGTAAGGAGTTATTAATTGAAAAACACATTATGAGTTAGATTTTGATCGGATAAAATTCAAGGAAAGAAAATATTAACAATTTGAAATGCTTTTGAACATTTAAAATAACATTGAAATGCTTTATAAAAAATATAAATGGTCAATTTCTACTATATCTAACGGATAGTGTGTAATTGAATAATGATTATTCTGTTGGTTTTTTTCAGTGAGTGAGATTTGCTATATTATGATGTTCAAATAAAGATATGTATTTATTAATTTCAGCTTTTTTGATTTTGAAATTAATTATGGTTCTCATTTTCATCTGTTTAATTGAATAAAGAATAGAAACTAAGCTCTACTCTTTATTCGATGCCCAATTCTTTTAATTTACGAGTTAATGTATTACGACCCCAACCAAGCAAACGTGCCGCTTCTTGTTTGTGCCCATTAGTATATTTCAGTGCACAGTTCAACATGGTGTGCTCCATTAATGGCGTGGTTTGAGCAAGCAAATTTTCTTTACCATCAGCCAGTGCGTCCTGAGTCCAGCGTTCAAGTAATTCAAACCATGGCACATTGTTATTGGTTTGATAGTTGTTAGAGATTGATATCATGGTCGTGTTTTCTTGCTGACGGTTATCCAACAAGTCCTCTGGTAAATCTTGCGGTAAGATCTCTTGGCTGGCAGCCATCACCGTTAACCAACGACAGACATTTTCTAATTGCCTAACATTACCTGACCAATAATAGCGTTGTAGGATTTGCTCGCTATCTGGATGTAGAATTTTACTATCAACACCTAATTCCTTGGCCGTGTTTTGCAAAAAATAGTGTGCAAGTCGTGGAATATCTTCTGTTCTTTCTCTTAATGGGGGTAATTGCACACGAATAACATTTAAGCGATGAAATAAATCTTCACGAAATAAACCTTCTTTCACTCGTTTTTCGAGATCTTGGTGGGTCGCGGCGATAATACGTACATCGACTTTCACTGGTGTGTAGCCACCGATGCGATAGAATTGCCCTTCAGCAAGTACGCGTAATAGTCGCGTTTGGACATCTAGTGGCATGTCTCCGATTTCATCCAAGAACAAAGAGCCACCGTTAGCTTGTTCAAAGCGGCCTTGTCTGACTTGTGTTGCACCAGTAAATGCGCCTTTTTCATGACCAAATAGCTCTGATTCAATTAAGTCTTTAGGGATGGCAGCCATATTTAATGCAATAAAAGGCCCATTAGCTCGTGGGCTGTGTTGGTGCAGTGCATGTGCAACCAACTCTTTACCTGTACCTGACTCGCCATTAATTAGCACACTAATCGATGAACGAGAAAGGCGGCCAATGATGCGATAAACATCTTGCATCGCTGGCGCTTCACCAATCATCGTTGAAGAAACACTGTCTGTTTTTTGCTTGTTGTCTTTTTCAACGTGGTTTTGTTCTCGGCTATGGCTTAATGCTCGCTCAACTAAAGCAACGGTTTCATCAATATCAAAAGGTTTTGGTAAATAATCAAAAGCCCCTGATTGATAGGCATTGACTGCCGCATCAAGATCTGAGTGCGCGGTCATAATAATGATAGGTAGTAGTGGGTGTGACTGCTTTAGCTGATTGAGTAAAGCTAAACCATCGACGCCAGGCATACGGATATCTGATAGCAATACATCAGGTTGGCTATGTTCTAAGGCGGCAAGAACGCTATCTGCGCTATCAAAACAGGTGCAGTGGAATGACGCGCTATTAAGTGCTCGTTCAAGCACCCAGCGGATAGAACTGTCATCATCAACAACCCAAATTTTTCCCTGTTGCATCGTCACCTCCTACTTTTTAATTGGCAGATAAATAGAAAACTCGGTATGACCGGGCCAACTGGTAAAGTCAATTTTGCCTGAATGTTGATCAACTAAGCTGTGAACAATAGATAGCCCCAACCCAGTGCCTCCTATTCGGCCGCTTACCATCGGGTAAAATAATGTATCTTGAATAGAAAGTGGAATTCCTGGCCCATCATCTTCAATATCAATTCGTGCAGCGAGGCGATAACGTTCACCTTGCAACATAACTTGAAAAGCGGTTCGGGTACGTAGTGTGATCGTTCCCCCCGTTTCGGAGAGCGCTTGTAAAGCATTACGAATAATATTCAGGAGAACTTGTTCAATTTGGTCTGGATAATACTCAAGATCAGGCAAACTTGGGTCGTAATCACGGATCAAACTCACATTGTCTGGTTTTTCTAATGACACTAAGCGTGCGATATTTTCAGCACTATGATGAATACTCTGTTGTGTTTTAGGACCAGGGTATTGTGGACCGAGTAACCTATCAACTAAGGCTCTTAGCCGATCAGCTTGCTCAATAATCACTTGAGTATATTCATTCAGTTGAGGATCAGGTAATGCTTTAGAAAGTAGTTGAGCTGCGCCTCTCAATCCACCTAATGGATTTTTAATTTCATGAGCTAAACCACGGATCAACTCTCTTGCAGCTAGTTGCTGGGCATTTTGTGCCTGCTCTTGGCTAAGGCGGCGTTGGCTATCGAGTTGGGAGAGTTCCAACAAAATAAATTGTGCTGAAAAAGGCTGCGCACTTAAGGACATCACATGAGAGTGGTTGTTAAAAACCAATGTGACTTCATTATCTGTAAAGCTATGGCCTTCTTTTAGGCTATTAATCATTAATTCATCATTCAATGAACAATAACTACAAAGTACAGGTAGCGGTGTGCCATATATTTTGCGTTGGCTTTGCGCGAGTATTTGCAGCGCGGCATGGTTGGCGTAGTGGATCACAAGGTCATAATCAACGATTAAGACACTGTTTAACAGTGAATCAAGGATGTGTTCCGGCGCTGGCAAATGTTCGGCTTTCATGTAATTCTGCTCCTGCACTATTTTGGTGCATTATACTTGATTTACCCAACAAAGCTGCAATTTGAATCAGGATACGGTCAATTAAACGTTGCCACCAAAATCGCTAGGGAGAAAAGGCCCCATCAGAGATGGGGCAAATGTTTCACGGCAACAAAGACTAACAGTGGAACGGCGTGTTACACACTGTAGTACATTTCAAATTCTAGTGGGTGTGGCGTCATACGGACACGTTGAATGTCACCACGCAGTAATTCGATATAAGCGTCAATAGCATCATCAGTGAAGACACCGCCACGGGTTAAGAACTCGCGGTTTTTATCTAATTCAGCCAAGGCTTCTTCTAATGATCCTGCTACTGTTGGAATTTCTTTTGCTTCTTCTGGTGGCAAATCGTACAGGTTTTTATCCATCGCATCGCCAGGGTGGATCTTGTTGATAATACCATCAAGACCAGCCATCAACTGTGCTGCAAACGCTAAGTATGGGTTTGCTGCTGGGTCTGGGAAGCGAACTTCGATACGACGTGCTTTAGTGCTTGCAACTACTGGGATACGAATAGATGCAGAGCGGTTACGTGCAGAGTAAGCCAACATCACTGGTGCTTCGTAACCTGGAACTAAACGCTTGTATGAGTTAGTGGTTGGGTTAGTAAAGGCATTCAGTGCACGTGCATGTTTGATAATACCGCCAATGTAGTACAGCGCCATTTCAGATAAACCGCCGTATTTGTCACCTGCAAACAGGTTGATACCGTCTTTTGACAGTGACATGTGGCAGTGCATACCTGAACCGTTATCGCCCACTAATGGTTTTGGCATAAAGGTTGCTGTTTTACCGTAAGCGTGAGCAACGTTATGAACAACATACTTATAGATTTGGGTTTCATCCGCTTTTTTGGTCATGGTATTAAAACGACATGCCACTTCGTTTTGGCCTGCTGTTGCCACTTCATGGTGGTGAGCTTCAACGACTAAGCCCATCTCTTCCATGGTAGTACACATTGCAGAACGCAGATCTTGTGAAGAATCGACTGGTGGTACTGGGAAATAACCGCCTTTAACTCCCGGACGATGGCCTTTATTACCGCCTTCGTATTTTGTTCCAGTGTTCCAAGCCGCTTCGATATCATCGATTTGATAGAAGCTATTATGCATGCTGTTACCAAAACGGATGTCATCAAAGATAAAGAATTCAGGCTCTGGGCCAAACAGAACGGTATCCGCGATGCCACTTGCACGCAGGAAGTCTTCAGCGCGTTGAGAAATTGAGCGTGGGTCGCGGTCATAACCTTGCATGGTGCCCGGCTCAAGAATGTCACAGCGAATAATCAAGGTAGGCTCAGCAAAGAATGGGTCAAGCATCGCTGTTGATGGATCTGGCATCAATACCATGTCAGATTCGTTGATGCCTTTCCAGCCACCAATCGATGAACCATCAAACATTTTACCTTCTTCAAAGAAGTCTTCGTTGACTTGATGAGCAGGGATGGTGATATGTTGCTCTTTACCTTTAGTATCAGTAAAACGCAAATCGATAAATTTTACTTTGTGCTCTTCTATCAGCGATAAAACGTGTTCTGCGGACATCGTCGGCTCTCCTGGTCAGGTCGGGTCTGTAAAATAACCACATATACTCTACTCGTCATACTTCAAGTTGCAGCGCTTTTTGTTCAGGCATAGCGGCTACGCTCACTCACCGTGACTCACATACTTATGTATGCTCTTAGCGACTCACTCACTTGTCGCCTTGCTGCATCTCGAATTATTTAGAGTATATAAGTGTTACTTTGTGCAGTTATTTTTGGGCTTTTCAGCCTCAATTATTCAAGATGTAACTTTCTCACATGCAAGTATAAGCGAAAAGCATGCCAACTTTTTAAAACAGCGTAAATACTGGGTGTTACACGACCATAAAAAATTAGTAAGTGAATAAACGATACTTTTTGCACCATAATGGTGCTTTTTAATGTTGCATTGCACTATAATGGTGCTTTGTCATAAAGGGCATGACATTTATAGTGCATATCAACTTTTTTATGTCTTAAGAGTAGACCATTTTGAATAATTGTATCTATTAAATGAGATTTAAATATTCTTGCTAATTTCTCTTTAATTATTAACTAATAATTAAATTGTTTTTATTTTTAATAAAAAAATTATTAAATAGTTTGACGTTATTAAACTGGAAATGATATTAAATAGGTTGTTATTTTTTATATTACACCATTAATTTAAATCGTAGATACGCATGTTGCCTTTATGCTATTTAGTAATTTCATTTAATTATATAACTAACAAGGTGATTTATGACTAAGATATCTGAGGTTGCAAAAATATATAAAGATACCCCTATTGTTTTAGAAGATGATAATTTAAAAAATAATAGTTTTATTGATATGGTATTGAATACCACTGATGTCGCGGTATCTGCTTTCGACAGACTCGCTTATTTAGCGGGTATAAAAAATGCGCCTGCTGATGATAAGTATTCAAGCTTAAACATGAGCAGTTTAAGTTCATTTCTAGATAGTGCGAAAGAGGCTGGTTACGATATTGAGATTGTAGCCATTTGATTATAAGGTGGTTTATGCTCTTTGCTTGTAAGCCTACATTTAATCGAAAAGTGAATAACTTTAGATGTTTATCGTTGACCCAACAGTTAACATAAAAAGCTACGATTATTAGATTCTAGCATCGCACTGTAGGATGAAATACATCGAGTATAAACTGCCTTTCTATTTTAGGGATAGGCTATGAGTATAGATATAGATGAATTGAATAATGGAATAATTATTGATGGTTTGCATTGGGTCGCACGTTGGAGAATTAATAATGGGAAAGACGATTCTTTTGTTGTGCCTTTCCCAACGACCTATCCCGTGAATATTGTCTATCACGGTGAAAGTAAATTTAAATATGGGCAATATGGTATTCATTTAGGGCAGCAAGATGTACTCACATTTCTTGGTAGTGAAAAAAAACGTATACTTGCAAAATTTATTGATTGCCGTATAGGCTCCCCTACATTCAAGAGTAAACAAGAGTTTTATATTACCCCTTCATCTGCAAAAACATTAGTGATCCCTCCAGGGGTAGCACATACCTTTCATAACTTAGAATATATCTACACATTAAATAGTTACAAGATCCTATTACCTACATTAGAGCAAATTTGTTGCGGCGAAGTTTATTGGACTCCTGAAAGTGACATTATCAATATACCTGAAGATATCGAACTGGATGATATTACAGGTTATTTACCAATGTCAGAGGAGGCATCGGATTTGGTGTATCACCAAATAGGCAAATTTCAGTTTGAAAATTTGAATATGTACCGTTATCAACACGCTGAAACAAGGAAATTTACGCTTAATAGTGGAGAGATTATTAATGTCAGGGTTCGAGAGGAAAATCATGATTGGCCTAAGTTGGTGTTGCCTGAATCTAAAATTGAAGGCGTGATTTTTAAAGAGTTACCATCGATAAAAACAGGTACCGAAAGTTGTATTGTTCCACTGACTCGCCAATCGCCTCTTTATCTCGTTGAACATGGGGAAGAGAGTTATGACTTTGATTCATATGGTTTACATCTTGGGCAAGAGGATCATCTTGTTTTCCTTGGGAACTCAACGCAAAAAATTACGCTGAAACTAGTGGACATGAGAGAAGGTTCAAACTCCCAATTTATAGAAGATGAAATCACGTTTTTTCCATCACCATATGTTGAATTAATTATTCCTTGTGGTGTTGCTCATGCCTTAAGCAATATGGCAAAGATTATTACGGTTAATCGGCCTGTGCTTTATCTCGATGATCAATTTCAATATTTACCGGGTAATGATGTCATTGATTGGCCGATAAATGACATTAACTATATGAGTTATAAAGTGAATACCATTGAAGCAAACAGCGAATATTATGCACATATCGTGACACAACAATTAGAAATCATTAAAACACCTCCAACTCATAGCACACCAAAGTCAGTTGTCATTTATGATGAAAGTATCGGTAAGCATGTAAAAGTCATATTAAAAGAAAAAATTGAAGGTAGAGCATAAGTATGAATACTTCCTTTTTTTATTTTCTTTTTCTCGTGCTAACTGCTGATGGCATTATGGTTTTTTTGACACCAGTTGTCGTTTACACACTGACAGGAAGTATCGAGTATGCAGGAATGTCGTATGCTATTTGGTGGTTGCCAAGGCTGATACTTATTCCATTAGTTGGCAAGCTAATTGATAGCATTGGTGTTAGGCCATTATCAATAATTTCTGACATGGTTAAAATTGTTGGATGTGTTTTCTTATTATTATTTGAGTTTAAAGACCCTCTAATAGTCTCTATCGCCTTTGGCATCGTAGGTAGTTTTGTCTCAATCGGTAATTCACAAACTATTATTGCCTATGAAAAAATCATTGCGTTATTAAGTCAGCAGAAGGAACACCATGTTAATTTAATATCAAGAATGGATTTTTTGGGTATGGTGATAGGGCCCATTATTGGTATGTTGCTTATTGATATTGGTTACCAATATATTTTATTTATTCCTTGTCTGCTTTATTTTAGTAACGCTTGTTATTTTCTTTTTACTAAAGCAAATTTAAGCATTGATGTAAATGAAAGCAAAGAAATAACCAGAAAATTTAGCAATGAAAATAACACGAACCCGTTAGGTTTCATCTTATCTGTGCCTATCATTTTAGGTACAATCGGTGTGGCGGTAGGCAATAATTTTTTTGATGGGCTAGTTGAATCTGCTGGGACAGCGATTATTGATCAAGCCATGGCGCTACCCGTTAAATTTTTTGGACTTATCGATGTAGCGGCAGGGGTCTGTGGGGTATTAGGTACATATATTTATAGCCTCATTTCTAGTCGAGTTTCTCGACGGGGTATTTTAATCTTTGGTCTTATCGCTATTGTTATTCCTTCGATTATGCTTGTTTCAAATATCAATTCAATATGGATATTTGTTATCAGCTATTCATTGACGATCATTGGAAAAGTTATTACAGGGAATATTAATAGAATTATTAGAATTGAAGTTATTCCGACGAAAGTATTAGCCAGTACATCTTCCCTCATTGTATTGATTGGTCAATTGATACTACCAGTTACAGGCTTGTTATTGTTTTTATTTGGTGGGAAGCCTTATATCGTGAGTTATTTTATGATGCTTTCTATTGCAATTACATTGGTATCTGGCTGTGTTCTGTATGCTTATATGGGGCATAAGTATATTAAACAATAAAAGGTTTAAGTTCATGGTTTTTATTAAATAGTGATAAAAATATAGGAAGTCTATTATAATGTGCTGATTTTGATAATTAAAAAACTTAGTATAATAGGGATGATGTATCCATTGGTTAGTCATCCCTATAACTCAATGAAAATATTGATATTTTTTTAATTAATATTTATAGGTAGTTTAGCACTGTATAAAATGAAGGAAAAATAAAAATTAATTTTGGCATTAATCATCAATTAATGAGCAATAATAGATCATGATTATTGAGCTGAAAGGAATTTTTAATCGTAATAATTAGCCTTGCATCACCCTAGGGGGGTTACAAGGCTGATAGTTAGTGTAGATGATGCCTCTTTACTGCTCATCATCACTAGTAAGCAGAGTATTGACTTGCTCAATCTGTTGCACTGCATCATTAATGATCTGTGCAATCTGACGTGTTTGTGCTTCATTGAGTTGCTTGAGCACCATTTTATGGCGTAATAGCGCCTTGAAACGATGCACTGCCATTTCGATGTCTTCGGCTAAATTACCACCGTGTTGCATATCACGTGCTTTTGCAAGTTTGCGGAAAATAGTCGCTTCAGTTTCTTGATTAAGCTGTAAATGCTCAGCACCTTCAGCGGTGATCTTAAAACTTTTACGATTACGTTCTACTATTTCAGATTCAAGGAAACCCTGTTCTTCAAGCAATGTGAGAGTGGGGTAAATAACGCCAGGGCTTGGCACATAAAGGCCACTCGAGGCTTCTTGAATATCTTTAATGATTTCGTAACCATAGCTTGGTTTTTTGGCAACTAATGAAAGCACCATAATATGTAAATCGCCATGGTCGAATAAACGACGTAGCCCACGGCCTCTATGACGGCCTTCACTGCGTCCACGTCCTTCGCCATGACCACGACGGCCTTCACCGTGTCCACGACCTTCGCCGTGGCAATGACGGCCTTCACCGTGTCCGCGACCTTCGCCGTGGCAACATTGGTGTCCATGGTCGTCTTCATGGCGTGAATGATAAACATGACGGCAAGAATGAATTCGCATATAATTCTCCTTGTTTAGATATATCGAATTAAGTTGTATTCAATATAATTAGATATATCTAATTAGTCAATTTAGATATATCTAAATTGCAAAAAAGGGTCAAAAAATGGACATTCTAAAACAAAGTCTATTTTTTATTCTTTTTTTTAGCTGATAAGCATCTTGATATAGCGTATTATGCTGTTACTTTGTGATTTCTCAGTACTGATGCAAGTTATTTTCTGCTATATTCCGCGGTTGTTACGCAACTGAATGTTTTTTAGTTAAAAACTTTTTATACAGTGATGGGTTTCACATTTATTCCACTTGTGCGGAAAAACGTGTAAAATAACAGCAAATTAACGTAGAAAGTATGCTTCCTATATAAAAATAGGTTCAATTAAGCATATTCCTTTCCTGTCAATTAAACGGTAAAAATCCTTGTCAATTCAAAACTTAAGAAATATCGCCATCATCGCTCACGTTGACCATGGCAAGACAACACTGGTTGGTAAATTATTGCAGCAATCGGGCACCTTCGGTGAACGTGAGACTGTCGATGAGCGTGTTATGGACTCCAATGACTTGGAGAAAGAGCGTGGTATTACCATCCTTGCTAAAAACACCGCTATCCAATGGAATGGTTATCACATCAATATCGTAGACACCCCAGGCCACGCCGATTTTGGTGGCGAAGTTGAGCGTGTTATGTCTATGGTTGACTGCGTTCTACTGGTGGTTGATGCGATGGACGGCCCAATGCCGCAAACTCGCTTCGTAACGCAAAAAGCGTTCGACCACGGTTTACGTCCAATTGTTGTTATCAACAAAGTTGACCGCCCAGGCGCACGTCCTGATTGGGTTGTTGACCAAGTATTCGACTTATTCGTTAACTTAGGTGCGACGGATGAGCAACTTGATTTCCCTATCGTTTACGCATCTGCATTGAACGGTATTGCAGGTCTTGACCACACTGAAATGGCTGAAGACATGACTCCACTGTACGAAGCTATCGTGGAACACGTTGAGCCACCAAAAGTTGATCTGGAAGGTCCTTTCCAGATGCAAGTTTCCCAATTAGATTACAACAGCTACTTAGGTGTTATCGGTATTGGTCGTATTAAACGTGGTGTTGTTAAGCCTAACCAACAAGTGACTGTGATTGATAGCGAAGGTAAAACTCGCAACGGTAAAATTGGTAAAGTTCTGACTCACTTAGGTTTAGAGCGTATCGATTCTCAACAAGCTGAAGCAGGTGACATTGTTGCTCTGACTGGTTTGGGTGAACTGAACATCTCTGACACTATCTGTAACGTAGGTAATGTTGAAGCGCTGCCTGCATTGGCGGTTGATGAGCCAACAGTTAGTATGTTCTATTGTGTTAACACCTCACCATTCTGCGGTAAAGAAGGTAAATATGTGACTTCTCGTCAGATCCTTGACCGTCTGAATAAAGAGCTGGTTCATAACGTTGCATTGCGCGTTGAAGAAACTCAAGATCCAGATGCATTCCGTGTTTCTGGTCGTGGTGAGCTGCACTTATCTGTTCTGATCGAAAACATGCGTCGTGAAGGTTTCGAATTGGCGGTTTCTCGTCCTAAAGTCATCTTCCGTGAAGTTGATGGTCGTAAACAAGAGCCATTTGAACAAGTTACCTTAGACGTTGAAGAACAACATCAAGGTGACGTCATGAAAGCGTTAGGTGAGCGTAAAGGTGACCTGCGTGACATGATGCCAGATGGTAAAGGCCGTGTGCGTCTTGACTATATCATTCCAAGCCGTGGCTTGATTGGCTTCCGTACTGAGTTCATGACCATGACTTCAGGTACTGGTCTACTGTACTCAACATTCAGCCATTATGATGATGTTCGCCCAGGTGAAATTGGTGGCCGTCAAAACGGCGTGTTGATTTCAAACGGTCAAGGTAAAGCGGTTGCTTATGCTCTGTACAGCCTGCAAGATCGCGGTAAGTTGTTCTTAGGCCATGGTGCTGAAGTGTATGAAGGCCAAATCATCGGTATTCACTCACGTTCAAATGACCTGACAGTGAACTGCTTAACAGGTAAAAAACTGACTAACATGCGTGCATCAGGTACTGATGAAGCAACAACGTTGTCACCACCAATCAAAATGACTCTGGAACAAGCGCTAGAGTTTATTGATGATGACGAATTAGTTGAAGTGACTCCGCAGTCAATCCGTCTGCGTAAGCGTCACCTGACAGAGAACGATCGCCGTCGTGCAAGCCGTTCAAAAGAAGATTAATTTCAATTAATTGCTATTATTGAAAAAGCGCCCATTATGAAATGGGCGCTTTTTTTATTTACATCATTAATGTATTCATTATGAATTGATCAATGGATAAACCCCTGGCCCTATTGGCAATCCTGCATAGTACCAACCGATTAGCAGTAAGATCCAAACAGCAAAGAACACCAGTGGATAAGGTAAAATCAATGTGTAATAAGTGCCTAGTTGCGCATTTTTATAATATCGCTGTAGGAACCCTAAAAATAGAGGTAAGAAAGGTGACATAGGGGCTAATGGCAATACGGCTGAGTCGGCAATACGGAAAACAATCTGTGCGAATGCTGGATGGAAGCCTAACAGGACAAACATGGGCACAAATATTGGCGCTAGAATTGACCAAATAGCTGATCCGCTGGCGATAAACATACATAAAAAAGCAGATAAGAACATTAGGCCAATAAAGGCTGGCACCCCTGTCATACCTAGATTTTCAAGCAAATCAGTTAAACCAATTGCCATAAACTTGCCCATATTGCTCCAATTGAAAAAGGCAACAAATTGGGACAATGGAAACACCATTACAATAAAACCCGCCATGCTTTTCATTGGGTCGACCAATAAATCAGGCACATCATTAGGCTTTTTGATTTGTTTCGTGGAAATACCATAAGTAATGGATACCACAAAAAAGAAAATAATAATGACGGGAACGATCCCTTTGATAAATGGGGATGGGATCACTGAACCGGTTTGTGGGTCACGCAGTGGAGCACCTTCAGGTACCACCATTAAAGCAACAATTGCAATAAATATCAGTGCAGACAGCCCACTCATTAGCAGCCCGCGATTTTGCTGTGGTGTGAGTGTTTCTAAGCGATCGTGAGAAGTGCCTTCCCATGCAGGTAGTCGTGGTTCAATAAATTTGTCAGTGAGAATGGCACCAGCAATCGTCAAAACAATCACCGATGTGGCCATAAAGTACCAGTTATCGATAACGCTGACATGCATATTAGGGTCAATCATCATTGCAGCTTCAGTGCTGATCCCTGAAAGTAACACATCGGTGGTGACAATAAGCAAGTTTGCTGTAAAACCAGAAGCAACACCTGCAATGGCTGCCAGTAGCCCTGCAACAGGATGACGACCAACCGCGATAAAAATCAGAGCACCTAAAGGTGGCATTACCACAAGTGCGGCATCGGATGAAATATGGCTGAAAAAAGCGATAAATAACACCATATAGCTGGCGTAGCGCTTATTAATACCAGAAGCCATTTTATACATTAAAGCTTGTAGCAAACCGACTTTTTCTGCTAGTCCGGCACCAATCACTAATGCCAATATCGCGCCGAGTGGGGCAAAGCCACTAAAATTTTTGACGATATTGGGTAAGATCCATTGTATCCCTTCGACACTTAAAAGATTTTTGACGCTAACTAATTCACCATTAGCTGGGTTTTTTACTGATAAGTCAAACCAAGAAAGTACAGCGGTAGCGACCATTAAGATTGCGAGTAGATAAACGAATAGAATAAAAGGGTTAGGTATCTTATTACCAACACGTTCTATCCAACGAAAAATAGCACCTGGACTTTTATTCATTGACGTTGCAGTTTGGTTCATGATGTTATTCCTATGTGTTTGTAATTATTGTTATTTTTTTATAATGGCTGGCGGTTGTGATTGTAGTTGATCCGCCAGCGCAGTATTACTGCAATTTTGAAGGTTTTATATCGGGTGGGATAGGGCACTGATAAGGTTGCTGTTCACGTTGATGTTGAAATTCTTTTTTTGCTTCAGCCAGTAAAGTTGGGGTGGTTAATAACTCAACTGCGGTGGCAGACATAATTTTCCCTGCCAATAGCATTCCTTTATGAGCGATAGAGGTTCTTCCTTGAGCGACTAACTGCCATGTATGCAATGGCGTGCCAAACGCAAAACAAGGGCTAAAACATTGTGCTGTTGGCGTTACCCAGCTCACATCGCCAACGTCTGTTGAGCCATACATCAGCTCTTTGGATTCAACATAAGGCAATACTGTATCGGTAAGTGCCTTGTTAGCTTGCTGCTCGCCCCAAATCACACCTTGTTCTCCCCCGCTACGTGCTGCATTTAATTTAGCGTTCCGTAGATCGTCTTTGGTGAGTGTTGCATGAATTTTTTCAGCAAACTGTTGTTCTTGTTGACTATAGTGAGGAATACCATAATCCATAATGTGCTGGTACATGGCTTTTTCCATCGTACGATTAGGCACATAATTTGAGCAGGCTTTATCAAGACGGATGTCCAGTTTCGTGCCTGTCATTAGCGCTGCGCCTTTGGCGATATCAATCACGCGTTGATAGATATCTTGTGCTTGATCGAGTTGCGGAGCACGAACTAAATAGAGAACTTCAGCGTCGGCTTGAACGACATTTGGTGAAGCCCCACCCGTATTGGTTACGGCATAGTGAATACGTGCTTCTTGAATAATATGTTCACGTAAGAATTGGACGCCCACATTCATCAAACTGACAGCATCAAGGGCGCTTCGACCTAAATGTGGTGAGTTAGCAGCATGAGCTGCAATACCTTTGAAACGGAATGCGGTTTGGATGTTAGCTAGGGACTGCACATTGAAAACGCCGCTGAATGACTCGGGGTGCCATGTGACTGCGGCGTCAACGTCATCAAATAATCCCTCGCGTACCATGAAGGTTTTTCCTGAACCGCCTTCTTCCCCTGGGCAGCCATAAAAACGCACGGTACCTGATTGTGGGTTCGCTTTTAGCCAAGCTTTGGCTGCAAAAGCTGCCGCAAGCGCTGCGGTGCCTAATAAATTATGTCCACAACCATGACCATTACCATTTTCAATCACTGGATTGGGTTCATTACATGCCGAGTGCTGACTTAATCCTGCGAGTGCATCATATTCGCCAAGTAGTGCAATGATAGGAGTGCCTGAGCCAAAACTGGCAATAAAAGCGGTTTCAATATTGCCGACACCTCTTTCAACATGAAAGCCTTCTTGTTCGAGCGCATTTGCCAGTAATTCAGCCGAATAAGTTTCTTCAAAGCGTGTTTCTGGGTGATCCCAAATGGCATCACTTAGCTCAGTAAAACGTGATTGGTGTTGCTCGATATAGTGATCAATAAAGGATACGAATGCGTTACTCATGACTTTTTACCTCCGAATTCAGGTAATGAAAGCGCAATGGTTGCTAATGTCTTTACTGCTATAGCCAAAACGTTTTCATCAAAATCAAATCGTTCGTTGTGATGCCCTGCACTGAGCTCTGTACCAAAAATCATATAAGTTGCTTGCCCGCCGCGTGCTTTTACGCGTTCCATAAAATAGGTGGCATCTTCAGAGCCGGCAGCTTGAGGGCGGTCGTGAACCACAGAGGTCAATTCAGGGATGCTGTTTTCGGCGAGTTGAGCGATAAAATCGACCCATTGTGGGCTTGGGTGACTACTTTGTGCCGCACCCATTAGTTTGATATTAAATTCAACATCTTGCATTTTGGCAGCACCTTCGATGATATTAAGCGCTTTTTGGTACATAAACTCGTTAATTTCATTGGTTTCGCCTCGCGTTTCCACTTTCATTAATGCTTGAGCAGCGATCACATTGCGGCCAATACCTGCATTGAGGACGCCGACGTTAATACGTGAGCTGCCTTCACTATGACGGGGGATACCATATAATCCAAGCGTTGCCTGCGCTGCGGCGATCAATGCATTTTTACCATCTTCAGGTTTTGCGCCTGAATGCGCAGCTGTGCCATGGTAGGTGACATCAAACTTACTGGTTGCAAGAAAGCTTTTACTACCACACACCAATTCTCCTTGAGGAACACCTGTACCAATATGTATTGCTACAAAGAAATCGACATCATCGACAACGCCCGCAGTTGTCATGGATTTAGCACCACGGGTGCCTTCTTCAGCGGGTTGGAAAATAATTTTGATACGGCCGGAGAGTTGGGATTGATACTGTTTCAAAATATGCGCTAATCCGAGGCCAATGGCAGTATGTCCATCATGGCCGCAAGCGTGCATCATGTGTGAATTACAAGATGAAAAACCTTCTGCATGAGGGCGATGTTGAGCGGTCAGCTCTTCATTGAGGTCTAATGCATCCATATCAACGCGAAATGCCAGTGTTGGCCCCGGTTTTCCAGTTTCTAAAGTGGCAACAATACCTGTGAAGCCACCTGAAAAGTGGGGTAACCACTCAATGATGGCGCCTTGTTCAATGGCGCGTTTTTCTTGCAATGCCAATTGATCTGCTGGTGGTAGCCCCATGCGGTCGTTTGCATTGATCACTTCTTTACCCAGTTGTAATTGATAACCCAAGCGATTGAGTTCATCAGCAACTATTGTTGCAGTGCGGAATTCAAACCAACCAGATTCTGCATATTGATGGAAATCACGTCGCCAAGTTTGTAATTGATGTGTGATGGCATCGATAGCGTTGTTTAAGTTATTTACCATAATAAGTTTCTTTTTAGTTATCACGAAAAAAGGAGTGATTAGGTATAAATACCCAATACTATTTACAGTTAATAAAATTAAATTTTATTGAATGTTTATAAATTAATTTAATTATTGGTATTTCATTATTTTAATAATTAAAAAATCTTTAATAAAAACGAGTGTTAATTATTTGTTACTATTGTTTATTGACTGTACACAATCAAAATAGGCGGAAAAAGATACAATTATCTTTGCCTATATAACTAATAGTTATCAGGAGCAAACATGGCTCTGCCAATAAAACTAAATCAATTAAAGGCATTTGTTGAAGTTAGCCGCCATGGCAGCATCAGGGCTGCAAGTCGTTTTTTACATCTATCTCAGCCAGCACTAACCAAATCTATTCGGGAGCTAGAGGGATCATTAGGGGCAAAATTATTTATTCGTAGCAATCAGGGGATTTATCTTACGGATTGTGGTGAAAGCTTTTTACGACGCGCGAGTATCATTCTTGAAGAGCTACGTGTAGGCCAAGAAGAGATCCAACAACGTCTCGGCTTATCGGGTGGGACAATTAATATTGGTGTAGCAGGAAGCATTGCACGCTCAATAATGCCAAAGGTCATTATTCAATTTCATCGTGATTTCCCTAATATTAAAGTCCGTATTATGGAGGGACAGCTATTAACTATGTTACCTCAATTGCGCCAAGGTGAATTAGACTTTACGGTTAATACCTATTACCCCGGTAGCTTGGATGCAGAGCTTAATTTCGAGCGGTTGATGCAAAAAGAGTACAAGGTGATTATGCGCAAAGATCATCCGATGAATAGTGCGACATCATTAGAGCAGCTTATTGACTGTGATTGGACCATGCCAACACCTAAAGGAACATACTATAAACAGCTATCTGATGTGTTTTCCATGATGGATAAGCCAATGAGCTTCAGCGTGACTTGTGAAACATTGATAGGTTGTATGAGTTTGGTCGCACAGAGTGATTTTTTGACTATCGTGTCGGTCGATACCATTGATGACCCATTGTTTGAGCAGCAATTTGTCGCACTTAACCTTACAGAAAAGTTACCTTATGCCACGTTTGCCTTGGTACAACGACGCGATCATACATTATCTCCCGCGGGGGAACATTTGGCGAGGCTGTTTCGTTTATATTGTCGCGATGCATGACCATTAATAAAAAAAACCACCAATAATCTGCAATTAGGGCTGTTCAGCTGTATGAATAATGATTAAAGTGAATTTAGTTAATAACAACGAGGAAACGGTATGCTGTATATTTTCGATATGGGTAATGTGATTATTGATATCGACTTTAATCGTGTATTTGATAAATGGTCTGAGCTAAGTGGCACGCCATCTGCACAAATCAAATCACGGTTTACTTTTGGGAATGTCTTCCAACAACATGAGTGTGGTAAGATTTCAGATATCGAATTTGCTGAGCTACTTTGCGAAGAGCTCGATATTACACTCAGTTTTGAAGAATTTGCTGAAGGCTGGCACGCGATCTTTATGTCAGTAAGACCTGAGGTCATCGATATTATGGAACGCCTGCGTGAGCAAGGGCATCGTGTAGTGGTGTTATCGAATACCAATCGCTTGCATCTTGATTATTGGCCTGAGCACTACCCTGAAATTGCAGCTTCCTCTGATTTTCTTTATCTGTCTCAAGATTTGGGCATGCGTAAGCCTGATCCAGAAATTTATAAATATGTTCTGGAATCCGAAGAGTTTGATGCTGCTGACGCCGTATTCTTTGATGATGTTGAAGCGAATATTCAAGCTGCAGAAGCACTCGGTATTAAAGGCGTTCACGTTGTAAATAAAGACACTGTGCCTGAATACTTCCGTACTTACGACTTCAGTGCTGAAGTCGAGTAATTGAGCCGTATCACAGTGGAGTAACATAAATCGTTACTCCATTTTTTTGACAGAGCTACCATGATCGCATTAATACAGAGAGTCACTCACGCAGCGGTTGCTGTCGATGAGCAAATTGTTGGTCAAATCAATTCTGGGTTATTAGTTCTACTTGGCGTTGAAAAAGATGACGATGAACAAAAAGCGAAACGGTTGTGTGAAAAAGTACTTGGCTATCGAATTTTTAGTGATGAACAGGGAAAAATGAACCTGAATGTTCAACAGGCAGGTGGCAGTTTACTTGTTGTCTCCCAATTTACATTAGCGGCAGATACCAAAAAGGGCATGAGACCCAGTTTTTCTGGGGGGGCTGAACCTATACGGGCCGATCAACTGTATCAATACTTTGTTGAGCAAAGCCGCCAACAAGGTGTTATCACTGAAACTGGGCTATTTGCCGCAGATATGCAAGTCAGTCTAACCAATGACGGTCCAGTGACTTTCTGGTTACAAGTCTAATTTGATGATTAAGGGGGAGACTATGTACCATCTGCGTGCACCTAAAGATGATGCTGAATTTGACGCTTATTACCAGTTTCGCTGGGAGATGTTACGTAAACCTTTTAATCAGCCCTTTGGTTCTGAAAAAGACGGCTATGACTTAACGGCTCACCACCAAATGGTGGTTGATGACAAAAATCGTATCTTAGCGATTGGTCGCTTATACATTAACGCCGACAATGAAGGCGCTATTCGTTTTCTAGCTGTTAACCCTGTTATGCAAGGCAAAGGGCTAGGTAAGTTAATTTTAATGGCGCTAGAATCGATTGCACGCCAAGAAAGCGTTAAGCGAATCGTTTCTAGCGTTCGTGAAGAAGCAGTTCCTTTCTTTAACAAAATTGGTTTTGAAAGTCGTGGCCTGATCGCGGGGGAATTGAAAACCCCTGTTCGCCATTATTTAATGATCAAACCGATCGAGACTCTTGATCAAATTCTTCATCGTCCAGATTGGTGTGGTGAATTACAACAAGCTTGGTACAAATACATACCATTGAGTGAAAAAATGGGAGTACGTGTTGAGCAATATACCGGTAAAAAATTTATTACCACGATGCCTGAGGCGGGTAATCAAAACCCTCATGAAACAATTTTTGCAGGTAGCCAGTTCTCCATTGCTACGCTAACTGGTTGGGGGCTGATCTGGCTATTAATGCAAGAGCACCAATTAGGTGGTGATATTGTTTTAGTGGACGCTAGCATCCGTTATAGCAAGCCTGTGAGCGGTAGGCCAACGGCAGTGGCTGATATGTCTCATATGAGCGGTGATCTGGATCGCCTTGCGAGAGGTAGTAAGGCTAGGGTCAAACTAGAAGTGATGGTCAGTGGTGCAAACAATGAGGTAGGTGCTGTATTTAGCGGTGTCTACATGGTATTGCCGGTCGAAAACCCAATAAAAGCGATATAATGGTATAGCCTTTAAAGAAAAAGCAGGCCAGTGATCACACTGGCCTCAGACCGCAGACAAACGTATTTTGTTTGTCTGCGGTCGTTAAGGTTTTTGAAATAAAGGAGGAAAATCAATTTATTGATTTTCGGCTGATAACACGGAGCGGGAAAACCACGCTTTTATCCCGCTTCGTCAACAACCTCAGGCCAGTGATCACACTGGCCTACCGTATTTTTACTGGGTGATCAGCGCGGGGATCTGTTCACTAGAAGGTAAATGATTTTCAGGTATCGGCTGTGACTCTACTGGCGGTGCATCACTTTCAACAGACGATGTGACTACCCCATTCACGACTGTTCGATACATTTGTTTGCCTTGTAGTGGAATAGCGACTAGCTCACCATTAAGGCTTTTTGTTACCGATGGCGCTAATAGATCACCTTGCAATGTAGTGTCAAAATCACCAATCACTTGAGGTGGGAAGCCTTGCCAGCCCCATTGATTCAATGTAGAGAGGTCGACATTGGTGCCCGAAGCTCGTAGTAAGAAAGGCACTTTTTGTGGTGATTGCTTGACTAATAACCCTAATTTTACTATCCCTCTATCGGTACTGGCTGTTAATGACGCGGCAGCAGAAGACTGCCCACTTTGGCGTAAATCCATATAAGGCCGACGCACCATAACTTGATTGATCGTACTACTGTCTGCATTAAATGAGGCTTTACCGCTCCAAACTCCCCATTGCTTTTGCTTAATTAGGCTCACATTTTCGATATTGCCGCTAAGTGCAGTAAATTCAAATGGAAAGCTTGAATCGATATTCATTAATAAAGATTGGGATAGGGTGAACTGCTTAATCGTTAACCCTGATAACCATTCAGGCGATGGCTGGCTGAAAAAGCTTAGCCATGTTTCAGGCAAGGTATACAAAATACCTGCGAGTTTTCCGTCATTGATGGTTAAGGTTCTATCGTTACGCTGCCATGAACCGCTAAGGTTAAATACACCTTTGTAGTAATAACCTGAAAGTTTTTCAATGTTTAGGTTATCACCTTGAATATTGATATCGCCAATCAAGGTATCGAGTTGTTGGTCATTAATCACCAATTGATTGACGCTAAAGTTGATGTGGCTTTCAGGGCTACTCCAACTTCCTCTAACCCAATCAATATGGTTTATCTCAGTATTGAGCCCAGAAGCTGCCCAATCCTTACCTTGCAGATCAACATTAGTGAGTGCGACTTTTTTTAGTGAAATAGTACGGTCACTATCAATTGCTTCACGTAATGAAGCAAAAGGGATGCTATTTTGCCAGCCCACTTTATCCATTACTAATGAATCAACAGTGATAGATCCATCGGCTAATTTTTTCCCTGAGCCTTTGATATAGCCATTATTTAAATAGCCGCTAGCATCAGTAAACTCAGTGAAGTTTTCTTGTAGTTTGCCAGTGATGGCGACATTCTTAAGTGGTAAATCGTTGATATTTAATTGCTTGGTTGTAAATCGGAAATCACCATAACCAAAAGGATGTTGAGTGCTTGGGTTCCATGGTGTGATCCCCCCTGTAAACCCAGACACTTGGATCTTGTTAGTACCTTGATTCAATTGAATGCTGCTATTTTCAAATTGCAAAATATTGGCACTTAAAGGAATGGATGCGGATGACTCTGAGGTTGTGGCAATTAAATTGCCTTGCGTGATCACTAAGCGACGAATTGCAGTGCCACTAAATAGATTACGCCAATTGACTTCGACAACGATTTGTTTTGCATCTAATGCAACATCTTGATTGCGCGAAGTGAGTTTGACATCTTGAAAAATAAATTCACCTGCATTGGAAAATTCATGACCCATGATCCCAACATCAATATCATAATTGGTGAATTTACTTAAAAATTGGCTGGCATAGGATGCGCCCCAGCGCGTTTGCAACCCTGCATAAGTGATAATTATCACTAATAATAATAGCAGTATAAGTGTTGTGATGAGCTTGGTTAACCACCTCATAGTTTATCTGCCTCTCCTTCTATAAGTTATCGGGATAGCATACAGAATAACCGCCAGTGTATACAACTCTGGCGGCGAACAAGGGATTATTTTTCGTGAGGGAAAATCAAATTTAGAACGATTGCGGTTAAACCACCAGCTGCGATGCCTGAAGAAAATAGGGTTTTCAGCCAGTCAGGGGCAAATTGTAGGATCAGTGGCTGCTGTGAAACACCCATACCAACAGCTAGTGATAATGCAATAATCATAATCGCACGACGGTTTAGTGGTTCGCGAGAGACAATACGCACACCAGACGCAGCAATAGTACCAAACATTACAATCGTTGCTCCGCCAAGTACAGGCTCAGGAATTTGTTGCACGAAACCTGCTACCGCAGGGAACAAGCCAAGTAAAACTAACATCAATGCAACGATATAGCCCACGTAACGGCTAGCCACCCCAGTGAGCTGAATAACGCCATTGTTTTGACCAAAACAGGAGTTCGGGAAGGTATTGAACACCGCAGAAACCATAGAGTTCAAACCGTTTGCTAATACGCCACCTTTAATACGTTTCATGTAGATTGGGCCACGTACAGGTTGCTCAGAAACATCGGAGGTTGCCGTGATATCACCAATAGTTTCTAAAGAAGTGACCATAAAAATCAACATCAACGGTATTAGCAGGTTCCAATCAAAAGATAGACCATAATAGAAAGGCTCAGGTATGGTCACCATGGATTGCTCTGCATCGCTTGGCTGTGAGGTAGGTAGCATATCCATCCACCAAGCCGCAAGATAGCCAACTGCCATGGCAATCACTAAGGAAGCAACGCGTAAGTAAGGATTTTTCTGGCGGTTGAGTAAAATAATAACGGCTAACACTATGCCCGCAAGGATCAAATAATCAGGGGAGCCAAAGGTGTTATCAGCAATGGCACTATGACCGCCACCAATAGAGGTTAAACCTACTTGGATCAGTGATAGACCGATGATCATCACGACTACGCCTGAAACCAATGGGGTGATCACACGACGCGCTAAATGCAAAAAGCGAGAGAGAACCACTTCCGTCAGTGCAGCAACCAGCAAAGTGCCAAACAACGCCGCCATCATTGATGGAATATCCGCGCCCCCTTGTTTTAGTGCAACACCCCCCATGATTAAAGGTGCAACAAAGTTGAAACTGGTGCCTTGGATTGATAGGAGCCCCGAACCGATAGGTCCCCAAGCGCGAATTTGAATCAGAGAGGCAATACCAGAAGCAAACAATGACATGCTAATAATGCGTTGAGTGTCATGAGCCGGCAGCCCTAGTGATTGGCAAATCAGCATGGCGGGGGTAATCACCGCGACAAACATAGCAAGAAGGTGCTGACCGGCAGCAAACAGGGCTTGCGGTAGTGGTGGCCTATCTTCTAAGCGATAAATGAGTTCACTTTTTGCCGCTACTTCAGCAGCAGATTTTTCGGATGCTTCGGGGGTCATTTGTTATTTCTCAGCCAACAAAAAAAGCATTGTAAAGCGACAAATTTAAAAAGCAATCGTTTGCGCAAAAAATATTTATCTATATATGGATAAGTAACTTCACATTTTTATATGTTTTAACTTGTGTTTATCTCCGATTTTTTTTCTAATTCGGGTACCTGCTTTTGGCGTTTTAAGGAAGAAATTAACGTCCAATTGGTTTTAAA
Source organism: Providencia sp. 6390 (assembly GCF_058148425.1). Taxonomy (NCBI): domain Bacteria; kingdom Pseudomonadati; phylum Pseudomonadota; class Gammaproteobacteria; order Enterobacterales; family Morganellaceae; genus Providencia; species Providencia sp. 6390. Next base: position 117,735 of record NZ_JBYVYL010000010.1, read on the forward strand.
TAAATTTGAATAATATTAACAACAGACGAGGTACGTAAATGTATCATCTCGATGTCTACGGTACGCTGGTGGCGGCTACGCTTGTGCTATTGCTCGGACGTAAACTTGTAAAATCAGTTCCTTTCCTCGAAAAATATACTATCCCAGAGCCTGTTGCAGGCGGATTATTGGTCGCTTTTAGTCTATTAGTGATCAAACAAGTATTTGATTGGAGCCTGTCTTTTGACTTGTCATTACAAGAACCAATGATGTTGGCATTCTTTGCCACAATTGGTTTAAACGCAAACTTAGCCAGCTTGAAAGCCGGTGGTAAGGCACTGTTTATCTTTATTTTTGTGGTTGTAGGGTTACTGCTAGTGCAAAACACTGTCGGTATCGCTTTAGCCAAATTATTGGGTCTTGATCCTCTTATGGGGCTTCTCGCTGGTTCTATCACCTTATCGGGTGGGCACGGTACGGGTGCAGCTTGGGGTAAGATTTTTACAGACAGCTACGGTTTTCAAAGTGCCACAGAAGTTGCCATGGCGTGTGCAACGTTTGGGTTGGTTCTCGGTGGTTTAATCGGCGGCCCTGTTGCACGTTTTCTGATCCGTAATATCCCAACACCGGGTACTGCGGATGATGATAAAGATGTACCAACAGCATTTGAAAAGCCACAATCAGGTCGTATGATCACATCAATGGTATTGATTGAGACCATCGCGATGATTGCGATTTGCTTAATGGCGGGTAGTTACATTGCAGCACTGCTAGCTGATACGGCGTTTGCACTGCCTAAATTTGTTTGTGTGCTGTTTGTCGGTGTTATCTTAAGTAACAGCCTATCCATAGCGGGTTTCTATCGTGTATTTGACCGTGCAGTTTCTGTTTTAGGTAACGTTAGCCTGTCATTGTTTCTTGCGATGGCACTGATGAGTTTGAAACTGTGGGAACTGGCATCACTGGCTATTCCAATGTTGATCATTTTAGCTGTTCAAGCTTGTGTTATGGCTGGTTATGCAATTTTTGTTACTTTCCGAGTGATGGGCAAAAACTATGATGCAGCAATACTGGCAGCAGGGCACTGTGGTTTCGGTCTAGGTGCAACACCCACGGCGATTGCAAACATGCAGGCAGTGACAGATAGATTTGGTCCATCACACCTTGCATTCTTGGTTGTACCAATGGTTGGCGCATTCTTTATTGATATCGTCAATGCTATTGTGATCAAACTGTATCTGATGCTGCCTGTATTCCCTTCGGTGGTTGGATAACTTATTATAAATTAGATCAATAGCAGGTATTGCCGTGAAATTATTCACGGCAATTTTCGTTTATAGGGAACGTATTTGTGACGTTAAACTGATTTGTGCAACAAGCTCATCTGATTTAATGCTGAAATCAACCCATCTGCATAATTGCATAGCGAATCAGGGTAGGCGGTATCACTGTCGGAAGGGGAAAAATCAACTTCGGATAGCTTAATTTCTACATGAGTATCGGTAAGACGCATATGGATCCCTTGTAAAACTTGTTGCAATTGCTCTGCCGCTTTTCCTCCGCCTCTATTGGCATAGCTGACCAATAAGACAGGTTTGTTGTTCCACTCTTTATACAAATGATCGATTGCATTTTTTAATGCGGCTGGATATCCCCAATTATATTGTGGGAAAACAAAAATATAAGCATCAGCCTCCGAGATCTTTTTGCTCCAAGCAATGGTATGTTCTTGGGTATATATTCCTTCTGCGGGGAGATACGGCTCATCATCCATCGGTAAATGCCAATCTTTGAGATCAATGATTTCAGTAGGGTAATTTTTCTCAGCAACATCCTTAACCCAACGTGCTATCTGAGGGCCTATTCGTGCCTGTCGGACACTACCAATTAAGATTTGGATCTTCATTTGTTCCGCTATCCTGTTTGTTATGGCCTGTCATTTCTGATAAACAGCCCTTAGGCATATATGGATTTTAAGCTTGGCTGTATTGCTCTCGTTCAGGTAACCACCGTTCAATCAGTAGTTTGGCATTTTCAGGGTAGTGCTGTTGAATGTGTCGAGCAACGCGTTGCACTTCTGGCAACATGTGTTGATCTCGCAGTAAATCAGCCACTTTAAATTCAGCATTGCCTGTCTGACGAGTGCCTAATAATTCCCCCGGCCCTCTAATTTCCAGATCCTTCTGGGCGATCACAAAACCATCGTTACTGTCGCGTAGTACCTGCAAACGTTGTTTGGCGGTATGCGTTAATGGCGTTTTATAAAGCAGTACACAGTGAGAAGCAATGGCACCTCGGCCTACTCGACCCCTTAATTGGTGTAATTGAGCGAGTCCTAAGCGTTCAGGGTTATCAATAATCATTAAACTTGCGTTAGGAACATCAACACCAACTTCGATAACAGTCGTTGCAACCAGTAGCTGAATTTCATTATTTTTAAATGCAGCCATAATGCTTTGTTTTTCAGTCGGCTTCATTCGACCGTGCACTAAACCAACTTTTAATTCAGGGAGGGCAAGGGCAAGTTCTTCACTGGTTACTTGGGCCGCTTGTGCTTCAAGTACTTCTGAATCATCAATCAGAGTACACACCCAGTAAGCTTGCCGGCCTTCATCAATACAAGCTTGCCTAACACGTTCAATAATATCGTTACGTCGTGTATCTGGAATGGCAACAGTGGTAACTGGCGTCCTACCCGGAGGTAATTCATCGATGACTGAAGTGTCCATATCCGCATAGGCCGTCATCGCCAATGTGCGTGGAATAGGGGTTGCTGTCATGATCAACTGATGTGGATGAAACCCTTGCTGCTCACCTTTTTCACGTAAGGCAAGCCGTTGATGTACGCCGAAGCGGTGCTGTTCATCAATGATCACTAACCCTAGAGCTTGGAAAACAACGTGTTCTTGGAACAGGGCATGGGTGCCAATCACCATACTGACTTCACCATTGGCAATAGCATCTTGCTGCTGCTGGCGAGCCTTACCTTTTTGTTTTCCTGCAAGCCAACCGACCTTGATGCCTAACGGTTCAAACCATAGTTTGAAATTGTTAGCGTGTTGCTCCGCTAGGATCTCTGTTGGTGCCATTAAGGCGACTTGTTTGCCGTTTTCAATTGTAGATAGCGCGGCAAGGGCTGCGACAAGGGTCTTACCTGAGCCTACATCACCTTGAATTAAACGCATCATCGGCACATCTTTAGCCAGATCTTGCTCTATTTCAGCAACAACTCGGATCTGTGCATTGGTCGGCGAAAAAGGTAATTGTGATAAAAACTGTGGTTTTAATTGCCCAGTGCTGGTCATCGGTTGGGCGTACAACCGTTGGTTACCAGCCCGAATGGCTAACATACTTAAATGATGAGCAAGCAGCTCTTCCAATATCAACCGTTTTTGGGCTGGATGTTGCCCTTTTTCTAATTCACTCAAAGCGACGTTAGCAGGTGGCGTGTGTAATAGGCGGATCGCATCAGGAAGGCTAATTAAGCCACGACTAAGTTCTTCGGGTAATAATTCTTTGATTTGCCCGCTTTCTAGCAGCACTAAAGCCTGCTCAATCAACTTTCGCAGTGTTGCTTGCCTAACCCCTTCTGTGGTCGGATAAACAGGCGTGAGGTTCTCTTGCAGCGAAATATTGCTGGTGTCTTGGGATACTTTATATTCAGGGTGAATAATTTCAGGCCCTGTATTACCTCGGCGGACCTCACCATAAGCAATAACGTGACGCCCTTCAGCAAGGCTATTTTTCATCGCAGCTGAAAAGTTGAAAAAACGCAGTGTTAAATTGCCCGTACCATCAGTAATTAAGCAAGTCATCATACGCTTACGACCAAATACCACCTTGGTTTGTAGCACTTCGCCCACAATGGTCGCTGTTGTACCTGGTAGCAGATCGCGTATTTGGTAGAGGCGAGTATGATCTTCGTAACGCAAAGGGAGATGTAGCAATAAATCTTGAACGGTATTGAGGCCAATTTTGCTTAATTTTTCGGATTGGCTGGCACCCACACCATGTAGAGTGGTCAGTGAAATTGTATCAAGCAACCCACTATTCATTGGTTCTCCTTTAACCTATACCCGCCATACGTCAAGTTGCAGCATTTCTCGAATTATTTAGAGTATAACTGCTGTTTTTTCATTTTTTCGGTTAGTTGCATTTGTACCCACCAAGACTCTTCAGCTTCGATTTGCCCTTGCTGATTAATATGAGGTCGAGGTAGGCCTTTGCGCCTAGCCACTTCTGCAAGTACAGGGTAACCACCTTCAAATAGCCATTCTTGTTGCTCTTGGGCTGATAGTAAACTTGCATCTCTATCGTACATACCGGCCAATTGACGTTGGCGCTGGGCTTCATAGAGGATCAATGCAGATGCTACAGAAACGTTGAGTGATTGCACCATTCCAACCATTGGGATGATAATATGCTGATCAGCTAGCTCGAGTGCTTTGGTCGATATCCCTTTTTTCTCTTGCCCCATCATAATACAGGTTGGGCGTGTATAATCAATTTCACGAAAATCAACAGCCTGTTCTGATAGATTGGTGACCAGAACCTGCATACCTTGTGATTTTATTTGTGAAATTGCCGCTTCTGTCGACAGGTGTGGGATCACTTTTACCCAACTATTGCTGCCAGCGGCGGAAGATACAGAGAGCTTAACCTGTTGATCGGGCCAAATAGCATGAATTTGATGGATACCAACGGCATCTGCGCTGCGGACGATAGCAGAAACGTTATGGGGTTTATGGATTTCTTCAAGGCAGATGGTGAGATCTGGCTGCCGCATCGCCATCATTTGGCAAATGCGGCGATAGCGGCGTTCATTCATAGTTAATTACGGGTATCTTTAATTACGGTTTCGGCTAACACGTAACACGTCAGGCATGATGCGGATTTTACGCATTACGTTTGCCAATTGAACACGGTTTTTCGTTGTTAAACGGATAAAGGCACAGTAAACACGACCATCTTTCTCTTCAGTATTCATGCTTTGAATGCTGGAGTTAGCATCATTGATGGCTGCGGTTAAGTTTGCCAGAGCGCCTTGATGGTTGATCATATCGACTTTGATTTCAGCAATAAAATCAGTATCGGTGTCTGTATCCCATTCTACCGCCATAAACTTATCAGGTTCTTTTTGATAGCCTCGAATATTACGGCAAGATTCATGGTGGATCACTAAGCCTTTACCTGGGCTGATATGAGCGATAATAGGGTCACCAGGGATAGGGCGGCAGCACTTGGCAAAAGTGATCAGAACGCCGTCAGCTCCTTTGATTGACAACTTATTACGAGCAGTAACTGCTGGCTCATCTTCTGGTGTCACTTGTGGGTTGCTTTGTAAGTTACGAGCAACGACGACACTCATTGCATTACCTAAACCGATTTCTGCGAGTAGGTCATCAATTGAATTCAGTTTCATGCGTGCTAACTCAAGGTCAATATTCGCTTGAGGCACATCACTTAGCTTATTACCTGCACCAAGTGCATGATTTAATAAACGGCGACCTAAGTTGATAGAGTCTTCACGTTTAAGATTTTTTAACAGCTGGCGGATTTTCGCGCGCGCTTTTGAGCTGACCACAAAGTTCAGCCAAGCAGCGTTTGGCCTTGCGCCAGGCGCTGTAATAATTTCAACAGTCTGGCCACTGGTTAGCGATTGAGAGAGTGGGTAAGGTTGGCGATCAACCCGAGCTCCGACACAAGCGTGACCAATATCAGTATGAACTGCATAGGCAAAGTCTACAGGTGTCGCGCCTGTTGGTAGCTCAACGATCCGGCCTTCAGGTGTGAATACATAAATTTCATCAGGGAACAGATCAGATTTAACACTTTCGATAAATTCGAAAGAGCTACCGGCACTTTGCTGTAATTCAAGTAAACTCTGCATCCAGCGTTGCGCTCGAACTTGCGCAGTTGTGCCTTGTTCACCCTGTTCTTTGTACGCCCAGTGTGCAGCAACCCCCATTTCGGCCATCTGATCCATATCTTCAGTGCGGATTTGCACCTCGACAGGAACACCATGAGGGCCAATTAATGAGGTATGTAATGATTGATAGCCGTTAGCTTTAGGGATAGCAATATAATCTTTGATACGGCCAGGACGAGGTTTGTACAGATTATGCATCTGCCCTAACACTCGATAGCAAGTATCAACATCTTTGACGATCACCCTGAAGGCATAAATATCCATAATAGAATGGAAACGCTGCTCTTTAAGGTGCATTTTGCGATAAATGGAATAAAGGTGTTTTTCGCGACCACTGACTCGACATGGCACGCCAGCCTCAGTCAAGCGTCCGTCTATTTCAGAGAGAATTTTTTGGATCATCTCTTTACGGTTGCCACGAGCAGCCTTAACCACTTCTTTGATAACACGATAGCGGTTTGGATATAACGCTTCAAAACCAAGCTCTTCAAGCTCTGTTTTGATGTGATGGATACCTAACCGATGTGCCAGAGGGCTATAAATTTCTAACGTTTCTCTCGCAATACGTCGACGCTTATCTGGCCGTAATGAGCCAAGCGTCCGCATATTATGAGTGCGGTCTGCCAGTTTTATCAAAATGACGCGGATGTCTTTCACCATCGCCATGATCATTTTGCGGAAGTTTTCTGCTTGAGCTTCTTTCTTGTCGCGGAAGTTGAGTTTATCTAATTTAGATACGCCCTCAACAAGGCCAGCAACAGTCGTGCCAAATAGCTCTTCTATGTCCTGAAATGTCGCTGGAGTATCTTCAATCACATCATGAAGTAGCGCCGCCATAAGTGTTTCATGATCCAAACGCATTTGAGCAAGAATACAAGCTACAGCAACTGGGTGAGTAATATAGGGCTCACCACTCGAACGGGTTTGCCCTTCATGGGCATCCCGTGCAACAACATAGGCTTTTTTCAGTAATTCAATCTGTTCCTTCGGAAGATACTTCTGAATTACTTGATTTAGGCTCTCAAACAGATACAAGGCAGACCCACCTTAGTAATTAGCGACGACCTTCAGCGATAGCAGAAACTGCTTGCATTTCAGCCGCTTCTTGCTCTTGCTGTTCTTGACGCTCACGTACATCCAGTATGTGACCGTTGATTAAACCTTCTTCTATTTCGCGCAGCGCGATAACAGTGAATTTATCGTTTTCTTCAGGAACTAAAGGATCTTTACCACCTGCTTGTAACTGACGAGCTCTGCGAGCCGCGACCAGTACGAGGTCAAAGCGGTTACCAATTTTTTCTACTGCGTCTTGAACAGTTACGCGTGCCATAAGTGTGCTACTCCAAAAGAAATAAAAAAATGACCTGATATGATACTGAAACTATTCTCAGTCTGCCAGTAATTTGCTGATTAAAGCATCATGCCGTTGAACTTGACGACCTAACCTTAGGCGCTCAGTACGGATGATGGATTGCAAATCACTTAATGCGGTGTTGAAATCGTCATTCACAATAAGATAGTCATACTCATTATAATGTTCGATTTCACCAACTGCTTGTGACATACGCTTTTCAATAACTTCATCACTATCTTGGCCACGACCGCGCAAACGTCGGTAAAGCTCATCTTTTGATGGTGGTAGTATAAAAATACTACGTGCTTCAGGCATCGCTGCACGGATTTGCTGTGCGCCTTGCCAGTCAATATCTAAAAAAACATCGACGCCGCTTTTAAGTACTTCTTCAATAATTGGTCGTGAAGTTCCATAGTAATTACCGAAAACGCAGGCATGTTCTAAGAACTCATTTCTCTCGACCATGGCTAAAAAGTCAGTTTCAGACACAAAGAAATAATGCTCACCATGCACTTCACCAGGACGCGCAGCCCTTGTTGTATGAGAAACAGAAACTTGGGTGTCATACAACGGTTGTGTTTTCAACAGCGCCTGAATGAGACTAGATTTACCTGCACCGCTTGGCGCAGAAACAATATATAAAGTGCCTTGTATCATGATGATTTCTTGAATGCTCGAGAGTTAAATATAAATGAAGGTGATAAACCTTGCATAGTATACACGGACTGACACCAATATGCAGCGTTCTCGGTTGTTATCATTCAAGTGCCATTCACTTGCTATTCATTAATTCATACCATGAGTAAATATACTTGGATGAAACTCTAGCATTTAATGGCGTACTGATTATTACTTTGTTGTCCTTGAATTATCTAGAGTATATAGCGCAATTAATTTAATAAATAGATGATTTGCGAAGCTGTTCCAGAAAATATTTTGTATTTTTCACAAAATACATTCCTTTTGCGAAGCGTTTTGCAGAAAAGATGAAAAATGCCTGCAAGTTTTGATAGATCGCATCACGATACCTACATATTGCGATGGTTAAAACAAGATGGGAGGTTGTTACGTGAAAAGGATTTTTATTCTAAAAAAACAGTTTCTATTCATATTTTGGTTCAGCATTTTTTATTGTAATTATTCGTTTGCTAATAGTTGCTCAATGCTGAACCAAACCGCAATAGAGACGGAAAGCCAAAGGTTAGGGTTGCAATTACAGTATTGGGAGCGGCTATATCGCCTATCGGGTAGTAGCCCTATCAATGATGAAACTTACGATCATCTTTTTAATAGATGGCAAGATTGGCAAACATGCCAAAACCTTCCAATTCAGCTGCCATCATTAAACTTAACGACAGAAGAACGAGTCACTAAACACCCTGTTATACACACCGGCCTGAAAAAACTTAGTGAAACTGAAATTGCACATTGGTTGAATTCCAGAACGGATGTATGGCTGCAACCTAAATTGGATGGTGTTGCAGTTTCATTGGTTTATCAGCAAGGGAAGTTAGTTTCAATGATCAGTCGAGGTAATGGCATTGAGGGGCAGCAATGGGTTGATAAAGCAGAGTTTATTCCTTCACTACCGAAAGAACTATCGACATCACAGCCTATGTTGATATTGCAAGGAGAGCTATTTTGGCAATTAGACAATCACATTCAGCAATTAAAAGGCGGTGTTAATGCACGTAATCAAGTGGCAGGTTGGCTGATGCGTAAAAGTATGCCTGAAATAGCTGAAAATAATATTGGTGTATTTATTTGGGCATGGCCGAACGGGCCAATAGATGCGAAACAACAATGGGAGCAACTAGCTCATTTAGGGTTTATGTTGAGCCAACAATATAGTCATAAAGTAGAAAACATGGCTCAAGTGAGAAAGTGGCAGCAACACTACTACCAGCAGCCAATGGCTTTTGCGACAGATGGTATTGTATTGAAGTCTTTTCCCACACCGCAAATGGCGGCATGGCAAGCCAATAGTAATAGTTGGGCTGTTGCTTGGAAACACCCACATAAAAGTATGGTATCTACAGTTATTGAGCTTAGTTTCCATGTGGGGAGAACTGGAAGGGTGAGTGTTGTTGCTGAAATTGAGCCAATTGAATTAGACAGTAAAATAGTGCATCGGGTGAGCTTAGGGCCATTAAGTTCTTGGCAAAAAAAGGATGTGCTGGCAGGTGATACAATACAAGTTGGGCTAGCAGGACATGGGATCCCTAAACTTGAATCTGTTATTTGGCGGCCTCAACAGCGCAGCGCACCGGATATCACTTTGTTTAGCCAATTTCATTCTTTAAGCTGTTTCACTGCGGCGCATCATTATTGCCATCAACAATTTATTGCTCGATTAAATTGGTTAGGTAAGCAACTTAAAATAAAAGGGATCAGTGAGGCGACATGGCGTGAGTGGGTTGAAAATTATCAGCTGACAGACTTAACAAAATGGCTATTAGTAAGTTGGCAAGATAATCTACCGAGCTCAAAGAAAACATTAAAATTGATAGAGCAGTTTAGATATGTTTATCAGCAACCACTAAAAAATTGGTTAAAAGGCTTAGGATGTCCACTCAATGATAAGCAGTTATCTGCTTTTTCAGAGTTAAATCAACTGAAGGATCCTGTATTTATAAATAGGTTAGGGCTAAGTGTAACTCAAAAAAAGAAGCTAGATCAGTGGCTGTTAGCCCCAGAGATACAAAAGGCATTACAGGTTATTGGCTCTCTAAAAAGAAAGCCACCTATACCTATATAGGAATAGGTGGCTTGCAAGGTAGTTAATCTTGGCTTTCGTAGTTAAAAATAGGTAGCCCTAAACGGTAGCGTATCGCAAGAAGTCGAGCACTTAACCCCGCAACGAGTGTAATGATCACAACGATATCTTGAGGTAATGGCGTGTATAAAAGCCCTATGTATAACCATGCCGCGGCGAAAGAGACGCCTGCATACACTTCTTTTTGGAAAACAAGTGGGATGGTATTACAGAGCATATCGCGTAAGACACCGCCGAATACACCAGTGATTACAGCCGCAATCGCTGCAATAACTGGGCTATAATTCATATCAAGGGCAATTTGCGCACCAAGAATTGAAAATACAATTAAGCCGATAGCATCTAAAATAAGAAATAGACGGCGTAAATGCTTCATCATAGGCGCTATCCAGATAGTTACAATAGCAGCACCAGCAACGGTAAGGATATATTCAGGGTTTTTTATCCAGCCTAATGGGTAATGGCCAAGCAAAACATCGCGAACAGAACCACCACCAATGGCTGTTGCTGATGCGATGATAATGACACCGAATACGTCCATTTTACGGCGGCCAGCTGCGAGAGCGCCAGTCATGGCTTCCGCGGTAATACCTATTATATAGAGAACACTTAATAACATAATGATTCTATTCGACACTAAAGTGATTGCTAAAGGGTAATATTACTTGTAGAAATTCTCGACTGAGATTTTCTAGTACCTTGCAAAATGGATTAGTTAAAGTAATCCGATAGTCATATTAAAAAAGATGTCAAAGGATAACCGATTGAGTACTCAATGTCCCTATAAAGAAATACAAATCACTCATGATAAACGTAGTCATCAGCTTACTAATATTAATGTTTGGACGCCAGATAGCCAATGGTTAGCTTATGATGTTCGCCCTAGTGGTAGCTCATTTACTGGCCTAACAATAGAAAAAGTTCATGTGAATAGTGGCAAACAGCATGAAATTTATCGGGCAAGCCATGGTGCACATGTTGGTGTTGTGACGGTAAGTGCTGAAAACCCACCTCGTTATGCCTTTATTCATGGCCCCGAATTTCCTGATGAGCAATGGCACTATGACTTTCATCATCGAAGGGGGGTTTATGTTAGCGATGATGATTTAGGTAAAGCGCATTCGATTGATGCGATGTGTATTACCTCGCCTTATCTTGCTGGAGCACTACGAGGTGGAACACATGTCCATGTTTTTAGCCCTGATGGTCAATGGTTAAGTTTTACATATAATGACCATGTGATGCATGAAAAAGATGCTAAGTTGGATCAACGTAACGTGGCGATAGCGGCTCCAGTGAAAGCGGTTAATGTTGAGCCCAAAAGGCATATACGTGAGCACAGTGGTGAGTATTTTTGTTGTGTGATCACTCACACTGAGCTTGAGCCTTGCAAGGGGAGTGATGAGATCAGCCGTGCTTATGAAGAAGGGTGGATAGGGAAAAAAGGTTATTTATCTAACGATGGAAGTTGGAAAAACAGAGCTATTGCTTTTATTGGGGATACTCACTCGTTAGATGGAGAAGTCGTTCCTGAAATATTCATTGTTGATCTCCCTGATGATGAAAAAGACCTAATGCAGCCAGGCGAGTATCCATTACAGGGAACAACATCACAGATGCCTTATCCACCAAAAGGTGTGCAGCAGAAACGACTGACCTTTACGCATAACCGTCGTTATCCGGGGTTAGCAAAGCAACCTAGGCACTGGTTACGTTCTTCTCCTGATGGGCGTTTTATTGCCTGTTTGATGAAAGATAATGCAGGTATCGTACAACTATGGTTGGTGGCAACTTCAACAGGGGAGCTCACGCAAATTACTTATAGCAATATGCCGATTCAGTCCGCTTTTAGTTGGAGTAGTCAAGGAACGCACATAAGTTTTATCTGTGATAACAGTGTGATGTGTTGTGATATTTCTTCAGGTGAACTGTGTAGACTAACGGTACGTAGTGGACTTGCCCCTATTGCAGATGCAGTTGTTTTTTCCCCAGATGATCGTTTAATTGCTTATATGAGAGATGATAGTAATGGGTTTAGGCAAATTTATACTGTTGAATCGGGGTTATCATGCTGATTAATTGTATTTAAGTAGAGTAAATGTAGCCAATATAAGTATGATGAGTGTAAAAAGAATTATTTATCATTTAATTATTGTTCAGTGGTATTAATTCGATAATTTATTTTAGTACTCGAATAAAAATAATAAACTCGAAATTGGCTACTCTTAATTTGAATAAATTAGTTTAAGCTACTGTCAGCGTTAATTTGATCATTGTTCAATTTTGCATTGGCTTGCTTATCCAGTGCCTCTATTCGTTTCTTTGGAGAGTCTTCTTCTGGGTTATCGTCAGCTTTAGCATAATCAAGCGGTATTAGTAGCGTATCCATGACAGCAGTGAAGGGTAAATCAATGGCTAGCAAGGGGCGCATTACCCAGCCAGTATTTTCATCCTTAATCATTTCAAGGCTATTCTTCGAGCCTGGATAGTAGCCATCACTCGGCCCGGCATGGCTCATAATACTGGAGCAGCCTGTAAGGAGTAGCGGAGTGAAACACATCAATATTCTTGTTAGCAATAAAGCAGTCATAATCCATTTAACCTATGTCATCGTCTATCATTGTTCCATGAAGCAATAATAGCTCAAAATGCAAAATTCACAATCACAGCATAATATGAATCATTACTTTTGTATTATAAATATCGATATATTTTTAAACTAAATATTTTTATTTGTAAAAGACGTTAATCAATATCAGTGAATGTTTAATTTGTATGTAAATAGTCGATTTATACTCATATATTATGTTTTAATTCGCCTTGAATTGTGGGCTAATGCACATATTACTTTGTTTTTATTTGGCACAATCGATTCAGTTGGATGTTTTTTCAACCTTAACGTAATACTTTGTTAGTGACTTTTCGTCAAAAGGATAGCGGTCTATGAGTGAATTAGCTCTTACTGTGAGTTTGTTGGCGTTAGCTGCTGCACTGGGCTTATGGATTGGCAATTGGAAAATCCGCAATGTTGGCCTTGGTATTGGTGGGGTGCTATTTGGTGGAATTATCGTTGGCCATTTTGCACAAAGCTACGGTTTACAACTGAATGGCCACATGCTGCACTTCATTCAAGAATTTGGTCTGATCCTGTTTGTTTATACCATTGGTATCCAAGTTGGGCCCGGTTTTTTCTCATCATTACGTGTGTCAGGTTTGAAACTGAATGGTTTTGCCCTATTGGTTGTTGTGCTAGGAGCAATTGTCACCGCAATTATTTATAAATCAGCCAATATTCCATTGCCAATTATTTTAGGGATCTTCTCTGGAGCGGTGACTAACACCCCTTCGTTGGGAGCCGGTCAACAAATATTGACTGATTTAGGCTCAGATCCTGCGTTAGTTGGGCAAATGGGGATGGGTTATGCAATGGCCTATCCGATGGGGATCTGCGGTATTTTATTAGTGATGTGGCTGATCCGTATCATTTTTAGAATCGCAGTTGATAAAGAAGCCTCCGCATTTAGTAGCCAAAATATTCATCAACGAGAAACATTGCAAACCATGAATATTGCGGTACGTAATACTAACCTTGATGGCCTTATGATGCAGGACATACCTTTATTAGGCAGTGATGAGATTGTTTGTTCAAGGCTGAAAAGAGGCGAAATGTTAATGGTTCCCCAACCGACGACTGAAATCCAATTAGGGGACTTGCTTCATGTTGTTGGGCAAAAAGAAGATCTCAATAAAGTTCGTCTGATATTGGGTGAAGAAGTTGATGCATCATTATCAACATCCGGTTCAATACTGCATTCAGTCAGGGTGGTTGTGACCAATGATTCTGTATTAAGTAAACGCTTACGTGATCTTAATTTGAAGCAGAAATATGATGTTGTGGTGACTCGCCTTAACCGAGCTGGTATTGAACTTGTTGCTAATAATAATTCGATCCTGCAATTTGGGGACATTCTCAATATTGTTGGACGGCCTGAGTCGATAGAAGCGGTTAGCGCATTACTGGGCAATGCGAAGCAAAAACTACAGCAAGTACAGATGCTACCTGTTTTTATTGGTATCGGTCTTGGGGTTGTTTTAGGTTCAATACCTGTTTTCATACCGGGTTTCCCCGCGGCCTTAAAACTTGGTTTAGCGGGTGGGCCTTTAGTTATTGCATTGATTTTAGGGCGCATTGGTACGATAGGGCGACTGTATTGGTTTATGCCGCCGAGTGCTAACCTCGCTTTAAGGGAACTTGGGATTGTCATGTTCCTTGCTGTTGTTGGCTTAAACTCAGGTGGTGGTTTTATTGACACCTTAATTAAAGGCGATGGTCTAACTTGGATTGGTTATGGTTTATTGATCACATTCGTACCGCTTTTTATCACAGGCCTCGTTGCACGAATTTTTGGCAAAATGAACTATCTCAGTTTATGTGGGGTATTGGCAGGTTCAATGACCGATCCACCTGCATTGGCATTTGCTAACAATATTCATCCAACGAGCGGCGCACCAGCACTTTCATATGCAACAGTTTATCCTTTAGCAATGTTTTTACGCATTATTTCACCACAATTATTGGCTATTTTGTTTTGGACACTTTGACAGGCAAGCAACTGAAAAGGTATTGGCTCAAATAGCAACAAAAAAGCGGCTTATTCAACCGATGGGTAGAGACAAAAAGTGATTTAATGTACTTGAATGATATTCGTAATACTTAATTACGGAGTTCTCGCTAATTTTTTTGCCCTTTTAATTAAAAAGGGCTTTTTTTTATCCAAAGAATTATCAGCATTCGACTGTTTGATAAGCTAGCTCCAACTCTTCTGCAAGAATTGCGATACCTTTCTCGATTTTTTCAGGCTCAGGTACATAGTTCATACGCATACATTGATGTGCATGTGGCCAGTCTTCTTCGATACCAGGGAAGAAATAATGACCCGGAACCATTAATACACCGCGTTTTTTCAAGCGTTGGTAGAGCTCTAAGCTAGTAATTGGTAAATCTTTAAACCATAGCCACAAGAAAATAGCCCCTTCAGGTTTATGGATCAGACATTTATCTTCAGGGATATAGCGGCGAATGATCTGAATAACCTCTTCAACGCGTTGCTTATAAAAAGGTCCAATCACGTTCTTGGATAAAGAAATCAGCTCATCACGTTGTAGCATCTCTAACGCTAATGCAGGGCCAATACCACCGGGAGCTAAACTAATAATACCGTTCATATTACTAACTGCTTCAATGATTTCTTCATTAGCAATAATGATCCCGCAACGTGTTCCCGGTAAACCAAGTTTCGATAAACTCATGCAAAGAATGACATTTTCATTCCAAAACGGGGTAGCTTCACTAAAAATAATGCCAGGGAAAGGTACGCCATAAGCATTATCAATTAATAAAGGAATGTTGTGTTGTTTAGCTAATTGGTCGAGATGCGCCACTTCTTCGTCGGTGATTACATTCCCTGTCGGATTCGTTGGGCGTGAGACGCAAATAACCCCAATATCTTTAGTAACCTCTAATGTATTGAAGTCGACACGATATTTAAACTGACCGTTTGGCAGGTACTCAATTTGTGGTTTGTTTGCCACAAATAAATCATCATCTAAGCCTGAGTCCGCATAGCCAACATATTCAGGGGCGAGCGGGAAAAGCACTTTGCGTGTGATACCATCTTCAAAACGACCAGCAAGCAAGTTAAATAGGTAGAAAAACGCACTTTGGCTGCCGTTAGATAGTGCGATGTTCTTTGCACTAATATTCCAGCCTAGTTTCGCTTTTAGGGTTGCTGCTAGCGCTTTCAACATGGCATCTTTGCCTTGTGGGCCATCGTAGTTGCACAGAGTGTCTGTCAACTTACCATTTGCACTCATTTCTGCTAATAATTTTTGAAAATACTCATCCATTTCAGGGATATGAGCAGGGTTACCGCCGCCAAGCATAATTGCTCCCGGGGTTCTCAGGCCATCATTCAAGTCTTTCATCAATGTTGAGATCCCTGAATTTTGAGCGAATTTATTACCGAATTTAGAAAATATCATCTCATTTATTCACATATTGTTAAGTAGGTTGTTAATAGAATTTAAAACATACTCTGCCAAACCGCAGAGTTCAACCGTTGAAATCGATTGTTTGTTGATATTAAATCCTAAATAATTATTATTTTTTAGTTTAATATCTTTAAAAACTAATTATAAGCTAGTGAATATCGCTTGTTGTTAGCGAAGTGATGCTAATTCGTTCTAATTTACTTATATTGGCAACAACCTACTAAATGGTCATTTATCATGCCAGTTGCTTGCATAAAGGCGTAGCAAGTAATTGAGCCTACAAATTTGAAACCTCTTTTTTTAAGGGCTTTCGATAATGTTTTTGACAACTCAGTCTCAGCAGGGACTTGAGTGTGAGATGTCCATTGATTTACAATCGGTTGGTTATTTACGAATTGCCATATAAAGGTTGAAAATTCCTCCCCGTTTTCTGCCATTTGTAGATAGGCTTTGGCGTTAGCAATGATAGCGTTAATTTTTGCTCGATTGCGAATAATCCGTGGATCTTGCACTAAACGTTCAACGTCATCTTCAGTCATTAAAGCCACTTGTTTGGGATCAAATTGATGGAAGAGTTCACGATAGTTTTGGCGCTTTTTTAAAATAGTGTACCAAGACAGCCCCGCTTGCTGGCCTTCAAGACAGATCATTTCAAATAACTGTTGGTTATCTTTAGTTGGTTTCCCCCACTCATTATCATGATAGGCGATATATTCAGGGTCTTGATTAACCCATTGGCAACGAATTGGTGGTGCATCCATATAGTATCCATCTTATGTGTATTTGGGTGAGTTACCTTTTATTTATACTGGATAAATATCCAGTCTTAAAGGGGCGAAAGTCAATTTTTTTAATTTATGAGGTAAATAGACGTTGATTCAGTGCTGTATATCTGGCGGTCAAAGGGTATACTGACGTACTTTCTTTTAAATCATATGCATCGCGTGCGGATCTAACATGCAAAAGTTTGATACCAAAACCTTCCAAGGTCTCATCCTGACATTACAGGATTACTGGGCGCGCCAAGGCTGTACCATTGTTCAACCACTGGACATGGAAGTCGGCGCAGGAACATCTCACCCTATGACGTGCTTGCGCGCATTAGGGCCTGAACCTATTGCTGCGGCTTATGTTCAGCCTTCTCGTCGCCCAACTGATGGTCGTTATGGGGAGAACCCAAATCGTCTTCAACATTATTATCAGTTCCAAGTGATCATTAAGCCATCACCGGACAATATTCAAGAGCTTTACTTGGGTTCTTTGAAGGAGCTGGGGATTGATCCAACGGTTCATGATATTCGTTTTGTTGAAGATAACTGGGAGAACCCAACATTAGGTGCTTGGGGGCTCGGCTGGGAAGTTTGGTTAAACGGTATGGAAGTCACCCAATTTACCTATTTCCAACAAGTTGGTGGGTTAGAGTGTAAACCAGTAACGGGTGAAATCACCTATGGTCTTGAACGTCTTGCTATGTATATTCAAGGTGTTGATAGTGTTTATGACCTCGTTTGGTGTGATGGCCCTTTAGGTAAAACGACTTATGGTGATATTTATCACCAAAACGAAGTTGAGCAATCGACCTATAACTTTGAGTATGCCAACGTAGATTTTCTCTTCAAATGCTTTGAAGAGTATGAAAAAGAAGCTCAGTACTTGTTGTCTCTTGAAAAACCACTGCCGCTTCCTGCGTATGAACGTATTTTAAAGGCTGCTCATACCTTTAACTTGTTGGATGCTCGTAAGGCCATTTCTGTGACTGAACGCCAACGTTATATTTTACGTATCCGTACCCTGACGAAAGGGGTCGCTGAAGCTTATTATGCTTCTCGCGAAGCGCTCGGATTCCCAATGTGTCATAAGAATTAAGAGGCTGTCATGACTCAACAGACTTTCCTAGTGGAAATCGGCACAGAAGAGTTACCGCCGAAGGCTCTTCGTTCATTAGCTGAATCATTTGCGGCAAACTTTACCGCAGAACTTGATAGTGCCGATATTGCACATGGTGAAGTGAGCTGGTTTGCAGCTCCTCGCCGTTTAGCGTTAAAAGTTGCTTCGTTGGCTGACGCTTCACCTGATCGTGAAGTTGAAAAGCGTGGTCCTGCAATTTCAGCAGCATTTGGTGCTGATGGTCAACCGACTAAAGCCGCTGAGGGTTGGGCGCGTGGTTGTGGTATTACTGTTGATCAAGCAGAACGCTTAACAACAGATAAAGGTGAATGGTTACTGTATCGCGCTCAAGTAAAAGGCGTGGCCGTTAGCGAGTTATTGGTGGATATGGTCAGCCGTTCGTTGGCTAAATTGCCAATTCCAAAGCTAATGCGTTGGGGCGATAAAGAAACTCATTTTGTCCGTCCGGTGCACACCGTAACATTGCTGTTAGGTAGCGATGTTGTTGAAGGTGAAGTTCTTGGCATTAAAAGTGGGCGTACTATTCGCGGTCACCGCTTTATGGGTGAAGCGGAATTCACCATTGATAATGCAGATCAATATCCTGCAATTTTGCGTGAGCGCGGTAAAGTTATTGCTGACTACGAAGAACGTAAAGCAACGATCAAAGCAGATGCAGAAAAAGCGGCACTTGCGCTTGGTGGTAAAGCTGATTTAACTAATAGTTTGCTGGAAGAAGTGGCTTCATTAGTTGAATGGCCAGTCGTTTTAACGGCTAAATTTGAAGAAAAATTCTTAGCAGTTCCTTCAGAAGCTTTAGTTTACACCATGAAAGGGGATCAAAAATACTTCCCTGTATATGACAATTCAGGCAATTTGATGCCTAATTTCATTTTCGTCGCCAATATTGAGTCTTCTGATCCACAACAGATTATTTCAGGTAACGAAAAAGTCGTTCGCCCACGTTTGGCGGATGCTGAGTTCTTCTTTAAAACCGACCGCAAACAGCGTTTGGAAGATAATCTACCACGTTTAGAAACGGTATTGTTCCAGCAGCAATTAGGTACTTTGCGTGATAAAACTGACCGTTTAGAAGCGTTAGCTGGTTGGATCGCAAGTAAAATTGGTGCAGATGTTAATCATGCAACGCGTGCTGGCCTGCTGGCTAAATGTGACCTCATGACCAATATGGTGTTTGAGTTTACTGATACGCAAGGTGTGATGGGTATGCACTATGCACGTCATGATGGTGAATCAGAAGACGTTGCATTAGCACTGAAAGAACAATACCAGCCACGTTTCGCAGGCGATGAGCTACCTTCAACTGATGTTTCAGCTGCGCTTGCTATTGCTGAAAAAATGGATACCTTAGCCGGTATTTTCGGTATAGGTCAGCATCCTAAAGGGGATAAAGACCCATTTGCATTGCGTCGTGCTGCCTTAGGTGTATTGCGTATTATTGTCGAGAAAGGCTATCAGCTTGATTTGGTTGAAATGACTGAAGAAGCGGTACGTCTCTATGGCGATAAGCTAACCAATAAAAATGTCGTCGATGACGTTGTTGAGTTTATGCTTGGCCGTTTCCGTTCTTGGTATCAAGAGCTGGGTTACAGTATCGACACTATTCAAGCAGTATTGGCGCGTCGCCCAACGGCACCAGCTGATTTTGATGCGCGCGTAAAAGCAGTGAGTCACTTCCGTACGCTGGAAGATGCAGAGGCATTAGCAGCCGCGAATAAGCGTGTTTCGAATATTTTGAGTAAATCAAATGAGAAGCTGTCTGACAAGGTGCTGGCATCAGTCCTAAAAGCGCCAGAAGAAGTGAAACTGGCTACGCATTTGGTGGTGTTACAAGAAAAGCTTGAACCAATGTTTGCTGAGCGTAACTACCAAGAAGCTTTAGTTGAGTTGGCTTCATTGCGTGAAGTGGTCGACGCCTTCTTTGCTGATGTAATGGTAATGGATGAAGACGAAGCGGTTCGTATTAACCGTTTAACGTTGTTGAGCCAATTACGTGATCTGTTCTTGAAAGTTGCGGATATTTCGTTGCTGCAATAGCACAAAAATCCCAGCAAGATAAATGCACAAACGCTCGTAGGGTTAGCCCCTCCGAGCGTTTATTTTTTCAATAAAACAGCGATTGATTAAAAAACCACATCAAGTTGGTGGTTTTATCATCACACAAACAAATTTAGTGAAAAATGGGTTGACGGATCGCGCGCTCAACAGTATGATTCACCTCGTTTTCGGCGAGTAGCGCAGCTTGGTAGCGCAACTGGTTTGGGACCAGTGGGTCGGAGGTTCGAATCCTCTCTCGCCGACCAAATTTTAGAACCCAGCTTATAAAGCTGGGTTTTTTTATATCTGCGATTTCTCACTTCTCGTTCTGTTTTTCAGAGCAACTTTATTTCCTTTCTTGAACGTAATCTGTTTTTATATTTACCATATCATTAGCCATGTAGTAGCTAGTTGTTGATTGCCGATAAACGGACTTTTCAAGACAAGGATGCTATAGATGAAAGTGGCTTATCTATTATTGTTTATATTGCTATTAAAGTGCCTACCTTGCTATGCAGGTACAATTCCTATCGTGAAACAGCCTCAACCATCTTGTATGGTCATTAATCAGGTTTACTTCAATGCATTACCTTCATTTCCTTTAATCACACCACAACGTATCAGCGAGTGGAAATCAGCGATTGAAGGCCAGTGTGCGAGTGATAAAACCTTGTTACTCTATGCAGACTATCTAAACCAGCAATTAGCAGAGGCGGGTTACATCACATCTTATATTCACTATCCAAAGCAAAGCCTATTATTCGGTGTTTTGTCTATTGAGTTAATTGCGGGGAAATTGAAGGGTATCGAGTTTCAAGATGGCGCTAATGCAGGGTTGTTATTGGCAAATGCTTTTCCTATACGGTATGGAGATGTGGTGCATCTGCATCAATTGAACCAAGGGCTAGCCAATCTGCGTAATGCTCAACTAGTTCCTTATCAACTCCAGATCATTTCAGGAGATGAAAAGGGCAACATGAACCAGCTGATTATTCAACGTTCAGCGGCAAGGGCATTTAAAGGTCGATTGCTGCTTGAGTCAAAACCATCACAAGAGTTGCCTAATCAGATTGTCAGCCAAGTCACTATGTTAGCCAATCCATTGCTATTGAATGATTTTTTCTTTTTTAGCTTAGATAGTGATACTGGGCAAGGTACTTCGAAAAAGTTTAAATCAGCATCTTTGTTATATTCAATTCCTTATCATTATTGGCTACTCAGCCTTTATGTCGGCTATCAAGAAAGTACCGCTTATAAAAATATCCAATTGCTCAATAAGTTAACATTGAAAAATGATTTGCGCAGTCGTTTGTTGTTAATGCAAGCTGAATATGTTTTGCACCGAACATTGAATAGCACAACGTCAGCCAGTATCGGAACACAAATTCAAACATTAGATGTTTTCTTAAATGATCATCGATTGAAGACCCAGCAGCGCTTTAGTAGCTACGGTTTGTTTGGTTTGTCACATAAACGCGATCTTATGCGAGGTAACCTTGCTGTTTCAATCAACTACAAGCAGAGTCTTGATTGGTTCGGGTCAACTAGAAGGCAGGCTACAGGTTTAGATAGCGCTCATGTTTATCAGTTGTCAGCAGATTATCAGAGGCATTTTCAGTTTTTGAATCAATCGATGTATCACAGACATGAAGTTGAGATTCAATTAAGCCATTCTAAGCTAGATCCGTTACTTGAAGTTAATAGCATTACCGGAAGATTTGGTATTAGAGGTTATACAGGGAGCCTACCGATTGAGAATGCGGGGGAAAATACGCTAAAGATTAAAAATGAGTGGGGGTGGTTACTACCATGGCAAGAACATAAGTTTTATGGTGGATTGGATTTTGCTACCTCATCTAATGATCGAGCAAGTTTTTGGCAGGAAAATAAATTGCTTGGTGGTGAGGTTGGTATACAGGGGCAGTATAAGCGTATGGGCTATAAAATTTTTTTTGAAGTGCCATTTTGGCACTTATCGGTAGTAAAAACAGACCCTATTTTGCTAGGAGCTAAATTTAGTCTCGATTATTGACTGCCTTATTAAGTTGGTATGGGGCTGTATAGAGAACGAAATCAAGTTGTTCATGAATTTATTGAAGTAATTAACTAATCAATGAAATGTTAATAACCGATAAGTTAACCTTTTTTATCTGAATAAAAAATAAGCAAAATAATAACTCACTAAAATAATATTTAGTACAAAGTGCTCCAGAACTTTATGCCGCACTCACTCTGATGTCACACTATTTTCGTTCAGTAATTCAGCACTTAATCACAAATATAAAAATAAATCACCCAGTGATAAAAATCTATTCAGTACTCTTTTCATGGTTATTATATCTACTATAAAGAAGGTTGGCCTATATAATAACCTAATATCACCGAATAAATGTTTCTAAAATGTTATAAAGTAGTTGTGCTATTAGTGAGAGATGCTATTGACGAAGAGGGTGACAGTTGATTAATTGCACAGTGAATAATTAAAAATACAGATCCCTCATCTGTCATTATTAATGATGGTCTAGGGTATTAAGCAAATAACACATGAACACCACAGGAGCATACAGATGACGCTCTCTATTAAAAAGACAGGTTTATTGACAGTTGGATTAACACTTGCAGCAATGGCAGTTTCTGCTTCGGTGCAAGCAAAAACATTGGTCTACTGTTCAGAAGGTTCTCCAGAAGGCTTTAACCCACAGCTATTTACTTCAGGGACGACTTACGATGCAAGTTCTATCCCACTCTATAACCGTTTAGTTGAGTTCAAGTTAGGTACGACTGAAATTCAGCCTGGCTTGGCAGAAAGCTGGGAAGTGAGTGAAGATGGTAAGACTTATACTTTCCACTTACGTAAAGGTGTTAAGTGGCATTCTAACAAAGAATTTAAACCGAGCCGTGATTTGAACGCTGATGATGTGATCTACACATTTATGCGTCAAAAAGATCCAAATCACCCATATCACAAAGTTTCTGGCGGCAGCTATGAATATTTTATGGGAATGGATATGGATAAGATCATCGATAAAGTTGAAAAAGTTGATGATAATACCGTTCGTATCACCTTAACTCGTCCTGAATCTCCATTCTTAGCAGACATGGCAATGGACTTTGCATCCATTCTTTCAGCTGAATATGCTGACCAAATGTTAGCAGCAGGTACGCCGGAAAAAGTTGACTTGAACCCGATTGGTACAGGTCCATTCGAGCTGCAACAATATCAAAAAGACTCACGTATTTTGTATAAAGCGAACCAAGAGTATTGGGGCAATAAGCCAAAAATTGATCGTCTCGTGTTCTCTATTACACCTGATGCATCGGTTCGTTATGCAAAACTGCAAAAAAATGAATGCCAAGTTATGCCGTATCCAAACCCAGCTGACTTAGCACGCATGAAAGAAGATAAAAATATCACGTTAATGGAACAACCAGGTCTGAACGTTGGCTACCTTTCTTTTAACGTTGAGAAAAAACCACTTGATAACCAAAAAGTTCGCCAAGCGTTATCTATGGCTGTGAATAAAGACGCTATTATTGATGCGGTTTATCAAGGCGCAGGCCAAAAAGCGAAAAACTTAATTCCACCAACAATGTGGGGTTATAACGATGAAGTGAAGGATTACGAATATAATCCTGAAAAAGCAAAAGCATTATTGGCTGAAGCAGGCTTCCCAAATGGGTTTGAAATCGATCTGTGGGCAATGCCAGTTCAACGTCCATATAACCCAAATGCACGTCGTATGGCTGAAATGATCCAAGCCGACTGGGCAAAAGTTGGCGTTAAATCAAAAGTGGTGAGCTACGAGTGGGGTGAATACCTCAAGCGTGCTAAAGATGGTGAACCACAAACAGTAATGATGGGTTGGACGGGCGATAATGGTGACCCAGATAACTTCTTCGCCACTCTGTTTAGCTGTGCAGCAAAAGCACAAGGCTCTAACTACTCGAAGTGGTGTTACAAAGGTTTCGAAGATCTGATCCAACCTGCACGTATGACAGCGGATCATGACAAACGTGTTGATCTCTATAAACAAGCTCAAGTTGTGATGCATGATCAAGCGCCTGCGTTGATCATTGCACACTCAACGGTATTTGAACCAGTACGTAAAGAAGTGAAGGGCTATGTCGTCGATCCACTCGGCAAGCACCACTTTGAAAACGTTGATATTGAGAAATAATCGTTCGTAATTTGTACCAGCCCTTTGCCACCCATTGGTAGCAAAGGGCGTTTTCACCTCTGAATTTCAGGGAAACAGAAAACTCAGTTCTTTGTGAGCAGACAGAAGAAATTTATTTCTTCTGATTAGCCAAACGGACTTAGAACCGTCAAAGGCATTATTAAAGAGATTCGGGATATGTTGCAATTTATCCTCCGACGCTTGGGGCTAGTGATCCCCACGTTTATCGGTATCACATTACTCACTTTCGCTTTTGTGCACATGATCCCGGGTGATCCCGTCATGATTATGGCCGGTGAAAGAGGGCTATCGCCTGAAAGGCACGCTTATTTAATGGCTGAATTGGGCTTAGATCAGCCGTTATGGCAGCAGTACCTCCACTATATTAACGGCATATTCCATGGTGATTTAGGCATTTCATTGAAAAGCCGTATTGAGGTTTGGGATGAGTTTTTCCCACGTTTCAAAGCCACAATGGAATTGGCTATTTGTGCAATGATTTTCGCTGTCTCGGTAGGGATCCCTGTTGGGGTGTTAGCAGCGGTTAAGCGTGGTTCTATTTTTGATCATACCGCGATCGGTTTATCATTAACCGGTTACTCAATGCCTATCTTTTGGTGGGGGATCATGTTGATCATGTTAGTGTCCGTCCAGTGGGATTTAACCCCTGTATCGGGGCGGGTCAGTGACAGTGTATTCCTTGATGACTCTTATCCACTAACAGGCTTTATGTTAATTGATACCCTAATTTGGGGTGATGACGGTAACTTTATTGATGCAGTGGAACATTTGATCCTGCCATCCATTGTTCTTGGGACCATTCCGTTAGCGGTAATAGTGCGAATGACGCGTTCTTCAATGCTCGAAGTTCTTGGAGAGGATTATATCCGTACCGCAAGAGCAAAAGGGGTGAGTCGTGCGCGCGTCATTTTGATACATGCGCTGCGTAACGCGTTGTTACCTGTTGTCACTGTTATCGGCTTGCAAGTTGGCGTGATGTTGGCAGGGGCGATCCTAACAGAAACCATTTTCTCATGGCCGGGTCTGGGGCGTTGGTTAATTGAAGGGCTTCAGCGCCGTGACTACCCAGTGGTGCAGGGGGGAGTTCTACTGGTCGCGACATTGATTATTTTTGTTAACTTAGTGGTTGATGTGCTGTATGGCATCGTTAACCCGCGTATTCGTCATAAGAAATAAGGAGCGCTAAAAATGTCTCAATCTACTGAGCCAACTGTTGTCAGCGCCCCTAAGCCGATGACGCCATTCCAAGAATTTTGGCATTACTTTAAACGTAACAAAGGTGCGGTTGTTGGGATGGTTTATATCATCTTAATGATCTTAATCGCCGTTTTTGCAGGGTTATTAGCGCCTCATGCACCTGATGAACAGTTCCGTGATTTTCTATTAGTTCCACCAGTCTGGGAACATGGCGGTAGCTGGCAGTTTATTTTAGGCACTGATGATGTAGGACGTGACCTACTGTCGCGTTTGATGTACGGCGCACGCTTATCTCTATTGGTCGGCTGTCTTGTGGTTGTATTATCGTTGATCTCAGGTGTGACACTCGGGGTGATCGCAGGCTACTTTGGTGGTGTGGTTGACGCCATTATCATGCGTGTTGTTGACATCATGTTGGCATTGCCTAGCCTGTTATTAGCCTTAGTATTGGTGGCTATTTTTGGCCCGTCCATTGTTAATGCATCTATTGCATTAACCTTCGTCGCGTTACCTCACTATATTCGATTAACGAGGGCGGCGGTGTTAGTCGAAGTTAATCGTGATTATGTTACGGCCTCTCGGGTTGCAGGTGCTGGTGCTGTCCGCCAAATGTTTGTGAATATTTTACCTAACTGTTTAGCGCCATTGATCGTGCAAGCTTCGCTCGGTTTTTCTAACGCCATTTTAGATATGGCTGCATTGGGTTTCCTTGGTATGGGCGCTCAGCCACCAACACCTGAATGGGGCACAATGCTCTCTGATGTGCTGCAATTTGCGCAAAGTGCTTGGTGGGTAGTGACTTTCCCAGGTTTGGCAATCTTATTGACTGTATTAGCGTTTAACCTGATGGGTGATGGTTTGCGCGATGCATTTGATCCAAAACTCAAGCAGTGATGAGGTAATCTAATGGCATTGTTAAATGTAGAACAACTTTCGGTACACTTCGGTGATGAAGGTACTCCGTTCCGCGCCGTTGATCGCATCAGCTATAGTGTTGAAAAGGGTCAGGTGGTTGGAATTGTTGGTGAATCAGGCTCAGGTAAATCAGTAAGCTCATTAGCGATTATGGGGCTAATTGATTACCCCGGCAAAGTGATGGCAAATGCATTGCAGTTTGATGGGCGTGACTTACTGACTATTCCGGAGAAAGAGCGTCGGCAGATTGTTGGCGCTGATGTTGCAATGATATTTCAGGATCCAATGACGAGTCTGAACCCTTGTTTTACGGTGGGTTATCAGATCATGGAAGCTCTGAAAGTTCACCAAGGCGGTAGTAAAAGCACTCGAAAGCAGCGAGCGATTGACCTATTAGACATGGTGGGGATCCCTGATCCGAAATCAAGGCTCGATGTGTACCCACATCAATTGTCTGGTGGAATGAGCCAAAGGGTGATGATCGCAATGGCGATTGCTTGCCGTCCAAAACTACTGATTGCTGATGAACCAACCACTGCACTTGATGTGACCATTCAGGCTCAAATTATTGAATTGTTGCTTGAATTACAGCAGCAAGAAAATATGGCATTGGTCTTAATTACTCATGACCTTGCATTAGTTTCTGAAGCGGCTCACCACATTATCGTTATGTATGCAGGGCAAGTCGTTGAATCAGCAAAAGCGGCTGATATTTTTAAACACCCTCGTCATCCGTATACGCAGGCGTTGTTACGGGCACTACCTGAATTTGCGACCAATAAGTCACGGTTGGCTTCTTTACCGGGTGTTGTACCGGGTAAATATGACCGCCCACAAGGCTGTTTATTGAACCCTCGTTGCCCATATGCAACGGAGCGTTGTCGTGTTGAAGAGCCTGAATTGCGCTCGATTGGGGACAGGCAAGTGAAATGTCATATGCCGCTGGATGATATGGGGAGGCCGACACTATGAGTGAAAACAATAATAAACCCTTGATACAGGCCATTAATCTAAAGAAATATTACTCAGCCAAAAGCGGTATATTTTCAGCTGAAAAATTGGTTAAAGCTCTTGATGGTGTTTCTTTTGAGCTTGAAAAAGGTAAAACGCTTGCTGTGGTGGGTGAGTCAGGTTGTGGTAAATCGACGTTAGGCCGTTTATTGACCATGATTGAGCAGCCCACAGAAGGTGAACTGTACTATCAAGATCAAAACTTGTTGGTAAAAGATAAAGCGGCAGAAAAATTACGCCGTCAGAAAATTCAAATTGTTTTTCAAAATCCATATGGTTCTTTGAACCCACGCAAAAAAGTGGGGCAAATATTGGAAGAGCCTTTGTCGATTAATACGTCGTTGTCAAAAGAACAACGTAAAGAAAAAGTATTATCGATGATGGCCAAGGTGGGGTTGAAAACTGAGCATTATGATCGTTACCCACATATGTTTTCAGGTGGGCAGCGTCAGCGCATTGCGATCGCTCGTGGCTTGATGCTTGATCCTGACGTGGTAGTTGCTGATGAGCCTGTTTCTGCGCTGGATGTTTCTGTTCGTGCGCAAGTTTTGAACTTAATGATGGACTTACAGCAAGAGTTGGGCCTTTCTTATGTGTTTATTTCGCATGACCTCTCAGTGGTTGAACACATTGCTGATGAAGTGATGGTGATGTATTTAGGTCGCTGTGTTGAGAAAGGAACGAAGGAGCAAATTTTTAATGATCCTTTGCATCCTTATACGCAAGCACTGTTGTCTGCCACACCAAGGCTGAATCCAGATTCTAGGCGTGAACGCATCAAACTCACTGGTGAGTTACCAAGCCCAATGAACCCACCTCCAGGGTGTGCTTTTGCGGCACGTTGCCGCCGAGCGTTTGGTCAGTGTACTCAGTTCCAACCGACTCTTAAAGAGTACGATGGTCAGTTGGTTGCCTGTTTCGCCGTTGATGAAGATGAAAAAAATACGGTGATTGTCAGTTAATCCTTATAAATGGCAGAAAGAATACGCTTTCTGCCATCGCTTCAGGTTGTTTTCTCCTTTTAAGTGAATAATTTGCTCTTTGTCTTAATTACATAAACTTTCATTTTTAACTGCTCATTTCCCGATAAAATCAAGTATACTCAGTGACGCTCTATTATATTCATACCCCATAAAACCCGTCTTTTTGGGCGCGGTATCCAAAATTATATATATTTGGCTTAATTAATAGCCTGTATTCAATTGCAGTGATGTAATATTGGTTTGCAGTCGTACGCTGGGTATGAAATGGTGTAAATGGGAGTAGGCTTTGTCTGGCAATTACGGTTCAGGCAAAAGAGTATTCAATCTAAAAGAAGCTTGGTGAAAAAGGTTTCGTTAACATGAAAACCCGAGTTCAACGCTCATTGACATTAAAAAGTATGATTGCATTTTTTGTGATCACGTTGATTTCGCTCGCCCTTTTTTTGGCAATTCAATTTAGCTATTTGCTTGATCAACGAAAAAGTGATTATCTTGGTCAGCTCAGTAATGCAGTTGTACAGATACAAAAACCCCTAACTGACTCATTGTTAAGTTCTGATTTGAATGAAGTCAAACGCTTGCTGGTCAGCTTAAAAACGTCAGGTATTATGGGAAAAGCGATCGTCACAGTAGATAATGCAACGGTGATGAGCCTAGATTTTGCTACTCCGCGGCCAATTCCTGATTGGGCGATAAAGTTTACCGGTATACCTGTTGAAATGACGATACCTTTATATGCTTATGGGAATACGCTGTTGACAACAAAACCGCAAGGGTATTTGACGCTACAGGTAGATTCCAATCGTGTTTATCGTTTTGCTTTTAATACACTGGCTTTGATGATAACGACTTATTTATTGTTAGTCCTAATCATTGCCATTGCGATGACATGGTGCGTAAGCCGAATGATTGTCAGGCCGTTGCGCCAAATTGCTCTAGAATTACAGGATGACAATAATCAAGACATTCAGGTATCGGCCTACCATGAAGATGATGAAATAGGTTTATTAGCAAAAAGTTATAATCGCCAAAGAAAACAACAAAATTCGGATTAGCGGGTGAACATGTAGAGGGCTTTGTGGTCTAATAGCATTACTAGTGATTATCATCATTATAGTGTGAAATTGAGCTATACCGTTTAACCTTATAATTAGCGTTTTTCGTTAATTTATCAGTCACATTTTTGCGGTTAAATACAAGGATAGAAAATACATAGGGGTTTACATGCAGGGTTTGAAAATTCGCTATACCATCAGCGTTGTATTATTGTCAGTGGCTAGCTTTGCTAGTGCTGAACCATTACAGCCTGATCCAGCATGGCAGCAAGGGAAGCTAGAAAATGGCTTTAGCTGGCAGTTACTACAGACACCGCAACGTCCTAACGACCGCATCCAACTTAGGTTGGCTATTAAAGCTGGGTCACTGTCAGAAAAGGCGAGTGAAAAAGGCTATAGCTATCTAATTCCTAAAATGGCGTTGTTACACCAATCAGAAGCATTTCCAACAGCAACGTTACAAAATTTTTGGCGCCAGGCGACCGACCCTGATATGCCTATTCCACCAGCGGTGGTTTCTTACGACTACACCATTTATAATTTAAGCTTACCACACAATAAACCTGAACTACTCAAACAAGCATTGAGTTGGTTAGCGACATCAGCCGCAGGGGCGACTTACACAGAAACATCATTGAGTAATGGTTTGAATGTGACTAATGCACCTGTTGCAACTTTACCTGTTGATTCAAGCGATCCTGTGTGGCGTGCGCGCCTGAAAGGCTCGGCAATGATGGGGTATGATCCAGGCCAAAAAATTAATCAGAATGTTGATCTTGAAAGCGTTAATGCGTTCTACCACAAATGGTACACACCAGATGTAATGACGCTATATGTCGCTGGCCACGTTGATTCACGTATGCTGTCAGATGCTATTTCACAGACTTTCTCTTCATTAGAAGGTAAGCGCTCAGAGCCAGTATCCGTTGCGGTATTATCACAGGTTAAACCGCAATCCATTGATATTCTTCAAGAGAAACAAGCTAAAGATACGTTGTCTTTGATTTGGGATATTGATTGGCAACCGATTAATGACTCGGTAGTGTTGTTGCGTTATTGGGGAAGTGACTTAGCGCGTGAAGCTCTATATCGTTCATTACAAAAAACCTTTAACCAAAAATTCAGCCAAGATGAAGTGACATCCAATTTGGATTGTCGTGTTCAATACCAAAAGGCAAGTTGTACTTTGACCGTTGCTGCACCTCCAGAGAAAATGATGGCGGTTGCTGATGTAGTGTTGAATGAGTTATCAACCATTAATCAAAACGGGATTTCGCCTGAACTATTTAATGAGATGATTAACGAGAAGCAAGTCCAGCTTTCTCAATTGTTTGCCGCTTATGCACGTACCAGTACAGATGTGCTAGCGAGCCAGCGTTTGATTTCACAGCAAAATGGTGTGGTTGATATTGCACCTGAGCAGTACCAGCGCTTAAGGCAATCTTTCTTGGCGGGGCAAACGCTTGAGCAAGTCAACATGGAAGTGCGTCGTCTATTGTCTCAGGAAGCCGCTTTTGTATTAGCACAGCCGAAAGAAAAACAATTGATGGATGCGGAGCAGATCCGCCAGAAATTTATTAAAGTTTTATGGCCTCAAACAGAGCCAGTGCCTGTTGCTGAAGCTGATCCTGCAACTGCAAAAGAACCCGCAGTGAAAGCGCCATAGTTACCGATTAGCCATTAACCAAATGAGGTTGATGGCTAATTCTTAATTAGCCATGTGTGAGCATGGCTTCAATAACGTCAATCAATACTTCTCTAGATTGTTTGTCATCAACAAAGCCTGCTGCACTGGTTTTTGTACTTGGTGAGTAATAAGCAACGGAGCCCCAAAAACCAAGGTGTGAATAGAGCGTCATGCCATTAACCACATTCACCATTATCCCTAAACGGTAATCTTGCGCCCCTTCGTGTTCACCTGCACTTAGCATAGTTTTTAGTGTTGCTGCGTGCTCAAATATCTCTTCATTGAATAATGCTTCAAGAAACCGTGCCATTTGTTGAGAAGAGGTGACTAGTCCGCCGCCCCCATAGAGATCCATTGAGGCATGAATATGTGTGCCTTCAATCTCTTTTAAATATTGGCGAGCACGAGGTGCATTAGTGGTAGGTTGCTCTAGGCACTCCCAATAAGCGCTCTCTAACCCTATCTTATCAAACTTTAGCAGTGTTCTTACTGCGAGACCCAGTGATTGCCCTGTGAGACGCTCAATGATATCACCCAACAAAATATAGCCAGTATCTGAATAAATAAACATCTCTGAAGGCGCAATAACAGGGAACTGTTTGCGTGCATAGACCTCGACTTGTTCTAGCCGGCTCCATTGATAATCAGGCTTAGACAATACTTGTTTGAGATACTGCTCATCGGCATGATCGAACAAACCACTGCTATGGTTAAGTAGATGTCTAACTGTAATGTTTTCAGTATTGTAGTTTTCGCTGAGTAATTGATTAAATTTAGGGTCGATATGCTGCGAAATGGCATCATCTAGCGATAATTTTTCCATTTCAACTAATCTTAATACGGCCGCGGCTGTGAAAGTTTTGCTATTGCTGGCAATACGCAATGGGGTATCAATAGTTAACGGTTGGCCGGCGAGGTCACTACCTTTTGCGCAGAATGTACTGGTGCTATTTTTGATTTGGTTGTGGTAATACAGAACAACACCGCATGGTAGATCTTCTAATCGTTGAATATATTGTGTTGTGCTCATGACTCCCAACTCCCCTATGAGTATTGTATGTCTTTTATAAGATACCTTAATTATTCAAAAAGAATGTGTTCAGAAAGGCTCTCAAGAGCGAGTCGATGTCACCAATGATTCAAAGGCATCAAATGCAGGCACTTGGTAACCTGTTCGATAAATTAAATAAGTATCGCATTCGACAATCGGTAATGTATTAACAGATAGTTGCTCTTGGGGCATCAATTGAAGCAATTTCTCAGGCAGCACAGCCACGCAACTTCCTGCACTGACACAAGCCATCATGGCATGGTATGAGTTGAGTTGTTGAATATGCCAATCAAGTTGGCTAGGAATATTCAACCATTGCTCAGCGATGTATCGATAACTGCAACCAGAGGCAAAGGCAGCAAGAGAACGTGTTTTAATATCGGAAGGGCGTTTGGCAGATTTATCCTGTTCAGGTAGTAGTAAGACCAACTGCTCTTGCCATATTTTTATCGCTTGTATCCCCATTTCATTGATCTGATGAATATCATACAGCTTTGACGCAACAAAAGCGCAGTCGAGTTTTTCACCGAGCACTTGCTCAATTAAATTCCTTGATGTTCCAGTAGTTAACAGCAGCTGTGTGTTAGGGTATTGCTGATGATATGTTGCGAGTAGTGGAGGCAAACGACATGCTGCGGTGCTTTCCATACTACCGACCCTAAGCTGACCACCTTCTCGGCCTAAACTGGTTACATGGCGGGCTTCTTGTTCTAAAGCGAGTAACCGATGTGCGTATTGCAAAAAGCGAGAGCCTGCTTCTGACAATTGCATTTGTTTGCCTTGACGGATAAACAACGATTCACCCAGATCAGCTTCAAGTTGCTGAACACGGGTTGTAATATTTGATGGTACTCGACCAAGGCGAGTGGCGGCACGTGTGACACTGAGTTCTTCAGCGACAGTGCAAAATATTTTTAACGATTCAGAGTTCATTTTCTTTTTTAGTGAATATGGTGCTATATTTATTCTCAATAATAGAACAATAACAGCAAACTTACCTCATCAAAAGGAAAAACAATGAATCATTCAGCGTTATTTCTACAGCGCCTTGGTCTGCGTTACCCGATCATTCAAGCACCTATGGCAGTGGTGTCAACGCCTGAACTGGTGGCCGCGGTGTCAGAAGCCGGAGGGCTAGGCTCTTTAGCTTTGGGCGCTAGCTCAGTTGAGCAAGCAAGAAAAATGATTGTTGCCACTCAAGCACTCACCGATAAAGCGTTCAATGTGAATGTATTCTGTCATTTAACACCGACACGTAAGCCTGAAGTGGAGCAAGCTTGGGTTGATTACCTCTCGCCAACGTTTTCTGAATTTAATGCTGCACCACCTAAACAGCTTTCAGAAATTTACCAGTCTTTTTTAGATAATCCTGACATGTTGGCGTTGTTTCTGGAAATGAAACCCGCGGTGGTGAGTTTTCATTTTAATGTGCCTACAAAACATGTTGTTGAACAGTTACAAGCCCAAGGGATTTACACCATGGGAACGGCAACTAATTTAGCAGAGGCTCGATTGGTTGAGGCAGCAGGTATTGATGCCATTGTTGCACAAGGCATTGAGGCGGGTGGACATCGTGGTATGTTTGATGTCGATGCTGATGATGAGCAATTAACTACCTATGATTTAGTGCAGTTATTATCGCAGCATATTGACCTGCCAATTATCGCAACTGGCGGTATTATGGATGGACAAGATATTTCAATGGCTCTTGAAAAGGGCGCAGCAGCAGCTCAACTAGGTACTGCGTTTATCTTATGCCCTGAATCAGCAGCGAGTGACGCTTATCGGCAAAAACTTAAAAGCCAAGAAGCGAGCAATACCACATTGACTGCGGCTATTTCAGGGCGTCCTGCAAGAGGGATTGTGAATCAATTTATTCGTACTGGTCAGCAAGAAAATAGCCCACAAATACCTGATTATCCGATTGCTTATGATGTGGGTAAACAGCTGAATGCAGCTGCTAGTCAGGCCGGTAGCGATGGCTTTGCTGCGCATTGGGCTGGTCAAAATGCATCTAGAGTACGTGAAATGCCAGCAAAAGAGTTGATGAAGGTATTAGTTGAAGAAATGGATATTTAATATTATTTGTTGATAGGGATGGCTTGCCATCCCTCAACTGTTTTATGGTATGAGCATTTGGTTATCATTAGGATCTTTCGGCTCATCAGTGGCAATCCATGCTGCACAAAACAGCGTCAACCGAGCGAAAAAATAGAAAAATGCCATCAATCCAATCACAGAACCAAATGCTGCACCAGATGGTGATGAAGCTAGGTTTGGTAAGATCCACGTCATAATCGTTTTAATCACTTCGAAACCAATTGCTGCGAGTAGAGTACCTTTTAATAAAGAAGAGCGGCGATGCTGCATACGCGGCAAGATCCAAAAAATCCACAAAAACAGTAAGAAGTTGGCGGCTATTGAAATTGCGAGGCCAATCAGTGTCCAAGCAGGTTTTAACCATTCAATACCATCTAGTCCAAGCGTTCTGACGATAGTTGCTTGAGCAGAACCTGCGACAGAGGTCAGGGTAATAGTGACAATCAACGCAACCAGTAAACCAATCAGGGCAAGAAAATCACGTAAATAGCGAAAATAGATTTTTTCGTGTTCGTCTTCATTACGCTCCCACACAGGGCGTGATTGCGCCAAGATCGCTAATCGTAAGTTATTAACCCAATTAACACCTGAATAGACCGCTAAAGCCAAACCGGTTAGGCCGACGGTTGTCCGTTGGCGAATGGCGGTATCAATCGTTCTTTCTAAGGTGCCAGCAAGTGTTGGGTCGCTGATACTGGTGGAAATACCGCGTATTAAGCGCTCGAGTAATTCAGGGTTGCTAGCTAGCACGAAACCGGCAGCTGCAAAGGTAAACATTAATACGGGGATCAAAGACAGAAAGGAAAAATAAGTAATAGCGGCGCCAAACTGGTTACCCATGCGGTCTGTAAAGCGTTGAGCTGTACGGATCAAGTGGGCAATAAAAGGGATCGCACAAATAAAATTCACCACTCGCATAGAGAATGTGAGCGCTTTTTTACTATTATCGATACTTTTATTTAGCGTAGATTTTAATTTACTGGTGTCTTTTTGCTCTTCATCGTGCATATTCGACATTCTATCCCCTTTACTGCTAGTCATGTGTTTTATCTCATTTTCGCTATAATATAGCTTAAATTAACGAAATTTTTTACCTCAAAGCCCATTTTGATTTACAAATAGGCTTTGAGGCTCATGACTAGGCTAGAGATTCAGGGTTATTTGCCAGTTTTATATAGCTCGAGTTCAGCTTGTGCTTCCTTTAGCTCCGCTTGGGCTTCTTGTAGTTTCCGTTCACGTTTAGCAATTTTATCATTATTGCCCTTTTGCTTTTCTTCAAGTAGTTCAGCTTCTCTTTCTTGAACCTTTTCCTGCTTTTCAGCAACATTTTTTTGGCTATCACGATAAAGCGATTCAGGCGTACAATAAGTGTTCACGTTATCAAGCGCTTTTTGCAGCCCTGCAATTCGGTGGGTATTACCGTGTTTTTTAGCGTAATCAATTTGGGTTTCAATTCTTTGTTTTTTAATATCACAGCCATTAGTCGCAGCATTAGCGAAAGCGGACAAACTACTCAAAAACAGTATGGATATTGTTGTCAATGCATGTATTTTATTCAATTACAGCTCCTTAATTAGTGTTCATCGCAGAATAAGTTATTAACAAGTACATTTATATACTGGTCATACTTCAAGTTGCAGTGAGGCATAGGTGACTGTGCTACGCTCACCGAGTCACGGTGTTTATCTATGTTCTCTGCCTATCTTCGCTTGTCGCCTAGCTGCAACTTGAATTATTTAGAGTATAAAACTTACCTAACTCAAATAATTTTTAATGTACTGTCTCATATTGATTGGTCTATGTGAACTCGTAATTACTCGATGTAATGGGCCAATTTATGACTCTGTTGATATTTTTAATTTCATTGGAGGCTTTTTAAAGTGACAAGTACTAATGTTTTTATAAGAATTGATTGTAATGTAATTATTTGATTTTTTTGATCGTATCAATAATTCAACCCACCGATTGATGGTGCTCAGCTACCCTAGTTACAGGTTTTGTCTGCCTCTAAGGATAGCTTTGCAGGAAGTATAGATAGCTATATTGAGTAGCACGAATGAACAAAGCCACCATGCCTTAACGAAAGGCGCTATAACTTGAAGTATGAGGAGTATATTTATTCATATTGCATCTCAAATGTAATATCTGAATTCGCAATACCTGGTTTTACGGGGGTCCCTGTAGAAACGTATTGAGCATAGAATTCAAGGGTGTTTATTTTTTTATTTGCATCTAAAAGTATAGGTTGACTAAATACATTTGGCATCATGGCTTTTTTAGCGCGGTCTAATATTGCGATCCCAATATTAGAGGCGGTATTGGCTCCCGGATTTAAAGCAAACAATGTTGGGTTATTAGCAACAGGAGGGCTTAAAAATCGAATTCTAGCATTGGTACTAACACCACAATCTTCTAAATTGAGAGCAAAATATTTCAATGATGTTGTTCGGCCAGCTTGCCAAAATCGTTTAGATGGCCAATCACCGAGGACAACAACTTTATTTTTTGAGTCATTACTTACAGTACAAGTAGGAGTCACAATATTTGCTTTAATCCTTAAGTTTACACTATCCAACTCCCTTGCGGCGTGTGCTAGATTAATTTGAAATATTCCCAAAATGACCGTTGATAGTAGTAATGCTTTTAGATAGAAGTACGACATTCTTTTTGTTTTCATCATTTTTTCCTTAAATTATGGAAAATCAACTTTAAGGAGCGCTTCAGAGACTACAGGTCCTTCTTTGGGTGTTTTTCCTGTAATACTCATTGGTTGAACATTTAAGTTCACTGTTCCCACATTATTTTTAATACTAAACGGTGCATAGCTATTAAAATTATTTGGTGTTATAACAGAGTTTCCCCATAAAATTCGAAAACCAACATCAGGGTTGTCAGAAACTAAATTATTTCCACTCACTCTATTCGTCAGCAGCCGTAATACGAGGCTTTCATTTGCCAGAGGGTTATCACATCTTACTTGTACACTTAATGGCTTTGTATTTACCCCTTTAGCGGGTGTATTCGCCGCAGTAAAAGCGGTTGAAGGAATATCATTAAAATCTACGGTAATGACTTCACCCGCATTGATATAACAATTTTCAGGAACAGTGATATTAAAATTTAAGTAAATAGTACCGAGTATAACGTCTTTTGTTCTACATCCCCCTGGCTGGCAAAGGCCATATTGTCCAACCAAAATATTTCTTGAGTGATTACCTGATAATAAGCGCTTATCGATCCGTATTCTTGTTTGAAAGGCGCTGGCGACTCGAGTGTGTTCCCCATCATTACGAAAATTAGCATGCTGGCAAGTTTCCACATTAATCGTCGGGCCATTGTATGGAAAGAACTGCCCACTACCTGGAACGCCACCACAAGAACCGGGTGGATTGCCTAGTGCAACGGACATGTAATCATCGACTCTGTTATATACCCATGAACTTGGGAATGTTCCTGTTGGTGGGATAGCATCTGTGCCATATATT
This sequence comes from Providencia sp. 6390, assembly GCF_058148425.1. NCBI lineage: Bacteria > Pseudomonadati > Pseudomonadota > Gammaproteobacteria > Enterobacterales > Morganellaceae > Providencia > Providencia sp. 6390. Next base: position 155,452 of record NZ_JBYVYL010000010.1, read on the forward strand.
CCCCAGCCGTTTATGGTTCCTTTTTTGTGCCCTAGTTGTGTTGCCGGTGTAGCAACAACATTTGATGCGATTGATTGCCCGACTTGGTTTTGAGCGCTGGTTAAATTTTGTGTGATAGTTGTGACGATTGTTTGATTACATAAACTACCCTGTATGCAATTTACAGCGTAGGCTTCCCATGAGGCTAGGAATGAACTTATAAACAATAATTTTTTAAACATAGGAGTCTCTTATTAGCAAAAATTAAAGCCAGCGATAAATAAATGGATTAAGAGCATTTGGCTTTAGCATAATTAATACCTTGGCGATTATTATTTTCTGATAGCTGATAATGGATTGTGCATTGCTGATTATCTCCTGCTCCCCATTTGGCTTTTAGAACCCCTTGTGGCGCTAAACCAGAAATAAATAGTTGTCCATTGTCTCCGACAATTCCGCTGCCTGAGCGCGTTTCATCATAAACAACGCTACCGAATGGAAGTGGCTTACCATTAACTTGTGTGAGCATTATCATGGCTCTTGCGCCAATTTTTGTTGAAAACTCAGCTTTGACGATCGCACCTTTTGTAGGTACAACATTGACGACTGGATCATCAATATCGGCATTCTCTGGCAGAGTGGTGACATCCAATGCAACACGGTTATTACGATAACTGGATGCATGAGGGATCACGGTATAACCTGACCAATCCGTTTTTACGCCAGTCGCATTTTCTACAGAGACACCGCTTGCTCCGGCAGCTTCAACAAGAATATTACTTGCACCAAGAGGTTGGCTGAAAGTAATGCCTTCACTGTGTAAAACGACACCACCACTTGCTCCATAGCTGACTTGCTGCCAATGTTTCCCATAGCTGTAGCCTGCGTTTACATCACCATAACTGCCTCGATAACTCGTTGCGATACCTCCCGTTGCTCCTTGACCTTGATTGGCATAGCCTTGTTGAACGCTATAACTCAAATTGTTATCTTCTAACAATGTTCCACTAATACCGGCTAAATGGGTTGCTTTATTGGTATTATCATAGGTTGTAGCATAAGTGGCGTAGATCGAATTACTGGAGTTAATAATATCTCTGCCTTTTCCACCTCCAGCGAGCCAAGTGTTTAACGGAATTGAAATATTAAATGCGATCCTTTTATCTTTATTGTCGATACCTGCATTTTTATTAATGGAAGCATTGAGGTTATAATTGATATCTTGCCAGTTTCCGTTATAACCCATTTGCAGTTGTTGATCTGTTTCACTGGTATTCCAATAAGTTTGATAGCTGCCATTAATATAAATAGCACCATAGTCACCGAGTTGTTGACTAATATTAAATTGAGCTCGACCTCTTTTGGTGTAATAGAGATTGTGATAATCAGTAATATATAGTTCATCATCGTTAGGTCTATCAGATGAGAAAGTATTATAACCGCTCATATTTTTGTAAGCGCTCTCGGCTAGGTTATAAAAGCCTTTTGTTGAATATCGATATCCTAATAATTGGAATGTCGTACCAATATTACTAAGTGATTTGGCATATAAAAAACGCAATGACTGCCCACTATGATGGCTACCATCCGCTAACTGTGTATTGGCATGGGTAATATCTGCAGATAATGCGCCAAATTCACCAAAGTTTTGCCCAAAACCGAAAGCTAGAGAATTATGATGTTCAGCTGCTTGTATTCCTTGATAAAAAGTCAGCCCTGCGGGAAGGCCCAATATCATAAGACCCTGTATAAAGGTTGGCTTATTTTGCATTGAAGAGCCTGAACGAAATTCTCCTGCAGTGAGTCCATACTTAATTCGCCCTTCACGTTGTAGTATGGGAATCGATGAAAAAGGCACGGTGAACTGGCTGGTAGAACCATTAGCTTCTTTTACAGTAACATTTAAATCATCACTGCTTGTGGTCGCATAGAGATCATTTATTTCGAAAGGTCCAGGTGGAACATTGGTTTGATATACGACATAACCATTTTGTTCAACAGTGACAATTGCATTACTATTTGCAATACCATGAATTGTTGGTGCAAATCCCTTTAAACTTTCAGGGAGCATATTGTCATCTGATGCTAGGCTAATACCTCGAAATGCAAAACCATCAAAGATATCACTATTTGTTGATGAATCACCAATAGTCAGTTCACTTTTTAATGAGATGATTGCACGCTGCGCATAACTGTAGAGTGAATCCCAATTATTGGTGGTATTTTTACTATTTTTTGCGTAAACCCAAGCACTTTGATTACGTAAACGCCATGAGCCTAGATTAATGCCACTTTCTAAACTTAAATAATAGTTATCACTTTGAGATTTTGGTTTGGAGAGATCTGTATTGGATCCAGAAAAGCGATAATTTAGCAAAGCGGCATTGATACCGTTTTCCCAGTCTTCAGGGGGAATAAAACCCCGATAATTATTTAATACCAATGCTTGAGGTATACTGATGTTCAAACGCTGAGTTTCAAAATCAAAAACAGTGTTTGAGTGCTCAATATAGTTCATGATATTGATACACTGATCATCTGGGAGCAAAGATAATTTTTCTATTGCTGCTATATTAATACCATATTTTTTTAGCCATTTAGTGGTTAAACATGGATATAACCCAGTATCATCATTCTTCAGTTTTTTTTCTGTTATTTCGAATTTGAGATCTTGCGAGCCAATATACTCATCATTCAGATATATCTCGACACGGTAAACCCCCGAAGGCTGGCCTTCATCTTTATTATATCTAGATAAATCCGCGATTGATGAAACATCACCTGATAATAATGAAGGATTAAAATAAGGTTCACCATTTGCATTGTTCGTAGTCAAAAATAACACCACGGCAAACCCAGAAAGTAGGTGGCTTTCTTTAAATACTTTATATTTTATCATATCCAAGCCTAATTATTATAATTTTCTATGAATGCTAATAAGTTAATTTAAAGTGATATTTTAGTTTCTGGGGTATTAGCACCAAAATCATTCACAGTTTGGAAAGTTAAGATATTACCACTACCTTCTGAAATATTTTCTTTTGACATTGGAGGAACCATTATTCCAGGTAGTTTTTTACCATCAAGTTTTATGTTAACTAATGTAATATAAAATGGTGATGGGTTATTAATGACAATTCCATTGTTACTTTTAGCGAAAGTTAGCATATTGGGAGCATCAATTGATTGCACCGATAAACCTTTAGGTCTAACAAAGACCTTAATTCTTGATAAAACAGCTATTTGCAATACGTTTTTATCTTTTATATCGTCTTTTTCGATTGAAGGAACGGCTTTACTATTGAGCCAATATAATGATTCTTTATCGGTTGGTAACCCTTCTCCAGTGAACATTATCCGCAATGTGTTTTCACTTTTAGGCTTACTAACGAATAATGGGGGAGTTAGAATAAAGTCATTTGTTTTATTTCCATTTGGGTCCTCAATCCATGATTGAATTAAAAACCTAGAGTTTTTATCACTGTTGGTGATGGCTAAGGATATTTGTTTATCACCCAAAGGATAAATTAACCTTGTTGACCCTAAAGCTACACCACCTACTGCATGACTTAATTTTGGAGTAAGAATAAAAAATAGCATAAAAAGAAATGCTAGATGAAAGTTAATAGGTTTTATTTTAAACATAAAGCCCCCTTTTAATATATAAAATTTAATAACTTCAAGCATGAAAAGTATATTTCAAAAAATTAGCGACGACGAAAAAATGTCATTTTTTTAGTCGCAGTATTAGTGGTCGCTAATTAAGCGACCACTATGAATATCCTTATTGATTTAATTCATTCCTTTGTAGGGCAATATTAATTATATTGCATAGTAAAGGTGGTATCCGCATCTGCTTTACCAGGAGTCAGGGCCTCTGTTGTTCTGACATAGCGAGCAGAGAAATGTAGCGTGTTTGTGCCATCGATCAGTTTCACTGGTGTAGAGAATGCTGATCCGTCTGGTCTAAGAACGACACCTGCATGATCCGTAATTTCTATACCAACCCCTGTTGCAGCTCCAGCACCACCAGGGACGATATTACTGACTTTAAGAAGGTTTTTATCTGTTTGATTTGCACCGCCAGAGAATGACACTTGTGCTCTTTCTGAAACAGTGGTGTCACAGTCGGTCAGTTTGATTTCAAAGGCTTTAGGGCTGGTTTTATCGCCTACATTTTGTAATGCAGAAGTACGGTGCTGGCCTAATGCAACTGTTTGGCCATCACTATCTGTACTTACAGCGCAGGCTGCATTAACGATTGATCCTGTAAAATGAACAATACCACCTTCAACAATAACCTGAGTACCAGGGGCTGCTGATACCGCTAGACTAGCGGATAATACTGATAATCCAAATAAAGATTTAAGTAAATTAGACATACTCTATTCCTTTTAATACAAAATAAATTTTTTAATTTAAGCTTGATGTTTAATTAAATTCACAGATTTATTCTTGGCATTTAATCTGATATGTTAAATAGGATTTTCAATAATGAAAAAATAGAGCTATATTTATTGACTTGATAGATATGTCAATATAGTTCCTTTTTATATAATCATCATGCTTCAAATTGCAGCGTTATTGATTGCGTTCACTCGCTATTATCACCTAATTATGTAGGCTGTCTGTGACTCGTTCACTGGTTATCTCGCTACACCTTGAATTATTTAGAACATAGTATTGTTTAATACGTTTCAAAATTAACCTAGTGAATTTAAAAGCAAGATATTAAAGAATTATATCTATGCTATGAGTGCTAATGTAATATTTAAAATGATTTAAATCAAATGTCACTATATAGGGTTTTAAGGTAATTTTAAAATATTAAAAAATAAGTTTTCTATTTTAAATCAGTTGGTTGCTTTTTTTGTGGGATTTGATTTTAGATTTTAGGCCGAATATAAAATCAGATAAAACATTTTTGGAACGCTACTTCAAGTTTATATGCTGTAATAATTTTTATTTTATAAATTACGCATGTAATGTAGCGTTTACTCAAAAAATGTGTATTATTTTTTCGATGAGAGGTTGTCTTAATAAGAGTGGCTGTCTTTGTAAAATGAGCATCTTATTTTGATTGTTATTTTTGGTAGGTTGAATAGGGCAGGTAAAAGGGAGGAGGATATTATATAAAATCATGTTTTCTGCTCTTAAAATAACCAAATAGCTTATCACTTTAATCTACCATATTTATTTGTTTATTGGCTTATTTAAAAAGATATGTTCAAAATGGGCACCGCTTAATGTGTAGCATAACCAAATATCCAGTAAAAACTTAGTTCATAATTTTTGTCATGGTTTAAAGTTATTGATTTACTTGTGAAAATTATAATTTCATGAGTTTTTTGTAACGATGATTTTATAGAAGTCAAAATTTGATTTCCCCCTTATGAATAATTATATTACCCGTAGAATAGGCATTTAGATCTAGTTATAAAGCATTGTAAGTATATTTGAGATATTGATTACTTAGACGCTTTGGAGGCTATTGTGAGATATAAGCATAGTAACAAAAAAGTAGATTTAGAATTAAATAATAGAAGGACTAACGTTGCATTTGGTAGTGTATTAAGATTGTTGAGGAGAAAAAAGGGCATTACGGGCTTAGAATTGGCAAATTTACTTGATATTTCTCAGCAACAGGTATCTCGTTACGAGACAGGTATTTGTAATGTTAATGTTTATACGTTAGTGAGAATGTGTTCAATATTTGAAATTAGTATTCTACAGTTTATCCAATTGCTAGAAAAAATAATTGTTATATATTATCCAGAACTGATAGAGGAATGTGGTTATTCAATGGCTATTCCTGATGAAAACTATGATGTATTTAATAAGTATAATCAATTGGCCATTGATTCTGAGTTGGAAATAAAGAAGCATTTTGAATATTAGATATCAGCATATTCATTATACTTCAAGTTATAGGATTGTTGACTACCTTCTTTTATCACCTAACTTCAACTCGAATTATTTAGAGCGTAGAATGCTTGGATATGGATATTTAATTTGAATTTATATCTATTTTTTATTAAATAGCAATAATTTGCATTCGGCTAAATAGTGCTATTTGTTAGGTGTTAAAATTTTATTAGCATAGCCTAAACTGAGATTTAACTGACAATCGTTTGGGCTGCTGATACTGCGTTTTACATTACTTTTTTTATCCTCTATAGCTATTCAAGCAAACTTTATTTACACTGTTCTCTTCCAGTATGTTTCTTTATATATTCAGGCTAGTGCGATGAGCGTCGTTGCCTTTCCTTAATAAAGTGCTGTAACTGGAAGTGTTTAGAGCATGGGTTATCTTGTCCCATTACTGTGTATTCAGGTTGATAAACTTCTTTATACTCGTCATACTTCAAGTTGCAGGGCTTTTTGTTAAGACTTAAGGGACTACGCTACGCTCGCCGCGTTACATAGTTTATCTATGCTCCCCGACTATCTTCGTTTGTCGCCTACCTGCAACTCGCATTATTTAGAGTATATAACTGAATAATACTCAAATTTTAAATTAGATAAATGTAAGCATATGTTAAGTTACCGCCATAGTTTTCACGCAGGCAATCATGCAGATGTACTAAAACATACTGTTCAAAGCCTCATCATTGAATCTCTAAAAGAGAAAGAAAAACCTTTTCTATATGTTGATACTCATTCAGGTGCTGGTCGTTATCAATTAACGGGCGAACATGCAGAAAAAACAGGTGAGTATCTGCAAGGAATTGCGCGCATCTGGGAACAGCCCGATTTGCCAGAGGAACTGGCTCCCTACATGAATATTGTTCGCCAAATGAATGATAATGGGCGCTTACGTTATTACCCGGGCTCACCTCTTCTCGCAAAGTATTTATTGCGTGAACAAGACAAGTTAGCTCTAACTGAATTGCATCCTACCGACTACCCATTATTGCGGGCTGAATTCTCTCGCGATGAGCGTGCTCAAGTTTCTAAAGGTGATGGGTATCAACAGCTAAAAGCGAAGCTGCCACCTCCAACCCGCCGTGGGTTTATGTTAATGGATCCTCCTTATGAGTTGAAATCTGATTACGAGGCGGTCGTCAAAGGGGTTGTTGAAGGCTATAAGCGTTTCGCGACAGGAACTTATGCGATTTGGTATCCAGTGGTATTGCGCCAACAAGTTAAGCGCATGATCAGCCAATTAGAGGCCACAGGGATCCGCAAAATATTGCAAATTGAGCTAGCGGTACGCCCTGATAGCGATCAACGTGGTATGACGGCATCCGGTATGATTGTGATCAATCCACCATGGAAGCTTGAGCAGCAAATGAAAAATGTGCTGCCGTGGCTGCATAAAACGTTGGTTCCAGAAGGAACAGGACACACGTTAGTGGGCTGGATCGTACCTGAATAGGTGAAACCTATTGCATTAAAAGGAAATTCCTATCCATTGAAACTATTGTGCTTAGAAAGATAATTAGCATAATGGTAAGTATTAGCTTTTTAATTAATCAAAATGGGATAACCAAGTTATGAGCAAACATTACGACTATATTGCAATTGGTGGTGGTAGTGGCGGCATTGCTTCGATGAACCGAGCAGCGATGTATGGACAAAAGTGTGCCCTGATCGAAGCGAAAGCACTAGGTGGAACCTGTGTAAACGTAGGTTGCGTGCCGAAAAAAGTGATGTGGCATGCAGCACAGATTTCAGAAGCGATCCGTGCTTATGGCCCTGACTATGGTTTTGACGCGACAATTAACCGTTTTGATTGGAAAACTTTAATTGCGAGCCGCACTGCGTATATTGATCGCATTCACCAATCTTATGACCGCGTTTTAGGTAATAATAAAGTCGATGTGATCCACGGTTTTGCTCGTTTTGTTGACGCACATACCGTTGAAGTGGATGGCGAAATCTATACCGCTGATCATATCTTGATTGCAACAGGTGGCCGCCCTGTGATCCCTGCTATTCCTGGTGCAGAGTACGGTATAACATCGGATGGTTTCTTTGAACTGGAAGACCTGCCTAAACGTGTTGCTGTCGTCGGTGCTGGTTATATCGCTGTTGAACTCGCTGGGGTATTAAATGGCCTTGGTAGTGAAGCACACCTTTTTGTGCGTAAACATGCGCCACTTCGTTCATTTGATCCTCTGATTGTTGAGACGTTAGTGGAAGTCATGAACACTGAAGGGCCAACATTGCATACTGAATCAGTACCAAAAGAAGTGGTCAAAAATGCAGACGGTTCTCTGACTCTGAAGTTAGAAAATGGCAAAGAGCAAACGGTCGATGTACTGATTTGGGCAATTGGTCGTGAGCCAATGACAGATAACCTGAATATTGAAGCTACTGGTGTAGAGCTTAATAAAAAAGGTTATATCAAGGTAGATAAGTACCAAAATACTAATGTTGCAGGTGTTTATGCAGTCGGTGATAACACAGGCGCGGTTGAGTTAACGCCTGTTGCGGTTGCTGCGGGTCGCCGTTTGTCTGAGCGTTTATTTAATAATAAGCCGGATGAGCACTTAGACTACAGCAATATCCCAACCGTGGTATTCAGCCATCCACCAATTGGTACCGTAGGCTTGACTGAACCTGAAGCGATTGAAAAATACGGTGCAGATCAGGTCAAATGTTATAAATCATCATTTACTGCGATGTACACTGCGGTGACCTCTCATCGCCAGCCATGCCGCATGAAACTAGTGTGTGCAGGCGCAGATGAGAAGATTGTGGGTATTCACGGTATTGGTTTTGGTATGGATGAAATCCTACAAGGCTTTGCAGTTGCTCTGAAAATGGGGGCAACGAAGAAAGATTTCGACAATACAGTGGCCATCCACCCAACCGCAGCAGAAGAATTTGTCACGATGCGTTAATAGCGAATGGGCCCTGTGTTTTAGTAAAAGGCTGAGCTGACAAAGTTCAGCCTTTTATATTAATGCTAACAAACTGTATCATTGAGAAAAGGTGAGCCTATACTCGTTATACTTTAAGTGGCAGCGCCTTTTGTTAAGGTATAAGTGACTACATTCACTCGCACTAGTCACCTACTAATGTAGGCTCCTAGTGACTTACTCACTTATCGCCTAGCTGCACCTCGAATTATTTAGAGTATAGATTACAGACTTTTTTGCCACCAAGAGACAATATAGTCAGCGATGTGTTCAGGGTTATTAATATCCAACTGGGGCAACACGGTATCGATTATTTGATTGCTCGCAACGGCAATCACGTGTTGATCAAGTAATCCATCAAGTGGCTTACCAACTTCAGCTCTAAATAACGCGATCTTACTGATCGTTTCATGTTTAAACCCCTCCACCAAGATCAGATCGAGAGAATCTGCATCAAAACGGCTAGCAAGATATTGTAGATCTAACTCGGCATCGTTATTAGGGGTTTCCGTCATCAGCGCCCAACGTTTCTGGCTAGCGACAAGTGTTTGATCAGCACCCGCTTTACGTAATTCATAACTGTCCTTGCCCGGTTTATCGACATCCATATCGTGATGGGTATGTTTAACTAAACCGACACGAATGTTGCGCTGGCGCAGTAATGGGATCACTTTCTTTAATAGCGTTGTTTTACCTGTACCGCTGTACGCAGTGATACCGAGTAGGGGTAGAGATTTCTGGTTCATAATTATTTTTGTTGCAGCTCCCAGTTGAGACTATCTTCAGGTGTATTTAAATTGGCGAACGAGCCTAATTTTGGAGGAAAAACAACACATTTTGCTGCTATTTCCCGCATAAAGAACATTAGCTTACGTTCTCCTTGATCGAGGTACCTATCCAATTGTGGTGCTAATGAGCGATGAATTAAAGCAAAAGTAGGGTGGTCGCGCTCAGTATCATTTGCATAGCAAGCGAGGCTTTCGCCTTTATTTTCAAAGAATGTTACCGCAAGATCTAACGGAAATGCAGGCACATCACAAGGAACAAATAATAGCCACTCAGTTTTAGCTGCATGTAGTGCTGCTTGCATACCTGCGAGTGGCCCAGAAAAGTCCTCAGTGAGATCCGCAATTACCGGAAAGCCACTCTGTTGATAACGTTCTTGATTACGATTAGCATTGATCATTAATTGCCCTACTTGCGGCTCAAGGCGTTCGACTATGTGCTGGTAAAGTGGTTTGCCAAGTAAGGTTATTAAGCCTTTGTCTTGCCCGCCCATACGCCGACCTAAACCGCCTGCGAGGATCACACCGGTAATCGATTGTTGCATATTCAATATCTCTGAAGATCTTCAATAAAATGTTTCAACATACTCAAAAGCATATATTCGCTAAAATTTATTCCGTTTTCCTATAAATTCAAACAATATTTAGGCAGACTAAGGTTAAACTTTACGTAGCTTGACATCAATTCGCTTTTTTCTCTTGTATGATATCGAGTAATTTGGCCTAAATATTTGTAATGAAGGAATATACATGAAATGCCATCGCTTAAATGAAGTTATTGAGCTGATACATCCTGTATGGAAAGACAACTCAGATCTGAATCTTGTTGAACTACTGCAAAAACTTGCCGACGAAGCGGGTTTTAAAGGCTCGTTATCTGAGTTAACAGATGATGTACTGATTTATCACCTGAAAATGCGCGGTAAAGGAAGTGACGAAGCGATCCCCGGCCTGAAAAAAGATTATGAGGAAGACTTCAAGACGGCCTTATTACGCGCTCGCGGTATTATAAAAGACTAATGTGCAATGAATAACACGGAACAATCGCATTTTCATTTTAGCGAAATCTCTCCTGATTTGATCCTCGATGCACTGATGGAAGCTGGGATCTACCCTGAGTCAGGGCTAACTGAGCTAAATAGCTATGAGAATCGGGTTTATCAGTTTCAAGATGAAAACCGCAAACGCTTTGTGGTGAAATTTTATCGCCCTGAGCGTTGGAATCGTTCGCAAATCCAAGAAGAACACGATTTTACGCTTGAGTTACAAGATGCTGAATTACCTGTTGCTGCACCTCTAGAGTTTGCAGGGCAAACCGTATTGGAATTCGGCGGTTTTATGTTTGCCATTTTTCCGAGTATTGGCGGGCGTCAATATGAAGCGGATAATCTCTTCCAGCTGGAAGAGGTTGGGCGTTTATTAGGCCGTACTCATCAGATCGGCAAAAAAAGCACTTTTATGTTCCGCCCTACATTGGGGGTGACGGAATACCTTGATCAACCTCGCCAGCTCATGGCGCAAAGTGAGCTGATCGCCCCCAAGTGGAAAGAAAACTTTCTCGAATCACTGGATAAGTTAATCGTTCAAGTGAAACATGATTGGCCGGTTATTGTATCGCCACTGCGTTTACAGGGAGATTGCCATCCGGGGAATATCCTATGGCGTGATGAGGCTTGGTTGGTGGATTTTGACGATGCGCGCAATGGCCCAGCGGTACAAGATTTGTGGATGTTATTGAATGGCTCACGCCAAGAGCAGGTGATCCAGCTGGATACCTTGCTTGAAGCTTATAATGAATTCTGTGATTTTGATGTGAAAGAGCTCAAGCTAATTGAGCCACTAAGGGCGATGAGAATGGTTCATTATTTAGGATGGATTATTCGTCGCTGGCAAGATCCTGCTTTTCCAAGAGCGTTTTCATGGATCCAAGACGATGATTTTTGGCAAAGACAGTCTATTGAATTTGCTCAGCAGCTTGAACGGCTGCAAGAGCCACCTTTGCAGTTAGCCCCTCAATTTTAATAACTCAATGAGTTTTTTGGAGAATATAGTATATGAAAAAAATTATGTTGGCGTTAATTGGTATTGCTATGTCATTTGGGGCCGCAGCCGCAAATTATACAGAAGGCAAAGAGTACACTGAAATTAAACAACCGGTGCAAAACTTGCCGCAAGTTTTAGAGTTCTTCTCTTTTTATTGCCCGCATTGCTACCAATTTGAAAATGTGTACAAAGTCCCGCAAACAGTTGAGAAAAATCTGCCAGAAGGCGTGAAAATGGAACGTTATCACGTTGACTTCTTAGGCCCACTAGGCCCAAATTTGACTCAAGCGTGGGCGGTTGCAATGGTACTGAAAGTTGAAGACAAAGTAACTCCAGTTCTGTTTGAAGGTATCCAAAAAACTCAATCGATTAACACGCCAGCAGATATCCGTAATGCCTTCATTAAAGCAGGTATCAGTGGTGATGAGTACGATGCTGCATTGAATAGTTTTGTGGTGAAATCATTGGTCGCTAAGCAGCAAAATGCCGCTCAAGATCTCAAACTGCGCGGTGTACCAGCAATGTTTGTTGATGGTAAATACCAAGTTCGTAATAACGGCATTGCAGTCGAAAATGCAGCAGATTATGCGAAAGAGTTTTCTAACGTAGTTAACTATCTAATTAATAAAAAATAGCCTTCCCTTGTGGCGGTGCGGCTTGCCGCCACATTTCAATAGTTGTCACATCACGTAATCAATATCCACAATACAGCAGAAATATTTTTTTTGAGCAGGATCAAGGTCCATGTATCTAACTCATTGATTTTATTTTCTTGTTTAACTACTTGATCTTTTCTTAGTCATTGAATCTAAGCCAGAACACTGTTTTGCCCACAGAGTTATCCACAGGTTATCATGATGCCCAGTGACTGAGAAATGACAGTAAAACTGTGGTGACAGTGTCTTAGCTGATGAGTGGAGAGTGCAAACTCAACGTGTATCTCAGCGAACATTGTGGCATCCTATCGGCATTCATTCCTGACAAAAAAGATGATGACAGATTATGGCTCAGATAGCAGAAAATCCCCTTATATTGGTAGATGGTTCATCTTACCTATACCGTGCTTATCATGCATTCCCACCACTAACTAACAGTGCAGGTGAACCGACAGGAGCTATGTATGGTGTGCTCAATATGTTGCGTAGCTTGATTATGCAATATAAGCCAAGCCATGTGGCCGTCGTCTTTGATGCGAAAGGAAAAACATTTCGTGATGAACTGTTTGAAAGCTATAAATCACATCGTCCACCAATGCCTGATGATTTACGTGAACAAATCGCACCATTACATGAAATGGTCGAAGCGATGGGGTTACCACTTTTAGTGGTTTCAGGCGTTGAGGCTGATGATGTTATTGGTACACTAGCGAGACAAGCGAGCCAAAAAGGTATCCCAGTCCTGATTAGTACAGGCGATAAAGATATGGCACAGCTGGTGGAGCCGAATATCACGCTGATCAATACCATGACTAATACGATCCTTGGTCCTCAAGAAGTTGAAGACAAATATGGCGTACCACCTGAATTGATCATCGATTTTCTTGCTTTGATGGGAGATTCATCCGATAACATCCCTGGTGTACCAGGAGTCGGTGAAAAAACGGCGCTTGCCTTACTGCAAGGGATTGGTAGCTTAGAGAAGATTTATAACTCTTTAGACGATATCGCACCGCTTGGTTTCAGAGGGTCTAAAACATTAGCGCCAAAAATGGAAGAAAACCGTGAACTGGCATTTCTTTCATATCAGCTCGCTACCATCAAAACGGATGTGGAGCTAGAAAAAACCTGTGAAGAGCTCTCTGTATCAGAACCTGATGCTGATAAGTTGCACCAATTATTTAGCCGTTACGAATTCAAACGTTGGTTGGCTGATGTTGAAAACGGTACATGGATGGATGCTAAAAATGGTAAAAGTTCAGCACCAACCGCCACTAAGTTCGAAAAGAAAATTGAAGTTGTTGTTGCTGCACCAACACTCAGCGCAGAAAATTACCAGACCATTTTAGAACAGGCTGATTTAGATCGTTGGGTTGAAAAACTCACCTCTGCACCATTGTTTGCATTTGATACTGAAACCGATAGCTTAGATACTCAAGAAGCGCGTCTAGTGGGGATGTCATTTGCCATTGAAGCGGGAAGAGCGGCTTACTTACCTTTAGGGCACGACTATCTTGATGCGCCTGTTCAACTGCCATTAGATGATGTTCTGGCAGTGATGAAGCCGATATTAGAAAATGAAAATATATTAAAAGTTGGGCAGAACTTAAAGTATGACGCTGAAGTGTTGCTTAACTATGGCATTGAGCTAAAAGGCATCGAATTCGACACCATGCTCGAATCTTATGTACTGAATAGTGTGGCTGGTATGGGGCGCCATGATATGGATAGCTTGGCTGAACGCCATCTCAACCATAAAACAGTGTCCTTCGAAGAAATTGCAGGAAAAGGCAAAAAGCAACTGACCTTCAATCAAATCGCTCTTGAACAAGCCGCCAATTATGCAGCAGAAGATGCCGATGTGACTTTGTTATTGCATCAAGCGCTGTATCCACAGCTTGAAGCTGAACCTAAGCTGAATAAAGTCTTCCGTGAGATTGAAATGCCATTAGTGCCTGTTTTAGTGCGAATGGAGCGAACTGGTGTATTAATTGATGCGAATGTTTTAGCCGCTCAATCAAAACAAATTACCGCTCGTTTAGCAGAACTCGAGAAAGAAGCATTTGAATTAGCGGGTGAAGAATTTAACTTAGCTTCACCAAAACAATTGCAAACTATTTTATTTGAAAAGCTGCAACTCCCTATTATCAAAAAAACGCCTAGCGGTGCTGCATCAACCAATGAAGAAGTGCTTGAAGAGTTGGCGATGGAACATGCATTACCTAAATTATTGCTTGAGCACCGTAGTTTGGCAAAGTTGAAATCAACCTATACGGATAAACTGCCGTTGATGATCAGCCCGAAAACTCAACGGGTACATACTTCTTATCATCAAGCGGTGACCGCGACAGGCCGATTATCATCACGTGATCCTAACTTACAAAACATTCCAGTAAGAACGGAAGAAGGGCGTCGCATCCGCCAAGCATTTATTGCACGTAAAGGCTATAAAGTGGTTGCGGCCGATTATTCGCAAATCGAATTGCGTATTATGGCTCACCTATCACAAGATAAAGGGTTATTAACTGCATTTGCGGAAGGCAAAGATATTCACCGTGCGACGGCTTCAGAGGTATTTGGTGTACCGCTGGAGCAAGTAACTAGTGATCAACGCCGTAGCGCTAAAGCGATTAACTTTGGCTTGATTTATGGAATGAGTGCATTTGGCTTGGCACGTCAGTTAGGGATCCCTCGTGGTGAAGCGCAACGTTATATGGATCTCTATTTTGAACGCTATCCAGGTGTTTTACGTTATATGGAAAACACGCGCCATCAAGCATCTGAGCAAGGCTATGTTGAGACATTAGAAGGGCGCCGCCTGTACCTTGCTGATATTAAATCAAGTAACGGTATGCGCCGTAAAGCCGCTGAGCGTGAGGCGATCAACGCGCCAATGCAAGGAACAGCAGCAGATATTATCAAAAAGGCAATGATTGCTGTTGATAGTTGGCTGCGAGCAGAGAAACCGGAAGCTGACATGTTGATGCAAGTTCACGATGAATTAGTGTTTGAAATCAAAGAAACTGAGCTGGATAAGGTGATAGAAAAAGTGCGTGAATTGATGGAACAAAGCATGCAGCTTGATGTACCGTTGAAAGTGGATGTTGGCGTGGGTGATAATTGGGATGAAGCTCACTAGATAGAACCTGATCTGAGTCGGATAATTATTTATTCGACTCAGATTTATTTGTTTATACTATTTACTGTGAAAATGTATATTATTCTATTAATACTAATATATAACTAAGTACAGATGAATATTTGGATGTTCTTTCATTAGCTATAATTTTCATTTGAGTATTCGGTTCAATGACTCCAGACCAAGATGATATGTTGATTAAAGTAACCCCATATTGATTATAACGTGTATCAACTTCAGCAATTGCAACTTGCTTTCCATTAATATCTAGACTGTGATGGGCTTTTGTTTTTTGCCCTGCACTAGATGCCATCAATTTTGGAATGGTTATTTTCTTTCTTTGTGGTGAAGGAGAAATGATCAATTCTTCTCCATTTTTAATGCAATACATTTCATTTACTTTCACTGTTTATTTACTTGATCTCACTTTTTATTTTAAAAGCAATGATGACATAGAAAATTAAGAACTATAAAAATGAAATTTATCAAGTTTTAATTAAAATCAATTATTCAATATTTGATAATTAAAATAATAATTATTGCATTGTTGGTTAATGGATTGATATTTCATTGCCTAGCATCTTATTGATACGTTGAATGCTATTTTCGTTTAAGGAACCTTGTAAATATTCCATTCTTAACTGGTTGATAAGATAATCATATTGGGAGTTCGACAAATTTTGTTTTGACTGATAAAGGGCGGAAGTTGCAGATAGCACATCGACAATAGTGCGCGTTCCTACTTGATAACCAGCTTCTGTGGCATCTAATGAGCTTTGTGTCGAAATAATTAGTTGCTTATAGGCATTAATGCTACTTATTGATGACAATATATTATTGTATGAAGAGTTAACTAGCTGAGTGACTTTTCGGTTATCGCTTTCAAGTTGATCTGTTTCAGCCTGAAAACCATACTGAGCCTGCTTAACTTGAGAATTAACTGCATTACCTTGATAGATTGGTAAATTTAACGAGAGGGCAGCATTGTTTTTCCCTGAATGGTTATTTATTTTATGCGGATTTTCGATATCATTCTTATCTAGCCGAGTGTTGTTGATGGTTGTAGAGGTATCTAAAGTGACTATAGGTAAATGCCCACTTTTGGCGAGGGATATTTTATCGTTTGATATTTCTTGTGTAAGGCGAGATTTTAATAAAGTAAGATTTTTAATTCGAGCATTTTCAAGTAAAAATGTGATGTTATCTGGTTTAGTGATTTGTAACTTATTAATATTGAGTTTTGCTAATCGAGTATATTGTACTCCACTGATTTTTCTTAATATTTCAACTGAATTTTTCAATTCGTTATATCCTAGAACCTCTTGAGCAATGATACTGTCATAGTTAGCTCTCGCATTTTGTACATCAGTGATGGTCGTTAGCCCTACATTAAAACGTTGTGTCGTTTGATCTAATTGATGATAAACGGCGAGTTTATGGGCTTTTATGTAAGTGAGGGCATCAATAGATTTTAATATATTAAAGTAAGAGATGGCCGTTTCTAAAATAAGATCTTGTTGGCTTACTTGATAGTTAATATCTGAAATAGCAGCTTGTTTTTCTTGAATAGATAATGACTGCCACTTAGTTCTATCAATGATAGATTGTGTCATCTGTAGGGATAGTTCGGCATTTTTAATATTTTTATTGTCATCGGATCCATCATTGTTTTTATAGTTTGAATTAGCTATTAATTTTAATTGAGGAAGTAATAGACTGCGCTCTTCATCTATTTTTTTATAGGCTTGATAGCGTTCGTTTTCTATTTTTTTTAGTGATGGGTTGCTATCTTTTGTTATTTTATAAATTTGAAATAAATCCTCTGCGTGACAATTGTTATTTATAATTAATGAACTCAATAAAATAAATGGAATTATTATTTTTTTCATTGTTAATCACTCCCGATTAAATGTTTAGCAGGTTAGCTTAAATGTTTTTTTAAGAATGAAAGTATTTTTACACTATAGCGAATTTATTAAATTGTAAATATAAAAATAGTATTTTGAGGTTGGGAATAATATTAATGTTTATACTCTAAATAATTCGAGGTGCGGCTAGGCGACAAGTCAATGAGTCCGCAAGAGCATGATAATTATGTGAGTGGTGCGAGTGAGCGTAGTCACTTATACCTTAACGAAAGGCGCTGCCACTTAAAGTATGACGAGTATATATTACGATTTTTGGGGGACAGCCTTAATTAATTGAAATACCTTGATGATTATGTCTGGTTTGCAGCTTAAAGAGCAAAGCAAACAACTGCTTATAGCTAAAAAGCGGTTCAATCATTACTGATTGTGAACCAATCGCCAAGAAAATATAATCTACAACCCATGTATACACTGTGGGGAATTTCCTCGCCCCTAAGAACGATTGCCGTCTTAGTATTATCTACATCAATATAATTTCCTATTTGTTTATGGTTGCTCATAGGAACCCCCCCATGAAGAAAACATTTTCTGCAACGGCATTTGATGGCCAAGTTGTGTTAGTCACTGGTGGTGCTCAAGGTATTGGTTTGGCGATTGTTGAGGCTTTTGCTGAATTAGGTGCTTTGGTGATTATGGCGGATTTACAGCTGAAAAAGGCACAACAAGCTGCGGCTTCATTGATCGAACAAGGCTATAAAGTCTATGCAGAAAGTTGCGATTGTTCGGTACAACAGCAAATCAGCACATTAGTAGAAAAAATAGAACACCAATATCATCGATTAGATATTGTGGTACACAATGCCGCCTATTTCCCTCTGACTGAATTTATGCAGATTGATGAACCATTATTACAGCGAACATTGAGTGTTAATTTAATGGCTCCGTTTTATTTAACCCAAGCTGCTCAGCCTTTAATGAAAAAGCAGGGAGGAGGGCGTATTTTGGTTACCTCTTCAGTGACGGGGCCGAAAGTTGTTTACCCAGGGTTAGCGCATTATGCGGCCTCTAAAGCAGGGGTAAATGGTTTTATCAAGGCTGCTGCACTCGAACTTGCGCCTTTAGGGATCACGGTTAATGGCGTTGAACCGGGTATGATCCGTACACCAGCCATGGCAAATTTAGGCGATGAGCAACTTAATCAAAGTATTGCGCATCATGTACCATTAGGGCGTTTAGGTGAAGGCGAAGATATTGCGGCAGCGATGGTTTTCTTAGCATCACCAGCGGCGAGTTATATCACAGGGCAAACCATTGTTGTGGATGGTGGGGCTTTGTTACCTGAGACAGCTATGTAATCAGCCGTTATTTATATGACTATTTCTTGCAAGCATTGCGATGTGAAAGGCACTTTTATCTTTGCTTGCGATAAAACTGTCATAATTTCTCGTTATCATTATTGTTAATGCAATCTTTTATCAATGTATTTTTATTCAAATTATGAATAAAAGTTCGATTTTTACCCAATTTAAGATAGTTATACTTATCGAGTCAAAAAATTTACATTACATACTAATGCGACATGGCTCTCATAAATATGTAATAAAAATACGTTTCTTGGTGAGAAAATCGATATTTTATTCGCTGAATCGTAGTAAGCATTGAAAAAAAATTACATAAAAGCTTTTTTTTGTGCAAAGAATCAAGTAAAGTATACGGCGTAGGGTACAGAGGTAAGATGTTCTATCTTTCAGACCTTTTACTTCACGTAATCGGATTTAGCTGAATATTAGCTGCTCCAGTCAAAATTTTGACTGGAGCATTTTTTTATCTAAAATTCGTGATTTTCAAGGTAAATTTGCCGTTGTGCGCCAATTGACGCACAAGGAAAGAAATTGAAATTAAACTTGCGTGCTATACCAGCTATCCAGTTTGATACGTAATTTATCAATACCAATCTTTTTCAGTGCAGAAAAGTATTCAACTTCAACATCTCCGCCCAACGGCTCAAGAGTCTGTCGAACGTCCATTAGCTGTTTTTTTCTGGCGCCAGAGGCAAGTTTATCGGCTTTAGTGAGTAGCACTAAAACTGGAACCTCCATCGCGATAGACCATTCGATCATTTGCATATCCAGATCTTTCAACGGATGGCGGATATCCATCAGTACGACCAGTCCTTTGATACATTCCCTTTTTTGTAGGTACTCACCAAGTGCTTTTTGCCATTTACGCTTCATTTCTTCGGGAACTTCTGCGTAGCCATAACCTGGCAAGTCAACTAAACGGATCCCTTCTTCAACCTCAAATAGATTGATGAGCTGTGTGCGTCCAGGGGTTTTACTGGTACGAGCTAAACTTTTTTGTTGGGTAAGCGCATTTAGTGCACTAGATTTACCTGCATTGGAGCGGCCTGCAAAGGCAACTTCTATACCTGTATCTTTGGGTAGATGACGGATATCGGGTGCACTGATGACAAATTTTGCCATGTGATAATTATGATTTTTAATTGCCATTGGTTGTTCTCCCTGAGTTTACCTTTTGAGGCTCAGGGATTATAGCCATAGGTGGCAGACAAACAAAGCTAAAATGGTCATGTCTTTTTGACTTGAGTGATGTTCACCATTTCAACTTATTTAAAATATAAAGCAGTGAGTATTTGTAGAAATTGGACTATATTTGGCGATAGATAGATGATTTGGCGTAAATAAAGGTAAATGTTCAGCAATATAGTTAGCTTCGCTCTAGAATCGATGCATGTATTATTCAACAGATAATAAATAGTGGAATTGTTGGCTAGTTATTGATGAATAATTGTTTTCGACGGCTTATCTTTGCTGTACAGCAGGTTATTTAGCCATATTCACCGTGAACGATTGCTCAATATGGGCTGGGATCTAGAACGTTGAAGCAGAGGGCTTCGTGTTTTATAGTACAAGCAATACGGCGGATACGTCGTGACTGCCCATCTAGGCTGTATCAGACTGGGGAATACCAGCAGCGGCTTAGAAAGTGGGAAGCTTCACACCGAAAGGTGGGGGAGCAATCACAGTATAATTAAGTCATTAGCATTAGCTATAGCGAAAGGGATCTTGAATGTTAAAACGAATTTTTGTGCCTTTACTGGCAGTCTGTGCTATCAGCGCATCTTCTCTTGCACTCGCAGCGGGTGAAACTTACGTGAAGTTAGTTACTTCGATGGGCAATATCGAATTAGAATTGAATGATAAAAAAGCACCAGTAACGACGGAAAACTTTCTTCAATATGTTAATGAAGGTTATTACAACGGAACCACCTTCCACCGTGTTATTCCTGGTTTTATGATCCAAGGCGGTGGTTTTAACAAAGATCTTCAGCAAAAACAGACTCGTGCCCCAATTAAAAATGAAGCTGACAACGGCTTACGTAACCTGCGTGGAACGATTTCTATGGCGCGTACCGCGAATAAAGACAGTGCAACCAGCCAGTTTTTTATTAACGTTGCCGATAATGCTTTCTTAGATCATGGCCAACGTGACTTTGGTTATGCCGTTTTTGGTAAGGTTGTAAAAGGCATGGACGTTGTGGATAAAATATCTAAAGTGAAAACAGAAAACGTCGGCCCATATCAAAACGTACCGGTTGAACCTATTTCAATTATTTCAGCTGAAGTAATCAAAAAGCCATAGTCTTTGATGAGTGGGTAGACTGCTTGTGTTTACTCACTCACCTCTCTTTTATCTATCACAGCCCCCTTCGTGTTGTTGCCTAAATTTAATTTTGTGATCTTGCTCACTGAGCAATTTGAAAATAACCCATTTTACATTTTTCAGAGAGATTTCGTTGTAAGTCTATTTGATAGAGCGAATACTGGTTTGTAATAAGCAGTTAGGTTAATAAAGCGTGAATGAAAAGAAAGATATACCTTTCATTTCAGCGGCAAATGAAAGCATTTTAGGGATAATTTGCTCAGAAAGTGAAATTTAACAAAGGTCACATTTCTCTTTAACTGACTTTGTTTTAATTAAAAACAAGCAGCGGTGGTGTGGACAGCGATAATAAGGGAATGAATACGATGAGTATGGATACAGTAAAAAGACGTGAATGTATTATGGATATACTGTGTCATAAAGGCAGCGTTCGTGTCGATGTATTGAGTAAGCAGTTCAGTGTGTCGAGTGTCACAATCTGTAATGACCTGCGTTATCTCGAAAAGAAAGGCTGTGCCTTGCGTTCTTACGGTGGTGCGATGGTAAATCATAAGTTTGCTTTTGATAGGCCATTACAAGTGAAGGGGAGAATGGATCGAGACATTAAAATCCGTATCGCACAAAAAGCGGCTGAATTTGTGAAGGATGGTGATGCATTATTGATTGATTCGGGCTCAACAACCGCAGAAATTGTTCCTTTTTTAAAACCTCGCCGTGATTTGGTTGTCATGACGAATGCGCTCAATATTGCTTATGAGTTAGTCGATTTTGACAATATCAAGGTTATGCTTCTTGGGGGCAAGGTTCGGAAAGATTCTTATTCAATAGATGGTTCGATTGCGGAAAAACAATTATTACAATATCGTTTCGATACATTATTTCTTGGCGTCGATGGTTTTGATCTTGATTCTGGAATTATGACTCCAAATAGTGGTGAAGCTAATCTTAATCGTGTTATGTGTGAAGTTGCCCATCAAATTATTGTTGTTGCCGATGGTTCTAAGTTTGGTCGAAAAAGTCTTTGTTTTATACGTAAAGCAACTAATATACACCGCCTTATTACAGATTGCCGTATTCCATCTCATTATTATCAATCTTTAACCTCAGTAGGTGTAGATGTCATCGTTGTTGATGAATAAAAAATCAATTTTAATTTACTTACAAGGTTCTTTATATGAAGAGCGAAATAAATGCAATTAAAACCATGTGTTCTGATATGAAAGATAAATTCTCTAATTATTTTAATTGGGATGATGTTGATATTGAGTATGTAAGAATTGATGTTAAAAGAGGAAAGATAAATATTCTATCTAATAATTATAATTGGGTTGTTACTTTATGTGAAAATGATTTTGGACTGACGTTTAAGGAAAGAATAACTCTTGGTGTTAAATGTTGGAGCGATTACCCTGAGTTTTATAAAAAAATGATAAGTAAATTGTATAGGGATAAAATAGATATTTGTATTAAATATGGCGATGTGTATGAAATATTTTCTATAGGTTATGTGAATAAACTTCCAATAGGAAGTATAATGACGCTGTATACGTGTAAGCCTATCATTGCAGACTATGCATTCATAATATGGAATAAGAATAAAAAAACCACATTTAATATTAAAACAGATACTTTTATAAATTCTGGCAGATCTCAAAAAGACAATGTATTAGTACCTAGCCTACTAAGTATTCATGGGTATATGCGGTTTGGTGACGTTCGTTTAACGCGTAAGGAAATCATCACAATTAAACTTTTGTTATCACAATATAAATTAAAAGAAATTAGTGCTTATCATGGATGTTCTTTAATATCTGAACAGAAATGTATTCAACGTATAAAAGAAAAATTAGGTTGCTCATTTACATCAGCTAGTGGTTTATTTCATATATTAAAAACAAAAGGAATAACTTCTGCTTATTTAGATGAGCTAATTGGTTAATATAATAATCTTTAATAAGCAGCTAAAGATAGCTAAATTGTTGATAGAATATCCAAATCATAATAGGAGAAATCATGTCAATCCCAAATATATTGATGACTCGTATTGATAACCGATTGATCCATGGGCAAGTTGGTGTGACATGGACAAATTCTATCGGTGCTAACTTAGTTGTTGTCGCTAATGATGAGGTAGCGGCCGATCCTGTGGCTCAAGCACTAATGGATATGGTGGTTTCTGATGGCGTACAAACTCGCTATTTTACATTGCAAAAAACCATAGATGTGATCCATAAAGCGGCTGAACGACAGAAAATTTTTATCGTTTGTAAAAGCCCAAAAGATGTCCTCACTCTAGTGAAAGGTGGGGTTCCCATTAAATTTGTCAATATTGGCAATATGCATTTTGTTGAAGGAAAAAAACAAATTCATAAAACGGTCTCTGTAGATGATATCGATATTAATGTGTTCTGCGAATTAGAAACACTAGGGATCAATTGTGAAATTCGCCGTGTGCCTGATGAAACAGGTATTGATGTTTTAAAGCTAATTAAACAAGGACGTTAGTATGTTAGCTGAAGCAGTACTTATTGCTATAGTTGCAGGGATTGCTGGAATCGATTTACTTAATGGCTTAACACACCTTCATCGGCCTGTAGTGATGGGGCCAATAGTTGGATTAATTTTAGGTGATGTCCAGACAGGGCTATTAGTTGGCGGTACCTTAGAACTTGTTTGGATGGGGATGGTGCCTCTTGGGGGAACTCAGCCGCCAAATGTTGTGATTGGCGGTATCATAGGGACGGCATTTGCCATTATGACGCATGCAGACGCGAAAGTGGCCATTGGTATCTCAGTGCCTTTTTCTATTGCCGTTCAAGGTTGCATTACCTTATTGTTTACGCTTTACTCCCCAATGATGCATAAATGCGACGAAATGGTCGGAAAACTTAATTGGCGCGGCATTGAAATAGTGAATTATTTCAGCATTCTTATTTTGTTTTCTTTCTATTTTATAGTTGCGTTTTTACCTATCTACTTTGGTGCTGAGGCTGCAGGTACCATGGTACAAAAAGCACCTCAATGGTTATTAGATGGCCTTGCTGTTGCTGGAGGTATGATGCCTGCTATCGGTTTTTCATTATTAATGAAAATTATGATGAAAAAGACTTACATAGCCTATTTTATTCTTGGTTTTATCTCTGTCACTTTCTTGAATATGCCAATTATTGCGGTCGCACTCGGTGCATTTGCCATCGCATTGATCGACTTCTTCAATCGTACACGTAATCACAATAATAATGGCGGCGCACTTAATGTTGCTCAGGAGACTAATGATGGCATTTAATGACAGCGATGAAGCTCTGGCGGCAAAAGCAGAACAACGAATGGCTCAAGCAATGGCAACTAGCCAAGTTGAGCATGATGATTACCTTGATAGTGAGCTAGCCGCTGAACTCACTAACCGTGATATTAATGTTATGGCTCTACGTTCATTATTACTGCAAGCATCATTTAATTATGAACGAATGCAAGCGGGTGGCTGGCTCTACACATTGCTTCCTGCATTGCGCAAAATTCATAACAATCCTGAAGATCTATCAAACTCCATGAAAATGCATATGGAATTTATCAATGTGCATCCATTTAATGTGACATTTTTATCTGGCTTAGTGTTAGCTATGGAGCGCAGTAAAGAAAAAATATCAACGATCCGTGCCGTTAAAATTGCTTTAATGGGGCCTTTAGGGGGAATTGGTGATGCGTTATTTTGGCTCACTTTACTACCTATTTGCGCGGGTATCGGGGCATCGTTAGCCTTACAAGGTAGTTTACTTGGCCCAATTATTTTCTTACTCATGTTTAACATTGTGCATTTTGCATTACGTTTTGGACTGGCACATTACGGCTATCGTGCTGGAACTGAAGCGATCTTATTATTGAAAACTCATACAAAAAATATTTCTCATGTTGCAGCTATTGTCGGAATGACAGTGATTGGCGCGTTAGTTGCCTCTTATGTGAATCTTTCTACACCATTAGTCATAACGGCGGGTGAAGCTAAAGTGGCTTTACAGACCGATGTGTTAGATAAACTAATGCCGAATATCATGCCGTTAGGTTTTACATTGCTGGTGTACTGGTTAATGAAAAAAGGTTTTTCACCGGTGAAATTAATCGGCATTACGGTGGTGTTGGGTGTACTTGGTAAATTGGTTGGCTTTTTATAAGGAGTTTTCCAATGTTAGGTATTGTTATTGCAGGGCATGGGGGCTTTGCTAGCGGCTTGCTACAGGCAATCGAACAAATTATGGGTGCACAGGAACAGTGTGTTGCTATCGATTTTCCAGAGGGAATGAGTACCAATACGCTTCAACAAGCATTGAAAATGGCGAGTCAGCGCTGTGACCAAGGTGAGGGAGTTGTTTTTTTAACAGATTTATTAGGGGGATCACCATTTCGATTAGCATCGTTAATGGCGCTGGAAAATACAAATTACCAAGTCATAACAGGAACCAATATGCAGATGGTTACTGAAATGATACTAGAGCGAAGTGAGATGTCAGCCGCTGAGTTCAGAGATAAAGCATTGGAGTGTGGATACCGTGGTTTAACCAGTCTATGGCATGAGCAACAGCGTGAAAGGCATTTTATTGGTAATCTCGATGGTATTTAAACTGCTATCAAATTAAATGTATGAATATAAATTGAGTTAAGTTTTCATTATTTCTATGATTAATAAAGATTCATCATAAGAATGAAAGTGTAACAAATTGATTTTAATGTGGAAAATAGCCTAAGTAAATCAGACCACTTGACTTAAATAGGCTATTTCCCTGTCTCGACGGTATTATGATGCCAGCCCTTTATCGTTTTTTGCTAGAGCGTGTTGATCTTTTGGTATAAAAAGCAAACAGCAAATGAGGCTATTATCATGGTTTTACTAAAAATCAAAACAATTAGCCCAGATGCCAAAACCGATACTTGGTGATAGGTTCTCTCCCGATAAATGTGCGATAGGTTTCATGAGGTGAGGATCTTAAAAACACCGTCTTAGCTTATTTAAAACACGTCCAAAAAATGGAGATTTTATTTATGATTACGGGCTACCCAACTAATTTCCTGCCTAAATTAGGCTTGGCGGAAATAAAGTCTAACCCAATTGAGCCAATATGCATGGCCAAAGAGTTGGGTTTTGATGACATATTATCAAGTCGATCTATTGATAGCATCAGGGATGCCGATCGAAAACTTGTAGAGAATGGCTACACATTTATTGGATACCACGGTACCAACACGAGAAACCTTCATAGCATGTTGGATGAGGGATTAAATCCAATCTATTGTGGCTCAGGTGACGGTGAGGCTAAGGGAAGCGGGTTCTATATTGCAAGATCACCTAAAAAAGCGAGTGATTACGCAGACTCATCAACACAATCAGGCGATCCGCAACCGCCTAAATATGAAATTCCTCGTTACGAAGGCGAAAGAGGGCAATCTGAGCTGGTTAGAGTATACGCTAAAAATTTTGATTTATTTAAACTTGGCCGAGATCTAGCCTGGGGTGTTGAATCATCAGATGGAGATCCTAATGGAGATAGAAGAGTACAAGATAGTGACGCCAATCATGGACTAGAAACAAACATGTATGACTTGGAAATGGTTATTTCACCATTAAAATATCAAGACCTTGCTATATTACCATCACTATACAGCGTGAGTAATGAAGACCTGCTGAGTGGTATGAAAAAATGGCCAAATCATAAAGATGTTTAAATAGTGGTTGTAAGCTGTAACCGTCGAGTTTTCTGTCAGGTCATTGTGCTTCAGCTTGGCATCAGACTGAGCTACGAAAGAGCGCTAAATTAAGGTGCTTTCTCACATATTTAATACAATATCTATGAAGTCAACCCGAAACTTTATCCCTTTTACGGGACCAAAGAGGGCTTACAACAGGGGGCTGATACTGTGGCTCAAGCTCCCAAGATCTGCTCAATGATGTTATTCGGGAGCTCTATCTTACTGTAATCAAATTAAATGTATGAATATAAGTGATACTTGCAGAAGGTATTGCTTAACTCTTTGAATGTAAATCGAGTTAGTTTTTTATCATTTTTATAATCAATAATGATTTGTTATAAGGATGTAAATATAATCCCCTGATTTTCATATGGAAAATGGCTTAGGTAAATCAGATTACTTGACTTAAATAGGCTATTTTCCTGCCTCGGCTGTGTTATGATAGCCGCCCCTTATTACTTTTTGCTGCTTTTTGGCTAGTGCTCTGATTGCTAGGAGTAGGAAATTGTGCGTGGGCATATAATATATTGACTCTAAAGAGTTCTAGATGCAGCTAGGCGATTCAACATAAAGCGCTGTAACTGGAACGATGATGAGTATAATGATAAAAATCAGTCGGATAGGCTATTATGCTTTTACTTATTGATAATTACGATTCATTTACCTATAACCTATATCAATACTTTTGTGAGTTAGGTGCAGAAGTTGTGGTTAAACGGAATGATGAAATTTCTATCGAAGAGATAGAATCGCTTTCGCCTACACACCTTGTGATCTCACCGGGTCCTTGCACGCCTGATGAGGCGGGGATCTCTCTTGAGGCCATTAAATACTTTGCAGGTAAAATCCCTATTTTAGGTATTTGCCTCGGTCACCAAGCTATTGGGCAAGCTTTTGGTGCAAAAGTAGTAAAAGCAAGAGAAGTGATGCATGGGAAAACATCAGCTATTCATCACAATCATCAAGGGGTCTTTAAAGGGCTTAATCGTCCATTAACAGTCACTCGTTACCACTCTTTGGTTATTGCTGCGGATACACTACCCGCATCTTTTGATGTATCTGCATGGTCACTGAATAATGGTGATGTTGATGAGATTATGGGGATACGTCATAAAACCTTACCTATTGAAGGTGTTCAATTTCATCCAGAAAGTATTCTGAGTGAGCAAGGACATGAATTATTAAATAATTTTCTAAAATACTAGATATTATTTATTTAACGAAAAAAATAAATTTTACCCCATCACTCGCTTAGCTATTGCGCTTTTGTGATTTTTTATTCATATTTAATGCTTATATTTTCACTTTAGCATCAAGTAAAGCAGGTGAGGGGTATGAAACAACAACAAGCTGTGGATCGTCAGACTTACGATCAGGTCATTTTACCTATTTATTCTCCGGCTGAGTTTATCCCTGTGCGCGGAGAAGGCAGCCGAGTATGGGATCAGCAAGGTAAAGAATATATTGATTTTGCTGGTGGTATTGCAGTTCTCGCATTGGGTCATTGCCATCCTGCTTTAGTTGCAGCAGTTCGCGAACAAAGCGAAAAACTGTGGCATCTGAGTAATATTTTTACTAATGAACCCACCTTGGTTTTGGCAAAAAAGCTGACTGACGCCACATTTGCGGAACGTGTTTTTTTTGCTAACTCAGGTGCGGAAGCCAATGAGGCCGCTTTTAAATTAGCGCGTCATTATGCAATCACCAAATACAATCCGTATAAAACTAAGATCATCGCGTTTAAACAAGCATTTCATGGGCGTACCCTTTTTACCGTATCAGTTGGGGGGCAAGCTAAATATGCAGATGGTTTTGGCCCAAAACCTGCTGATATCATCCATGTACCTTTTAATGATCTTGATGCAGTGAAAGCGATTATCGATGAAAATACATGCGCTGTGGTTCTAGAGCCCGTTCAGGGTGAAGGTGGCGTAACAGCTGCAACGCAAGAGTTTATGCAAGGTGTTCGTCAGTTATGTGATGATAATCAAGCCTTGCTAGTTTTTGATGAAATACAAAGTGGTATGGGGCGTACGGGGCAGTTGTTCTCTTATATGCATTACGGTGTGACACCTGATATTTTAACAACGGCAAAAGCGCTCGGTGGTGGTTTCCCGATTAGTGCTATGCTAACGACCCATGAAATTGCTCAAGTCATGGGGCCGGGGACTCACGGTACTACCTATGGTGGCAACCCACTGGCCTGTGCTGTCGGTAATGCTGCATTTGATATTATTAACACTAAAGAAGTCCTTGATGGCGTTGCTAAGCGCCGTGAATTATTTGTATCTCATTTAAATAAACTCAATCAGCAATATGATATTTTTTCTGAAATCAGGGGAATGGGGTTACTCATTGGTGCTGAGCTAAAAGGTAAATTAAAAGATCGTTCTAAAGATATTCTACAGGCTTGTGCTGTTGAAGGATTAATGATGTTGAATGCAGGGCCAAATGTATTACGTTTTACACCTTCATTAATTATTGCAGAAGAAGAAATTAACAGTGGTATGACTAAATTAAATAAAGCGATTGAAAAACTGCTCAATAATTAATTTTTAGCTCTCAATAAGAAATATATCTTTTTGAGAGCTATTTATTAATCTCCAATTTATTAAATAATCATGTTTTTAAATATTTGTTTTAAGTCTGAAATGGTATTCTCATCCTATTTTTTATATGGTAAATGTATATTTCTACATTTCACAAATAAAGTATGGGATAGATAATAATGGATATTCAAAGTATTTCTCTAGAAAAAGGATGTTTTAGTTTTAAAGAAGACTTTTTGAATTGTTTTGATTGGAATGATATTGATTTTTCTTTTGTTAATGTTGATATGAAAAAAAAGAAAGTTAATGTTTTGTGTAGCAACTATGAATGGCTCTTGATGTATTGGGATGATGACTTAGACTTACATTTAAGTGAAAGATTAAATTCAGGGATACAATACTGGAGTAACTATTCAAAAGTATATGCAAACACTTTATCTAAATCTGAAAAAAATATAAAAATTGATTTTTGCTCTAAAAATAAAGATGTGTTTGAAATAGTATCAATTAATGTGAAGAGAGACTTATCTGCTAATGATATATTTGCCATTTATGGATATTCACCAGTTATATCTGACTATGCGAACAAATTATGGCAGCAACATCAAGGTATGATTTTGCCAATGCGAGAAAACATTATATTACCTACCGTTGAATTACAATCTGAAAATCAAGAAATAAAACAACAACCCATTGATATCCATGGTCATATGAAATTTGGTGGTATACGTTTTACCCGTAAGGAAATGTTAACTATTCGTATGCTACTTGCTCAATGCCGAATTAAGGAAATTAGTGCTATACACGGGTGCTCCGAGAACTCTGAACATAAACGCATCATCAATATTAAAGAGAAGCTTGGTTGCCCGCATGCATCACCGAGTGGTTTATTTAAAGTGTTTAAAGAACGTGGCATTACATTAGCCTGCTTAGATACATTAATTAACTTTCCAAAAACTCAGCAAGGAAATAAAAAATGAAATGGAAATTCAGATTAGGGGCGGTAGCAGGGAATACCTTAGAATACTATGATATTGCGGTATTTGCTGCAATATCCGTGTATTTAAGTGCAGAATTAGAGCTGCTGGGCTACTCTTCAGCAACAGAGATGGTGTGGGGCATATTTGCATTACGCTTTCTAGCTCGGCCCATTGGCGGTTATGTGATTGGCCGCTATGCCGACCGAGTGGGTAAAAAGCCCGCTTTAGTCTTTACCAGTTTACTCACCGGCACCGCGACCTTATGTATGGCAGCATTGCCGATTCAGTTATTAGGTTCCTATACCCCTATTGCGATTTTAATTTTACAACTGATATTATCTTTTAGCTTTGGTGGTGAGCATCCATCATTAGCGACTTATTTATTAAATAATGTACCTGAAAAAGATCGCGCTAAAGTTTCTTCCTTGACTGTTGGCAGCTCAATAGTTGGGGTGATTATTTCATTAGCTGTTGTATTAACCTTAGAACGTACATTAACCGTAGAAATGATGCAGTCAATTGGTTGGCGTATCCCTTTACTGTTAGGCTTGATAAATATCGCGATTAGTTTTTGGTTCAGGCTAAAATTACCCGATCAGCCAAGGGCAGAAAAATGCAATCATACAATGGGTGGATTTAAAATATTACAAATATTTTTATTAACGGTACCTGGGACAGCAACGTTTTACTCGCAAAATATCTCATCCTCGATATTAAGTGAACATTTACAACTCGGCGAATTTAAAAGCATTTATTCCATTGTATTATCAAGTCTTTTATTAGCCTTTATGCTGATTTGTGGATGGCTCACTGACAAATACAGTTCTCCACAAAAGACATTCAAATTGGGTGTAATAGGTATGGTACTACTTTCTATCCCATTATATTTTGCGATGAGCAGTGGAGTGATGATTTTAGTGTCTATTGCTCAGTTACTTATAATAATAAATGGAGCAATGATATTATGTAATCTATCAGCGACGCTTGTCCCAATTTGTGGTGGTCAAACTGTCGTTCTTGCCGTTGGTTATAATTTAGCAACCACGTTTGTTGGTGGAGTCACACCCTTAGTAATTAGTTATTTGGTGGGTATCAATATTGCGTACGTGGGGGGCTTTATTGCTTTATGTGGCTTGACACTATTTCTATCAGCGTCATTAACTAAAAATTACCAATTAGAATAGTTATTTACCTCAGAGAGGATAATCCTCTTTGAGGTTTTTTGATAATTTAGAAATTATTCATCTAAAAATGTTAGCTGATAATATTTTTTAGATTCAGGTGCGGTTGCAATTTTTAATTTGCTAGTAATAGGCGCTAATTCTTCCGCCATCAGCTCTTTATAGGGTTTCTCTGGTATTGTTGGTAGTGGTGTGTTGAATGTTTTTTCATAGCTATCATCAACAGAAGCTAAGTTATTATGAAAAAGGATATCTCCTTTATATTTTTTTATAGGTGCTTTTTCTTCTTGTATTGTTAACTTATTGGGATTGCTGGATTTTAGTGTTCCAATATATCGTGTACTAATAAATGTATCTTGCAAAGCGGGTTGATGAGTTAATGCTGCACTTTCAATACCTTTTTCTACCAATTTAATGGGAGAAGGTTTAAAAGAAGCGTTTAGTAATTGGCTATTTGAGGGGGTCGCGTTGGAATTTTGTGATGGCTTGAGTCGATTTTGTAACTGAGTTATACGATCTACTGTATCAGCTATAGTGAATTTTGAACGTGAAGAGGTTGACTTAGATTGCGTATTATCCTTAAGTGGAGCTGCCATTTTACCTGATAGTTGAGTT
Source organism: Providencia sp. 6390 (assembly GCF_058148425.1). Lineage (NCBI taxonomy): Bacteria > Pseudomonadati > Pseudomonadota > Gammaproteobacteria > Enterobacterales > Morganellaceae > Providencia > Providencia sp. 6390. The sequence continues at coordinate 187,537 of NZ_JBYVYL010000010.1, forward strand.
TGAGGCTGATTAAATGCATTGTTGCCGAATTTTGTTGTGAATGGCGATGCTACTTGAGTTGAACTGATTTGAGACATATATGCAAAGAAACGCTGTCGAGCTTCTTCTTTGCTCTGCTTTATATGACAAGATTCATTCTTTGTACTTTGTTGTAAAGGGCTATTAGATAGCATCTGATTATGATAACCCATGGTTTTATTAATATACGAGTTATTGATTGGACTTAGTTCTTTCATTGATTAAATCTCTAATAATTATTGGAAAATTATTAGGAATTTTGTTTTATTATGATGAAAAAGAATATAAAAGAACGATATTAGTTAAAACTTAAATTATATTTTTGGTTGGGTTTTCTGCCTGTTTTTGTTCAGTGTGGTAAATAATATAAGCTTAGCCAAATAGAAAAATGGCTTGATATCTGAGACACCAAGCCATTCACTACGTGACCCAGCAACAGGCTAGGCCGAGATGTTAAACTAGCGAGTACCGTATACGACGATAGTTTTACCGTGTGCTGAGATCAGGTTTTGATCTTCTAGCATCTTCAAGATACGGCCAACCGTTTCACGCGAACAACCAACAATTTGGCCGATTTCTTGGCGTGTAATTTTGATTTGCATGCCATCCGGATGCGTCATTGCATCAGGTTGTTTTGCTAAATTAAGTAGTGTTTGGGCAATACGGCCAGTCACATCAAGGAAAGCGAGGTTACCCACTTTTTCAGATGTAGTTTGTAGGCGGCTTGCCATTTGCGCTGAAAGGCGCATAAGAATATCAGGGTTAACCTGAATAAGCTGACGGAATTTTTTGTAAGAAATTTCAGCGACTTCGCAGGCACTTTTTGCTCTTACCCAGGCAGAACGTTCTTGCCCTTCTTCAAATAACCCTAGTTCACCAATGAAGTCTCCCTGATTCAAATAGGAGAGGATCATTTCTTTGCCTTCTTCATCTTTGATTAAAACAGCCACTGAACCTTTAACGATATAGTAAAGAGTCTCTGCTTTTTCACCCTGATGGATCAGCGTGCTCTTGGATGGATACTTATGAATATGGCAGTGTGACAAAAACCATTCAAGAGTAGGGTCTGTTTGTGGCTTGCCGAGAACCATTAGCGTTATCCTCTGTATGTTAATCCAACCATCTGGTCAACCATGACCAAACAGCTGGTTTTTAAAGTCACTATCTTAGCATATTAACCATAATGAAAGTTAATACCAACATTATAATATAATCAATTGAAACCCTGAGTTTTGATCTTACCCCTATCAGGTGATAATTTGTTTGTAACATAATAAACTTAGAAAGTCTCGGCTTTATCGCTTCAGCTGCTTAAAGTGGCTACTTGATTGAAAGCATTTATGTAACAATGTTATCGTTTGTACAAACTTTTTCAGAGGGAATACAATAATGGAAGCGAGAGTTAAATGGGTTGAAGGTCTTTCTTTTTTAGGTGAGTCAGCATCAGGTCATCAGATAATGATGGATGGTAATTCAGGCGATAAAGCACCTAGTCCAATGGAAATGGTATTAATGGCGGTAGGTGGATGCAGCTCGGTTGATGTGGTATCTATTTTACAAAAAGGCCGTAATAATGTGAGCGGCTGTGAAGTTAAATTAACCTCGCAACGTCGCGATGAAGCACCTCGTTATTTTACTCACATTAATCTGCATTTTATTGTCACAGGAACTGACTTAACGGAAAAAGTGGTTGAACGTGCAGTTCAGCTTTCTGCTGAGAAATATTGTTCTGTATCTTTGATGTTAGAAAAAGCGGTGAAAGTCACTCACAGTTTTGAAATTAAAACTCAATAATTTTTTATTAAATGTATTATTTTTTTAATAGAAAATGCTTATTTAAAATAAGCATTTTCTATCAATAATTAGTCGTTCTTTTGTTTAATTAACTTCTCAACAATTGGGGTCATGATTAATTCCATTGCTAACCCTAATTTCCCTCCCGGCACCACAATAGTATTCATTGCTGAAATAAATGAGCCGCTTAACATAGAAAGTAAATAAGGGAAATCAATTTGCTCAAGCCCCCTAAACCGGATGACAATAAAACTTTCATCTTGTGATGGTATGGCTTTAGCTGAGAATGGGTTTGAAGTATCAACAGTAGGTACGCGTTGGAAATTAATATGGGTACGTGAGAATTGTGGGGTAATGTAATTAATATAATCACCCATTGAGCGCACGACAGAATCCATCACGGCTTCTCGTGAATGCCCTCGCTCTGTCGTATCTCGGATGAGTTTTTGGATCCATTCCAAGTTGACGATGGGCACCACACCAACCAATAAATCGACATGGCGAGCAACATTGTTTTCAGGCGTGACCACACCACCATGCAACCCTTCATAGAATAAGATATCGCTATTAGGTGGCAAAGGTTCCCATGGGGTAAAGGTTCCCGGCTGTAAACCATAGGGAACAGCCTCATCGTAGGTATGGAGGTATTTACGCGATTTCCCACTACCTTGTTGGCTATATTCTAATAGTGTCTGTTCTAACAAGGAAAAATCATTCGCTTCAGGGCCGAAATAGCTGATGTGGCGACCCTGCTCCCTTGCTTTACGGATTGCCATATCCATTTCAGGTCGAGTATAGCGATGAAAGCTATCACCTTCTAAGGTGGCTGGTTGGATATTTAATTGATGGAATATTTTACGAAACGCTTGGCTAGTCGAGGTGGTTCCAGCACCACTAGACCCTGTAATTGCTATGATTGGATGCTTTTTGGACATCATGGACTCCCTGTGTTGCGCTTGCGTCCATGCTAAGCCAAGCCATGAGCGAAACGGGGTTACGGGCGAAACTGACTGTTAGGCATAAAATTAACAGATTCATGTAACTCTGACCAGACTAGCACAATTTCTCCCGATGCTAATTGTCGTTTTACATCGTCAACTTTTTGCTGTAACGACTTTTCGTGTTCCCCATAATCGGTTCCTTCACGTAGCACATAGGATTCGATTAGGTTTTCCAATGTTTCAGGATCTAAATCTTTCCAAGGGATAATCATGATTTTGTATTGTCCAAATAAGAAGTTAACCACTGCGGAATGCGTTTCTCTAACCACATTTCTGGCTTTCTCAATGTACCACCAACAAAACCGACGTGCCCTCCATGTTCTGTCATCTGATATTCAATATTGGCGGGTAAATGAGCCAAATCAGGAACAACTTCAGGTGCCATAAACGGATCATCTTTTGCGTGAATAATCAGTGTTGGCTTAGTAATTCGTGGTAACCGAGGAAGAGCGCTACACTTTTGATAATAGTCGGTTGCATCTTCGAAACCGTGTATCCTTGCCGTGATCACATCGTCAAATTCACGGATCCGTTTTAATTGTTTTAGCTGTAATAAATTAAGGGGTAATGAGCCGGGGTAGCGAACCAGCTTACGGGTAGCATTACGCTTTAATCCATTAAGTAAATAGCGTTGATAAAACTGTGAGAACCCTTTCTCCATTCGTATAGAACATGGCTCTAACATTAATGGCGCTGATACCACAACACCGGCATCGATATCCGCATTTTCACCATTTTCAGCTAAATAGCAGGCAAGCATATTGCCACCGAGGGAATAACCCACTGCACCAGTTGGAACCTCTCCCCAAGTTTGCTTTAACCAATGTAAAAAGTAACGTGCATCACTGGTTTCACCTGAGTGATAGATACGTTTTTGGCGATTGGGTTCACCACTACAGCCACGAAAGTGCATGACGACGCCTAACCATCCCTGATTTTGGGCACTTTCAAGCATGCCATGAGCATAGGGGCTTTTAAAATTACCTTCTAAGCCATGAAAAATGACTAAACGTGGCTTATGACAAGCCTGCTCAGGAGGCTCACTCCAAGCAAGGTCGATAAAGTCACCATCAGGTAACTCAAGTCGTTGCCAAATAGGTTTAATTTTCGGGGTGCGCCGAAAAATTCTTGGCAATAATGTTTGCAGATGTGGGTTTTTAGCCCAGTTAATGGGGCGAAAGTTTTCTGACATAGCCTTATTTAATTTCTTAATACCCTTGTGGGGCACATAACATACTGTTATTTTTTTGTGATGCAAGTGCGCTAATTTTTGGAGATAGATTATAAATGAGTCTGGGGCTAGTTTTTTCTCTTTTTACGTTTCTATTCATTGCAGCAGTTACACCAGGCCCTAATAATATGTTATTGACCTCGAGTACCGCAAATTATGGTTTCCGGCGCAGTGTCCCCTTATTACTTGGAATAATGCTTGGAATGCAGTCGATACTTTACTTATCTGCATTTGGTGTTGCTGCGCTTTTATTGCTATATCCAGCGTTGCATATTGCGATGAAAGTGGCGGGCAGCCTGTATTTATTATGGTTGGCGTGGAAAACAGCAACAGCAAGTTATGAGCCCTTGAAAACTGAAAGTGCCGTTGTCAAAAATGTGAAATGGTATCAAGGGGGTTTGTTACAATTTTTAAATCCAAAAGCATGGTTAATGGGGTTAGGTGCCGTAGGAAGTTATAGTTTACCGGGTGATCTATTTGCTCAATCTATTATCGTGATGAGTATTGCTGTAGTGACAGTTAATTTAATCGCAGGGTTAATTTGGATGGCAGGGGGATCGCTTATTGGTTATTTTTTACGAGGTCGCCGTGCGTGGTTTATTTTTAATTTAGTGATGGGAATTTTGACAGCAGCGTGTGTGCCTCTCATCTGGCTCGAATAAACAAACTCGAAATAATAAGGGAGGCATTTACGGCCTCCCTTTATAGTATAAATACTCAGGCTTAATCTAAATCGATATCTTTGCTACCAAAGAAATAAGTGAAAATAAATCCACAGACATAAGCAACTGCAATACCACCGACATAGACTGCCATACCCGCAAATACGCCTTGTGCAGAGGTCATCAGTGGAATAGCCACTAAACCAGATGGACCAAATACGGTGTTAAGGCCGACAGGTAAGCCCATCCAAGCGATCAAACCGATAAAGAAACCACCTGCAGCACCACCTAAACACGCGGTCACAAAAGGTTTTACACGTGGTAGTGTCACACCGTAAATCAGTGGTTCACCAATACCGAGGAAACCAGGGATAATCGCCCCACGGATTTGGTTACGTAAAATAGAATCTTTCTTCGCTTTGACATACAGAGCCAATGCTGCGCCAACTTGTCCTGCCCCCGCCATTGCTAAGATTGGGAACAGGGAGTTGAACCCTTGTGCATCAACTAGTGCGAAGTAGACAGGCACGAAACCTTGGTGAACACCAAACATCACTGCAATCAAGAACAGGCCGGCGAGTATTGCCGTGCCGAATGGGTTGCCGTTTAAGTGCATAAATAACCATGACATGCCACTAAACAGCCAGCTACCTAATGGCATGATGACAACATAAGCCGCAGCACCAACAATTAGCAGCGTAATGGTTGAGGTTAAAATCATATCAAGGTTAGCAGGGATAATTTTGCGAACTTGTTTTTCAACCCAAGCGCCAAAAATACAGGCAATTAATACACCGATAATGCTGCCCCGAGGGTCAATATCCCAACCAAAGAAATTGGTCATGCCAGAGAAGACACCCGATGTGGCATTTGGATCATAGCCAAGCACAAACAGTGCGGCAATAATTGCACCGTTAACCCCACTGCCACCAAAGGCTTTTTGTGCATTATAACCAATTAAAATGCTTAAAAAGCTGAATAGCCCTTTACTGAACACTGACATGTACAAAATCATGTGTACGCCAAATGTTTGCTGCTCAGGTGCTTTTGGTAACCCACCTGGGTAGAAAGTTTGAGTGGCTAATGTTGCGAATCCTAATAATAAGCCCGCAGCGATAAAACCGGGGATTAATGGGGTAAAAATGGTGGCAAATTTAGACAGAAAACGGTGTACTGCGCTAGTTTGCTTTTGCTTCATCTGCTGTTTATTCGATGATGCGAGGGCATTTAGATTCGTTTCTAACGAAGTATCCATTTTTTCTGCGGCGATATGCTCACCACTTTCGAGGATCTGATTCATTAAATCAGCAGCGGTTTGTGCTTTGCCGGGGCCAAGGACAATTTGCAGCTGCTCATCACTTTCAATGACGCCAAGAACGCCTGCGATCTGTTTTATTGCTGTTTTGTCGACAAGTTGATCGTTATTAAGTGTCAAACGTAAGCGAGTCATGCAGTTGCCTGCTTGCTTAATATTTGCACTGCCTCCGACCTTTTGCAGGATCTCCTGCATCATTTCTTTTGTTATTTTAGCCATGCCATTTACCCTATCAGTTCCCGTATTAAACGGATTTCGCGATGCTAAGTGCAGTACGAATGAATCCATTATTGTCTGATAGCAATTGACGCGCCTCTTGTGCATTGAGCCCAGATAGGATCATCAAAATTGCAGTTTTACAGTGCCTTTCACATTGTTGTAATGCGAATTCCGCTGTTTGTCTGTCACACTCAGTGGCTTCCATTACGATTTTGACTTGCCTTTCAACCAATTTTGCATTGGTTGCTTCTACATCGACCATTAAATTGCCGAAGACTTTACCAATACGGATCATTGCTCCAGTGGTGATCATATTGAGCACTAACTTCTGTGCAGTACCCGCTTTCATACGCGATGAACCTGTGACCACTTCCGCACCTACGATTGGAGTGATAGCAATATCAGCGGCATTGGCAACAGGGCTATTTGGGTTACAACTGATGGATGCAGTCACTGCACCAATTTTGTGTGCATAGGCTAGTGCGCCAAGGACGTATGGAGTGCGACCACTTGCTGCAATACCGACGAGTACATCTTTATCGCTGAATTGAATATCAATTAGGTCCTGTTCACCGAATTCAGGTTTATCTTCTGCGTTTTCAACTGCGCGGAAAATGGCTTGGTGACCACCTGCAATTAAACCAACCACTTGTTCATGGGGGGTGCCATAAGTAGGAGGGCATTCGCTAGCATCTAAAATACCTAAACGGCCTGATGTACCTGCACCTGAATAGATCAAACGACCACCATTCAAAAATGCATGCGCAACTTTATCAACCAGTTGTGCAATTTGCGGTAAAACTTTTTCGACGGCTATAGGGACTTGTTTGTCTTCATTATTGATAACTTTCAGCATATCAATAGTAGACAGTTGGTCGATGTTAGTACTTGCGGTGTTGCGGCTCTCAGTTACCATTTTGCTTAAGTCAATGGTCATAATAAATTACTCCTACCTCAGTTAATGAGGCGATATTAAGGAATTATTTATTCCAGTGATGTGATAATGATCACGGCGTTCTCTATTCTGAATTGTCACTATGAAAGAATATTTTAGGGTGAATTAGAATAATTGAATAAATTACTTATTGAATTTAAAGGAATATTATTAAGTAATGGGGTTGTTCTAAGAGGAATAATTTATTATATTTATACTCGTCATACTTCAAGTTGCAGCGTTGTTGACTACGTTCACTCGCGCCAGTCACATAGTTATCTATGCTCCTAGCGACTTGTTCACTTGTCGCCTAGCTGCACCTCGAATTATTTAGAGTATAGTTAGTAAGGAATGTCGATGACGCTACTGGATACGATCACTTGTTTACTGCCTAGGCTTGCTGAAAATCAACGCAAGATAGCTCAGTTTATTTTAGAAAAGCCAGAACGAGTGCTGAATTTATCTTCTCAGCAGCTCGCGGAGGCATTAAATGTGAGCCAATCTGCCATTGTGAAATTTAGTCAGAAAGTCGGTGTAAAAGGGTATCCTGCATTAAAATTGGCACTGAGTGAGATAATTGGCCGTCAGCAACTCGATGATGCTAATCCACATGTCGCATTACATAATCGGATCACGCAAAGCGATAATTTAATGGTGGTAGCGCAAAAACTGGCTTTGGAAAAAAATTACTCAATCACTGAAACAACCCGCCATATTGATTTTAAGCTATTTGAAAAAATTGTTAATTCGATTGATAAATCACAACGCGTGCAAATTGTCGGGATTGGTGGCTCTGGGTTAACGGCTAAAGATCTTAGCTATAAATTACAAAAAATTGGTATTACAACACTGGTTGAGTCAGATCATCATGTGCAGATTGCTGCTGCTTTGACACTAACACCTCAAGACACGCAAATTGTGATTTCATTTACGGGTAAACGTAAAGACATGCTCACGGCTGCAAGTATTGGTCGTAAACAAGGTGCAAATATTATCGCAATCACGCGTAGCCGCTTATCACCGCTTGCGCAACTAGCGGATCATGTTTTGGAAAGTATTGCCGAAGAAAATGAATGGCGCAGTTCATCGATTTCATCCAGAACAGCACAAAATACCCTGACGGATTTACTGTTTATGGCACTGCTACAGAAACGTGAAGCTCGAGCAAAAATGTTAGTGATGAATGCACGAGTAATGATTAACAAATTAGATGAATGAAAAACGGTTTTCCCAACAGTAAGTTATTCGCTTTACTTTTGCAAAAAGCCTTTATTTGCGTTAAGACTATTAGTATATATTTTAATGCAATTTATAAAGGGGCGATTAATGAGGGCACTAATTGTTTATACCGAACTCACTGATGAGGATTCAGTGATAAGCCATGCTGTGGCTAGGCTTGCAAGTGAACTCAATGATGAGCATGTTGAAACGGTGATTATTCGTGATTTCGAAGATGGTCTCGCTTATATTCGTTCAAATACCAGTATTGATTGCTTGTTGTATGGTCGCGATATGTCCGATCGCGATGAACAGGCTCAAGCACATCGCTTGATCACTCAGTTGCACCGTAGACAAGAAGATGTTCCCGTTTTTCTTCTTAGCGACCGTGAAGAAGCTTTAGTGGCTTTTGACCGTAAAATGATGGAACAAGTCGATGAGTTTGCGTGGATACTCGAAGACTCAGCGGATTTTATTGCTGGGCGGGTATTGGCAGCTATTCAGCGTTATCGCTCTCAATTGTTGCCTCCATTGATGAAGAGCCTTATCAAATATAGTGATGTCCATGAATATTCATGGGCAGCCCCGGGGCACCAAGGGGGAGTTGGCTTTACTAAAACACCTGCTGGGCGCATATATCATGACTTTTTTGGTGAGAATCTCTTTCGTACGGATATTGGCATTGAACGTGTTGCGGTTGGCTCTTTGCTCGATCACACAGGCGCCTTTGGTGAATGCGAGAAAAATGCAGCACGAATTTTCGGGGCGGACCAGTCTTACTCCGTTGTTGTAGGAACATCAGGTTCTAACCGCACTATAATGCAAGCTTGCATGACTGATGATGATGTGGTGGTGATTGACCGCAACTGCCATAAATCGATTGAACAGGGGTTGATCTTAACAGGGGCAAAACCTGTTTACATGGTTCCAAGTCGTAACCGTTATGGCATTATTGGACCGATTTATCCTAAAGAAATGTCGCCAGAAGCGATCGATAACAAAATTGCTAGTAATCCACTCACAACGGATAAAATAGGGCAGCGCCCAGCCTACAGCGTCATTACCAATTGTACTTATGATGGAGTGTGCTACAACGCTCGCAAGGTGCAAAATTTACTTAATGATTCTTTAGATCGTATTCATTTTGATGAAGCATGGTATGGCTATGCACGTTTTAACCCACTTTATCGCGACCACTTTGCGATGCGCGATGAAGAAAGAACAGAAGACCAGCCTACTATTTTTGCCACTCATTCAACGCATAAATTACTGAATGCATTATCCCAAGCTTCTTATATTCATGTGAGAAATGGCCGTAACGCTATCGATTTTAATCGCTTCAACCAAGCCTATTTAATGCATTCAACAACATCACCGCTGTATGCAATCTGTGCCTCGAATGATATTGCTGCGGACATGATGGATGGTAATAGTGGGCGTTCATTAACCGATGAAGTGATCCGTGAAGCAATAGACTTTAGGCAATCACTGGCTTTCTTGTACAAAGAGTTTCTCAATGATGATGAATGGTTCTTTAAGCCGTGGAACCAAGAAATGGTTAAGGACCCTGCAACAGGTAAACGCTATGCGTTTGAAGATGCTCCGGTTGAATTACTGATGAAGGAGCAAAGCTGCTGGGTGATGCATCCTGAAGATAAATGGCATGGTTTTCATGATCTTCCTGATAATTGGGCAATGCTTGACCCCATCAAAGTGAGTATTCTTGCTCCGGGTATGGGAGATGATGGCAAACTATTAGACTCAGGTGTTCCTGCGGCACTGGTGACGGCGTGGCTGAATCATTATGGCATCGTACCCACACGTACAACTGATTTCCAAATTATGTTCTTGTTCTCAATGGGGATCACGAAAGGGAAGTGGGGGACATTGGTGAATACGCTACTTTCTTTCAAACGCCATTATGACAACAATACGCCATTGAAAAAGGTGCTACCAGAAGTGGTTGAATCTGCACCTGAAATTTATGGTGAAATGGGGCTACATGATTTGGGTGATAAGATGTTTGCCTATTTACAAAAAAATAACCCAGGAACATTGCTGAATCAGGCTTATTCACTGCTACCTCAAGTGATGATGAGCCCTAGAGATGCCTATCAAGAGATCGTTGCCAACCGCGTTGAAGCTGTTCCTGTTGATCAACTTGCAGGCAAAGTCGCTGCCAATTCCATTATTCCTTATCCACCGGGTATTCCTATGTTGCTGTCAGGCGAAAATTTTGGGGATGAAAATAGTCCTCATATTCGTTATTTATGTGGTTTACAGGCATGGGATCAGGCGTTTCCAGGGTTTGAACATGAGACAGAAGGTACTGAAGTGATTGATGGGCAGTATTATGTGATGTGTGTGAAATAATAATTTTTACTCTCTTTACTTTTTCGGGATAAGCCTAAATTTCTAGTATTTAGGCTTCTTTATAAATCATAAAATCGTTATAACCAGATTGTATCTGTATCCCAATTTAAAGGAAATCCTGCTTCTGACATATTTGATTTGGCAAATGGATATTGAGTAAATAATTCATTGAGTTTATCTTTAAGGGTAAGATCGTGGATCCCTAGAGTTTTAAGCATGATTTGTAAAGCGGCAATACTTCCATATGGCCTGTTATCTTTCGTTGGCTTGAAAGTTAGTAGGGGGGTGATTTTACTTGGTGCTGTTAATTTTGCATTCCATACTCGGCTATGATGGGCACATCTATTGCGAATGTTTCTAATACATTGGATCCAGTTTACGAGTACTTTATAATTTGGAGCTCCAAATTCAGCAGCAAGTTTATTTAATACATTAGGATAGCTTGTTGATATTTTAAAATTTATGGAGTCGTATATTTTATATATTTGGCCTAGGCTGATGAGTTCGCTAGATATCCAAAAAGGAGGTAAGTTTTTATATTTATGGTGACGTTCGTTGTAATACTTCTCTCTAAAGTTTTTAGCGTATAACTCATTTTCTCGATTAAAATCTAGGCTAATACGGTCTCTAGTTTGGTCAATAGTTCTGGGACAATAAAAATATTGATTATCTAAATACCAAAATGGGTCACCATTAAGGCTAGACATCGTATGATCTAATCTACTGCGTAGCTTAACCTCTATTCTCGCTATGACTTTAAATAATAAGCTACGTAATTCTTCGTCGAATCGATATAATTGGACCCCATCTTCAAAAAAAGTGTTGTTCTTATATAATTTATTATTTGAAGTATCTAATAAGGGATGTAAGTATATCTTGAAATGATAATAACTTATTTGGTTTAACAAATTTTCAGCAGCCTGCTCATTATGAAAGGATAACCTTTTGCTTTTCAAGTCATGAATGAGTGATTGTGAAGTTTTGTATGGTTTTGAATAAAGTACATAAGACATTATTAGGTACTATCCATTTGTAAGACATCAGGTAAAAAAAAACCCACTAACTTCCACGTGAGTGGTTGTTGCGGGCGTCATTGCATGTAATTACACACGAATAATTTTTACTTGTCAAGCATGGTCTGTGCTAACTCATTGGTCATGGTTTCAAGCTGCTCTTGCAGCTCCATCCATTCCATTTCGACCTCTTCTAATGCATTTTTTTGCTCTGTTTGTTTTTTCAGACATTCCGCGAGCTCTAGCTTGCGATCCTGCTCGTAAATTGCTGCATCAGATAATGTCGCTTCTAGCTCAGCTAGTGCGCTAGAGTGCTTTTCCATTTTCTTCTCTAGCTCAGTCAGCTTTTTACGGATAGGTTGTGTTTGTTGACGAAATTCGGCTTCACGGCGTTTTTGATCTTTCCTATCTTGTGCAGTAACGGTAGCTGTATTCGCCGGGCGATCTTTTTCCTGTAAATCACGTGCTTGCTGCAATTCCATTTTATTTTGTTCAGCTAACCATTGTTGATAATCTTCGAGATCACCATCAAACGGCTCAACTAAGCCACCATGCACTAAATAAAGATCATCAGTGGTAGAACGCAATAAGTGCCTATCATGGGAAACCACCACCAATGCGCCTTCGAAATCAATCAAAGCCTCTGTCAATGCTTGACGCATATCTAAATCAAGGTGGTTAGTCGGTTCATCAAGTAGTAATAAATTAGGGCGCTGCCAAACAATGAGCGCTAAAACTAAGCGTGCTTTTTCACCACCCGAAAAACGCCCACTTGGATCCGTGACTTGGTCGCCTTTAAAGCCAAAACCACCTAAATAATCACGTAATTGTTGTTCGGTTTCTTGTGGTGCTAGTCTTGAAAGATGCTGTAACGGTGATTCATCAGCGTGCAAATATTCCAATTGATGCTGTGCAAAATAGCCTAACTTAATGCCTTTCGCTAAGGAAACGACACCTTGTAATGGTTGCAAATCACCAGCGAGTAATTTAATTAATGTTGATTTACCTGCACCATTGCGACCTAACAGACCAATGCGGGAACCCGGTACTAAATTCAGTTTAATGGACTTTAGGATGATAGTATCGCCATAGCCTGCGCTGACTTTTTCCATTTTTAGCAATGGATTAGGTAAACTTTCTGGCTGGCGGAAGGAAAAATGGAAGGGATTGTCCACATGAGCAGGCGCTACCATTTCCATGCGCTCAAGCATTTTTATACGGCTCTGTGCTTGCTTGGCTTTAGTGGCTTGTGCTCTAAAGCGGTCGATATAGCTTTGCAAGTGAGCTGCTTTGGCTTGTTGGCTTTCATAAAGAGATTGCTGTTGAGCAAGTTTGGTTGCACGCTGGCGTTCAAATGATGAATAGTTGCCTGTGTACTCGAATAGAGTTTCTTGCTCGATATGTAGGACTTTATCAATGATTGGGTCGAGGAAGTCTCGGTCATGAGAAATTAATATTAGTGTGCCAGGATAGCTTTTTAGCCACTTCTCAAGCCAAATCACCGCATCTAAATCAAGGTGGTTGGTTGGCTCATCCAATAATAATAAATCAGAACGGCAAAGCAGTGCTTGTGCAAGGTTAAGGCGCATACGCCATCCGCCTGAAAATGATTTTACAGGCTCTTGTAATTGGTTTTGGCTAAAACCAAGGCCGTGTAACAGGCTGGATGCACGTGAACGAATACTCCATGCGTTAATAGCATCGAGTTGTCCGTGGAGTGCGGCGATTGCATGGCCATCATTTTTTTCGTTGGCGAGCTGTAATTGCTGTTCTAGGGCGCGAAATTCACGATCACCATCTATAACATATTCCAATGCAGGTATATCTAATGCGGGGGTTTCTTGGTTAACCCAAGCAAGTGCCCATGTACTTGGAAAGGTAGCAGAGCCTGCCTCTGCTTGCAATTCACCTTTAAGTAAAGAGAGCAGTGTTGATTTACCGCAACCGTTTTTACCGACTAGCCCGACTTTTTGGCCTGGGTTAATGGTTGCAGTGGCATTGTCGAGTAAAACACGCACGCCACGGCGAATTTGTAAGGAAGAGAAAACAATCATAGCAGCCGTCAGTTGAAAATATGTTAAATTATATGATAAATACCCTAAAATTTTCAGCTGGTATACGACCATACCGACCATACGAAAATGTGTAGGTGTAAAATAAAAGTAATATGCAAGGCAGCATGGTAACGGAAAATTATCCGTCTGACACGCCTTTGAGGAGGGAAAGATGTCAAATAAGCCGAAAGTATTAGTGCTCTATGCACATCCAGACCCAGAAGAGTCCGTGGCGAATAAAGCATTGCTCGATTCTATTGAAGATTTAGAGCATGTGACAGTTCATGATCTTTACGCGACTTACCCAGACTATTTTATTGATGTGAGCGCAGAGCAAAAATTGGTATGTCAATTTGACATTATTGTTTTTCAACATCCTCTTTATACCTATAGTTGTCCAGCGCTACTGAAAGAGTGGTTTGATAGAGTGTTAACTCGCCGTTTTGCCACTGATATGGGCTATCAAAAGCTAAAAGGCAAATATTGGCGCTCGATTATTACCACAGGAGAGCCTCAAGAAGCCTATCAATATGGTGGGTATAATCGCTACCCTCTGAGTGAGATTTTACGTCCCTTTGAGTTAACAGCAGCAATGTGTGATATGCAATGGTTAGAACCTAATATTATTTATGCTGCACGCAGACAAAGTCAGGATCATCTACAGGAAATCGTTGCAGGATACCGTGAATGGTTGCAGCAGCCTCTGCAAATAGGGGGCTTATCCTAATGGATCAACTTAATTTATTTGAATCAGTGATCATCTTTCTCTGCGCTGGTGTGGTAATGGTACCCATCGCACAGAAGATCCGTTTGGGAGCGGTTCTTGGCTATTTGTTGGCCGGTATTGTGATAGGCCCATTCGTATTTGGCTTTATTCACAATGTGGATGATATCCTCCATTTTTCTGAAATGGGGGTAGTTTTCCTGATGTTTTTGATTGGATTGGAACTCAAGCCATCCAAACTATGGGAACTGCGTCGCTCTATTTTTGGAGTGGGTACAGCCCAAGTTGTGGTTACTGCCTCTATCATGGCTGGCTTACTATTACTGGCAAAATTTTCTTGGCAAGCGGCGTTAGTTGGTGGCCTTGGTATGGCAATGTCATCCACGGCTATGGCTTTGCAATTGATGAATGAAAAAGGGATGGCCAATAAAGAGAGTGGCCAACTCGGCTTCTCTGTGTTGCTGTTTCAAGATATGGCGGTGATCCCCATCATGGCGCTTATTCCATTGCTAGCAGGGGATACAGCAACCAGTGATTGGTATCGTATTGGCTTGAAAGTGATCGCTTTTGTTGGTTTGTGGGTGGTCGGTCGCTATTTGTTACGTCCTATGTTCCGTTTGGCGGCGAAATCAGGGGTTCATGAGATCTTCACCGCCGCTGCATTATTAGTGGTGTTAGGATCGGCACTGATTATGGAGAGTCTTGGTTTTTCAATGGCACTCGGGACGTTTATGGCAGGGGTGATGTTAGCTGAAACGGAATTCCGTCATGAATTAGAAATCAATATTGAGCCATTTAAAGGGCTGCTGCTGGGGCTATTCTTTATCTCAGTGGGTATGTCGTTAAACTTACAGATCCTGTGGAGCTATTTGCCGCAAGTACTTCTGGGTGTGCTGGTGTTGGTTGCAGTTAAAGCATTGATCCTTTATATCCTCAGTTGGATAGCTAAATTGCGTAACGGTGCAAGAGCCCAATTTTCAGGGGTATTAAGCCAAGGTGGTGAGTTTGCTTTTGTGATTTTTGCCACTGCATCAGGGGCTAGTGTGATTGATGAAAGGCAAATGGATCTGCTGCTGGTGGTAGTTACACTTTCTATGATGACAACGCCATTAGTTATGCAATTAATCGATGCGTATCTAAACTATCGCTATAACCGTCATCCTGTTTCACATGAAAAGCCCTTTGTGGAAGATAACGATCCCCATGTGATTTTGGTTGGCTTTGGTCGTATGGGGCAGGTTGTTGGTCGTTTATTAATGGCAAACAAAGTAAAAATTACTGTACTTGAGCAGGATGTCACAGCAATCAGTACCATGCGCCGCTATGGTTATACGGTTTACTATGGTGACGCACGTGAATTGCAATTACTGCGTTCTGCGGGGGCTGATAAAGCGAAAGCGATTGTCATCACCAGTGACGCACCTGAAGAAGTGATGGAAATTGTGCATTTATGCCAAGAAAATTTCCCTAATTTACATATTATCGCTCGAGCAAAAGGGCGGGTTGAAGCCCATGAACTGTTACAAAATGGTGTTCAAGACTTTAGCCGTGAAACTTTTTCTAGCGCATTAGAATTAGGAAGCAAGGCATTAATTAGTACAGGTATGCACCCCCATAAAGCGTATCGAGCCAAACAGCATTTTCGCCGATTAGATATGCGAATTTTAAGAGAGCTCATCCCTGAAAATGAGGGGGATAGTGGGCAAGTCTCTCGGATTAAAGAAGCACGACGAGAACTGAATGAGCTGTTTGAAAAAGAAATGTTAAGGGAGCATCGTCAGCCCCATAACTGGAACCATTATGAATAAAGGGCAGTACTATGTCGTCAACACGTAAGCGGTTTATCGCGGGGGCAGTTTGCCCTAAATGTCAGTCACAAGACACACTGATGATGTGGCGTGAAGATAAGATTGATGTGGTTGAATGTGTCAATTGTGGCGATCAACAACGTCAAGTTGATGATATTGCAACGCCTCATGTCAGAAAACAAGAACAAGTCATCGGTATTTTTACACCTGAATAAGGGAATTTTGTCAATTTCCAATACAGCAGTGTTGTTTTCCGGTACAATCGACAAAATTTTTCACCCTATGGGTAGTAGGAGATGTCATGAAAGTAGCAAAAGATTTGGTAGTCAGCTTGGCTTATCAAGTAAGAACAGAAGACGGTGTTTTAGTTGATGAGTCTCCGGCAAGTGCGCCACTTGACTATCTACATGGCCGTGGTTCTTTAATCTCTGGCTTAGAGAAAGCATTAGACGGTCGTGTTGTTGGTGATCATTTCGATGTAGAAGTTGCCTCTGACGATGCGTATGGTCAATACGACGAAAATTTAGTTCAACGCGTTCCTAAAGATGTATTTATGGGCGTTGAAGAGTTGGAAGTTGGTATGCGTTTCTTGGCTGATACAGACATGGGCCCAGTACCTGTTGAAATTACAGGTATTGAAGGTGATGAAGTTATCGTTGATGGTAACCACATGCTGGCGGGTCAAAACCTGAAATTTAATGTTGAAGTCATGGCAATCCGTGAAGCAACAGAAGAAGAACTGGCTCATGGCCATGTGCACGGTGCTGATGGCCACGATCACGACCACGAAGGTGGTTGCTGTGGTGGTAGCCATGGTCATAGCCATGGTGAAGAGGGCGGTTGCTGTGGTGGCGGTGAAGGCCAAGGCCACAAACATGGCGGTTGTGGTTGCCACTAAGCCATCATATGCAGTTTCAAAAAGGGAAAGCTTTGGCTTTCCTTTTTTGTTTTCGGTCATTAATAATGTGGTGGAGGCGTCTCTTCTTCTGGCCTTGCTAGGTGAGATGACTGGGACGACTTTAACCGCTCAGCTACAATACGGATGTGCTCTTGTAATTTGGATAGCTGCATTTGCTGATCCGTAATGACTTGGTTGAGTTGTTCTATCGTAAGTTCTTGGAAAGCAACTTTGCTTTCTAAAAGTTCAAGGCGTTGTTCAAAAGCATGTGATGAATCCATTTTAGTGCTCCTTATGGTTTTTCATCATAAAAAAATCATCGTAATAACCGAACATTACAAATCAATAGATAAGTTTTAGTTAAACAGATAGGCGTTGAAACCTCTTTTTGGTAATGTTGTCTAACTAGCCATCTGCATTCTGTAATTTACTATTCTATACTGAATAGCAGAAATGTCAGAAATAGAAATTAAGTAATAACGTATACCTATAATAGATATCGGAGATTAGGATGAAATCACTGTTTAAGGCAAGTCTTCTGGCAACAACATTAGCATTGGCATTTACTGCGCCACAAGTAATGGCTGCAGAAACCACTGCAAAAGCGCCAACTAGTAGCGCATTTAAATCAGCCGAAGAACGCAACGCCTATGCATTAGGTGCGTCTTTAGGCCGCTATATGCAAAACTCATTGGAAGAGCAAAAAGCGATTGGTGTTAATCTAGATAAAGCTCAACTATTGGCAGGTGTTCAAGATGCTTTCAATGGTAAAAGCAAAATGACGGATGCTGAAGTGGAAGAAACTTTACGTCAATTTGAAGGCCAAGTTAAGCAAGCCGCTGAAAAGAAAATGAAAGCTGAGGCTGAAGCCCAAGAGAAAGCGGGCGCTGACTTTAGAGCAAACTTTGCTAAAGAGAAAGGTGTTGTTAAAACCAAATCTGGCTTGCTGTACAAAGTTGAAAAAGAAGGTACAGGTGCGGCACCTAAAGCAACAGATACTGTGGTTGTAAATTATATCGGTACATTGGCTGACGGAACTGAATTTGATAATTCCTACAAGCGTGGTGAGCCACTAACGATCCCACTGAATGGCGTGATTAAAGGCTGGACTGAAGGTCTGGTTAATGTCAAGAAAGGCGGCAAAATCAAATTAGTTATTCCAGCAGACTTGGCTTATGGTGAAAATGGTGTTCCAGGTATCCCTGCAAATTCAACATTGGTATTTGATGTTGAACTGCTAGATATCAAGCCAGAAGCAAAATAATTTGCAAGCAATAGAACCAAAACCCAGAGCGATCTGGGTTTTTGCGTTATACTCGTCATACTTCAAGTTGCAGCGTTGTTGACTACACTCAGCTAGCCGAGTCACATAGTTTATCTATGCTCCCCACCTATCTTCGTTTGTCGCCTAGCTGCACCTCGAATTATTTAGAGTATAGAATAGAACTAAAGTATTTGAGTTAAAATAGAGATAAAAATTGTGGTTAATAATTATTTGATTATTAATACATATATTAGAAAACTATTAACTAGTTTGATTTGGGTTAAATTTATTGAAAACCTACTAAAAATAATGCTTTTTTTGTTTAAAACTTGTGATAAAACAAGCTGTCTTGCACGCAACTGCTTGACGTTAGCCCTTCGTAGTTTTACCTTCAGTGTATTCGGCCTAATTATTTATCGTCATATTTGCTGACCGCGAACAATGCAATGAAGCTCAAAGCATCGAACAATTAACGCCTCATTAGTCAGTATGGCGAATTTGCTTACACTTGAAGGATGGTGTTTAAAAATGTCTAACTCAGTACTTTCGAACGATCACAGCGATATTAATTTATTAAATAACGAGCCTTTTACCGCGATTGACCATGAAATTCTAAAATCATATGAAGCAGCTGTAGATGGCTTAGCTATGTTGATAGGTGCACATTGTGAAATAGTTCTTCATTCACTGGAAGATTTAAAGTGTTCAGCCGTCAAAATAGCCAATGGGCAACATACTGGGCGCCAAATAGGTTCTCCGATTACTGATTTAGCATTGCGTATGCTGCATGATATGGCCGATGAAGAATCGAATGTATCTAAAGCCTATTTCACCAAAGCGAAAAGCGGTGATTTAATGAAATCAGTCACAATAGCTATCCGTAACCGCCATCAACGTGTTATCGGGCTATTGTGTATTAATATGAACCTTGATGTTCCATTCTCTGAAATTATTAAAAGTTTTGTTCCTGAAGAAAAACAAGAAATTACTTCTGATGTTAACTTTGCTTCTTCGGTCGATGATCTGGTTGCACAAACGTTAGAATTTACCATTGAAGAAGTGGGAGCAGACCGTAACGTATCCAATAATGCAAAAAACAAACAAGTTGTACTCAACCTGTATGAAAAAGGCATTTTTGATATTAAAGATGCGATTAACCAAGTTGCAGATCGTTTAAACATCTCTAAACATACTGTTTATCTTTATATTCGCCAATTTAAGAGTGAGGAATGAGTCAACAATCTCTCACATACTGTTTGCTAGTGACGGGGCCGGCTTATGGCACACAGCAAGCTACCAGTGCTTATCAATTCGCTTGTGCCCTTATTGAAGAAGGGCACTGTTTGAAAACGGTGTTTTTTTATAGTGAAGGGGTGGCAAATGCCAATGCATTAACTTCCCCTGCCAATGATGAGTTCAACTTAGTTAAAGCTTGGCAAAAACTTGCTGAAAAAGTCGG
The DNA here is from genome assembly GCF_058148425.1 of Providencia sp. 6390. Classification (NCBI taxonomy): domain Bacteria; kingdom Pseudomonadati; phylum Pseudomonadota; class Gammaproteobacteria; order Enterobacterales; family Morganellaceae; genus Providencia; species Providencia sp. 6390. Next base: position 207,522 of record NZ_JBYVYL010000010.1, read on the forward strand.
CTGTGAAATGCACATTTGTGTCTCTGCGGCACTTCGGCGGGGAGTTGTTGATGATGAACAGGCAGAGCTGCTAGCATTGGCTTCATGTAATTTAGGTTCAGGCTTCATGATGAGTGGATTAGGGAGTCTAGCAGAAGCGATGATGACAACTGACCGAACGGTACGTTTTTGAGGCTGATATGAAAAAATTTGCTTTTGTTTTTACTTCAATGCCTCATGGAAACAGTAGTGGTCGGGAAGGGTTAGATGCGTTATTAGCAACATCAGCGCTGACGGAAGAGATTAGTGTTTTTTTTCTTTCAGATGGTGTTTGCCAATTGCTTGCTGATCAACATCCCCAAGAAATCTTAGCGAGAGACTATATTTCGACATTTAAAATTCTCCCTCTTTACGATATCGATAAAATTTATCTCTGTGCAGATTCATTAGCAGAAAGAGGGATCAGCGAGCACAGTGCATGGGTTGTCAAAGCATCTGTCATCAATTCGACACAAATTCGTGATAAATTATCCGACTTTGATGTTGTGCTTAAATTTTGATCTGTTGTAGGATCTTTTCTATGCTTTATACTATAGCAGCTTCACCTTTTCAGTGTGACTTCACGGCAATATTAAGGTTAATTACGCCGAATGATGCCGTATTACTGCTGCAAGATGGCGTGGTTGCTGCGATCCGTCAATCTAAACATTTGAATGAACTTCAGCAGAAAGGTGCACCGATCTACGCATTAAGCGCAGATATTAATGCGCGTGGCTTACAGAATATGATCTCAGAGCAGGTAACTTTAGCCTCATATCAGGATTTTGTTCAGCTAACTGTGAGCCATAAACAACATTTTGCCCTATAAATGGGTTAAAAGTTGTATATTTCTTGACACCCGAGCCAGTCGGCAATAAAATTTCGCGTCCTCGTGTATCGTCATGCTGGCGAACGAGGTCGAAATCCGTGTTTACGAAGCAAAAAAACCAGGAGCTTTTTTAATAATGGCAACTATTAATCAGCTGGTACGCAAATCTCGTAGCTCGAAAGTTGTTAAAAGCAACGTTCCAGCACTGGAAGCTTGCCCGCAAAAACGTGGCGTATGTACTCGTGTATATACTACCACCCCTAAAAAACCAAACTCAGCACTACGTAAAGTGTGCCGTGTTCGTTTAACTAACGGTTATGAAGTTTCTTCCTACATCGGTGGTGAAGGCCACAACTTGCAGGAGCACTCCGTAATCCTAATCCGTGGCGGTCGTGTTAAAGACTTGCCAGGTGTGCGTTATCACACCGTTCGCGGCGCACTGGACTGTTCTGGTGTTAAAGACCGCAAACAAGCCCGTTCTAAATACGGTGCTAAAAGACCTAAGGCTTAATGGTTCTCCGTTAAGTAAGGCCAAACATTTTTAATCTTAATGTCAAAATACTCGAATAGAGTTTTGGGCAAACCTGAATTAACAACGGAGTAATATCCATGCCACGTCGTCGCGTAATTGGTCAACGTAAAATTCTTCCAGATCCTAAGTTCGGATCAGAATTACTGGCCAAGTTTGTGAACATCCTGATGGTAGACGGGAAAAAATCTACTGCTGAAGCAATCGTATATAACGCGCTTGAGACCCTGGCTCAGCGTTCTGGTAAGACTGAACTTGATGCATTCGAATTAGCACTAGACAACGTGCGTCCGACTGTCGAAGTTAAGTCCCGCCGTGTTGGTGGTTCTACTTACCAAGTTCCTGTTGAAGTTCGTCCGGTTCGTCGTAATGCTCTGGCAATGCGTTGGATCGTTGATGCTGCTCGTAAACGCGGTGATAAGTCAATGGCTCTGCGCCTGGCAAACGAATTATCGGATGCAGCTGAGAACAAAGGTTCTGCTGTTAAGAAACGTGAAGACGTTCACCGTATGGCAGAAGCTAACAAGGCGTTCGCTCACTACCGTTGGTAATTTCGCCACATTAGTGATGCTTCTTAGGGTAGCCTTCCGCTACCCTTTATATGATGAATTGAACGCCCACGAGAGAGGAAAAAATGGCCCGTCAAACGCCCATATCACGCTATCGTAACATCGGTATCAGTGCACACATCGACGCCGGTAAAACAACAACTTCTGAACGTATTCTGTTTTATACAGGTGTAAACCATAAAATTGGTGAAACGCACGAAGGTTCTGCAACAATGGACTGGATGGAACAGGAGCAAGAGCGTGGTATCACTATCACGTCTGCTGCGACTACTGCATTCTGGTCTGGTATGGCAAAACAGTTCGAGCCACACCGCGTTAACATCATCGACACCCCAGGACACGTTGACTTCACAATCGAAGTAGAACGTTCAATGCGTGTTCTTGATGGTGCAGTAATGGTTTACTGTGCGGTTGGTGGTGTTCAGCCACAGTCTGAAACTGTATGGCGTCAGGCTAACAAATATAAAGTTCCACGCATCGCGTTCGTTAACAAAATGGACCGTATGGGTGCAAACTTCCTGCGCGTTGTTGAGCAATTAAAAACGCGTTTAGGTGCAAATCCAGTTCCACTACAATTACCTGTTGGTGCCGAAGAAGGCTTTACTGGTGTTGTTGACTTGATCAAAATGAAAGCGATCAAGTGGAGCGATGAAGATCAGGGCGTTACCTTCGAATACGAAGATATCCCTGCAGATCTGCAAGATTCGGCTGAAGAATGGCACAACTTCCTAGTTGAGTCAGCGGCAGAAGCATCAGAAGAACTGATGGAAAAATATTTGGGCGGTGATGAGCTGTCTGAAGATGAAATCAAAGCTGCTCTTCGTCAACGCGTTCTTGCAAGCGAAATTATCCTGGTTACCTGTGGTTCTGCATTTAAGAACAAAGGTGTTCAGGCGATGCTGGATGCAGTTATCGAGTTCTTACCAGCACCTACAGATGTACCTGCAATTAACGGTATTCTGGATGATGGTAAAGATACTCCAGCTGAACGTCACGCAAGTGATGATGAGCCATTCTCATCTTTAGCATTTAAAATTGCAACTGACCCGTTCGTTGGTAACCTGACGTTCTTCCGTGTCTACTCTGGTTTTGTTAACTCAGGTGACACTGTTCTGAACCCAGTTAAATCTAAAAAAGAACGTTTCGGTCGTATCGTTCAGATGCACGCTAACAAGCGTGAAGAGATCAAAGAAGTTCGCGCTGGTGACATCGCGGCAGCTATCGGTCTGAAAGACGTGACTACAGGTGATACTTTGTGTGCGGTTGATGCACCAATCATCTTAGAACGTATGGAATTCCCAGAGCCAGTAATCTCTGTTGCAATTGAACCAAAAACTAAAGCTGACCAAGAAAAAATGGGTATTGCTCTGGGCCGTCTGGCTCAAGAAGATCCATCATTCCGCGTATCAAGTGATGAAGAAACGGGTCAAACCATCATCGCTGGTATGGGTGAATTGCACTTGGACGTTCTGGTTGACCGTATGCGTCGTGAGTTCAAAGTTGAAGCGAACGTAGGTAAGCCACAAGTTGCTTACCGTGAAGCTATCACGATGAAAGTTACCGATATCGAAGGTAAGCACGCGAAGCAGTCTGGTGGTCGTGGTCAGTATGGTCATGTTGTTATCGACATGTTCCCACTGGACAAAACAGACAAAGACGGCAAGGCAATGGACTACGAATTTGTCAACGAAATCAAGGGTGGTGTAATTCCAACTGAATACATCCCTGCGGTTGACAAAGGTCTTCAAGAGCAGCTGAAATCAGGCCCTCTGGCTGGCTATCCTGTTCTTAACATGGGTGTTCGTCTACATTTCGGTTCTTACCATGATGTTGACTCCTCTGAACTGGCGTTTAAACTGGCGGCTTCGCTTGCGTTTAAAGATGGCTTCAAAAAAGCAAAACCTGTTCTGCTTGAGCCAATCATGAAAGTTGAAGTGGAAACACCTGAAGACTACATGGGCGACGTTATTGGTGACCTGAACCGTCGTCGTGGTATGATTGAAGGTATGGATGACATGGTCGGTGGCATTGGCAAAATCGTTCGTGCACAAGTACCATTGTCAGAAATGTTTGGTTACGCTACTGACCTGCGTTCACAAACGCAAGGCCGTGCTTCATACTCTATGGAGTTCTTGAAGTACGAAGCAGCACCAACCAACGTTGCACAAGCTGTTATCGAAGCTCGTAACGCTAAATAATCGGTTTTAATCGATTTAACTACTTTAATTAAGTTCCCTCTTTATAGTGAAGAGGGAACTCCATAAGGAATAGAGTCGTGTCTAAAGAAAAATTTGAACGTTCAAAACCGCACGTTAACGTTGGTACAATC